>JBLMZS010000042.1:0-111969 GCA_050258935.1 Bacteroidota bacterium
AGCCTGACTCTGCATAGCCCATCAAAGTGTCTGACCGGCTGATAAATCCTGAATATCTTGCATGACGGTACACTTTACCTTCAATACTCACTACACTTGTATCTGTATATACAGGTGTATACTCCAGCACCATCGATCTGTTGTCACTGCTTATTATACGGTAATCATTTACCTGTGGAAATAATTCAGATGAGAGACAAATAATACAGAGTAAGAATAATGCTTCGAGTTTCATGAATTCCCCATATTTAGCAAAGCAAAAGTGTAAATTACCCCGGGATAATATAATCTATCTGACATTTACAACAGATAGCCATCATATACTTAAAACTACAGGCCAAGCAATGAACGGTGTGATTTCATTGCTTCTATACAGAATGAGATATGATCGTCCAGCGGAACCTGAAGTTCCTCAGCACCCTTAACAATGTCTTCACGGCTGACAGCTCGTGCAAATGCTTTATCCTTCATTTTCTTGAGAACAGATTTTGTCTCCACTTCATCGAGCGACCGGCCCTTCACGTATGCCACAGCAGTTATGAATCCGGCAAGTTCGTCACATGCAAAAAGTACTTTCTGCAGCAGTGTTTCGCGGGGAATATTTGTATAATCGGCATGAGACATTATGGCATCGGTAAATTCTTTGCTGAAGCCTTTCTGAGTCAGTATTTCGGCTCCCTTATACGGATGCTCTTCAGCAGAAGGATATTTTTCATAGTCAAAATCGTGCAGAAGCGCAACATTACCCCAGTATTCAGTGTCCTGGCCAAATTTCGCAGCATAAGCTCTCACGCAGGCTTCAACAGCGAATGCATGTTTGAGAAGGCTTTCGCTTTGAGTATACTGCTGCAGAATATTCATACATTCAGTTCTGTCGGTCATAATACTTCCAGACATAATTTTATCCCCTCGTTTTTTTTATTTTAGGCTTTACAGACTTTTCTTTAGAAAACATGAAAGCAGACGGACACAAATGGCTGATCTGACAACGCTCACATTCAGGTTTGCGTGCTTTGCAGACGCTTCTGCCGTGAAGTATAAGCCAGTGAGAGGAATTTATCCAGTCTTCCACAGGTATGATCTCCTTTAGAGTATATTCAATTTTTTCCGGATCCTCGGATTCAGCAAGTCCAAGGAGATTAGACAACCGTTTTACGTGCGTATCCACCGGAATGGAAGGTATCCCGAAGGCATTTCCGGCGACGACAGAAGCAGTTTTTCTGCCTACGCCCGGAAGTGCGTTTAATTTCTCAAAGTCTGCCGGAACAACCCCGTTATGTTCTTCGATCAGTTTTGAACAGCAGGCTCTTATGCTTTTTGCTTTTTGCCTGTAAAATCCGGTAGAGAAAATATCCTTTTCCAGTTCCTCTGCAGGAACAGTAAGGTAATCCTGCGGCGAGCGGTATTTAAGGAAAAGTTCTTTAGTTACGATATTTACACGTTCATCTGTACACTGTGCCGAAAGTATCGTGGCTATTAACAGCTCGAATGGATTCGAGAATGTCAAAGCTGACTCGGGTTCCGGATAAAGAGTACGCAGAATGCCGAATATTTGTCCTGTCCTTTTTTTCAGTTCATCCATATCCTTTTCCTACCAGTTTATTATATTTCGTCTCTGTGAAACCTTTTGTCACTAATCATAAGACGTTCGACAGGTTTACCATGAATGATGTGGCTCTGAATAATCTCCTCAACGTCTTCCTCAGTAACATGACCGTACCATACCTGCTCGGGATATATAACTATAGTCGGTCCGAATTCACATGCATCAAGACAGCCGGAGCTGTTGGCCCTGATACTGGAATTAAGTCCAAGCTCTTTCAGACGGGATTTGAACTTTTCCCTTATTGCAGCTGATCCCTTTCTTCCGCAGCATCCTCTTGGGTGCCCTTCAGGTCTCAGATTTTCGCAGATGAATATATGTTTTTCAAATCTTTTCATACTAATTCAATTTTATTCAGATAAACATATAAATTTCAATTTAAAATAAAAAGTTCCGGTAAAGCAAAAAAAATCCCGGAGAATTCTCCGGGATAAGCTATAAAATATATGACGGGCAGTTGGTTATTCGTATCTAAGTGCTTCGATCGGATCCAGATTTGCTGCCTTATAAGCAGGGTAAGTCCCGAATACCACTCCAACAAGAATGCAGAGAAACACTCCGAGAAGCACAGAAAATATCGGGATCTGTGCTTTTGCTTCCAGCATAAGGCCAGCCAGATTACCCACTCCAACCCCAAGTACTATACCGATTATTCCGCCCCCTATACTCAATACAATTGCTTCAGTAAGGAACTGTACGAGTATCGCATTTTTCTTTGCCCCAATTGCTTTTCTTACTCCTATTTCCCTGGTCCTTTCAGTTACGGAAACCAGCATAATATTCATAATGCCGACACCCGCTGCTATCAGTGCAATCATTGCTATTACCATTGCACCGATTTCGACATACTTTGTAGTATCGTTGATCTGTGCAAGAATGCTTTCATTTGAAAATATTTCAAAGTCATTTTCTTCACTCGGTGCTACTTTCCTAATAATTCTCATCTGGCCGATAGCTGATTCGATAGTAGCGTTGTATGTTTCTTTTCCTGGTGCCATAACGGTGATATTAATGCTGTTGCCGGTTTTTCCATAAAATCCCTGGTATGTGGTAATAGGCATTACAACAAAATTATCGCGACTCTGTCCAAATAATTCGCCCTGTCCTTCATAGACTCCGATCACCTTAAGCCTTTTATCATCAACCTTTATTTCCTGTCCTATAGGATCTACAAAATGGAACAGCTTTTTGGCAACGTCTTTTCCAAGCACACATATAGCACTATAATGATCAATATCGGAATTATTAATTGCGCGCCCATCCTCAATTATCCATTTATTATTTGGTTGTGCATCGGGTGTTATCCCGCATACAGAAACATTAGGGTTGGTTTCTTCATTCCTGTATTTTGCGATTACACCAAAATTCCACTGTTCAGCACCGACATACAGTGCTTCTGTAAGACGTTCCTTCAGCAGGTAATATTCCTCAAGTGTCAGGTCTTTCCTGTTTCTGTACTTGTCTCTCTGTCCATGTTCATGTATAGCTGGGAATTTCTGTATCTGGAAAGTGTTCTGGCCCAGTGATGATACACCGCTTTCGATACTGCTCTGCAGCACTGATATAATTGTACTGATACAGATAATTGAAAATATACCGACAACTATACCAAGTATAGTCAGTAGTGAGCGCAATTTATTTGTCCTGAGAGAATTCAGGGCTATTTTGATAGTTTCGAAAAGCTGCATAGATTAAATTACTCCATTTATTGGGACGCAGATAAACAATTCAAATGTATTATTCATACCTCAGTGCTTCAACCGGGTCCATTTTTGCTGCTTTATATGCCGGAGCCATACCTGAAAGCACACCTGTTATAAGTGAAATGACAATTGCAAGAATTACAGCGTCGTACTGAACAGAAGTCGGCAAGAACTGGTTGACGATTTTACTGAGTACAACGGCTCCGCCAAGTCCAAGTAATCCTCCGAGCAGGCATATTATTGATGCCTCCATAATAAACTGCCATAGTATGCTCCGTCTTTTTGCACCGATTGCTTTTCTTATGCCAATCTCGCGAGTCCTTTCTTTCACAGATACAAACATGATATTCATTATTCCAATGGCACCGACAAAAAGAGCTAACCCGGTAATAAACAAACCTGCAATCTGGATGACACCGACCGTCTGGTTATAAATTTGAGTAAAGCCTTCCTGCTGATTGATCGAGAAATTGTCATCCTCGCTGTAGCTTAGTCCTCTTACCTGGCGCATAATACCGAGTGCTTCCTCTTTGGTCTCTTCTATTGCACCCGTATTTTTAGCTCTTACAACAATAGTAACACTTCTGAAATTTTTATTCTGGAAATGTTTGAAGATCGTACCAATAGGTATAAAAGCCTGTTTATCCGGGTTCATATTGCCCAGCATAAAACTACCCTGCTTAGCCAGTACTCCTACTACGCGGAAATTCCTTCCTCCAATCTTGACTTCTTTGTTCAGCGCAGATTCATTCGGGAACAGATTTTCCGCGACATCACTTCCGATCACCGCAACATTTCTTGATGCCTTGCTTTCGGAGTCAGTCATAAAACGGCCCTCACTGAAGGTAAAATTTGTAGTTGCCAGATAATCGGCAGTAGTCCCAGTAATAATGATACTCTCGGCAGCTTTGGTACCGCGTTTTATAGTCTGGTTATCCCACAGCTGAGGAGCTACCGCCAGAGGCATTTTAGCCATGGATTTATACTTCTCAAATTCCTCCATGCTGATATTTTTCCGGTTTCTGGTCTTCCACCACTTATCATCGTTAAACCATTTCCATTTATCTATATAGAGGTTATCGCTGCCCAGTGCACTAATACCATTCTGGAATGCAGTATCGATCCCCTTTATAGCTGTTGACATGGTAACGACCGACAGGACACCGATAAAGATACCGATTGTTGCCAGGGCGCTTCTCACCTTATTTGCCATGAAGGCTCGCAGTGAAATAAGCAGTCCCTCTTTTAGTTCAAATAGATATTCTTTCATAGTTATACTTCTTAATTGTATAATGTGTTAATTATACAGCATCCTGTTTTGTGGCCAGAAATTTTTTGCCGTTTGGGATATACCGGTTACTAACAGCCTCATCCTTTTCTATAAGTCCGTCTTTTATTCTGATGATTCTTGCAGCATGTTCGGCAATATATTCCTCGTGAGTGACGAGAATTATCGTATTACCCTGTTCATATATATCGTTGAACAGAGTCATAATATCCTCACCGGTTTTACTGTCGAGATTTCCCGTAGGCTCATCGGCCAGTATAATTGCAGGTCTGGTTACCAACGCACGTGCAATAGCCACTCTTTGTCTTTGTCCGCCCGAGAGTTCATTCGGTTTGTGATGAATTCTGTCCTCGAGGCCCACGTTGACAAGGGCCTCGCGGGCGCGGTCTTTTCTTTCTGATGCCGGTACACCGGCGTATATCAGCGGAAGTTCAACATTGTGAAGCGCATCAGAGCGCGCCAGAAGATTAAACGTCTGGAATACGAAACCGATCTCGCGGTTTCGTATCTGTGCCAGCTCATTGTCCGTCATCTGGCTGACATTTATTCCCTTAAAATCGTATAAACCGCTCGAAGGTGTATCGAGGCATCCTAGCATATTCATAAGAGTTGATTTTCCGGAACCGGAAGGTCCCATAATGGCCACATACTCGTTTTTATCTATTTTCAGAGATACGTCCCTGAGTGCATGGACCTCTTCACTGCCTACGTGATATACTTTAGCAATATGTTCTATGTTAATGATGTTCATATCAAGTGTTCCGTGTTAATGGTTATTTTTTTGCAGTAAGCTGGCGTCCGCCTTCAACCCTTACATTGGTTCCTTCCTGCAGTTCACGGGAGATAGCCTTATATGAACCGCTTACAACTTTTTCTCCCCCTTTAAGCCCGGTTTTAATTTCTATATACGAATCATCACTTATACCAGTTTCGACCTTTGCAGTCTTTGCCTTGTTATTTGACACCAGGAAGACAACTTCATCGGGTTTAGCTGATTTAGTTTTCTGAACCTGTACGGCACCATCCTCGTCTTCCTCAGGCATCGGGGCCGCTGGTCCCTTGCTTCTGACTGTCACGCTCTGAATAGGAACCGAAAGTACATTGCTCCTCGTTTCTGTACGAATATCAGCATTGCATGACATACCTGGACGCAGGTTCTTATCGGCTACATCAATGAGTGATATTTTTATCTCAAAGTTCACTACTTCCTGCTGTGTACCCTGATCGGTTGTCTTTGCACTGTTTCCTATCTGGGAAACAATTCCGACAAATTCCTTATCGCCATATGCATCAACCGTAATCTTTGCAGTGTCGCCGGGGCTGACAAGAACCACATCGTTTTCATCTACCTCAACGGTGGCCTCCATCTTGGACAGATCAGCTACAGTCATGATGTTTGTTCCCTGGCTGTATCCGCTGCCCAGTACGCGTTCTCCAAGTTCGACATTCAGCTGGCTGATAGTACCGCTGATTGGCGAGTATATAGCTGTCTTGCCAAGATTTTCTTTTGCTTCCTTTAGCGAAGCGCGCGTCTGTGCGACCTGGCTTGCCTGAGCATCGTAATCGCTTTTTGAAGAAAGGTAGTTCGATTTGGCCAGTTCAAGCTCAGCATCGCTTGACAGTCCCTTTTTATACAATCCCTGCATGCGGTCATATTCTGATTTTACTTTGTCGAGCACTGCCTTATTGCGGTCAAGTCCAGCTTTGGCAGATTCAAGACTGGCTTCAGCTCTTTCGAGGTATGCCTGATATGTATCGGGTTTTATCCTTATGAGCAGCTGTCCCTTTGTAACTCTGTCTCCCTCCTTTACCGGCAGTTCAACGATTTCTCCAGTTACTTCGGGCGTAATAATAACCTGATATTCAGGATTTATCTTGCCTGTAGCTGCAACGACCTGAGTTATATTGCGTCTCTGAACTTCCTCAGTCTGCACCGGAATGATCTCTTCCTTATTCCCGCTGAAAGCAAGCAAAAGAACGAGTACCAGCAGAACGACACCAACACCGCCGAAGATATAAAGCTTCTTTTTAGATTTTTTCGAATTTCCATTAGCCATTTTATATTCTCCCTTTTCGAAAATAAATTATTCAAATTTTTTAAAATCTAATACACCTAAATAGTACTCCAGCTGACTCTTTAGCGTCTCATAGTTAAATCTGCTGATTATATCATTCTGAAGTGCAGAAGTATATTCGGAACTGGCCAGTAAAAGATTTACAAGTGTTCCAGCCCCGAGGTTGTATTTTTCCTGTTCTATCTGTCTGTTCTGCTGTGCAGACCGGACATTCTGAGTACTGACCTCAAGAGACTTCTGAGCTGTCAGAAGATTGAGGTAAGTAGTTTTAAGATTAATTTTGGTTTCCCGTTCGAGTTCTGTCAGCTCGATTTCCCGCGTCTTCTTTTCAACTTTAGCCATCTGAAGCCTGTTATCAGTACTCCAGCCGGAAAAAATTGGCACACTCAAAGAAAGTCCCACCGAATATATTTTTGTATCGAAAAGTTCGCCGGGCTTATTGCCCTGTGTAGAGAATGACATTGAGTTTGACAGAGACGGCATATACTCTCCGTAAGCCATCCGAATGCTTTCATCCGCACTTTTTATGCGCAGGCGGTAGCTCTTGATATCGTCGCGGTTATTTATAGCCTCATCCACAAGGGTACTGAGTTCCCTGAAGCTTTCATTAAAGGTAGTATCATTTTTTATAGATTCCTCTACCGGGTCGTTGAACCCTACTTCCTCAAGTACATCGAGTCCAAGATAATTCAGCAGGTCACTTTTTTTAGTATCGAGGTCGTTCTGGGTTTGTAACAGGGCGATTTCAGAATTACCGACTCTTACCTGCTGAGCATATACATCCGCAAGAGTAACAGCACCTAGCCGGTTGCGCTCAATTATAGTTTCCAGATTTTTTTTATTCCAGGCCAGATCGTCGTCCCTTACACTCAACAGCTGTTTCGCTCCCAGTATAGCGAAATACCTGCTTGTAACGGCAAATACGATATCCTGTTTCAGCCGCTGCAGTGAGAGTCTTGCAGATTCCAGATCATTTTTGCTCTTGGCAATATTAGCGTAACTGGAAAGACCGTCAAAGAGCGTCCAGTTTGTCCCGGCGCCTACGTTGTAAGAGCGGCTGTCCTGAGTGCTTGGAATATTTACTAACTGACCGTCTCTTATAGTTACTCCGCCTTCACCGTCTACCCGGTTCCAGTTCCATCCTGCACTGGCGCCTACAGAAGGCAGCAGCGCTCCATATGAAGTCTTGACTGTGGATTCGTAACTCTTTATAGCCTCTGAAGATTTTTGAAGCTGTGTATTCTTCTGAAGAGCAATCTTTATTGCTTCGTCGAGGTTAAGGTTCCTGGGCTGAGCGAACAGGCACCCACTAATGATAAAAAGAAAGATCAGCGCTGTTTTACGATACATTATCCGGACTCCTCTGAATATATATTTGAATTCCAAAAATTTTCTCTCTTTAGGACTTTTGACGAAACATTCGCAATAAAAGTTTCAGATTATCTTATTTTTTTTGTAAATAAAGTATCAATTTCTCATGTTTTTATATAATAAGCAACTATTTAAACGGTGAATAATAGTTTTATACCGGCGAATGCATATTTATTCCGTCATTGAGTGAGAATTGCACATGAGAAAAATAGAAAATTCATCCGGCAATGGTATATCTGCTTTCAATTTTCTGCCTGATCAGTTTACGGCTATCCTCTGCGGAAATATCTTTGCGGTTCTCTATTTCCCAGGCTTCACCGGCGAGATCTTCGTCTTTTATCATGATGCGGAACCATTCGGAATAATCACCGTTTTTCAGGTGATACATCCAGGTATCATCATCGACACCTTCTCCGATCTGTAAAAAGATCATCAGATTCTGAGCCCTAAGTTTGAGTTTGTTCTCCGGTCCTCTGAAATAGAAACTTCTTTCCTGAGGCAGTTCTCCTTCGACATACTTCAGTACATGTCTATGCCTTTCAATTTCAGGTACATTTGTGGTAAATACAAACGGTGTCTGTTGCTTTGAAATATTCCATAGTATAGCCTGTCCTGTCTGCAGATCTGCTTCAGGTATAGCCGGAAGTTCAACACCCATTGCCTCTGCAAATATCCCCATTGTTTTTTTGGGGTTCTGACCGACTGTTATCAGAATATCCACTGAACTGAGAACTGCTGGTGCAATATTACCAGGTTCGATAGTAAGGTAAATCATACCCGATAATTCAGAAGGAACGGCAACTGCAGCCCGGGCCCATGCAGAATGCAGTACATGGTGTGTCTCATCTATAATTATCCAGTGCGGTCTGCCCGTTCTTATACGCAATTCAACCAGAGACGGCATAAGAATTTCGAAAAATCTAGGCCGGTCGTCGAGTGACTGTCCTACAAGGCTAACCACACAGTTCTGATCGGGATTTTGCAGTATTTTTATGATTTCTTCTATTTCCGGCTGTTTCTTCGGACTGCCTGACATCAGCGTCTCCGGGAAATCCTTATAATCCCCCTCCGGATCAATAATACAGAACTGGTATTTCTTATTAATTAAATTTTCGAGCAGCGTACCAGCAAGCGTGGATTTACCGCCTCCGGAAGACCCTGCCAGCATAATATTTACGCCGGTCAGATCGATCTGCACAGCACTGCCGTCAAATGCTGTCCCAATGTTCATCCTGTGTCTGTCAATATGTTCAGTATATTCGGCAAGGTCTGATTTCATTATCTTTTCCATAAACTCTATTACACCGGCACCGTGGTCACTCATACATATATAATCAGCTCTGTCCTTCAGAACAGTAAGAGCGTTTGAAACGACAGCGGAAAATTCACAGTAGCTCAGAAATGCATGGTCATTCTCAGCGTCGCCGATAGCAGCTATGTTGTGGGGTGAAAGCTGCAGATCCTTCAGTGCTGCCTGAAGACCGCTTGCCTTGTTTATTCCGGAAGGAAGTACCATTACCGCGTCCTTGTTGAATATTACCTGCATTTCCAGACCGATGTCCCTTATTGCTTCGAGTACAACTTTTTCAAAAGGTTTCCAGGTGGCAATAATTGCCCGCCCGACAGACATAGGATCCACATTCCTTTTTTTTAGTAGTTTGACGAGTTCTTCCTTTGGAGGCTCGCACAGCAGTTTTTCGCTGTGTGTGGCAGGATCATACAGCAGTGCCCCGTTTTCAGCTACTACTATATCAAATAAATCAATTTCAGGAAATACATCCAGCAGTTCGGGTAATTCGCGTCCTGTAACCAGTATTAGTTTTCTGCCTGAGGATTTGAATTCTCCAAGTGCATCAATGATCGTTTTATCTACATGTCCGTCCTTTGCCAGTGTTCCGTCGTAGTCAGTGGCCAGTGCCATATATCGCATAAGTTTTCTTTTCATTATGAGGAATATAGTTAATTAAAAAAAAGCACCATCAAATCCAAAATAATATACCTGATAACTTATTTAGGACTTGACAGTCCAGAAAAGATTTTATATTATCATAGTGTCAAAAAATACTAACTTATAGGGTGATTATGAAAAACATCTACTCCTTAAAATTGTTTATCATCCTTTCCTTTTTTACTCTCATCTTAAATCCTTATTCGTCACTGATACAAGCCGCAAACGGTAAAATTACCGGACGTGTGACTGATGCAGTGACCGGAGAAGCTCTTCCTTCAGTGAATGTGGTTATTACACATACTGTATTATCTGAAGGCAGAGAAGTTCCATTGACCAGGACGATGGGTGCATCAACGGATCTGGATGGTTATTTCTTTATACTGAATGTTCCTCCGGGAGTCTATACACTGAAAGCTACATCGGTCGGATACAATACTCTGACGAAGCAGATGGTCAAGGTGGATTTAGACAGAACCATCACCGTAAATTTCCAGCTGACTTCGACAGAAATTCAGGTGCAGAACATCGTTGTTACAGCCGAACGGGAGATAATCAAGAAAGACGTTTCCGGCACTCAGGAAGTCATTACTACCGCCAGGATAGAACAGATGCCTGTGCTGAGGATGGACGAGTTTGTCGGTAAACTTAAAGGTGTTGAACTTGTTTCCGGCGAACAAGGCAACGGACTTAGTATCCGCGGCGGTTCGATCAGAGAGACTGATGTCCGCATGGACGGTATTTCTCTGCAGGATCCCCGTTCTGGTAATTCGTATCTTGGTTTCAATTCCACAACAGTTCAGGAAATGCAGGTGCTTACCGGCGGTTTTGAAGCAAAATACGGTGGTATCCGTTCCGGTCTGCTAAATGTTGTTACAAAAGAAGGCCAGAGAGAAAGATATACCGTCTCAATGAATCTTAACTATACACCAAAAGGTCAGAGACGATTTTTTGGTGACAATCCCTGGGGTCAGAATTCACTCATATACAAAATATTCCAGGGTGATTACGCATGGCGCGGTGTGCCTGCTTCCGATACTACAGTGCCCGAAATTTTCAAGGGTTTTAAGGGTTGGGCAAACAACACAACCGCTGAGCGTGCACTCGATTCACTGCAGAAGTATGAACTCTGGCGTCTTCAGCATCCTGAAAGAGGTATTGCGACTAAACCCGATTACTATCTCGAAGGCAGTATTACCGGTCCTGTTCCCGGAGCAAGTATACCAGTTTGGGGTGCATTTGCTGAAAGATCCACTTTCCTTTTGGGTTTCAAGTATGAAGACTCTCAGCTTGCATTCCCTATCGGACCAAAAGATAATTATATTGACTGGAACGGTCAGGCCAAAATCACTACTCAGATAATGAGTAATATGAAATTGTCTGTCAATGCCCTCTATGCAAAAACAGAAACACTCAGCGGCGGACAGGCAACGAGTTATGGCGGGGCTCTTATAGACAGAGCTTCAAGTTTTTCTTTCCTGAACAGTTCTGAGAGTTCTGTAATTTCTCAGGCATCGCTCATCAGCGGTGATAATTATACCAATATGTATAACCTGAGCCGTCTGCAGTATTATGATCAGAGGAATATAGTTGGCGGAGCAAAACTGACACATACTCTATCTGATAAGGCGTTCTATACTATTGATTTCCAGATGGGTTACACGGATCAGGATCTTCAGCCGTTCTGGTTTGAACAGAATGGGACCTCGGATACTCTGAAAATGGCAAACTTCTGGAGCAAGAAGGCAAAAAAATCCTATCACTATTATATACCTGATTACGGCAGTGCTAATGCATCTACCAACTTTGCAGACGACGTATTAGGACTTTTCAGAATGTTTGGCGGTACGCAAAGAATTGATTCTTCGTATTCTTATGCCTATCAGCTGAAAGGCGATTTTACCGCTCAGATCGGACGCCACAACCAGTTAGAAGCAGGTTTTTCTGCAAAGCTTCAGGATCTGTTCGTATATACAGGCACCTGGCTGCAGTCACAGCTGGCCTATACTCCTGAAACATGGCAGTACTTCAAAGCTACACCTCTTGAGCTGGGTCTTTATGCACAGGACAAACTGGAATTCGAGGGTATGATACTTAATCTGGGTCTGAGACTCGATTACTTCAATCCGATGAAAAAGGCATTTGAAGTCGGGTTCCCTTCAGATCCTGATTATATGGCCTTCTACAACACTGTTTATGCCGGATTACCTGGCGAATCACAGGGCTATGAAAGATGGAAAGCTTTCAGAGACCTGCTCGACAATCCTCCCGGATGGCCGGAAGGCAAGAATAAAGTACAGGTCTACCTCTCACCCAGACTGGGTGTTTCATTCCCTATTACAGAGAGCAGTAAACTGTACTTCAACTACGGACATTTTTACCAGCGCCCTCAGATCGCATTCCTCTACAATACAGCACTTGCAGATCTGAACGGAATGCGTACAGTCAGCCTTCCAAGTCCGGACCTGCTGATGGGAAAGACTGTACAGTATGAATTTGGATATGAACAGATGTTCTTCGATGACTTTATTGTAAACGTTACTGCATATTATAAAGATATATCGAATGAACCTCTATACAGAACTTATATCAATTACTATAAGGACAACATAGTAACTTACTATACTCCTGACAAGTATTCAGATATCAGAGGACTTGAACTGCGTTTTGAAAGACCGGTCGGCAGATTTGTGTCTTTCAATGCAATGTATGACTATATGCTGGTCAGTTCCGGACAGACCGGATTGGCCAGGACATACGAAGACAGGGTTCTTGCCCGCGACAATGAAATCCGCGCAGCAAACCAGTATAGTTCAGAACCCAGACCAAGAGCAAACGTTACTCTTAATCTGCATACCCCGATGGATTTCGGTCCTGAAACATTCGGGACTCATCTGCTCGGCGGGATATATACAAACTTCTTCTTTGAGTGGAAAGACGGCGGACGTGTTGACCTGACTCCTGAGGAAACGCTCGAAAGGAATAAGAGATATATTGATGCGGTTAACTACTGGAATATTGATCTGAGGGCTTCTAAAACATTTGCAACATCTTACGGCTCACTTGAATTTACAGTAACCGTAAAAAACCTGACAAATAATAAGTGGCTCAATACGAACAATATGTCACAAGCACAATATACTACATACAAGAATTCACTCAAGACTCCGGATGAAGGCGGAGACGATAAATGGGGTGAATACAAGGAGGACTATATCAACCTCGGATGGTGGACACCTGCTTTGTTCCTTAATCCAAGAAGAGTCGTCTTTGGCGTAAGACTTAACATATAGTGCTTCAGTAACTTACTTATCAGTCTAAGGCATTTATATAGTAATAAAGAAGTTTGTTTTAGAACTAAATTTAGGGTTTAAACATGAAACAGAAATTGTTGCTTTTATCTATACAGGTTTTAGTTCTGTTTTCGGGTACTTTTGCCCAGGAAAAGAATTTCTACCCTCCGCCAATGTCCGTTGATGTAGGTGCATTCGTCATGCCGTTTGATAAGGCAAGCGGCGAAGGCGGCCTTCAGTCACAGTTCAGCTGGACATACGAAACCGTCGGAAATACGGGCGATATTTCGTTTAACTGGCCGCGCGATGTCTGGAAATCAAATATGCTCTACCAGATTTTCAACCCGGTATGCCTCGATAATAACGGAATTATCGACAAGAATGGAAAGAAACAGCTGTTGGGTGCAGACGGGAACAATAAGACTGTCAATATGGGACAGAACGACTGGGCGCGCGAATTCAGACGCTACCGTCCGCCTCACATTGTAGTCGACGGCACCCCTATAGATGCACCTTACAGATGGTATCTGGATCCTACTCTCAAAAGCGATGTAAAAATTGAATTTGAGGATATCTCTGCCCAGTTTGGCATGAGGAGCCATGTTGAAGTGTATGCGTTCAGCCAGCCCGGACAAGACAATTACATAATCTGGAAAGCCACTCATAAATTTACCGGTGAAATCAGACCTCCAAAAGCACTGACTGCTGACAGGGACACACTTCCTGACCAGTCAATCACATTCTGGTGGCCTATATCATTCAGTCTTGGGCCAACAAAAGGCGGAACCAAGATGCTTACGGGCGGTTACGGTTATGAACCCGAAGATGATCTGGACAGCTGGTTCAAGAAGAAATCAGTACTGGTTCCGAACAGACAGAGGGATTCACTTTATGTAGCATATTACTGGGATTCCGATAATCCTGAGGGACCTGTATTTTCCAATGGTTCAAAGGATGACACCGGTGATCCCGACAGAGCGAACGGATCGCTGTATTCAACCACAATACCAGGGTTTACTCTTCTGTATGCAGACAAATCGGTTGCCGAAAAAATCGATAACCCAGGGCAGCCCTACTCAATGCCGCATGCAAACATAGATCCTGATATCTGGGGCCGTACTGGTCCGGACACAAAACTCACATACAGAGGAGATGACAGCCGTGGCCGCTTCCCGCTTGATCCTATAACAGCTAATCTGCAGACAGCGCCAGGTAAAGGTCCCATGAGGTTTATAACCTGCGGTCCTTATACTATGACGAAGAATTCTGCATCTTCGAATATTGATTCAATTACATTCGTATATGCTCTCGGTGCCGGCAGCATTGGAAGACACCTTTCAGACTCAGTTGGACGCGAATGGTTTGCGGGCAAGATTACGGATGAAGGCAAGAGAGAATGGATACTGAAGGGCCGCGATTCCTTGTTTACTGCCCTTGACCGTGCTAACTGGGCATATGACAGGATCCGCAGAGGCCTCACTGTTCCTTCTGCTCCCCCGCCTCCTGACATTAACGTTGTCAGCGGTCCTAACATCATTACTGTCTCCTGGAGTTATCCTGAAGAATCGTATTTCAGGGACTTCAATACCGGTGTCGATGACTGGGATGCCTGGAAAGTATACAGAAAAAAAGGTGCGCTGCTTGTAAATGATCCGCTCGACGAAAAATCAAATGAGGTTTGGGAGCTGGTAGCCGAAATAAAGGACAGAAAGCAGACTACATTCGTGGATTCTTCGGTAATCAGAGGGGTCGACTATTACTATGCCGTTACTGCTGTGGATAATGGTTCTCAGGGTTCAGATGATATCGTTCCATTCCAGAGACTCGAGAGTTCGCGCTACGTCAACCGTTCCATGCTGCCTGCTGTACCTTTCAGACCCGGTCTGGCAGTCGCAAATCAGGTGCGTGTTGTACCTAATCCGGCAACAGTAGCTGCAGGCGGAGGACTGAATCAGGGTAACCCCGATAAGATTTCATTCTTTAACCTTCCGTATAAATGCGTACTGAAAATATTTACCGAGACGGGCGATCTTGTAAAAGTAATTCCGCATGAAGGTACAGCCGATGAGGAATGGAACCAGCGTACCGATGAAAATCAGTACGTCAGCAGCGGCATATACATTCTTGCTGTAACTGAGGCAGGAGCTCAGGATGGAAAATCGCTTGATAATCAATTCGTTAAATTTGTTTTAGTCCGTTGAAAAATGAAAAAATATTATTACGACCTAACGGAGGTACTGATGAAATTTTATAAATATATGTTCTTTTTATTGATTATTACTGTGCTATCAGGCGGTTATTCCTATTTACCGGCCCAGATCGAGAAGAAGGCTCAGGTTGGATTCAGGTTTTTGGAAAACCCGGTTTCAGCTGAAGTAGCCGGCCGCGGTCAGGTCGGAATAACCACTACTTATAATTCAAACGGTATATTCTGGAACCCCGCACTGCTCGGCCTGATACAGAGCAACTACGACCTGAGCCTGAATCATACTTCTGGTATTGCAGATATTGATTATAACGCACTTGCTGCAACTGTAAAACTTGGTAATGCAGGTGTGCTCGGCTTCAGTCTTCTGGCAATGGACTATGGCGACTTCTATGGTACAGTCAGAGCCGGAAATTCACAGGGATATACTGAAACCGGTACATTTTCACCGACAGCTTTTGCTGCTGGTATAGCTTTTTCTCAGGCTGTTTCTGATAAATTTTCATATGGTATTCATCTGAAATATGTCTATCAGGACCTCGGAGAAGCTTACATCGCAACATCCGGCAGCGTTGATTCGGGTCTTGTGCTCGATAAAAGGAAATACTCATCGAGTAATCTGACACTTCCCTTCGCTATAGATGTCGGCGCATACTACGATTTCCAGTACAATGGAATCAAGTTCGGAGCTGCACTGCAGAATATTTCAAAAGAGTTCAGATATGAAAATGAAAAATTTCCGATGCCGTTTTCTGTAAATTTCGGCCTTACTGTCGAACCTCTCGGATTCTTCGACATTCATGACAAAGACCATAATCTCATGGTATGTGCTGAAAGCCGCCACCCAAGGGATTTCGGTGAGAAAACAAAATTCGGTGCTGAATATAAGTATATGGATATGTTTATCGCCAGAATCGGTTACATGACAAACTATGACGGCAGGGATATTACAGCCGGACTGGGTGTAAGATACAACCTTTCAGGTGTACCGCTCAGAATAGATTATGCTTATGAACCGTACGATATTTTTGGAGATGTTCATTTCCTGTCGCTTGGAATAAGCTACTAATAAAAAAAGCCCCTGCATTTACTGTGCAGGGGCTTTTCTATTTTCTTATAACGAACATTACCTTTTTACTTTTTTCCAGTTGAACATCCATGGATCTGACTTTCTGCCGGGAGCTATATCACTGTGCCCCAGAACATATTTAATTTTATACTTGCTTTTCAGCTCATCTATTAGTCCGTTCAGTGAATCATACTGCGCTTCGTTTGGGCCGCACTGCATCGTATTGACCAGCTCTATACCTATTGATGATGCATTTACATTTGTATCCCCATTGGGCAGTCGGCTGCGTCCAGCATGATAAGCTATATCTGAATCTTTTACCAGCTGATATATATTGCCCTGCCGGTCTATGATATAGTGAGCTGACACACCGTAATTCTCATATTCCTTAAGCACACCTTTCACACTGAACGTATCTACATCGAGTGCATTATACGATGAATGTATTATTATAGAAGAAATCTGTCTTTTTTCAGCTGCCTTATGACCATAAGGCACGTGGTTTGAAATTATTTTAATATCTTTTTCGGGTTTCATGGCTAAAATATCCCCCGGCACACCCGAAAATGCCATAAACAGGGGCAACAACAATAATTTTCTCATATTTTTATACCGGAATTCCTGTACTATTGAAATTACTAAATAAATCAGCACTACATGTACTTCTATGACATCGCTGAATTTTTACAAAAATATCATTTCAGTTGACAATCCGCAAATACATATCTTCAATTATACCGGGTAAAATTCCGTACCTGATACAAACCGAACATTTTAAAAAGTAGTGCGTCTAATCAAAGGTAAGAAATAATTTTAGTCTTAACAATTTTACAATATAACAGGAGCCGTCATGATTTTTGATAAAAAATCATTCACCGTTCTATTTCTTTTTCTACTATCAGTGCTGTCATTTAGTATGCCCACTGAAAACCCCGTTCTCCATCCGTTGAATCAGGCAATTGATTTCAAGTCTATCACTGCCCGTGATATTTCTTCAGCAACAGATGAAGTACTCGCTGCTTCTAAAAATGCTCTGGAGAAAATCTACAGTATCCCGAAAGAAAAACGGACATATTACAATTCTCTGCTGGCACTGGATGACATATACAACAACGTTTCGGGCGTACAGAGCATTGTAAATCTGATGCTTAACGTTAATCCTGACGAATCGGTACGCAATGCATGCAAGGAGGCACAGACAAAGCTGGACGCATTCAACAACAACATCGCGCTCGATGAGACGCTCTACAACGCTCTGAAGCAGTACTCAAAGAGTGCTGATGCAGGTACGCTCAGCAAGCCAAGGAAAAAATTCCTGAATGAGACAATACAGGAATTTGAGAGATCAGGTTTCAGGCTCCCGGCAGAAAAAAGAGCTTCGCTGAAAGATGTACAGAACAAACTTTCTGAACTCTCCATGCGCTTTGCTACTAATATAGCTGAATACAGTGATTCTCTTGTACTTGATGAATCCGGCATGGCCGGATTGCCTGATGACTATAAAAATGCCCGCCGTCGTTCTGACGGCAAATACGTAATTGATATGAGCTACCCCTCATACTTTCCTTTCATGCGTCTTGCCAAATCAGATGAGGCAAGGAAATCTCTGTATACAAAATTTCTGAACATTGCATCGGATAAAAACATCTCACTGCTAAAAGAAATATTATATAACCGGAAAGTACTCTCATATATACTTGGATACCAGACTTATGCTCAGTATGCACTTGAACCAAGAATGGCTCAGAATGCAAAGAATGTCTGGGAATTCGAAGATAACCTGATTGCTAAGCTGAGACCGAAGGCGGAAAAGGATTTCAACGAACTTATCCAGGTTAAACGAAAAGTTACAAATGACCCGGCGGCAACTGCTATCCAGCCCTGGGAGGCGGCTTATTACAGAAATATTCTTCTGAAGGATAATTATAGTCTGGATCCCGAGCTGGTGAAGGAATACTTCAGTGTTGATGATGTGATCAGCGGTATGTTTAAGACGGCGCAGCATCTTTTTGATATACAGTTCAGGCAGGTCGATAATGCATCTGTATGGCATAAGGATGTAAAAATGTATGAAGTCATTGATAATGATAAAGTAATTGCCCGTTTTTATTTGGATCTTTACCCACGCGACAACAAATTCAACCATGCTGGCTGTTTTAATATACTGAAAGGAAAATCTACTTCACAGGGTTATCAGCTGCCAGCGGTTGCACTCGTATGCAATTTCCCTGCTGCAACATCAGATAAACCTGCACTAATGCCACATTCAGACGTTACAACATTTTTCCATGAATTCGGTCATGCACTTCATGCAGTATTAACCCAGTCTGAACTCAGTGCTTTTTCTGGTACTTCGGTATCTATGGATTTTGTTGAAACCCCGTCACAGATATTTGAGAACTGGGCCTGGAATTATGATGTCCTCAAGACATTTGCTCATCATTACAAGACCAGAGAGCCGCTTCCCGAAGACCTCTACCGCAAAATGATAGACACAAAAAATGTTACGAGCGGTATTATGACTCTCTATCAGGTTCTTTATGGTGAGATAGATATGACACTGCACGACCATTTTAATACAAAAGGATCTCTGACGACTACTGATATAGTGCGAGAGCTGCACAATAAGATACTCCCATATCCTTTCACTGAAGGTACAAATTTCGAAGCAGGATTCGGTCACCTCATTGACTATGCTGCTGGCTACTATAGTTACCTTTGGGCTGAAGTCTATGCACAGGACATGTTTTCCATATTTGAACAGAACGGAGTAATGGACAAGCAGACCGGCAGAAGGTTCAGGGAACAGGTGCTAGCAAAAGGTTCAACAGAAAAAGAGAGCGATATAGTTAGAACTTTTCTGCAGCGCGAACCCAAACAGGATGCATTCCTTAAATCACTGGGACTTTAATATTCATTTTATTTCTGATTAGTGCCTCACCATGATAGTTGTACTATCCACTATGAAGATGGCAAGGTCTTTAAAGGCCTTGCCTTTTTTTTATCTGGCCAGCCAGTATATTTAATAACAAATTCACGTTGATGATTTATACTATTTTCTGTTTTTATTTTTTTAATTTTCGCTATATTTAATGCAATATTTTTAGGGATATTAACATGGACAGAAGAGAATTTTTCAAGAAAAGTCTGCTGGCTGCAGCTGCAGCTACATACGGCACTCAGACATTTGCAAATATTCTTCCGCTGGCGGAAAAATACACATCTAAACAGGCATACGATCTCGTTGCATTGAAAGGCGGAATGCCCGATGCGATGTTTGATAAAGGTATTGCCGCACTGGGCGGAATGAAGAACTTTGTAAAAAAAGGCCAGACTGTCGTTGTAAAACCCAACATTGGCTGGGATGTTTCACCGGAAAGAGCTGCTAATACAAATCCTCTTCTCGTAAAGAGAATCATTGAACACTGTTATAATGCTGGGGCAAAAGAGGTGCTTGTATTCGACCACTCGTGTGATAACTGGGTTAAATGCTATTCGACCAGCGGTATCGAAAAAGCTGTAAAAGATGCAGGCGGCAAAATAGTTTCCGGAGGTCAGGAAAGCTATTATCAGGAAGTAAAAATATCCGGAGCAAAAACGATAAAAAAGGCGAAGGTACATGAACTTATACTATCTTCTGATGTATTCATAAATGTTCCAATACTGAAACACCACGCTTCAGGCCGCCTGACCGTCTCCATGAAGAATCTTATGGGCATTGTATGGGACAGAGGTTTCTGGCACCAGAATGATCTGCACCAATGCATAGCGGAATTCTCAATGTACAGGAAACCAGATCTGAATATTGTCGATGCATACAATGTCATGACAAAACATGGTCCCCGCGGCGTTTCCAAATCTGACCTCATAAATCTCAAATCGCAGATAATTTCGACAGATATGGTTGCTGCGGATGCTGCTTCAGCGAAGCTGTTCGGAATAGAACCTGATGAAGTCAATTATATTAAAATTGCCGATCAGCTGAAAATTGGCCGCAAAGACCTGAATAAACTGAATATCAAAAGAATAAAGATATAATACATATAGTAATAATCCGGGCACAGAGTTAAGATGCACTATTTTAAGAAAGCAAGGGTATTGATCTCGACACTGGTTTTCATTTCAGCATTACTGATATTTGCAGATTTTACCGGTTCACTTCCAGCTGGTCTCTATAAGGTCACCACATGGTTTCAGTTTATTCCTGCGCTGCTAAAGCCGGCTTTGGGTTTTGCCGTAATAATTGGGATTACCTTTATTGCAGGAAGAATTTACTGTTCATTTCTCTGCCCGCTCGGATACCTACAGGACCTGCTGATAAGAGTACGCATTGGAAAGAAAAAAAGGAAATTTAAATATCTTCAGCCTTCAGTATGGGTCCGTTATTCCATACTTACGCTGACTGGTTTATCTTTGCTTTCCGGTACTGCATTCGTGATTATTCTTCTGGATCCATACAGTAACTTTGGACGCATTGTTTCCGGTCTGCTAAGACCGCTGCTCATCTTTGTGAACAATCAGGCATCTGCCGGTCTCGAAAATCTTCAGTATTATTTCCTGTATCCTTATGACCTCAAAGGTATCACTATTCTGACTGCTGTATTTCCATTGTCTGTATTCATTCTGCTTATCTATCTTTCTGTAAAATATGGGAGGATTTATTGCAATCTTTTGTGTCCGGTTGGTACATTCCTGGGGTTAATTTCCAGAATTTCTTTCTTCAGAATTTACATAGATGAATACAGGTGCAAACAATGCGGTGTATGTGAAGTAAAATGTAAGGCTAACTGTATCAGTATAAAAGACAAGAGTATAGATTTTTCGAGATGTGTGATGTGTTTCAACTGTCTGGATGTCTGTCCTTCCGGCGGAATTAAAACCGGCAGGCTCAGTCGCAGATCAGATGTCAGTGTACCGGAAAAGACAGACATTAAAAAGCGCGAATTCATTAAAAACACATTGATGTATTCTGCAGGACTTAGTGCATTTTCTTTCAGTGCACAGAAAGCAATTCCTGATAATCTTAAGAAGCGGACACCGGTAACACCTCCCGGATCATCTAGTCTGGATCATTTCCATTCTTCCTGTACTGCGTGTCATTTATGCGTAAGCAGCTGTCCGACACAGGTACTGCAGCCATCGTTTCTGGAGTACGGTTTTACTGGTATGCTTCAGCCCAGAATGAACTATATCAGTAGTTTCTGCAATTACGACTGCAATATTTGTACAACAGTCTGCCCTACCGGTGCTCTCAGGGAAACTGATATTGAAAGCAAAAAACTCATTCAGCTTGGACGTGCAGTTTTCACAAAGCATAACTGCATAGTATATACGAATAATACAGACTGCGGTGCCTGCTCAGAGCATTGTCCGACAAAAGCTGTTACAATGAAACCATATGGCAAGGATTTGTTCATCCCTGAAGTGCGCGCTGGATTCTGTATCGGCTGCGGTGCGTGTGAGTATGCATGCCCGGCCAGCCCTAATAAGGCAATTATAGTGGAAAGCAACAAGGTACATCAGATAGCCAGGAAACCGGTAGAAGAAACTCCGGATAAAACTCGTCCGTCACAGGAGGATTTCCCGTTCTAGAAATTTGCAGCGTGTTCGGTTCCTAAGAAGAGTTCACAAACCGAAAGGATTTCATCGAGCGAAATCTCTGCATCCAGATTGTCCGCAAGTGACATAACAACTTTATCTTCGGGGAAGATCACCAGATATGCCTTGCTGCCGCATGGCGAGCCGACATGGTATACAAACCGCCGCCCGCTTTTATCAGTACCGGTACTCCAGCCGAGGCCATAACCTGTTTTAGTACCATCTGAGAGTGTCAGCGATGTAAACAATAATTCCCTTGTAACAGGACTGATAATTTTATTCTCCAGAAGCCCATTTCCAAAACGCAGCATATCTGTACATGTCGAAACGAATCCTCCCCCGCCCCACTTATTCGAATTATCAACCTGGGGCGATTCGGTTACATTATTTTTCCACAATGTATAACAGCCTGCCTTGCCTTCAATGGATCTGTCACTGTAATCAGGTTCAGTACATTTCATATCAAGCACATCGAATATATTCTGTTGCATGAAGTCCAGGAAATTCACGCCAGAAGCTTTTTCAATTACTTCGCTGAGAAGCGAATAGCCGTAAGTAGTATAAAGATATTTTGTGCCGGGCCTGAATAAAAGCGAATCATTCATGAATATGCTAAGAGACTCCATCACGCTTTTATATCTGATGTTGCTGGCAAATTCACCCCTGGAATAATCATAACTGCGTATACCTGCCAGATGGCCGGCCAGCTGTTTTACTGTAAACGGATATTGTTTTTCCGGAAACTCCGGCACATAGTATCTCACCTGCTGGTTGAGATCAATTTGCCCCTTTTCATACAAGTTCCCGAGTGCCACGGAAGTAAAGGACTTTGACACACTTCCAACCCTGAATTTTGTATTCAGTTTCACCGGAGTCATTTTCTTTTTGTCAGCTATACCGAATCCCTCGCACCATATGAATGAAGAGTTCTTCGAGACCGCAACAGACAGTCCGGGAATCCTCTTTTCGTGCATATATTCCAGAATTTTGCCTCTTGCAGCAGGTATAATACCTGTATGTTTTATTGTGAATGAGGAATCCTCATAGCTTCTCTGATCTTCCGGCAACGGAAGCACCTGACCGTAAAGAATTGAAAAGGAAAAGATAAAAGTGACGAAGCAAAGTGACAGAAACGGATGATTTTTCATTATCTCAGCATAGGAAGTGTTTTATTTAATCTTCAAAGATAAATAATTCTGAGATGAAAAAACAAACCGGTATATTTATTTCTGTTTCATTAGTTTCAGTATCTGTGCAATTATCTCTGAGCGCAGTTTATCAAGATCACCGCTTGTATCAACAGATGAAACAAACCGCTCTGCCGCCGTTACATCCCTTCCTCTGGATTTTAGTTTATCTATCATATCCAGTAGTGTTGACAGGTAGCGCATATCATCAACACCTTCTCTGAAACCTTCCCATTGTATCGTTGAAATAAGTCCATCTGAAAGAGGGTAAGTAAATGTTTCTTCCCGGTAGCGTTTGTTGTCAAAATCATTCCATATACTGTTATAATTTTTCTGATAGGCATAATCCATTGCACCGTCATATCCTGCCTGCCATAAAGCTATACCAAAGTTCCTGCGGTAGACCTCCGGGTTCTCCTGCCCCACCTGCGGATTAGAATATGAAAATATTTTTTTACCCCTTGAATGATATTTCCTCGCCTGCGAAGGATTCAGTTCACCAAACATCACTGCGACATCCAAAATATCCCCGACAATATCAAACGCATCATGATAGCATGCTACAAAAATTCCTGCCCCCGAAGCCCGCGCGGCTGACCAGGCAGGCCTTTGTGCCGCAAGCTTCCGGCCTGAGGCCTCATCAATTCCATATATGTGCAGGTTCCTGTATCCGTGCTTGCTGAGCACTGAATTAAATGCTGCGATTCTCTCCTTCAGTTTGTCAGTATCCTGAATCTCTCCTTCCTTTACACTAAACCAGTTCAGCAGTGTGCTGAACATGTAATCACCGGGAAGACCGACCTTATTCCTTATTCCGAGATTACGTGCAAGCAGATCGGCGTCCTGATAATTATTAGGATACATAATGCCGTGTTCCTTCATATCTCTTAGTTCAATTTCCAGCTGTTTTTCTGTTTTATCCTCACAGTGGAATGCCCTGAGCTTTGAACTTCTCAGGCATCCGTGATAGTAAATGGAATACATTATTCTGGACTCATTAAGATCAAATGGCAGAACAGTCAGTTCCACCGGTACAGACAGAGTATTATCGTTTCCGTATTTGATTTTAATTCTGCCTCTGTAGAGTCCGCTTACAGCATTATCCGGGATATGGAAAGTAAGCCATAGCTGTTTATAAATTTTCTCTTCAACTGTAAACGGTTTCAGTTCGTCTGAATCTTCTATTACCACATTATCCGGAAACCTGGCCGAAGGATCACTGATATTTATATATTCGCTCGTGCCGGACGAATTTTTCACAAGCAGGTAATTTGATTTGCTTTCATAGTCGGTCTGCACCAGCTTGTCATTTTTTATAAGCAGTTCTCCTACGAGAAGTCTCTGATTTGTCTGGTTAGATTTCACTCCAGACTGATACCATGCCTTTACAACCGATACATCGAGTATATCTAAAGGCAGAGAATTACTTCCGGAAGTGAACTGACTCCATGTTACTTTAACGCTTTCAAGTTTCCGCTGAGGTACGAGTATGAATGTAAATGGTTCATATTCACCCCTGGCCGCACGGATCTTCACAGTGGTAAGTTTTTGCATCCTGTTCGGATATTCAAAACCGTCCAGTTTGTTTTCTTCAGTCGCCGGGAAAGTATAGAGTAATACCGGGGCATCGGAGTTTTGAATTTTACCGATACCTGCAGTCAGCCATGATATTATGTTTTTCTGAGTAACAGCAAAATTCATTATGGCAGAGACCGCAATTATTGACGACAGATAAAATCTCACTATACCAATTCTCATTTCAAATTTCTTTGTCAGTTAAACATCAGAAATAGTATTGCCGTAAACGGCAGTGCGAAAGAAGCATAGAACAGGTAACCGGCCATGCTGCTTTTTATAGTAATTATTACTTTATACCAGAGATAAAATATAAATGCCTGCAGGAAACTCGCACTAAAATAATTGTCAAAATCAAACCGTATAAAACTGTTGACCACAATGGTCAGCAAAATAAATACAACTACAGTAAGATCTATTCCATTGAGTATCATTCGCTTTACGCTGAACAGTTTTTCTCCTCCAAGTATAAACAGAACTATTATAACAGCCAGAGAATAATAACTCATTTCTATTATACGGTTTCCACTAACCGAAGGCATCAGATAATTCATTACTGCAGGAGTATTCAGGTTTGTAATTGTAAAGAATGCCGACAGGTTTATAAATGTATATATATCGCTAATATCTCTGGACCGTTTCTGATGCCCATAGGCCAGTATGAGCAAAATGATGCCAATGACAAAGAATACAACAAGGACCTGCTTGTTGAGTGTACTGGATCTCGGGAATGATGAAAATACAATCACGCTGATCATAAGAGAAGAAAAAATAATGAGTACTTTCTCTGCATAGTGAAAATATTTATTTGGAATACTTCTTATTGGTTCAATCTCTCGCGAAATTCTCAGTGTCGGCCTGATCCTGTTGAGTATAGGTTCAATAAACAGCAGAAGCAGAATTAAGAAAAAAAACAATGCAAGTGGAACGACACGGTCATATTTTATATAATACAATGCCAGCATTATGAAAAGCACAGTAATACTTTCAATTACAAATACAGTAAATTTATGTGATATATTCTTCGAACTGATAATATGGTGCAGATGAGTATTGTCCGGCAGGAATGGGTTTTTTCTTCTTATGATACGGGTAAACATTACCCTGACTGTATCAGCTGCCGGTACTGCCATAAGCATTGCCGGAAACGACAGGTCCAGAACACCGTTATTGTAATTTATGCTTGTCAGAAGCGAGGCTACAACCAAAAAAAAACCAAGTGACAAAGAACCGGTATCACCGAGAAATATTTTAGCAGGAAACGCATTGAATTTTAAAAATCCGAATATACTGCCCATCAGACTGCACGATAATATGAGAAGAAATGTATCGTACGACAAAATTGCCAGCGACAGTATTATAGAGAATACGAGTAGCGAAAACCCGCTTACCAGTCCATCCATTCCATCTAACAGATTAATGGAATTGATACTGCCAAGAATAAACATCACAAGTACGGCATAATCGAATGGGAAAGGAATATAAACTTCGAAGAGTCTCATGGAATCATATCTCGGAGCAAGATATATAAGCAGTAAAACTGCAGCCAGAGTCTGCAGCAGAAACTTTACCGAATACTCCAGTCCGAGCATGTCGTCAAATATACCTACGAGCAATATTATATTAGCCGCAATAATGATCAGCCTTATGGAATTCAGGTCCTTGTAAAATGAGATTATCATTACAGAAGCCACCATGAAAATCAGCAGCCCACCCATTCTTGGAATCACCTCATTGTGAATCCTCCTTTTTCCGGGCAAATCGACGACATTTGATTTTTTAAGATACGCAATAAAATATGGAGTAAAAAAAATAGTAAATATAAGGCTCGTAAAGAATATCAATAGAAAATTCATCTATACCAAATCCTTTGCTTTCGTAACTGCCACGGGTACTTCATATACTAAGATTTTATTGACGGTGGCAGATTTTATTATATCGAGATATTTTGAAGCCAGCATTCCCCTGTCGAAATTTTTTCGCACAAATTCATATCCGTTATTACCATGTGCTTCCCTGTCAGACGGAGTGTTTATGTAGTAGAGCAGTTTTTCGGCAAGGTCAGTCTCATTTTCCGGCTCAAAGAATAACCCGCTTTCTGATGATTCGACTATATTTCTGCTTTCACCGTTAACACCAATAAGCAGCGGTTTTCTCATTATCATTCCTTCAAACATTTTAGAAGGAATAACTGTATTGAACAACGGATCATTTTTCAGGTGCACAATGAACACATCCAGACTTTTTATTATTGCGGGAATCTGTGATTTTGTCTGAATCGGAAATATTTTTATATTATCCAGGTTTTTTGCTCGTATCTCTTTTTCCAGTTTTTCTCTCTCTGCTCCTGATCCAACGATAAGGTACCTGATATTCAGATGTCTTGTTATTTCTGCGGCACGTATAAGAGTACCGATGGAATGAGCCATTCCAATTGTACCTATATAGCCTGCGGCAAAGCTTTCACCCAGAAATTTTTTAATTTCAGTATTCAGCGTTTCATTATTGTCTTCGAACATATCTGTAGAGACACCGTTAAATATGACCTCAATTTTCTTTTGGTCAATTCCTTTTTCCACCAGATAATCACTGAATGAATTTGTGACCGGTACAATTCTGTCTGCAGCATTGTACAGGCTTAATTCAAGCCTCTGCAGCAGGCGGATAATTCGTCTGTTCTTTATAGCACCGACCGCAATAATAGATTCCGGCCACAGGTCGCGCAATTCAAGTATGAAAGGTTTTCTTCTTATTGATGCAGCATATCTGCCGGCCAGTGCACAAAAAAACTGGGGTGTAGTCGCAATGAGTATGTCGAATTTTATTCCGGAGATCACTACGTACATAATGGCTGCGAACATGTAGATAATGTAGTTGAGACTCCGCAATACGAAGCCTTCATTGGGGGTTATAAATGTCCAGAGTCGTATTACGTCTATTCCGTTGTACTTTTCTTTCTGCCACAGCCTGTTCCTGTAACCCGGGAACAGTTTACCGTCGGGATGATTTGGGAAATTTGTAATTACGGTCACATCAATGTCTTTTATCCATAACCGCGCATGTTCATACAGCCTGTTAGCCGGTGCATTGACCTCTGGCGGGAAATAGTGAGAAAAAAAAAGTACACGTTTCCTGTTCATTGTTTTGCCCCTCCTTTATTATTAAGGTAAATAGTTTTGGCAAATAATCAAGTACAGGCAGTATATTTCCGGTATTCATCCGTACATTGTTAAGCCGGAACACGAATATTCTTGTTCTGCGGAACAGAGTTCACATACAGCATTTTGTTCAACCGCAGTGATTCCCTTATAGTAAAGACAGTTTCCATACCGCAAATGATTTCTTCAAACGGTATAGGCGAAGTACCGTTTCTGAACGCGGTTATTACTTCATCCAGCATTTGCCTCTGCCCTTTATCCTGGTTAGAAGACCTGATTTTTTTTACTTTCTTCGCACCATGAAGCTCAAGAGTTCTGAAATCATCCATGGCAGCTGCCCGGTTATCACCATATACTTCCAACCTTTCCTTTGAGTATGACCTCGTGCCAATTGTATTATATATCAGAGTTCCTGTTGATCCGTTGGTAAAAGTAATAATTATACTCAGATTGTCGTCATCTTTTGCAGCAGAGCTGTTCAAGGGCATAGATCTGGCAAAAACCGTTTCAGGTACACTCCCGCATATAAATATCATTGTATCTATGAAATGGCACATCTCACCAATAAGCATACCGGCTCCTTCATCTCTGTCATGAATCCATGAGTCCATCTGCATTTCTCCTGCATTCACACGGTATATCATTTGTTTAGGTGAACCGTGTTGAAAGTGATCTCTGGCCAGCCTGATCATATTTGAAAAACGTCTGTTCAGTCCTGTCATTATGACTGCCGGAGTGGCTGTCTGTTCCGTGCTGGCGACAATATCAGCAAGCTGTTCTTCTGTTACTGCAATAGGTTTTTCAACAAATACATTTTTCCCCGCTGAAACTGCCCTGATAACATACTCTGCATGGGTGGAATGTCGGGTGACAATAAATACTGAATCCGTATTCTCATCTTCAATAACTTTTGCAGCATCAGATGATGAAAATCCGAAACCGAATCTCTCTGACTTTTGCAATGCATTATTCCCTGTGGCGGTTGCAAGTCCTGTCAGAATTACTGATTTATTTTCTTTGATATATGGTAACAGATGCAGCGTAGCATAACTGCCTGCCCCAATAAATCCAGCACGGCAGATCTCTCTGTGACCGCCCTGCCGCAGTTTATTCAGCGACATGTAATTTTTTATCCGTGAATTTAATACCAGATCGTTCTGGCTTTTATGAATGTCATACTTCAAAAGTATTCCAATATACCTGTCATTGCCGGATTTGATCAGATCATATGCCGAAAGCGATTCCTCCATAGCGTATTCATGAGTGGTCAGAATTTTTGTATTCAGTTTGTTTTCTGCCATCAGCTGAAGAACCGCCTGCATATTTCTTTTTTCAGTCCATCTTACGAACTCATATGGATAATCGATACCGCCTTCCTCGTAAGAATAGTCATATCTTCCCGGTCCATACGACATAGAAACCTTCAGTCCGAGTTCCTTTTTGTAATATATATCCCTGGGTATTTTCATACCCACCATTCCGACAATGATGATTTTTGCTTTTCTTCTGGCAGCTTCGCCGGCCATTTTCACCGGCTCATCGCTTTTTGTTGAGGCAGTTATAAATACATTATCAACTCCATAGCCTCCGGTGAAACGCATTACCTTATCTGCAGCATATTCTTCAGGGATCAGTATCTGTTCATCCATACCGAGACCCATTGCTGTTTCAATCTTAAAACGGTTATGGTCAACTCCGATTACCCTTAGTCCGTTTGCCTTTAGCATCTGTACTAACAGTAATCCGACCAGTCCCAATCCAATAACCATAGCCGATTCTCCCAGCTGAGGTTTTGCCAGTCTTAGCCCCTGTAATGCAATACTGGCTACCGTGGTATATGCAGCATCTTCAAATGATACATTCGCGGGTATCTTCACGGCCAGATTTTCCGGTACATAATTTATTTCTGCATGATTGGCATACCCGGCACCGGCAATTGCAACGCGGTCTCCTCTTACGAATCCTTCAGTATCTCTGCCGGTTTCTTCAACAATTCCCGCCGCACTGTATCCCAGAGGTGATGGTCTTTCCATTCTTGAGGAAATATTGTTATATGTATTAACCCAGCCTTCTTTTCTTGCCTTTGCAACTATCTGCCTGACCAGATCCGGTCTGGATCTGGCTTTGCCGATAATGCTTTTTTCGGCTAGTTCTATGATCGATTTTTCAGTCCCGGCACTTATCAATGAGTTAACTGTACGTACAATTATCCCTTTATTTCTATTCATCGGAGGAGGTACCTCTTTCAGGCTGATTTCACCATTTCTTATGTTCTGAAGTATTTGCAGCACTTTGTATTCCTTTAGTAAATTGTTTTTATTATATCATATGCAGTCTGTATATTCATCATTTTTTCAGATTTTCTATTTTCGAACCGGTTTATTTTATCTCTCAGATCATCCCAGTCCAGGTTCTTATAGAGGATACATCCTTCCGGTCGGCTCACGCAGTCTGAACAGATTACTGCTTTACCCAGCCAGAGTGCCTCACGGATTGAAACGGAATCTCCGTCAGTGGTTGTCGCCCTCAGAAAGCAATCCGTCATTTGTATTATATCAATGAAACTATGAGGAAACGTTATTATCTTTACATTTTCCGGAATAGCGATATTTTTTTTCCTAAGATATTCCATATATGTATTTGTAGGGTTTGAAATTATCAGGCACAAATCACTGAAGCCGCTGAAGATGTTAATCAACCCGCTAATTCCATAAATTTCATTTCTTCTGATATCGAGCTTTGCTTCAAAAGCATTGGTACAGAAAGACATTTTGTATTTTTGTATGTAACTGCTGAGTTCCTGCGAGCGTGTTTCCTGAAGTGAACAGTATTCGTTACCTCCCGGAGGTATAAATGCCGTTATCATTTTTATATTTCTGTTGAACCTCAGGGCCCGTTCCAGACTTATTCTGTTCAGTACAAGTGTATGCGCAGATACTACAATGGCCGAATACATCAGTATGTTATCAATTATTTTTCTGTTGCCCAGCTCTCCGTGCACTGTCAGTATTATTCTTTTCCCAAGTGTGCGGTAAAATACACTCAGCAGAAATATTGCCATAGGATTTGATATATTCAGGTGTACTGTGTCAACTCCACGGGAAAAGTAGAAATAATCTTTCAGAGAATTATTCCTTGGGCTAAGGTGGCGGTGTACAATATTATCTTCCTTCAGCTGTCTGAGCAGTCTCATTACATGTATGCTTACGCCTCCGGTTGGTGGCGGTGTCTGTCCTATTATTAACAGTTTATTCCCGCGTCGTGCTGAAGAATGTTTTTCAGACTGTTTTTCCTGAATTTCATTTATTACAAACTTTAATTTTCCGTTTTCCGTCAGTTTTACTTCATCGACATAGTTGATTTTATATCTGAAATTATTACCGAGCTTATTTTTAATTTCAGAAATTATTCCCTCCTCTTCTTCGTTTGAATAGCCAGCAGCCCTTACGATGTTAAATGCTGCAGCGCCTTTTTCCTTTTGCACTATTTGTGCTCTCTTCACATTCACTGCTTTCTTGAAGAAGAATCCCGATCCGCCGACTTTTGTACCATCATCTAGGTAGAGATAGTCCTGCTGCCGGCCCAGTATTTCCTTTACAGTCCTTGACTTTCTGCCGCAGGGACATTGTTTAGGATGCTCGAATAATCTGACTGTATCACCGGTATCATACCTGACAAGCGGGAATGCTTCGTTGTGATACGAAGACCCGACTATTCTGTATACGTCCTTTAACTCCGGGTCCTCCATGAATTCGACAAATGAAAAGGATTCATCCACATGGAGGCTGCCTTTTTCGCATTCATAGATGCTTGCCACACCTTCCGTCAGACCATAGAGCTGCCGGACCTGACAGCCGAAGGTTTCTTCTATTATAGTCTTTTGGTAATTATACAGAGTTTCGCTGCTGGTGGTAATTATCTTCAGGTTCAGTTTTTTTGCCAGTTCGCCAAGACCGTTTTCTCTTATCAGAAAAGACATATAATTCAGAGTAGAAGGAAATCCATGCATCCAGTGCAGATCCTCAGCAATCATTTTTTCCAGATACTGGACAATTGTGTTTTCATTGAGATGAGATATTGAAAACAATACCTGAGCTGTAGCATACGACTTGATCCAGTATGGAGGATTTTTCCTGTCCGGATTCAGAATATTTCTTCCTATCAGGTAAGCACACCAGGTATTGGTGGTCAGACCGTACATGTACCTGAATTTCCAGTAAATTGCCCATTGATGATCTTCGAAGTTCCTGCTGACAGGATAAATAAAACCGCTGCCGGTCGTACCGCTGCTGTTATGGAATGAGCTGATCTTTTTTCTGTTTATTATCCTGTCAAAGTTTTCCTTTGCGATTTCCTTATTTATTACAGGAAGTGAATAGAAATCCGACTCATTTCTGATTTTATAGTATTCAGATTCCTTTACAACCCCGGTAATCCTGACAATGTCGAGATTACAGTATTCAGCTTTTGAGAGTTTCAGATAATGCTCTATAAGCTGGTAGAATTTCATCGAAAACCGGTTTCTCCTTATGTTAATTCCATAAAGATTTACGCTTATAAACTGAAACAGGTATGGGATTTTAAAATAACTTCTGTGCATTTTAATTTTCCCTTATGTTATGCTGCTATAGAATTTTCTGTGCTGTCCAATTCAGCTCCGTACACCACATCGCGGTAGAGCATCAGGTATCTGCTTGTACATTGTTCGATATCAAATTGAGGAATTTTCCTGACAGACATTTCCGAGTACTGTTTCCTGAGCACAGGATCGTCAATCAGCCTGAGAATTTTTTCTGCCAGTGAATTCTTATCCTCTTTGACTGCAAGTTCCCCATTGACGCCATCACTTATTATTTCATGATTGCTTCCGACATCAGTGGCAACTATCGGGATTCCTGAAGCCATCGCTTCGAGCAGTGCTATCGACAGTCCTTCCCAGCGCGATGACAGAACAAATATATCGTGCGATGCCAGAAGTTCCGGAATATCCTTTCTCACGCCCATAAATTCAATATAACCGGTCATTCCGAGCTTTTGCGTCTCTTTTCTGAGTATCTTCTCCAAAGGTCCCGTGCCCACTATATCTAAGACTGGTACTCTTCTTCCATGCTTCAACAGTTCTTCGGCTACTATTGAATATGCATTAATAAGAGTTATATGATCTTTCTGGTGATTCAGTCTTCCTATGTTTAATATATGTTTTACTTCCTTTCTGAAGTATCTGTGGCACCTGAATTTATCTGCATTGATTCCATTGAATATAAGAGTGACCCTGTCCTCAGGTAATTTTAGTATTCTCAGTATTTCGTCTTTGCACTTTGTCGAAATAGCAACAAAGCGGTCCGCAGTACTTCTGGCAAGTATCTTCTGCAGCAGTGGATATTCTATTACGGTATTGTGAATAGTCTGAACAAGTCCGAATTTCATCAGTAATCTTGCTGAGGCCACATAAAATGTTGCGAGTTCGGAATGTGTGTTAATTATATCCGGGTTTTTCTCTCTGATAAGCCGGAATATCCTTTTTATAACCCAAAAACGCTGCTTTCCGGGCGTTTTGCCAATTATAGTGTAGCCGACATTCTTATTAAGCAGTTCGGCAATGAAATCAGTTTCAAACTGCGGATCCTCCGCCTTGCCGATTGCCCATACTTCAACTTTTGCCTCACCAGTACTTCTTATTGCCATATCTTTTATCAGTACCTCTGCTCCTCCTGGTCCGAATGAGGAAATAACATGAACGATTTTCATTGATCCAACCTTTCCGAGTCTAAATATTTACTCTGCTCCAGTTCCAATGCTTATCCTAATATCTAAAATACTGCGCAAGCAGATTCTTTTCTTTTTCAATTCTCAGGTGTACATTCATCAGCATTGCCACGGAAAGCCAAAGGTATTTATCATAGAGAATCCCCAGTGTAAAGCCCATCATCAAAATTCCCATCACCGCAGCGTGTATCCAGAAGTATCTGGAATAATAAATATCCCTGAAGTTTTTGGCCGCCAGTATGATCAGAAATACTATGAATGCAGTAAATACTATTAGTCCGCTTTCTGCCAGTATTTTTACGTATATACTGTGCGGGGCTATGGCATCATCCGAAATATAGACTTTCGAATATTTTCTGGTATGTTCGCTAAATGAGTTCATTCCAACACCGGAAACCGGTTTGTCTGCGAACATATTGAACCCGGCTTTCCAGCTGTTGATCCGGAACAATGCAGTTCCTGTCTGTTTACTCCTGCCGACAAGGTTTTTAGTCATTTCCATGTTCTTTATATCTGAACTGAATAATGAGAACATAATTACCACAGCAAGAACCAATGCAGCCCCGGCCACAGCCATCTTATTTACAGACAGTGCGCTTTTTCTTGCTGCAATCCATATCCCAAGTATTGCACAGACAATAAACGAAGACAGAGATGCCGCATACAGAATTGAATTAACAAACAATGTTATGGACAAAATCATTATGGCAAACTTCAGCCAGCTAATTCTTATACTCTGTACCATATAGAACGATATCAGTATAAATAGAATCATCTGTGCTGCAAATTCATTTGGATCACCAGTTCCGCCGGTTCTTCTGAATGTCCACCTGCTGATAGGAGCACTGAATGCAAGCAGAACCGCAGAAAATGACAGCGCGATCCAGATATATGCCGTCAGATAGTTAATGTCGTAATTGATGTAGTACAGTACAATGACAATCATGGAAACCAGCAGCATCATATTTTCTAGAAGTGCACTAAACCCGCCTTCTGCCGGATTCACAAGCATCATTATATAATTCATCGCGAAGAATATGTAAAACGGGATCAGATACTTCAGGTTTCTGATTGTAACCAGGTTTTTCCAAATATCATATAAATGGAATACGATGAAAAACGCTGTAATTATTTTCAGTGAATTCGCACCCAGGATTTCAACAGTAAAGTTGTCATTGAAAATACTGAAGACAAATATAAAATTTGTACATTCTGTTATAATGCGCATTATCTTACCAGCTGATAGCATCTCTGATCTTCTTCCTTACAAATATCGAAAACAAATACTCTATGCCGGCAATTGAAATATTTACAAGCGCAAACCCAAGTATTAGATTATACTGCAGTACAGTATTGCAGAGAACTATAACAATAATAAGTCGCATAAGATTTATAATAAACTCTGTACGATTATAATTCATGGTCTTTGATAACAGAGTTATCATTCCGCAGTAGAAAAGCAGGAAATTGGATTCAAACAGTATAAATGAAAACATAACACTGTTATTGCTAAGGTATTCCGGTTTAATAAACAGCACAATAAGAGAAAGAATTAAAGATACTACGATTGAACCTGTAACAAATATTACCTTCATTCTTTCCAGTTTGGTCAGATATTTCCTTATACGTGATTCTTCGTTAATATTGAGCCGCGCCAGGAAATAATTCCTGAACGAAGAATAAAACACCAGAATTATTCCAATAAAGGTCATAGCATATCCCATATCTGCAACAGCCTGTTCGTTCTTTCCTGTCAGGTAGAGAATGACGTATCTTGCCGTATACAGATACAGCACTCCAGATATATGAATTGTAAATGAATAACTGATGAAACTAAAGAACTTTTCTGAAGTTAATGAATAGGTCTCTTTCGCCCCGGTTCTATGCTGCCGTGCAGACGAAAGAATAATGGACAAGTTGATATATATAAGGTGAACCAATGATGGAATAAGAGGCAGAAACAATGTCGAAATAAAAATTGAATATATATCATTCTGCCCCAGGGAATAATGGTATATAACTGCGGCAACACGCAATATGAGAATAATTATAGAGTGAGTAAACAGAATATTAAGCTTGCCAGTTGCCAGCAGCCAGCTTTTCAAATACATCCATGACAGTTGCGCTATTATAAGCAGGAAGAATATTTCCGCACTAACGCCTACATTTTTCAATCCGAATATATTATTCAGCTGCATGGGAAATATATGCGCAGAAACTGCCAGAATCACGAAAACAAGCATCTGCAATACACTGTTATAATACTTGACCGAATTATCCAGCTGATAGAACCGAACAAAGCTAGTGGAGAAGCTCAGTTCAAACAAGGATGTAAGTATAAGCAGCAGCTGCATTCCTGAAGAATATGCTGCCATCAGAGTGGTGGTAAGAATATACGGAATAAGGAAACTTACCACATAGGCAGACGAGCTATATATAAGATTCGACACGAGAAATGATATAGTTTCGGGGACGAATCCTCCCCGGCGGTCTGAAGCTGTAAAGGCATTTGGTCTGAACGGCAGTGTAATTATTCCCGGCAGACTATATTTCATAAATATTTTCTGCATTACACTTTTTTCTTTCTCAAATACTTTTTCTTCTCCGGTTCTTCATTATATGCGTTATAGCCATACTGCTTCCCATATGAAAACGGTGCATCTGCAGGGTCGAATTCATTCAGAACTACCCCACCTGCATGCACTCCGACATGTTCCAGTTGTGACTGTGCTGCTCTTATTTCGCTGACGTTTGTTACGCCGGCCCGGGCTACAAGTATTACTTCGTCTACACACCTGGCAAGATGAATTGCGTCAGTAATCGGATTCAGCGGAGGTGCATCATAAACAATAAAATCATATTGCTGATTCTGACTTTCAATGAAGTTCTGCATTTTTCCCGATGAAAGTGCTAGCGATGTATTTATTATTCTGCGTCCGCAGGTTATAACATCCAGTCCCTTTACATTTGCAGGCTGAATGATTTCATAAATTTCGTTGCTTTCCAGAAGATAGTCTGTCAGGCCCGGCGTAATTGGTTTTTTAAAGAATTTGTGTACTACCGGCCGTCTGAGATCTGTATCTACGAGTAATACATTTTTTTCCAGATTGGCGAGTGTAATTGCCAGGTTTATTGCAGTTGCACTTTTCCCGGCCCCAGGAGCAGCACTGGTAATGAGAATTGTTTTCCTTTTATTGTTAACATTATTATAAATGATATTAACTCCAAGACGCAGAAATGCTTCATAAATTTCCGATCGCGGGTCGCCTGCAACAACTAGTTCGGTACTACCAAGTCCGCTGCCAGCTGATAACCTCATGACCTGCTGTTTTTCCAGTTTCAGTCGTGGTATAGTAGACAAAAGTCTAAGTCCCATACCGTCTATATCCTCAGGAGAATGCACCCGGTTATTAATACCGTTTAATACAAATGCAGTTATGAGTCCCAGACTAATACCGCTCAGCAGTGCAAGCAGAAGGTTCAGTTTTACATCTGGGCTTACCGGTTCAAGAGGAACCGATGCCTTGTCCAGGATATCTATCTGTCCGAAAGTCGAGAGCTCATTTAATCTTGCTTCCTCGTATCTCTTTCCGATATCCATAGAGATACTCTCTGTAAACTGCCTGTCACGCTGTAGCTTGGCTAGTGTAATGCTTTGTTTAGGTAGTCTGTGCAGTCTCGCACTGTATTTTACAAGATTGTCATACAGTGCATTTTTACTTATCTCCAGAGATTCGACCTTCAGTTTTAACCGCTGTATTTCGCCGGAAAGAAATGTTATGTCGTTAACTCCCGAGTTATTATTACCCGCAATAGAGTATCCGTCAATAGAGTTATCTATATATTTTTTTGTTCTTTCCTGAAGTATATTTTTAAGTGAATCAATCGATTTATTAGTTCGTGCAAATTCCTTCTGGACAGCAGGGCTCTGGTTTCCGCCGACGACTTTTGAAATATCTTTCTCGGCTTCTTTCCTGGCTATTGTTTTCTGGAGCTCCTGTATATAGATATCATCAACATCAATGAGTTTCTTCGTAAAATTCGGGCCCATCCTTTTTAGTTCTTTCTGATAACTATCCAGGAGATGTGCCGATTTCTGGTACTCCATTTCATTTGACTCCAGTTCGGACTCAATACTTGCTATACGTTGTGCAAGTAATGCCCCGTCAGTCTGCGGTTCAGGAGTCTCAGAACCCTGCATGTAGTTCTGGAGTGCCGAGTCTGTCTGTCCAAGCTGGGCGGTTTTATTTCTCACCTGTGTTTCCAGAAATTTTCTCAATTCGGATGCATCCGCTCTGCTTCTCTGAAGGTCACGATCATGGTATGTATCTACGAAAATATTTGTTATAATTGCTGCTTCAACCGGGTCAGTACTCCTGAATAATATTTTTATTATGCTCGTCTCCTTATTCATTTGCAGAGACATAGAATTTTTAAGTTCTTTTATTATCCCTTCTGTAAGCAGGTTGTCAGTGATATGCAGATTACTTCTCAGCATTCCTGCATTTCTGATTATCTCCATTGTGTCTTTGTTTGCCGAAGAGTCAGCATATGTACGCCGCAGTATTTTCTCAGATACCAGCTGAAGCAAATCCCGTGAGTTCAGAATTTCATACTGGTTTTGAAGATTATTCAGCTTGTCCTCCGGTGTTTTGGCACTGGCCCCAAACTTGGCAGAATTATCCTTTACAATTACTGAAGCATATGCTTCATATGTTTTCTTCTGTGTAAATGTATATATTGCAACAATACTGAATATGACCAAAACAATAGTAAGAATGGTCCATTTCTGTCTTACCAAGATCTCAAGTATGTGTAGAACACTAATAGGCTTATCATTTATCCTGCTGTCGTTCATATTTGTTTTACTATCCTTTCTCAGCTACATATTGCTGACGCATCTACTTTAAATATTTCTTATTTGAGAAATTATTCCATGCTAATATTTTGCTCTTTGAATAGGTACAATTATATATCATGTGATTCCCCCTGTATTTACAGCGCTGAAAGTTGTTAGAGGACATTCGGGCTTCACACTATGCTGACATAAATCTGTCGGGATATGAACTGAAGACAATGATGTGAGGGATGGTTTGAAGTAACATTCGTATAGATTATATTTGGACCTTAACCCCTGCAGGGATTGAGATAAGAATACCAGAAAAACGGCTTATGTATTATTCTTTAATGTATATGGTGCGAAAGATGTCAACTGAATATTATCAGTATTGCAGCTTTGACCTGTGCAGGGGCAAAGGAATGTTAATGCAGTGCTCAGCACTGCAGAGCTAAATTCCGAGAGAAAGATATGAGGCGACACTGACTATTGCGGTTTCACTTCTGAGCCTGTTATTAGTGAGCCGCAACTGATGCTCTTTTTTTACCTTACCGATTTCCTTATCAGTCAGTCCCCCTTCCGGTCCGAATATCAGATAGTAGTGATCGGATTTGTTAAACACGAATGAAGTGAGTTTTTCTTCCGCATTCTGTTCAAAGATAATGTGGTTACCGTTCAGGCTGATTATATCATCGATGGATGAACGGTATTTTATATCCGGCAAATAACTTCTCAGCGATTGTTTCATGGCTGATAGAATCAGCTTTTCCCAACGCTCTTTCTTGTCTGTTTTCGAGACCGTGTTTTCCGAGTCATATACAATAATATCAGTGATGCCGAGCTCTGTAAGTTTTTCAAGTGCAAATTCGAAACGATCGGGATTTTTCAGACGGCATATACAGAAAGTTATATTCCGTAAAGGATTATCGTAACTGATCCGTTCTTTTATTTCGACAATGGCTCTATCCTTATCTGTCTCTGAAAGAACTGTACTGTATATAGAACCATTCCCATCGGTTACGAATATTTCGTCTCCCGTCCTGTGACGCATAACTCTTGACAGATGATGGAATTCCTCGGTACTGATAACCAGCGCTGAGCTCTCTACGTCGACTGTGCCGTAGTATAATTCAGTATTAGAAAGAAAAACCGGTTCCAAAAATAAATTCTCCTTCATTTTTATCATTCATAGCGTATTCGATTCTGACAGCATTGTACGGCAGCAGCAGGAATGTCAATCCCACACCGTAACCGGAATCGAATTTCTTCAGTGTCACCGGTTCAGATCTTCTGAGAACTGTACCGGTATTAGTAAACACAGACATAAATATTTTCAGTCTGTAGCTGGTAAGTTGTTTAGGGACAATAGGCAGTTTGACTTTTATCGTCCAGTCACTAATCAGCGGGTAGCGAAGTTCTGCAGAGGCTGTATAAAGCAAATCTCCTTCACGTTTGTGGCTGTAATAACCGCGAATCCTTTCATCCACACCCAGCATTGAATTTTCAAAAAGCGGAATATTTTTGCCTAATGTATACCTGCCCGACATACGCCATTTAAATGACAGGCTACCCCAGAACTGACCGTAATTTCTTATATCCGTTCTAAGTACAGAATAATCAATGCCTCCGGATCCGAATCCATTGTATATGTATGTAAAGTTGCCATAAAATCCCGAATCAGGGAACTGCTTCAGGTTCCGGTTATCGTAAGTGTAGCTTAAACCTGCAGACGGAATTCGCGCTACCGGGCTGCCGGAAAAAGAAATATTTTTATTATTGTCCGGGTTTTCGACGTAAAGAAAACTTCCAGATATACTGGCTTCATTATATATATCGAACCTTTTACCTACAGTGAGGCTGTAGCCTATCATCTTCTGATCAAATTCATCACCATAGAGTTTTTCTGCAAAAATGCTTTTATTCACTACCTGTTTGTATGAAAGCGCAGTAGCCAGAAACACATTGTCTTTTCTTATCAGCCATGGATTTGAATATGTAATGGAAAAAGAAGGGTCATAACCGAGGCCAACTGTAGTACTCAGTGTTTCATTACGGCCTCGAAAATTCTTCCAGAGAAGGTTTACACCATAGGTGACTTTAGATATTGTATTATCCTTCATCTGTGCAAAAGGTATAGGCCATATGTACCAGCTTTCTTCAACATCTATTAGTACAATAAACTCATCAGTTTTTCTGATACCCCGGAATCTTACGTTTGTAAACAGGCCAAGGCTGTAGACGCGCTCCTTATTATATTTAAGAATTTCGGAATTAACCGTATCACCGACCCCGAAGGTCAGTTCCCTGAGAATTATTTCATCACGGGTTGTTTTATTCCCTTTGATTATTATTGAATCTACTTTCAGAGCTTCAGATGCATGAATACCAAACATAGGAAATAATATCAGGAATCCAAGGGCCAGGTATTTTCTAAAAGACAGTATTTCCAAATATTCTTCCTTTTTCAGTTTTGTAAATTATTTACAGTAACGGTGTTCGATATATATGCATTTGTTCTGAATGGTCTCTATACCATTATTCTCGCACAGTTCCATAGCGCCATTGTTTTCTATACCCAGCTGCAGCCAGACCACAGCCGGTTTGACCCTGAGAATATCAGGCAATAATTCCGGGATAAGTTCTGACCGTCTGAAAACGTCAACAATATCAATCTTAAAGGGAACATCGTCCAATGATTTAACAACCCGTATGCCGTCGACTACATCGGATTTAGAAAGCGGGTTAACTCCAATTACATTATAACCGGCATCACTCAGATATCCAGCAATATTCCTGCTGTCACGCCCCGGTTTATCCGAGAGCCCGACAACAGCGATATTCTTTGACTGCTTTAATATTTCACAGACAGATCTCATATAATCCTCGTATAATTCAATAGTAATTATATATTATCACTTAAATATCTGATAAAAGCAAATGATACTGTATGTGTGTGTTTTTGTGTACTGGGTACTAATATACTGAGTTCAATGCTGCATCCTGCATACATATACAAATATGCAGCAGGATGCGCAATCATCTTTTATCTGTATGACTCAACAGGTTCACATGTACAGACAAGATTTCTGTCGCCATAGGCATTGTTTATTCTTGCAACTGCAGGCCAGAACTTGTTTTCAATGGTCCATTCTGCAGGATATGCAGCCTGCTTTCTGGTATACGTGTGCTGCCATTCATCGCTGGCAACAGACAGAGCAGTATGAGGAGAATTCTTCAGAGGGTTATCATCCCTGCTGAGTTTTCCTTCCTCGATATCCCTGATTTCCTGTCTGATGAGAATCATTGATTCGCAGAACCTGTCCAGTTCGTATTTCGATTCGCTTTCTGTAGGTTCCACCATCAGTGTACCATGTACCGGGAATGAAACGGTAGGTGCGTGGAATCCGTAATCCATCAGCCTTTTAGCAATATCTTCGACATCAACACCGGAAGACTGCTTAAGTGCTCTGACATCAAATATCAGTTCATGTCCCACACAGCCTTTGCTGCCGGTATATAGAACGGGATAATGTTTTTCAAGCCGTGCCTTCAGGTAATTTGCATTGAGTATAGCATACTCAGTAGCCTTTTTCAATCCCTCAGCACCCATAAGCATTATATATGCGTAGGAAATAATAAGTACATTAGCGCTGCCATATGGAGCCGCTGAAACAGCACTGATAGATTTTTCACTGCCTGTGTTTACAACCGAATGCCCGGGCAGGTATTCTTTGAGCTTTTCACTGACAGCAATGGGACCGACTCCGGGTCCGCCGCCGCCGTGCGGAATGGCAAAGGTCTTGTGCAGATTGAGGTGGCATACATCAGCACCGATTTCGCGGGGACTGGTCAGGCCAACCTGTGCGTTCATATTTGCACCATCCATGTATACGAGACCGCCTGCATTGTGTACAGCAGAACATATCTCCTTAATATCCTCTTCAAATACACCATGAGTGGATGGATACGTTACCATCAGGGCTGCAAGATTATCCTTGTGCATTTCGGCTTTTGCTCTTAAATCTGCAAGACTTATATTACCCGACTCATCACATTCAACTAAGACGACATTCATCCCTGCCATTACCGCACTGGCGGGGTTAGTGCCATGTGCAGATGAAGGAATCAGTACGACATTGCGCTGAGCGTTGCCATGATCGAGATGGTACTGGCGGATAACCATGAGTCCTGAATATTCACCCTGAGCTCCTGAATTCGGCTGAAGTGAGACACCCGAAAATCCGGTAATTTCACACAGTGCTTCTTCAAGTTCACCTATGAGTTCGTTATATCCGGCGGCCTGTTCAGCCGGGACAAAAGGATGCAGTGAGGAAAATTCGGGCCAGCTGATTCCGAACATCTCGACTGTAGCATTCAGCTTCATGGTGCACGATCCTAACGGTATCATTGAACCGGTAAGTGAAAGATCCTTTTTCTCAAGGTTCTTTATATATCTAGTCATTTCCATTTCAGAATGATACGAATTAAATACCTTCTGATTCAGAAAACCGGATGTACGTATCAGCGCCGAATTTATTTCGGATTCCGGAACTTCCAGTTCGATCTTACCGGTACCAATGGCCTCGGCAAATACATCAAGCAGCCTCTGAACATCAGATAATTCCGTAGTTTCATCGATCGCAATCAGTATCCGGTTGTCCAGGAAATAATTCAGGTTGATTCTTTCGCGGAGTGCTATCTCTCTTATCCTGTCTTTCAGAACATCACCGTCTTTGAAGCTGATACAGAGAGTATCAAAATAATTCTCATTGATCAGTTCATACGATAATTCTTTCAATCCTGAAGCCAGAGCACCTGTATACTTCATTATGCGTCCGGCGATTGCTTTAAGTCCCTCGGGCCCATGATAGACGGCATACATTCCGGCCATAATTGCCAGAAGCACCTGAGACGTACAAATGTTGCTCGTGGCTTTTTCGCGCCTGATATGCTGTTCTCTTGTCTGGAGAGCCATGCGGTAAGCCCTGTTCCCGTCGGCATCCACAGAGATACCAATTATACGCCCCGGAATAGTTCTCTTGAATTCATCCCTGGCAGCGAGGTATGCAGCGTGAGGTCCGCCAAACCCCATTGGTACTCCAAATCTCTGCGTCGAACCCACAGCAGCATCAGCGCCCATATCAGCGGGAGTTTTAAGCATGGTAAGTGCGAGCAGATCTGCTGCAATAACAGAATAAACACCTTTTGATTTTGCATCTGCAATTATATCTGAATAATCTTTTATCCCGCCGCTGAGCGATGGATACTGCAGAAGCATTCCGAAATAACTTTCATCGGCACTGAAGTCAGTAGCATCACCAACGACCAGTTCAATCATATGAGGAGCCGAGCGGGTCTTAAGCACGTCGATAGTCTGAGGGAAACATCCGTCGGAAACGAAAAATTTGTTTGCATGTTTATTTTTTCTTGAGGCGTAAAACATGTTCATTACTTCAGCAGCGGCAGTTGCTTCATCGAGCAGTGAAGCATTTGCAATGTTCAGACCGGTCAGTTCGACAATTACGGTCTGAAAATTTAAGAGAGCTTCCAGTCTTCCCTGCGATATTTCGGCCTGATATGGGGTATACTGCGTGTACCAGCCTGGATTTTCCAGAATGTTTCTCTGAATTACCGGAGGAGTGATAGTATCGTAATAGCCCATGCCTATATAGCTTTTATAAATATCATTTTTCCCGGCTATACCCTTTAGTTTCTTCAGAAACTGGGATTCTGTCAGGGGTGCCCTGAGCTTCAGTCCGGTTTTAATCTTGATCTTTTCTGGAACTGTGTTGTTGATCAGTTCTTCGACAGAATTGACGCCTATGGTTTTAAGCATCATGTCTTTTTCTTTTTCATCAGGCCCGATATGCCTGTAGACAAAAGAACTTCTGTAGTCCTGGTTTTCCATTGATTGGTCCCGTTTTTGGTGGCAATAGCAAATAATTGTTGTGTTAAATATAACAAAACTTGCAGAAATATTTCCTGAGACAATTTAAACAGTTTATTAAAACACGAAAAATTACTACATTTCGGTGAACAAAACCTGAATGAACATTTCTATTTTAAATAATATACACTATAATGCAAGATTTTTTAAAACGCCTGCCTATACATGTTCGGTTTCTGCTTTTCAATTATGTTACCGGACTGTTCTTTTTCCTGATTTTCAGAATAATACTTGTTGCAACGAATCCTGATAAAGTATCAGCACTGCCTGTCACAGAAAAATACTCTCTTATTTTCAACGCATTTCTCATGGGATTGCGTTTTGATACTGTAATTTCGGGATACATACTTACACTGCCTTTTCTCCTGCTTTTCATTTTTTCATTTGTTAATAAAGGCTCGAAAATAATTGACAAAAGTATGCTGATGCTGACAGGAATTCTGTACACCATCTCTTTCATGATCTGCAGTGCTGATATACCCTACTTCAAGTATTATTTTTCCAGGTTCACTACAGCTGCTTTCAACTGGGCTGACCAGAAAAAATTTATGTTGGGAATGATATTCGGTGAATCCAGCTACTTCCTGTATTCGATACTTTTCCTCATACTTGCAGCAATCTACTGGACTCTGTTGATCAAATCAGGGAAAGTTGTATTTGACAGAACAGAGCGGTCAAAACCTGGTATAAAAAATTCCGGCTTAATCTTAAATATTGTTTCTTTTATATTGCTTCTCCCGGTAATATTTCTTGGTATCCGGGGCAGGCTTGAACAGAAGTCGCCCATCAGGGTAGGCACGGCATATTTCTCGTCATATGCATTTCCTAATCAGTTAGGACTTAATCCCGTTTTCACTTTTATCAGAAGTTATCTCGATGATAATGACGGAAAGACAAAGGAACTCAGGCTAATAGATGATAAACTCGCACTGGCCAATACAGTAAGCTTTCTGCAGAGTCCCGGCGATTCCAGATTTCCAATAGCCCGGCTATCCGCTTGCAGCGGTGTTCCGAGTGGTGCTAATGTTGTGCTGATAATTATGGAAAGCATGTCAGCAGAAAAAATGAAACGCTACGGGAACAAGGATAATCTCACTCCCAGACTCGACAGTCTGGCTGGCTTGTCGTACTGTTTTGACAGGTTTTACAGTGCCGGGATTCATACATACAATGGAATATTCTCGACACTGTATTCTTTCCCTGCGCTCCTCAGACAACATCCCATGAAGAATACCAGAATCCCGGCGATGACCGGACTACCCATTACGCTGAAGTCCAACGGGTATTCCACCGTATTCTTCACTACTCACGATGAGCAGTTTGACAACATGGCCGGCTTTATGTATTCAAATGGATTTGAGAAAGTTGTTAGTCAGAAGGACTATCCGCCGGAATGGATTAAGGGTGCGACCGGCGTCCCTGATCATATTTTATTTGAGCAGTCGATCCCGGTCCTCAGAAATCTGCATAAAATGGGTAAACCATTCTTTTCTGCGATGCTTACGGCGAGCGACCACGGCCCGTATTATATCCCTGAGAGTATCCCATTCAAACCGCACAGCCAGGGTATGCTAAAACAGATCATTGAATATGCCGACTGGTCTATTGGACACTTTATGAAGCTTGCATCAAAAGAAGACTGGTACGATAATACGATATTTGTTTTTGTCGCTGATCACGGAGCAAATCTTAACCCGGTATATGACATGCCTCTGTCCTTTAACCATTCTCCGTTTCTGATCTACATGCCCGGAAAGACTCAGGAGAATAAGTCATTCGGCTGTCTGGCCGGACAGATTGACGTATTTCCCACTATCATGCATCTGCTGAATATCCCCTATATTAACAATACAATGGGAATTGACCTTTTCAGCAGCCGCAGGGATTTTATATATTTCTGCAATGATGACAAGATAGGCTGTCTCAATGAAAAATACTTTTACGTATACAGAACATCCGGCAGTGAATCACTCTACTATTATGCGGACAATTCCACTGGTGATGTCATTACCGGCAACAAACAGCTCTCAGAGACGATGAAAAACTACGCATTCAGTATGATGCAGACCTCCCAGTGGCTCATCAAACATGATCTGACAGGACAACCCGGGAAATAACTATGTGACCGCTGTCACTGACTTAATATACATCCCTATAATATTTTCAGTTGCTTCCGATTATAACAATAATCGGAGCAGCCGCCTGAATTGGCCTGCCTTGTTTGTTTACCAATAATAATGTATTTGGCATCTTTTACCAGCCACAATTTTCGGGCACCAAATATTACACGGAGGTAATATCATGAAATGGTTCAATAACTTATCTCTGGGGGGAAAAATAATCGTTGTCAACATTCTATCATCTCTTGTACTTGTTATTATTGCAGTTGTCATAGGAGTATTTGAATTTTCATCTTCCTTCAAGGAATCAGCCGTTAAAGACGTTGAGCTAGCTTTGAACAGTTATGTTGAACAACTGAATGAATACAAAAACACTTCTCTATACTTTTCGTCACAGCTTTCAGAAAACGCTGTCCTCACTGCTTCCATTAAAAATAATGACCGCTTATCTCTGGAGACAGCAGTTAAAAGGATAATCAGCGGCACAGATCTGGACTATGTAATAGTCGCGGACAAGTCCGGTAATGTTATTCTCAGCGTTGGTTATTTGTTCAGTCAGGATGGAAAGGTCATAGACAGAACTGAAATTTCCTCAGCTCTGCACAACTCCAGGTCAACAATTCTGGAATCCTGGCAGAATGACAAAATTTCCATCAGCACAGGTTCTCCCGTGATTGATGGTAACGGAAATGTGATTGCAGCAGTTTCAGCTGGTTATTTATTATCTGATAACGCTAAACTCGATAGACTTAAATCTCAGTACAAAACCGATTTCACACTGTTCCTCGGCGACACGAGAATCAGCACCACCATTATTAACGGTGAAGGAAAAAGGTTGGTGGGGACAAAACTGGACCCCAAAATTGCACAGATTGTACTCAGCAAAAATTCATATTATTCAGGATCTGCTGATATTCTGGGAATTCCCTACGTTACGGCTTACCGTCCGATTCATGCCCCTGATGGAAAAGCTATGGGTGTAATATTTGCCGGCAATCCCCTGTCCCAGATAAGCGCTACACGAAACAGCATAATTCTCAAACTTCTTCCCGTAATTATAATAGTGTTCCTTTCCATTGGGTTTATCGTCATCAGAGTAATGAAGAAAATTCTTATTAAACCCATAATGAACCTTATAGAAAACGGAGCCGATAAGATCGCTGCCGGAGATATCGAAATTGATTTTAACAGCAGCAGAACCGACGAAATCGGCCGGCTGGAAAGAGCTTTCATGGATATGGTCAGTAATATAAAGATGAAGGTCAGTGCGGCAGAAAAAATATCTTCGGGTCAGCTGGAGTTTGATCTCGAACTGAAATCAGAGAAGGACATTCTCGGCAAAAGCATTCTGAAGATTTCATCCACTTTGAAAGAATTGGTTGCAGAAACAAAGTTTATGACTGATTCATATATACACGGCAGACTCTCTGTAAGAGCCATTACGGATAAGTACTCCGGCAGTTACCGTGAACTGCTGAGCGGGTTCAATTCAGGCATCGATGAAATTGTGTTCCCGACTCGTGAAGGCAGCATGGTTCTGGAAAAACTGGCTTCCGGAGACCTGACCGCCAGAGTCACCGGGGAATTCGACGGAGACCATAAAATTCTTATAAACAGCATTAACACTCTCGCTGAATCCATGGAAACTGCAATTTCTGAAGTTTCCAGGACTGTCGGAATTACTGTCCAGGCCAGTTCACAAATTTCCGAATCTGCAGTTCAGATTGCCGATGGCACAAAAATCCAATCGGACCAGTCAACTGAAATTGCATCTGCTATTGAAGAGATGACGCGTACAATATTCGAAAATTCAAAAAACTCTTCGTTCGCTTCTGAAGCAGCTAGACAGGCGGGCCAGAAGGCTGTTGAAGGCGGAGGGACTGTGGGAGAAAGCATTTCCGGAATGCTCAAAATTGCAGAGATAGTTGATGAAACTGCCGTTACGGTCGAGGCTCTTGGACAGAGCTCAAGAGAAATCGGAGATATTATACAGGTAATCGACGACATTGCCGATCAGACAAATCTTCTGGCTCTTAATGCCGCAATAGAAGCTGCACGCGCCGGCGAACAGGGCCGCGGATTTGCAGTCGTTGCCGACGAAGTAAGAAAACTTGCCGATAAAACTTCGCTGGCGACTAAGGAAATCACCACTATGATAAGGACTATACAGGAAGAAACCAATTCAGCTGTTGAATCCATCAAGGAAGGTACGGCTGTTGTATCCAAGGGCAAAGAGCTTGCACAAAAAGCAGATGTTTCACTTAGAGAAATCATTCAGGAGACTGACAAGGTCGCAGAACTGGTTTCACAGGTCGCCGTTGCAAGCGAGGAACAGTCGGCTACAGTTGAACAGATAAGCAGAAGTGTAGAAGGCATCTCAGGTGTGATTCAGAAATCGGTCGACGGCACTACCATGACAGCTCATGCTGCCGAAGAACTGAACGAACTGACCGGCAATCTGCAGGATCTCGTAAGTAAATTCAGACTGTCAGACCAGGTTCTATCAGACAGGCGCAGAACTGCAGGCATATATTCTTAAGGTGCTGTAAAATAAATTATACGGATATTGGTTTTTGACGGTTGAATGTTTCTGTAAATAATCAAATATTTAAGCATTCAAAATTTAATGAAAGGTAATGAATTGAAAAAACTGTTATTATTTTTTATTCTTTTACCGCTCGTCTGTGTGCCTGCTCAGAAAAATGCACCGAATATTCAGAAGATTGCAGATGGTTTCAGCTTCCCCGAAGGTCCTGCCTATGACGGGAAAAATGCCATATATTTGTCCAACTGCCATGGTGACTGGATTGCACGCCTCACTCTCGACGGTAAGAAGGATACTTTTCAAACATCTTCTGCTTCTGACGTACGATTCGGTCAGACTAACGGCATGGCTTTCTTCAGTGACGGCAGTCTTTATGCTACCGACTACAAGAACGGTACTATACTGAAATTCATCCCATCCACAGGCAGGAGCGAAATTATACTCAATGGCTATAACGGCAAGAAGTTTAACAGACCTAATGACATGGCTTTCGACTGGAAGGGCAGCCTTTTCTTTACCGATCCAAGTTCATACGACGTAAACCGTCCTGATGGCTGTGTCTATATGTTTGACCGGAACAATAACGTGCTGCGCTGCGTCATTGATTCTCTCTGCTTCCCTAACGGAATAGCATTCAGTCCCGACAAAAAGTATTTGTTTGTATGTGAATCGGCAAAACAGAGGGTGCTCAGATTTGATGTCAACGGCGGTTTCCGGAATTTTTCCGTTTTCTGCGAACTGCCGGGCGGTGATCCTGACGGACTTGCATTTGATAAAAGCGGGAATCTTTATATCGCCCATTTCGGTGGCGGAAATATTTATGTCTACTCCCCTGACGGAAAGCTGAAAGAAAAATTCAGTACTCCGGGTAAAAAACCGAGCAACCTGGAATTTGCAGGCCGCGATATGAAGACACTGGTGTTTACTGAAGATGAAACAAATGCAGTATATAAAATACGGGTAAAAATTCCCGGTTTCAGACTATTCTCATCACCGGCCAGACAGCAAGCAAGCAAATAAATATTTTACAGATATAAAAAAAGCCGTCCGGTTCCGGACGGCTTTTGATGTAAGGCTATAAACTTTCTATCTGACAGATTCTGACATTTCCACCAGTTCCATTCCCCTCTTCAGAGCTTTTTCATTCAACGGAATAAGATGGTGGTAACGCTCCGGTAATACTTTCTTCAGACCCAGCAATATATTTTCCGTTTTTATAATGGGTTTTTTCTTCAGAAATGCACCCAGCATCACCATATTCATTATCTTTGGATTTTCCAGCTTTATCGCTTCATTTGCAGCATCGACTGCGAGTATATCAATATCCGTCCTTTGGGGAGGATTAATTATCATACTGCCTTCATATATAAGCAGTCCGCCGGGTTTCACAGCAGATTCGAACTTTTCCATTGAAGGCTGGTTCAGAATTATGACAGTGTCAAATTTAGTCAGTATGGGCGAACTGATAGGGCTGTCGCTTATAATCGCAATGCAGTTTGCAGTTCCGCCGCGCATTTCAGGTCCGTATGAAGGCATCCAGCTGACCTCTTTATCCTCCATTACACCGGAGTAGCATAGAATCTGTCCCATGGACAACACTCCCTGCCCGCCAAAACCGGCTATTACAATTTCTTCAGTCATTTTATAAATCCTCTTTACTTTAATTTTTAAGGAAATACCATGAATTATATATGCATTTATTCCACAGGGGTCTTCAGATCACCCAGCGGATAATAAGGAAGCATATGTTCTTCAAGCCATTTATTTGACTGTACAGGAGTCATTTTCCAGTTTGAAGGACAGTTGGATACTATTTCAACAAAGCTCAGTCCTTTTTTCAGTTTCTGGTATTCAAACCCCTTTGTAATAGCTTTTTTAGTCTTGCGCACGTTTCCAGGTGTATTTACCGCGCACCTTGTGGCATAATAAACACCTGGCAGTGTTGCGATAATATCTGTGATCTTCAGCGGAGAGCCCATACTGGAAATATCCCTGCCAAACGGTGAGGTAGTGGATTTCATACCAGGCAGCGTTGTGGGCGCCATCTGACCGCCGGTCATTCCGTATATTCCGTTGTTAATGAATATGATCAATATATTTTCGCCTCTGTTGCAGGTGTGAATGGTCTCTCCTGTCCCTATGGCAGCCAGATCACCGTCACCCTGGTAAGTGAATACATATTTTTCGGGAAGCACTCTCTTAATGCCGGTTGCAACTGCACTTGCCCTGCCGTGAGCCGCTTCCTGCATATCAATATTCAGGTAATTATATGCAAATACAGAACATCCGACAGGTGCAACACCCACAGTCTCAGACTGTATTCCGAGTTCGTCTATAACTTCGGCAATAATCCTGTGAGCAACGCCGTGTCCGCAGCCGGGGCAATAGTGCAGGGGCGAATCAGTAAGCGCTGCCGGTCTGTTGTAGACCATATTTTCCTGGACGCATAACAGATCTTCTGCAGCGACAGGGCTGTCCGGTTCAAATACCGGATCTTCAGCTAGCATTTTTTTCTCGTTCATACTGTTTCTCCCATATAAATTGTTTCCAGACGTTTTACTATTTCCTCGGGAGAAGGTATAACACCGCCCATCCTTCCGTGGAATTCTACGCTGCATTTGCCGTTGACAGCGAGGCGCACATCCTCGACCATCTGACCGGCATTCATTTCAACCGTCATGATGCCTCTGACTGATCCGGCAAGATCGCTGATCTGTTTATACGGGAACGGATAGAGAGTTTTAGGTCTGAAAACTCCGACTTTTATGCCTTTGCTGCGTGCTATCTGAGCGGCCTTCACGCAGATCCTGGCTACGAGTCCGAATGCCACGAACACTATTTCAGCATCGTCGCACATAATTTTCTCGAAGCGCACTTCCTCTTCTTCAATTTTTCTGTATTTTGCCTGAAGATGAATGTTTATGTCTTCCATCTTTTCAGGTTCGATATGCAGTGATGTAATAATATTCCTTTCTCTGTCTGCAGGTTTTCCTACAGTCGCCCATGTTTCAATCTCAGTTTTCCTGGGCACCTGTTCAAACAGATTTACTTTTTCCATCATCTGTCCCATAGCACCATCTGCGAGCAGCATGACGGGATTTTTCCACTTGAAGGCCAGTTCAAACCCCAGTTTTGTATAGTCCACCATTTCCTGGACCGTGGAGGGAGCGAGCACTATCATTTTATAATCCCCATGTCCTCCGCCTTTAACCGCCTGAAAATAATCACCCTGAGACGGCTGAATAGTTCCCAGACCCGGGCCGCCGCGTACAACGTTAACCAGCAGGCATGGAAGCTCTGCACAGGCTATATATGAAATACCTTCCTGCATAAGGCTGACGCCGGGAGATGATGAGGAAGTCATAACCCTTTTCCCGGTACCAGCTGCGCCATAAACCATATTTATAGCAGCTACTTCACTTTCGGCCTGCAGGACGACCATTCCCGTCCTTCTTTCAGCCTCAACGCTCAGATATTCCAGAACTTCGCTCTGCGGAGTGATAGGATAACCAAAATAGGCATCACAGCCGCTGCGTATTGCAGCTTCTGCAAGGGCCTCGTTTCCTTTCATGAGTTTTGATTCTTTCATTGTTTCACCATTACTGTTAAGTCGTTTTGGACATTTGTTATTGTTGCGACCGGCTCATTTTTGGTGAGCGTCTTTCTGTACACCCTGATTATACCTTCAGGGCATACAAGAGCGCAGTTAGTGCACCCCGTACAATTGTCTTCGATTCTTACGATGTAATGATATCCTTTGGCGTTGATATTTCGAGACAACTCAAGTGAGTGCTGCGGACAGGCGGCTGCACACAGCTCGCATCCCTTGCATTTCTCGATATCCACCAGGATATCACCTTTTACTTTTGCCATGATACTGCTCCATAATTTGGATATTTGCGGAACAATTTATTTAACCCGCCGCACCGCAAAGGATCTTTTGGACCCTAAAGGCCGGCATGTTTGTCGGCATGGTATGAACTTCTTACCAAAGGGGCACTTTCAACGGCTTTGAAACCCAGTTTGAGTCCTTCGGACTTGTACATCCGGAATTCATCCGGGGTAACGTACCTGTCGACCGGCAGATGCACCTTGGTCGGCTGAAGATACTGTCCAATAGTCAGAATGTCACATCCATGTTCGATCAAATCCTGCATTAGTTCGAGAACCTCTTCCGGTTTTTCCCCGATACCCACCATAATACCGCTTTTCGTAGTCAGATTCCTGCTCTTGAACCATCGTATCAGTTCCAGGCTCCTTTCATACTTCGCCTGGGGCCGCACTGCATGGTAGAGTCGGTTGACGGTTTCCAGGTTGTGATTCAGTATATCGGGCGGATTCTGCATAATTATCTCAAAAGCCATTTCTGAGCCCTTGAAATCGGGTATCAGAATCTCCACAGTGCAACCCGGAACCTGCTGCCTGATGACTCTGACGGTTTCTGCAAATATTGATGCACCACCGTCTTTCAGTTCATCGCGGTTGACCGAAGTAATTACTGCGTGCTTCAGCTGCAGTATTTCCACTGCTTCAGCTACGCGCCTCGGTTCATCCAGATCCAGCTCATTTGGTATGCCAAGCTTTACATTGCAGAAGCCGCAGCTGCGTGTGCATGTATCGCCGAGTATCATAAACGTTGCTGTACGGTTGTTCCAGCACTCGCCCATGTTGGGACACTTTGCCTCCTGGCATACGGTATTGAGTCTGGAATCCTTTACAAGCTGGTTCAGGTCCGAAAAATTCTGGCCTATAGGCAGCTTCACCTTGAGCCAGTCTGGTCTTTTACCCAGAGGTTCTTTGTTTTTTTCTATTTGTTCTTTATATTCTCTCTGATGCTGATTAATTACCATATTTGCCTTTCTATTTTCAATATTTATCCAGGACGGAATTTTCAGGTACGATGTTTATTGAAACTTTTGCACGGTTAAATCTAACTAAATTCTTCGGGTTTTAAAACACCATTGCAAATTTTTCTCAAAAAACCCCAGCCCAGTCCGTATTTTCCAGCGTGCTCTTTATCATGGCTAAAAACCTTCCGCCCAGCATGCCGTCTATTATCCTGTGATCGTGACTAAGCGACAGATACATCATAGATCTTATGGCAATGGTTTCGATACCGCCGATTTCCATAACAACCGCTTTTCTGGTTACCGCACCTGTACCCAGTATTGCAACTTCAGGCTGATTTATTACCGGTGTGCCGAACAAAGTCCCGAACGGGCCGTAGTTCGTTATTGTAAATGTACCTCCGGTAATGTCATCCGGAGTGAGTTTTCTGCTTCTGGCCTTTTCGCTCAGTGAGGATACCTCATATGCGATACCCTTCAGGTTTTTCATATCAGCATTTTTTATATTCGGGACTATAAGTCCGTCGGGTTCAATAGCTACAGCAATGCCCAGATTGATATTTTTCTTAAGTACAATATTAGTGCCATCTATCGATGAATTGACCACAGGATGCTCTTTTAACGCTCTAATGCAGGCGTATGCAATAAAGGGCATATAGGTGAGTTTAAGATTTTCTCTTTTCAGGTAAAGGTCTTTATTGTTTTTGATAAAATCATAGATACGGGTTACATCCGCCTCAACCACACCTGCCACATGCACTGATGTATCACGGCTGCTGATCATGTGATTCATAATGCGTATGCGCATAGGATCCATCGGGCTCGACTCAGATGCAGATACTGCTGCCGGTTCCGGTTTTGATTCTTTTCCGTAAGTTTGACTTTTCTCTTTCGGTTCCTCAGTCTCAGGAATTATTTCGTTATACGCATTTTCTATGTCTGAATAAACCGATTCAGAAATTTCCTTATCCGCAGTACCGGTTTCCTTTTTTGCATCCCTGTTTTCAATATACTTCAGTATATCATTTTTAGTAACCCTGCCGCCGTTTCCTGTACCTTTCAGGTTTTTCAGTTCATTTATCGTCACATTCTCTTTTTCGGCTATGTTCATTACCAGCGGAGAAAAGAATGAAGATCCTAAACGCGGTTCTGGCTTTTGTGAAGCATCTGGTTTTTGTGAAGCATCTGGTTTTTGTGAAGCATCTGGCTTTTGTGAAGCAATTGTCTTTAATGCAGTTTCGGCCTGTATCGTATTTTCTGACTCTTCAGGAACGGTATCAGATACTTCTGCCGAAGGTTTTTGGGGTGTTATTTCCTCCTGTTCAGGGTATGTTTCAGAGGATGATTTTTCATCTGAGGTCTCTATTGTCGCCACAACTGTATCAACCTCGACAGTCTGCTGTTCAGCTACGAGTATTTTTTCGAGTATTCCCTCTGCCGGAGAAGGTATTTCAGTGTCAACTTTATCGGTACTGATCTCGAAAATAATTTCGTCTTTTCTAACCGTGTCACCTTCTTTTTTGTGCCACTTTATTATTGTTCCTTCATTTATGCTCTCACCCATTTTCGGCATTATTACATTTATTTTCATACCCTCCCTCCGGAATAATTGTTTTGGATACTTCTAGTGAACCGATGTAAATTCTGCCACCGTTTTTTTACCGGATGCCCGAATTCTGGCAAATTCCGGTTTACAAATTGAAAACAGACCAATGATTCATTAGTTGTACTTTAATTAATTGTGTCTCACGTTACACCCGACATTTCTGCGCACACCTACAGCGTGCACTTGCGGGTGGGTGTTCCTTCTATGATATTCATATCTTCAGTCCGTATCGGGACTGATATATGTTCGCATAACCACCACTCATTTTTCTCCGCACTGTAATTGCGGGGAGGATTTAATACTGGAGCAGTTCCTTCAGTTCCCGGTATATCCTTTCGCGTGTTGGCAGCACCTGGTTCTCCAGCACCGGATGATACGGAATGTGTGCATCAGCAGCTGCAATGCGTCTTATGGGAGCATCGAGATATCTGAAGCAGTTTTCTGCAATACGTGCTGCAATTTCACCTCCGAAGCCTCCGGTCAGCATGTCTTCGTGTATTACAGCTGCCTTTCCGCATTTCCTTACAGACTCATAAATCGTGTCTTCATCCAGCGGTATAAGTGTCCTCAGGTCTATGATCTCTACCGAGAATCCTTCCTGTGCAAGTCTTGAAGCTGCAAAACCCGCTTCGTGCACCATGGCTCCATAGGTAATCACTGACAGGTCATTTCCAGCCCTGACATTTTTTGCTTTCCCGAATTCCACTAGATAATCCGTGCCTGGTTCCGGAGATGATGAATAACTCTGCCGGTATAATCCTTTATGTTCCAGGAACATGACCGGATCGTTTAGTCTTATCGCAGTTTTCAGCAGGCCTTTTGCATCTGCGGCATTAGATGGGTATGCAACGAGCAGTCCAGGTATGTGTGTAAAAACCCCTTCTATATTCTGACTGTGGAATAATCCTCCGTGTATATACCCTCCTACTGCGACACGAAATACGACCGGGGCAGGCCATTTGTTATTGGATCGGTAGCGGTATGTAGCAATTTCATCCCTGATCTGCATAAATGCGGGCCATATATAATCTCCGAATTGTATTTCCACTACTGGTTTGAGTCCTGCAAGCGCCATTCCTGCTGCAACGCCTGCGATACTTGCCTCTGCAAGAGGTGAATTGAATACGCGGGAATTCCCATAAATAGTGGACAGGCCCTTGGTTGCAGAAAATACGCCGCCTTTTCCGTCTGCAATATCTTCGCCGAAAATGTATATGCTGTCATTTATTGCCATTTCTTCGTGCAATGCATGATTTACCGCGTCCACCATAACAATTTTCTTTCCATCGGGAGCAGTCTTTTCATATTCCATTTGCGGCGGATTGCTCATCAGCTCCGTTACATATCTTAGTGCAGTCGATGCTTCGGGGTCCTTAGCTTTCATCGCCTGAGCAGCAGCTGTTTCTACCATAGCCTCTGCCTCAGATTTCATTTGCCCGAAATCATTCTCTGTAATTATTTTTTTCTGTATCAGATACGCAGAGAACTGACTAATAGGGCATTTTTCGAAATCGCCCTGAATTTCCTCAGCAGCCCTGTATTTTTTCTGATCGTCAGAGGAAGAATGCGACATTAGTCTGACTACATCTGCTTCAATCAGAGCCGGTCCCTTCAACTGTCTTGCCCGCCTGAATGCAGCCTGAGCGGCCCTGTAGCACAACATGAAGTTAGAACCGTTCACCCTAAGACGCAGAAGATTGTCATACCCTTTCATCATCTCCGATATTGAAGCATTTTTTCCGCCGCACTGGTTTTCGACCGGTACTGAAATGGCATAGCGGTTGTTCTGGACTAAAAATACCACCGGCAGCCTTTCCCTGCTGGCCCAGTTGACTGCCTCATGGAATTCACCCTGACTTGTGGTCCCTTCGCCGCTGCTCACATAAGTCACCGCTTCAATTCCATTCTTTTTATTTGCCAGTGCAGTCCCGACTGCCTGCAGGAACTGTGTGCCGGTAGGACTCGACTGAGTGGGAATGTTCAGCTCACGGTATCCCCAGTGACATGGCATCTGTCTGCCGCCGGACATCGGGTCTTCAGCTTTTGCCAGCAGCGACAGGAATATTTCCTCCGGTTTTACACCCATCGAAAGCATAAACGCCAGATCGCGGTAATATGGGAAAGCCCAGTCTATGCCGGGCTTCATTGAAAGCGCACATGCAACCTGCGGGGCTTCGTGTCCCGCTCCTGCAATATGGAAAAAAGATTTTCCCTGTTTCAGCAGATTCATGCATTTTTTGTCAATTTCCCTGGATACATACATCAGCTGTAATGACCTGTATAATTCATCCTTCGACATTCCGCCAAACAATCCGTTATTATTCCCGGCACCGCGTAAATCCTCAGTATAAGACATCTTATCCAGTATTTCGTTATAGTTCGTTGCATTATCCATTTTAAGCCCTGTCAATTTATATAGAAGCAGCTACAAGTTCAGCGATCCGGTTTTTGACATCCGCTGTACTGCATGCAATTCTATCGTATGAAAAAATATGTTTAAAGTTATCGAGCAGTTTTTCCTTTACATTCTCAACGGTAATATCCCTCTGAAGTTCCTTATTCAAAGAAGTTACTTCTTTGTCACGGATTCCGCAAGGTATAATTCCGCCAAAATAATCCAGATCAGTAGACACATTGAGCGCAAATCCGTGCATGGTTATCCACCGGCTAATCTTTATGCCTATTGCCGCAATTTTCCTGTTTTCGATCCATACACCTGTCAGCCCTTCAATGCGTCCGGTTTTAAGGCCGTATTGGCCGAGTGTTCTTATAATTACTTCTTCGAGGGATCTGAGATACAGGTGAGCATCTGCATGCCATTCATTCAGGTTTATTACCGGATAGCCTACTATCTGTCCCGGACCGTGGTATGTAATATCACCGCCTCTGTCAATATCAAATACCGATATTCCCTTTTCTCTGAGATATTCTGGTGTACATGTTAGGTTTGACTTATCTGCTGTTTTCCCGAGAGTATATGTGTGAGGGTGTTCAAGCAGCAGAAGTGTATCGTTAACGTTTCCGCGGTGTCTTTCTTCAAACAGGTGTTTCTGCAGCTTCCATGCCGTGTCATAATCAATCATACCAGTATCGGAATAGTCGAGCACCCTTTCCTGTACTGTTATTCCTTTTAGTTCCTGTTCCTGAAGAACAGACAGTTCTTCATTAAATGTGGATAGCTTCTCCATATGCAGCAGCTGCCGCCTCCATAATTGCTTCTGAAAACGTTGGATGTGAATGTATTGTTTTTATAATTGATTCAGCCGTAGCTCCATGTGATTTTGCAACGACAGCTTCTTCAAGTATTTCAGTTGCAGAAGAACCGATGATGTGTGCACCCAGCAGTTCTCCGTATTTCGCGTCAAATATCAGTTTTACAAATCCGTCCCTTTCACCGGCTGCAAACGCCCGGCCTGATGCAGTAAACGGGAATTTACCGATTTTTATTTCCAGTCCCGCCTCGCGCGCGGCGTGTTCGGTCATACCGATACTTGCGACCTGAGGCTGACAGAATGTACAAGCCGGAATCGATCCGTAATCGATGTCCGGTACATTGAGTCCGCTCAGTTTTTCGACACAATTAATTGCCTCGGCACTCGCAACGTGTGCAAGGAGCGGAGGTCCGATGACGTCCCCAACCGCATATATGTTCTGGTTTTCAGTCATATAGTCCGACTTATTAACACTTATAAATCCCTTTTCTGTTTTTACCCGGGTATTCTCCAGACCGATACCATCTATATTCCCAGTGACTCCGGCAGCAGAGAGCACTATTTTACCGTTCAGTATTTTTTTGCCTTCCGGTGTTTCAACAGAAACGGTAACGCTTCCGTTTTTTACCGTTTCAGTTTCCAGTACTCTGCTGTTTAATAGTACCTCTATTCCCTGTTTTCTGAATTCACGCAGTAATAGACGGCTAACTTCCTCGTCTTCAAGAGGCAGTACGTTACTTAGAACTTCAATTATTGTAACTTTAGTTCCCAAAGTATTATAAAAAAATGCAAATTCCACACCTATTGCACCGGCTCCAACGATTATCATGCTTTCAGGAATCTCTTTCAGCGCAAGAGCCTCTGTACTTGTGATCACTTTCATTCTGTCTACAGGAACTGATGGCAGGATTCTGGCTCCGGCACCAGTCGCAATAATCAGTTTTTCAGCCTTTACTTCCCTGCTTTCACCATTGTTCTTTATTTCCAGAGTTACCGGGCCGGATGCGTTTATTATTCGCCCTGTACCTTTTATATTCTCAACTCCGTTTTTTTTCAACAAACCGTCCACATTTTTTGAAATTTTATCCGAAATGTCGCGGCTTCTCCTGATGATTTTAGAAAAATCCACGGAATAATTTTCTATGCTGATGCCGAATTCTGAAGAATGCTTTATATTGTGCAGTATTTCCGCGTTCTTCAGCAGTGCTTTGGTCGGAATACAGCCCCAGTTCAGGCAGATGCCTCCTGACTTGTCCTTTTCAATCACAGCAGTGCTGAATCCCAGCTGAGCCGCCCTGATGGCGGCGACATATCCTCCGGGTCCTGCACCCAGTATGGCTACATCATAGCTATTGTTCATGTATCATTCCATATAATTGACACGTCATCTTTTATTTCCAATTTAATACAATATACGTAATAAACAAACCACTTCCTTTTTGACGGATGGGCTGGCAGTATTCAATGCTATATCATTTCTCTCGGACCTGTAATTCAAACTTTAAATAAAACTTTGAATTATTGATTTTTTGATTTATAATTTACTTTATGATATAATATTTTTACGAAGGAGGAATATATGCCCACACTCATGGTCAGCATTTCTGGGATAAGGGGGATTGTTGGAGACGGACTTGATCCTGAGGTTCTTGTTAAATATACTTCAGCATATGCAGATTTCTGCGGCAAAGGAAGTGTTGTAGTCGGCCGCGATGCACGCATCTCCGGCAAAATGGTTATGGATATTGTTGCCGGGACGCTTCTGGCAAAAGGAATAGATGTAATTGACATCGGAATAGTACCTACCCCGACAGTACAGTACACGGTAAAGACGCTGGGAGCAAAAGGCGGAATTGCCATTTCTGCAAGTCATAATCCAAATCAATGGAATGCCCTGAAACTGATCAATTCTACGGGACAGTTTCTGAGTCCGGAGGAGAATCAGGTGTTTACAAAGATAATTGCCGAAGGCTCAAACGGTTACGTCAGCTGGCAGGAGCTGGGGAAATACAGCGATTTTGAGGAAGGTCTTAAAAGGCACATGGATGACGTCCTGAAACTGAATTATATAGACGTGGATGCCATAAGGAAAAGGAAGTTCAGGGTAGTTGCCGACTGTGTCAACGGAGCTGGTGTATACTGCATACCTGACCTGCTTCGCCGTTTCGGATGCGATGTCATTGAGCTGAACTGCGAGAAAACCGGAATATTCCCGAGGCTTCCGGAGCCGCTTCCTGAAAACCTTACAGAAACCATGAAAGCCGTCAGAGAACACAACGCCGAGATAGGCATTGTAGTGGATCCGGATGTGGACAGGCTGGTGCTTATTACAGAAAAAGGTGAACCTTTCGGAGAAGAAAATACAATTGCCCAGGCGGTGAAATTCATACTGTCAAAAGAAAAAGGCAGCGTATGTGTTAACCTTTCGACAACCCGTGCAGTTGATGATATTGCATCTGCAAGCGGCTGCACTGTGTTCCGTTCTCCTGTAGGTGAAGCCAATGTTGTAAAACTGATGAAGGAGACCGGTGCAATTATAGGTGGAGAAGGCAGCGGCGGTGTAATTTATCCCGCACTGCACTACGGCAGGGATGCACTCGTTGGTATTGCAATTACTCTGCAGCACCTGCTTGAATCAGGCGGGACAGCAAGCGCTCTGAAGGAATCGCTTCCCCGCTATTTTATTGCCAAAAGAAAAATTGAACTGGGTGCAGCAGATCCTGACAAGATAATAAGCTGCCTGAAAGAAAAATACAGTGCGGAAAAAATAAATACTGACGACGGGCTAAGGATTGATTTCAATGACCACTGGGTACATTTCAGGAAATCCAATACAGAACCGATCATCCGCTGCCTTACTGAAGCTAGTGATGAAGCTGCTGCTATGGAGTATATTGACAGGTACTTCGGAGAAATTAAGGCGATGCTCCAGTAAAGGTACTATACGCTTTTCAGCCCGGATATTTCATATTTGCTTAGTGTAGTTTATGGCGCTTCTTAAAATAACTGAGAAGCGCCTTATCAAACGGCGTAGCCGTATCGATCAGATTATATTCTATTCCGGAATTCAGGCATTCCGTTTTAATCCTGTCTGTAAAAGCCTGCACTGTTTCTCTGTATGATTTCATTATATGATACGGCTGTACTGTGATCTCCCGGCCATCTTCCATATCGCGGAATACGGCATCCTGCCCGAAATCAAAACTCAATTCCAACGGATCCAGCAGCTGAAAAACAATCACTTCATTTTGTTTGTATCTGAAATGCCTCAGGGCTTTCATGACCGATTCCACATCATCAAAGAAATCGGAGATAATTATCACCAATCCCCGCCGCCTGACTTTTTCGGCTATGGTATTCAGGCAATTCGCGGTTCTGGTCTGGTTTGACGGCTTTACTGAGGCCAGGACTCTCAGCAGCTCTGCCAGGTAAGTTCGGTTGGATTTAGGAGGCAGTATTGCTTCTATCTTATCCGAGTAAAGAGATATTCCAGCTGCATCCTGCTGTCTGAGCATCAGATAAATCAGGCTTGCCGAAAGCATCATGCCATAGTGATGCTTTGTGGGTGTGTTGCCATAACTGAAGTCCATGGAACGGCTGACATCCAGTATGACGTGGCTTATGAGATTAGTCTCTTCCTCAAACTGTTTTATATAATATTTTTCCGTTTTGGCATAAACCTTCCAGTCGATATTCTTCAGTGCATCACCCTGCATGTACGGGCGGTGCTCACTGAACTCCACACTGAATCCGTGGTATGGACTTTTATGCAGACCGACCATAAAGCCTTCCACTACGAGTCTGGCTTTCATTTCGAGAGAATTCAGTTTTGATACTACAGACGGATCTAGATATTTTTTGAAATCCAGTTGTTCGGAAGTTTTCATTTTTTTGCTTTCAATTTTTTAGCCACAATCTCTTCTGGCGACAGTCCCATATTGTCGAGTTCTGCCCTTGCAGATGAGGCCATCTCATGGTTCGGATATTTTTCCAGAAACAGCTTGAATGTCTGTGTGGCTGCGTTGTAATCCCCCAGTTCATTGGACTCTATGAATCCGGTCATAAACATCGCCTCAGGAGCTTCCCTGCTGCCTGGATATTTGTCAATTATTTTTCTGTACAATGCCAGCGACTTTTTCATCGATCCGGTCATATCCATTTCTTTTATAGCATTTGACTGGTAGAGTTTTCCGGCCTCAAACAGGGCTTTGGGTGAAAGTTCACTTTCCGGAAACTCATCTGCAAGCTTTTCATAATTATCGGCTGCCTGCTTGTACTTCTCGTTTTTCTGTGCCTGAACTGCCTGTGACCAGTATTCCTGATCACTTTTTTTCGAGCATGAAGAGAAGAAAATCAGAAAGGCAGGCATCAGTAACAGATACAATATATATTTAATTTTCATTTTTATCCCGTAAAATACCATGAATAGATAAAATATAAAAATATTATCCAGTTTTTAAATACTAATGTGAGAAAACTTTTCCCTGTAGAATTCTGGCGTAAAGTCCGGCAATACCACATCAGCGCCGGCTTTGACTGCCTTTTCTTTTGAGGTGGGGTCCAGTATTGAAATGCTTCTTGTAACCGAGATCTGCCTGTCTTTGAGCAGCAGCCTGGCTATGGCTATACTTTTAAGTGTAAGCACCACAGACCCGCTCTTTTCCTTTTCGAGGGGGGAACCTGGAAGCGGAATAAATGTACTGAACGACACCAGATCGGCGTCCAGTGTTCTGTTCAGAATTATGTCGTCAGCAATTTCACCAATCGTCTGTTCAGGCAGTCCAATAAGGCTGCCGATCCCAATCTGAAACCCAAGCGATTTCAGATACTGAATGTGCCTGATCCTGTCTTTCAGCCGTTTATGGTTGTGGTATTTATAGTACAGATGCTGATTTGAAGTTTCATACCTTAGAATATACCGGTCTGCTCCGGAATATTTCCAGATCTTGTAATCTTCAAAATCTCTCTGCCCAAGGCTAAGGCTGATAAACAGGTTTGTCAGCTGTTTAACCGAATAGATAATGTATGATATCCGGTCGGCATTCAGCGTTTCATCCTCGCCGGACTTGAGCACGAGTGTTTTTATGCCCATGTGAGAAATCTTCTGAGCAGTGGAAATTATTTCGTCTGTATTTACTCTGAAACGCTCAAGCGCAGTATTACTGACCCTGCGGTTGCAGTACATGCAGTCCTGACGGCAGTAGTTTGATATATCGATTACTCCCCTTGCAACAACATCTTCCCCCCGGTATTTGCGCCTGGTTTTATCCGCAGCGTCAAAGAGCAGCTGCAGTTCCACCGGATTATCTGTCGATAACAGGTAAATAATATCATCTCTGGAAAGCTGATCCTGGCAAAGTATTTTATCAATTGGCATAACTATTCATCGGTTCGCTGTTTAATCTGAAAAGAATAACAATAAATATACCATATAGATTTTTTCATTAAATAAATAGATTTGGTGCCCGGGGCGGGTATTATTCTTAAAACAGAGAATTTATTTTCTTTTCGCTGTAAGTCAATGCATGCATCGGCAGCGAATAAAATGCGAGTTATCAAAAAAAAAACCGGCACTAAGCTATTGGTGCCGGTTTTAATATTTATCAGTTCAGTTTAACGGTAAGTTCGCGATATGAATATTCCTGAATATTGCTCACAATGCAACCAGATCCGTCAGACAAGAACTCTCACGTCATTATAATCCGGTTTCATCCTTCTTTTCTTCTTCTTTCTGCGATTCACCGGTTTCAGGAACAACATCTTCGACGAATGTCAGTTCATCCGCCGCCTCGATGTGTTTTACCAGTATTCTGCTGCCCTGTTTAAAGGCTCCCTTCAGAATTTCCTCAGCAAGCGGATCTTCAACGTATTTCTGGATCGCACGTCTGAGCGGGCGAGCTCCGAATTTCGGGTCAAATCCTTTATCAGAAAGGAAATCCTTCGCAGACTGGTCAAGCACTATTTCCATCTTATTTTCCTGGATGTTTTTCATCAGGTCCTTGATTTCAATGGAGATGATCTGCATAATGTCTTCTTTCTCAAGGCTCCTGAACACAATAGTTTCATCGATCCTGTTCAGAAACTCCGGATTGAACAGACGTTTCATAGCATCTTCAACCGTGTTCTTGAGCGTCTGATATCTGCTGGTCTCTGTAGCTCCGCCGAATCCTATACCGCCGGTTGCCTTTATATCCTTTGTACCGACGTTAGAGGTCATAATGATTATTGTATTCTTGAAATCCACCCTTCTTCCGAGGCTGTCAGTAAGTATACCGTCATCCAGCACCTGAAGCAGAATATTGAATACATCAGGATGAGCCTTTTCGATTTCATCAAGCAGTACTACTGAGTATGGTTTCCGTCTGACCTTTTCAGTCAGCTGTCCGCCCTCTTCGTAACCAACATATCCCGGAGGCGCTCCGACAAGTCTTGAGACCGAGAATTTCTCCATGTATTCGCTCATATCTATTCTGACGAGAGCATCCTCTGAGTCAAACAGATACCTCGCCAATACTTTTGCCAGTTCTGTCTTGCCTACGCCGGTCGGACCCAGGAAAATAAAGCTTCCGATCGGTTTATTCGGGTTCTTCAGTCCTGCGCGGGTTCTTCTTATAGCTCGCGTAAGTTTGGATACAGCTTCTTCCTGACCAACTATCTGAGATTTCAGCGCAGTCTCCATATTGAGCAGTTTTTCGCTTTCAGCCTGAACTACTCTGGTCACCGGAATGCCGGTCATCATTGATACAACAGTAGCAATATCATCTTCAGAAACGTCATAGACCAGGTCCTGAGTTTTGGCTTCCCATTCGCGTTTAGCAATTTCGAGATCGCTCTGCAGGTTGCGTTCCTTATCCCTGAGCCTTGCCGCCTCCTCATAATCCTGTTTCTTTACTACTTTTATTTTTTCCTGTTTAATCTTTTCAATTTCCTCTTCGAGCATCAGAATTTCTTCTGACACCGAGTAGTTACCCATATGTACGCGGCTTCCGGCTTCATCCAGAACGTCAATAGCCTTATCCGGCAGATATCTTTCGGTAATATACCTGTCACTTAATCGTACCGACAGATCGATTGCCTTATCAGAATATCTTACATGATGGTGTTCTTCGTATTTGATCTTAATATTGTTCAGTATCTGTATGGTTTCATCCACAGTCGGCGGATCAACCATAACTTTCTGGAATCTTCTGTCGAGAGCTCCGTCGGTTTCGATATATTTCCTGTACTCATCTAGAGTAGTAGCGCCTATACACTGTATATCTCCTCTGGCCAGAGCCGGCTTGAACATGTTTGAAGCGTCCAGTGAACCCGAAGCACCGCCTGCACCCACGATGGTGTGCAGCTCGTCTATGAACAGAATGACGTCCGTAGCTTTCTCCAGTTCGTTCATCAGCGCTTTCATTCTCTCCTCAAACTGACCGCGGTACTTGGTACCCGCAACCAGTCCTGCTATATCGAGAGTTACGACGCGCTTATCCTGCAGTATTCTCGGTACTTTCCTCTGAACAATTCTGAGTGCCAGTCCCTCTGCAATCGCAGTTTTTCCAACGCCTGGTTCACCGATCAGCACCGGATTGTTCTTTTTGCGGCGGCTGAGTATCTGAGCCACTCTTTCTATTTCTCTCTCGCGGCCTATAACCGGGTCGAGTTTGTCGTCTGTAGCAAGCTTGGTAAGATCCCTGCCGAAATTGTCCAGCACCGGAGTCTTTGTACGCTCAACCTTCTTTTCAGATGCCGGAGGCGGAGCTGCAAAAGCATCACGGGGATTTTTGCTGTTCAGTATGCCATTCAGCTCGGCACGTGCATTTTCATACGTTACATTGAACTGATGCAGTATCTGAGTTGCAATATTGTCCTCATCCCTCAGGAGTGACAGGAGTATATGTTCTGTGCCAATAACATCCGACTTATAAATTTTTGATTCAATCTGAGTAATTTTCAGGACTTTTTCAGCCTGCTTGGTCAAGGGGATATTTCCGATTGTCAGAGTACCGCCTGAAGTTCTGACGGTATCTTCAATTGCCTTTTTTAATTTCACCAGGTCGCAATCGAGGTTTCTCAAGATTCTGACAGCCATTCCTTGCCCTTCTCTTATAATTCCGAGGAGCAAATGCTCGGTTCCGATATAATCATGCCCCAGTCTGAGCGCTTCCTCCCTGCTGAGTCTGATCACATCCTGAACTCTTTCCGAAAAATTTCCTTCCATAATTTCACCTCAATCCTCTAAATTAGATTGCATATACTAATTATTCGTTCCAAAAGCTAAATTTCAAATCCCTCTTGCCCCATATCTAAAGCTTTTAGGCCCCAAATTACAGCTTCCAGATTTTACAACTGAATCACACAACAACAGATCATCTGAAACTTTAGTCGTTCGACTTCTGTTTTATTAGCTGATCAGCAGTAATAGATAATTAGCCGCTAACTAAATCATTGTGTTTTATCACTTATTATATAATACACGAATACTATGATAACAAAATTCCGGTAAAATAGTTTCAATACGCGCCAACTTTTTCGCAAATATTTTAATTTTACTTATATTGTATCATTGTTTTATCCGGTACATATCGGATATATTTCTTCTTTTACCTTATTTCTTATTTTGACTTTGCATTCTTCTTTAATTAATATATTATCTTAATAAAACTCAAGTATTTTATTATTAACTAATCGGAGTCGTATCAATGGAACCTGTTGCAGGCCTTGCAGTCATTGTGCTTTTTGCAGTAATTTTATTCCTGATATTATTCACCTGGTTTATACCAGTGGGACTCTTCATAACGGCTTTTTTCTCAGGAGTCAGACTCAGACTGTTCCGTGACCTGGTAGGTATGCGTCTGCGTAAGGTGCCGCCTACTGTGATTGTACGCAGTGCGATTACTGCGACCAAAGCAGGTCTTGCTCTGGATATCGGAAAAATTGAAGCGCACTATCTGGCAGGCGGAAACGTTATAAACCTTATTAATGCTCTGATTTCCGCAAATAAAGCCGGACTGGATCTGACATTTGAACGCGCGGCCGCAATTGATCTGGCTGGAAGAGATGTACTGGAAGCAGTGAAAATGTCTGTAATACCCAAAGTAATCGAAACTCCCCTTGTGGCAGCAGTCGCAAAGGACGGCATCCAGCTTAAAGCCATCGCTAGGATTACTGTAAGAGCAAATATAGACCGCTTGGTCGGAGGTGCCGGAGAGGTTACAATTCTTGCCCGCGTTGGTGAAGGTATTGTTTCTACCATCGGTTCTTCAGAAACACACAAAGATGTGCTCGAAAATCCGGACCGGATCTCAAAGCTCGTGCTTTCAAAGGGCCTCGATGCCGGTACTGCATTTGAAATCCTGTCGATCGATATAGCCGATGTGGATGTAGGTGAGAATATAGGTGCAAAACTTCAGACCGATCAGGCTGAGGCAGATCTTAAGATAGCACGAGCAAAGGCTGAGGAGAGACGCGCTGCTGCAGTTGCACAGGAACAGGAAATGATAGCCGAGGTATCCAAAATGCGTGCAAGAGTAGTCGAGGCAGAATCTGAAATACCAAAGGCAATTGCAGAGGCATTCAAATCAGGGAACCTTGGTGTAATGGATTATTACAACCTGAAAAATATTCAGGCCGATACTCAGATGCGTACTTCAATTGCCGAACCGCCATCTGAAAAGAAAAAAGAGATATAACCAGAAAGGATCCTTTTTATGGATAATCTTTTTCAGATACTTGCTGTTATTTTTATAGTCTACAGCATTCTTTCGCCTCTGTTTAATGCCGGTAAGGATAAAAAGAACAGACCACAATCCGGTAATGGGAAACCAGGTCCGCTCTCCAGCGGACCCATAATTACCGGTGATAAAAGGAGCGGCACTTCAGCAGGTTCTGCAGATGCTAATGGTGTCCTCAGAAGCGAACGCACGAAATACCAGGGTGAAATTTCTCGCAGTCAATACCCGCGCGGCGGCAGACCAGGAGAAATATATGTTCCTTCCGGAACATATGACGATAAACAGAGTTATGATGCAGGAAAGCAGTACACCGAAGGTCGCATTGACTACGATGAAATTGCATCATACGATCAGTCATCAGCAGCAAAACCCGGCCGCAGAACTGCAAGTTCTTCAAAGGTAAAACAGACTGAAGTAAAGACTCAGCCGCCGCCGCAGGAGCTGAATTTACATATGATCGATGTCCGCAGGATGCTGCAGAACCCGGCAACTCTGCAGGAAATTATTTTATTATCAGAAATTGTCAGTAAGCCCAGAGCTTACCATAGAAAAACCGGTTTATGATCAAGAAATATCAGTTAAAGAAAATTACTCAGCAGCAGCTTCAGACGACTAATGAAGCTATAGAAAAAAGATTTACAATTGCTTATCAGAATGAACTGAATCCGGCACAGTTTGACGCGGTTTCTTCTACTGACGGCGTTTATCTCGTTATCGCAGGTGCCGGAACCGGCAAGACGCGTACTCTTGTCTACCGTGTTGCCCGCCTTATTGAACTCGGATACGATCCGAAATCGATACTGCTGCTTACGTTCACCCGAAAAGCAGCAAATGAAATGATGAACCGCGCGGCAATGCTGCTGGATAACCGCTGCTCAAAGATCAACGGCGGCACATTCCATTCGTTTGCCAACCTCACACTCAGAAAATACGGGAAACACGCCGGCCTGGACTCTGGTTTTACTATACTAGATCAGGGTGACAGCGAGGATGTAATTAACCTCATCCGCTCACAGCTGAATCTGGCAGCAGTAAAAAAAAGATTTCCGTCCAAGCAGACAATATTCAAAATTCTCAGCTTCAGTGTAAATACCGGCATAAGCGTAGAGGAGATAATAGAAGCTGAATACCCGCATTTCGCCGAGTTTACAGATACAGTTCTGAAGATCAGCCAGGTTTATGCCGCATATAAACAAAAGAATAACCTTCTGGATTACGATGACCTGCTGGTTTATCTCAAGAACTTTCTATGCAGCAATAATGCTGGTGCCAGGGCATTTTTGTCGACTCTTAAATATATAATGGTTGATGAATATCAGGATACAAACAAACTCCAGTCTGATATAGTAAAAGCTCTCGCACTGTATAACAATAACGTCATGGTGGTCGGAGACGACTCTCAGTCCATATATTCGTTCAGGGGTGCAAATTTCAGAAATATAATGGAATTTCCCGAAATTTTTCCCGGTACCAGAATAATAAAGCTGGAGGAAAACTACAGGAGTACTCAGGAAGTGCTGAACTTCGCGAACTATATAATCGAATCGGCTCTTGAGAAGTACCCAAAGTTCCTCTATACTCATAAATCCGGCGGGGAGCTTCCGGCAATTATCTCTGCGGCAAACGAGAACATGCAGTCCAGATTCATTGTTGACCGAATACTCGAACTGCGCGAGGAAGGTGTCCCGCTGAAGGAAATTGCTGTACTCTTCAGAAGTTCATATTCATCATTCGATCTGGAAATAGAACTCAATAAAGCGAATATCCCGTTTATTAAGTTCGGCGGTATGAAGTTCATCGAAACCGCACATGTAAAGGATGTACTGGCATTCCTGCGGATTGTGGCAAATCCAAAAGATATCGTGAGCTGGTACAGAATACTGCTGCTGCACGAAGGCATCGGACCCAAAACTGCGCAGAAAATTCTGGAGGAGATCACTGCTTCAAGAATCTCTATAACTGCAGACCCTGCATCATCTCTGCCTGCACGGTACAACGACAGAATACTGAACCTGTTTACACTTCTGCACAAACTGCACTCAAAAGAATCTCTTCCTTCAGAAAAAGCCGAAGAGATAGTCCAGTATTATTACCCGCTGTTCAAGGATAAATATGATGACTTCAATAAGCGGAAGAAGGATCTGGATATACTGCTGAATATTACGCAAAACTACAAATCGCTGGACTCACTTTTGTCTGATATGGCTCTCGATCCGCCCCGCGACAGTATTACTGATATTGAAGCAGAGGAAAAAGAAAATGAATTTGTCACTCTTTCCACTATTCACTCAGCCAAAGGCCTTGAGTGGCACTCTGTATTCATAATACACGCGATGGAAGGCTTCTTCCCGAGTTCTCAGTCCTTCGATAAACCCGAGGCCATTGAGGAAGAAAGACGTCTGATGTATGTAGCGGTCACACGGTCTAAACAGAACCTTTATATTTCATATCCTATGAATATTTTTGACAGGGAAAAAGGTTTTACAATATCCAAACCGTCCAGATTCATCTATAACGTAAATGAAGAACTGGCCGAAGAATGGCTTCTTGAAGAATGATCATTTCTGACTGACACTGGAGTACACTGATTGATTACAGCAATACTGATTACTGCATACATTCTCTTTAACATATTTCTGTTTCTGCCATTATACAGACAGAAAGAAGCTCTGCTGCCTGGTGCGCTCACTGAACAGGATGGTATTTCTGTTGTTGTAGCTGCCAGAAATGAAGAATCCTGCATTGCAGAGGTTATCACAGCCCTGTACTGCCAGTCGTACAGTTGTGACAGATATGAAGTTATAATTGTGGATGATAATTCTTCTGACTCAACTTATGATACTGCGCTCAGCTGCGGTTTGGGAAAGCAGAACTTCTCTGTCGTAAAAGCCAATGACAAACCTTTCGCGGCAAAAAAAGGAGCTCTTGCTGTGGGGATTGCCAGAGCACGATTTGACTATATTGCTATTACCGATGCTGACTGCAAGCCTGAGAAGAACTGGCTCCAGACTCTCTCACTGGGAATATCAAGCGGAAACGACATGGTGTTCGGCCCTGCACCATTTGCCGCAGGCAACGGACTAGTAAACGCTATTGCACGGTTTGAAAACTTAAGATCTTCAATGCTTACTTTTTCTGCCGCCCTTATGGGCTTGCCTTATTCCGCGGCTGCCCGCAGTTTTGCATTCAGAAAATCAGCATATCTGGGCATCGGCGGATATTCCAACACCACAGAAACATTAAGCGGCGATGATGACCTGCTGATTCGCGAAGCAGTAAAACACAAACTTAAAATAGCACCGGTAACCGCAGACGGAGCTTTTGTATGGTCGGCGGCAAAAAGTACACTTAGTGAATATCTGAGGCAAAAATCGAGGCATACATCGACATCCAGTCATTACCTGCCCGCGCATCAGATTTTCCTGGCTGCATGGCACGGACTAAACCTTTTCTGTCTGTTCTCCCCCCTGCTCTGGTTTGTCAGCAGCCTTTTTCTTCTGCCGTTTTTTGTAAAACTATTACTTGATATTATCACCGTATCGCTGTCAGAGCGTAAGTTCGGATACGGGTTTTCAATTCTTCAGATAATCTGTCTGCAGCCGATATATGAATTGCTGCTTATAGTAAATTTTCTGTCTTCGTTGTTTCCGAGAAAAAACTGGAACTGAAAAAAGGGGGCTGTTGAATATCAACAACCCCCTCTGTTCTTTATTCAATTAGTCCGAATTTATATCCGCGTCTTTTCAGTTCACCGATCAGAGCATCGAGCTTATTATAAAACTTGTCGGTCCTTCTTGGATCCGTTCCGAAATGGGTAAGCAGAATAAATCCGTTCAGTCCCTTATCGGAGTTCTTTTCAAATTCCAGTATTCTTGAATATATTTCGTCGCTAGATTTATACTGCCCTTTCAGTTCCGGGATTGTCCAGTCGGCATTTGAATATGTACCAGGAGTAAAGTTGACCAGTTTAAGTCCGGCCTCTGCAGTCCAGTCAGCTATCTGCTGGTTATACCATTCATAAGCCGGCAGAAAATAACGGGCCTGTTCTTTTTTTACACCGAACTTCTCCATTTCCTTATAGTTGTCCCTTACATCCGTCAGATACTGTTCTTTTGTTACCAGCGTGGAATCGCGCTTTGTCCAGTCATTATACAGCACATGTTTATCCGAATGAGCGCCCAGATAGTGCCCGTTCTTCTTGAGGTCGTATATTACCGAAGCGAACTTTGGATTTCTGTAGAAGTCACCGGTAAAAAAGAACGACGCTTTTATATTATGTTTTTTCAGTACATTTATTATAGTAGTACCGCCGTCTGCAAATTCATGACCGGTGAAAACCAGGTGAATCATTTTTTCAGAGGGATCGGTACGTACTATTGCTCCGAGATATTCTTCATTGGTCTTTTTTTTTTCTATAAGCGATTTTTTCCCGTCCTTACCGGTTTTAACAGCCTTCTGACCCATGGTCTGCATGGATGACAGATAGTATGTCAGGCTTGCAGTACCGTCCATTGTCGGCTCATTGGTGGAATAGTCGCCGAAATCATCGTGATAAACTACTCTCGATGACTGGAATTCTGCATACTCATCGGGCTGATCGAGTCTGAGTCCCTCTAGTTTTCTGAATATGGAGCCATATACCGGGCCGTCAACGAGTCCGCCTTTGATCGGGTATTTTTTCAGTACCCATAGTGACGAGTGCGGGTCTGAAGGGCTGTCGCCGTTCTCCGGCAGCCCGATAATCATGCTTGTGCCCCATGGATTGCATCCGAACAGCCAGTCTCTGAGTGCAGCCTCCATTTCGAGATATTTTTTGTCTCCTGTAACTTCATTATACAATCTGCACTGAGTAAGCATTGCAGCCACCAGATTGTTTGAGCACCAGATAAACGGTATGCCAATAAGGAACGGGTTGGATTTGCCTTTCTCAAATACGTTTTCAATTCCCTGCTTGAAAAATCCTGTAAACTTATTCTTTATGGATTTATCGCGTGTGTCAGACATATAATAATGTCCCAGGTTCAGGAACGGATACCACTGATAATGATCTGCAGTATCAGCCCCCATCCATGGCGTAACCGGTTCTTTTTCTCCGAAACCGGCAGCATCCTTCAGATAATTTTTATCATTTGTTTTTCTGAACAGCTGAACTGCCGCCAGTTCCATATCGTCTACATAATTATCTTCTTCGTAGTAATATGGTGACTTGCAGGGAGCGGTCTGGCAGGCACCCGGATGCTTCTTGCCGTAATTATATGCTTCAACTGCTTTTTTGTTTATTTTTTCCGAGAATTCGGGATAGTATTTCTTCAGCAGCTCCGCGCCCAGTGCAAAAGCCGATGAAAACTTGCCTGCTGTGGAAGCTATACCAGTAGCCATATTCTTATACTTGAATAGGCCCTGAACCTCACCAGTGCAGAAATAAACAGGCCTTTCAAGTCCCTTTCCATAACTTACAGAATCCAGATTAGGCAGTCTGAATCCGGCATGATCACGGTCGTCAGCTATCTGGTTGAACATAATTTCATTTTCCGGATTCATTTTTACCAGCCAGTCAAGGCCCCATTTGGCCTGATCGAGTATATCCGGGATGCCGTTTTTCCCGGGGTTCCCGTCTTTGTCGTACTGATCTCCGAAAGCATCCGGGTTCTGCTGATATGCGAACAGTAGCTGATAAACAGCATTTGCACTTGTGGTAACGTACTGCAGATAGTCTGTAGCGTCGTGCCATCCGCCGGTAGCGTCTATGTGTCTGCCTTCCATTTCCTTGTTATAGATCACAAATCCGTCGTGTTTGTGGCATGAGTCCTTCAAAAACGGATTATAGCCGCATTGCTGCTGTCTCATATATTTCAGCAGGAAGTCAGCAGTATTATCGTAAACATCGTTCCCTATTCTGAAAGCCGGAGATTTAATATTACCAGTTTTAAGAAAATATGTACCCGGAACAGAAAAGGCGGAGAAATCTAGCCGGTATGAAGCTGTAAATGATCCATACTTTCCGCTGTTACGGACTTTGCTGATAGTCCTGACAGTCTGTCCTGTAAGAGCGTCGCATATATCAAAACTCCTGACAGAAATATTATCCTTGCTCAATAGCACAGCATTTTTTATGGAATTATTCAGGTACCCAAGCTGATTGATACGTATCCAGCTGTTCTGAGCGAACAGACAGGAATAAGAAATAATAAAGAAAACAAGCAGTCCGAATTTTTTCATCACTTACCCCGGATAAATTTGTTAGCAATTAGATTTCAGGCCGGAAAATTGTACAAGTATATCCGAAAATAACACTTTTTGTATTTTTAGCAAAGTATAATTTGTATCTGCAGCTATAAAAAAACCCTGTTAAAAATGTAAATACAATCTGCATTTACATTCCCACAGGGCTGAGGGGTTGCCACGAAATGCTGCTTTGCGTACCCTGGTTCTCTGAGGGGCATAGAGCTCCGGGGATGATAAGTATTCGTGACAATTCATTATGAATGAATTTTTACCGGATATCTTTCTCCATATATAGTTTAATACTTTTATGCGTCGGTTCAATCCATTTTCTGCGAGTGGTTGTTTTGAGGGATTAGCGGCAAATATTCAGGATGAGCGGTAATTTTTCGGTTATAATATTTTTGGAGCAATGATCATTACTGATCAGAGGGTTACAGTGTATGCTTAAGTCTGGAAAAATACCTGCGACTTATAAGAAGCGGTTCCGGATGGTTTTTCATATAGAGATTGACAGAATTGTTGAACCATTTTTCAATTTTGTCGATCTGGCCAATATTTATTATCGTATTTCTGTGAATTCGTATGAACTGCTCTTCAGGCAGCAGATTTTCCCATTGTTTCATCGGTCTGCGCACCATTACGCGATTATTTTCGTCAATGCAGATCATTGAATAGTCACCCATGGCGGATATGAATTTAATCGATGATAGTTTTAATATCCTGGGCTTGCGGTTTACTTCGACGTATATATGTCCTGACCGTGTATATTCCTTTTTCCCCGCATTTTCATTTTTCCCGTGCTGGTGAATCACTCTGTATTTTTCGGCTGCTTTTTTGAACTGAATCCTTACTGCCCGTATCAGCTCGTCATCAGTGAATGGCTTTGTTATATAGTCATCAGCACCTGATTCCATCCCCTTCCTTATTTCCTTCCTGTCTGCCATACCGGTAAGGAAGATGAACGGCAGGGACGAAGTTTTCCTGGTATTCTGTATTTTCTTCAGTACTGCGTAACCGTCTGTCCTGGGCATTTTGATATCACAGATAATCATATCGGGCATATCCTTCAATGCCATCTTAATGCCAGCCTTGCCGTCGGCCGCAGAAATTGCAGAATATCCATGCAGTGTCAGCATATCGATGATCAGACGCCTGGAATTATCTTCATCTTCAACGACTAAAATTTTCTTCATATATATTCCGGGGAATGAAAGACTGGATATACCAATGATATCCGGCTAATACACAGCCGGTGTGCCCTTTTCTATAATGTTATAAATCCCCTGCTGAATGTCAACTTATTTATAAAATGGTGTTGTCTGGAAAATTCATGAAAGCTATGCGGTGAGTCGTAGATAAAGAAATGACTGAACTAAAATGCCCGTGAATACTCTGTTATAAAACGCAGAAGTATGCCGCGGGCATGAAAAAAAACTGTGCGGAAGGGGAGGGATTCGAACCCTCGGTACGGTTGCCCGCACACACGCTTTCCAGGCGTGCCAGTTAAGCCACTCCTGCACCCGTCCGTATCAAGTTTTCAAATATACTCAGTTTTGCGATAAATATAAAGTAATAATATATGAATAAAATAATTTTTGTATATTTATTTTTTGTAATTTTAATTGCTCATAACACTGAAAGTATATCGTCTATGGAATATAATTACTCTGACATTCTGTTCAAATCATTTCTCGTGGTAATTTCTGCACTCATCGGTGCAGCAATAACATTTCTTCTTAAAGTCGACCATAAAAAGCTGTGTTCACTGATAAGTCTGTCTGCCGGTGCTCTGCTGGGTGCAGCATTATTCGCTATTCTTCCGGAATCATTTGAAAGTCTGAACTATGTCGAGGTACTGCTTAGCGGCTTGTCAGGTTATGCTGTATTTTACCTGATCAGCAAATATTACTTCCACGTATGTCCTGCCTGCTCTGCCAGTCATTTTGATGCGCAGACCACGAAGAGATTTTCCGAGATTGTGCTGCTGATGATAACCGCATTGTCTTTTCATTCCATATTTGACGGTATGGCAATCGCTACAGGATCTGAAGATCACATGGCTTTTGAAGGCAGCTCTATTTTCTTTGCCATACTGATGCACAAGTTTCCTGAGGGCCTGGCATTGGCCTCTCTGATGCACGGAGCGAATTACAGGAAGCCCAAAATCTTTATCTACACCGCGCTGGTTGAACTGACTACCGTGCTTGGTGCTGCAATAGGTCTGTTCCTGCATACCTCCGGTATAAGTCCGGTAATAACAGGTATTATAATGGCGCACATAGCAGGCGGGTTTGTATTCCTAGCGGTTCACGCTATACTGGGTGAAATGATCAAAAATCACAAAGGGCTGGTTCTTTCATCCTTTGCCGGCGGTATGGCGTTAATACTTTTTACAGTTTATATCTTCTAGTGTATTCCGGCCTTCATGGCCGGTTTACTGACCTTTTACATTTCCCGATCCCATAACATATCTTTCATAGTGCTTATTCATAGCTCAGACCTTTCTACCCGCACTTACAGTCGTGTGTATTAACCCGGGTAAACATTATACAGTAATTTCATTTCTTTTTATATTGACACGTACGTTGAAGGAGTGCGGAGAAATGTTTTGTTCGGAGTAGGTTTAGAATAAAAAAAGCCGTCCATTTGGACGGCTTTGTATTGTGTGACCTCAAGGGGATTCGAACCCCTATTACCGCCGTGAAAGGGCGAGGTCCTGACCATTAGACGATGAGGCCATCTATCAAAATTCACACAATAAATATTTCAAAACACAAGTTCAATACTATTTGGGTGAGCGATGGGAGTTGAACCCACGACCCCCAGGGCCACAACCTGGTGCTCTAACCAACTGAGCTACGCTCACCATTTAGCAAAGAGTACGCCCGAGTGGACTCGAACCACTAACCCTCAGCTTAGAAGGCTGATGCTCTATCCAATTGAGCTACGGGCGCAGCTTTATATCAAAAAACCAAATTGCCTTCTGCCCAGAGTCTGATCATGTCCATCAGCCACTACTGTAAGCCAGCTGATCAAACACTCAGTTCAAAACAAATACGAACATATATCAAATTTTAGATTCTAAATATATGTATTTCAGTTCAAAATCACAAACAAATAATTAACTTTTCTCAACATTTTTTCTTCAGCGTTCATCGAATCAAGAGCTGAAATATACATGATTTTCACGCATTTTGCAAGTATCTGCGCCTGTAAAGTGAGTAAAAATGTATTATCAAAGACACAGACATTCCTATAAGCATAGGTTCAGTATTCACGAACAAACTCTCCGCTGGGAACAGGTATCTCAGCAGGAACCAGACCAGACTGGCTGTAGAAGAAACTATAATTTCAATAACAGCATCCCGCTTCCCTATCCTGAATTTTTCATAGTATGCCCCGACCACAAGGAGTATAAGTCCCGGAATAAAAATTGTTCCAATTGTATACCAAAGTCCGATTACAGAAGGAATTAACCATGCCAATAGAACCGATAATCCCCCAGTAATCAGTAGACCAATGGAAGCATTTCTTTTTGTCATTTCTGCGGAACCTTCATTCCGGTCTGACAAAGCACTCCTCATCATCATGTCCCGTCCGAATGTGGAGGCGCTCAGGAACATGAAACTGTTCAGTGTAGACAAAATAGTCGCAAACATTCCGGCAAAGAATATTCCCTTTACTCCCGCCGGCAGAATTTTTTCTGCCAGAAGCGCAAAAGACATTGCCGGCCTGTCAAGTCCGGGCAAAGCTGCCCTTGCATAAAGCCCTACAGAAGTGGTGAGAAAGTCAAACAGCATCCAGAGCAGTATAGACCAGAGTATTCCCTTTTTTGCGACCTCCCCGCTTCTGGCAGCATAACAGCGCTGATGGAAACCTGGATCAGTAAATGTCCAGAGAGCAATAAGGAACCAGGCGGATATGTACCCTGGAGAAGCCCCGCCGGAAAATGAAAGGTGTTCGGCAGGCAGATTTTTCAGCAGGTAATCGCTGCCTCCCAAATACATCACTGCCCAGACTAACATTACTATAAATCCGCCGAACATTACAAAGAACTCCACTGCGTCAGTATACAGATCGGATCTGTAGCCGCCGCGGAACAGGTATATCATAGAAAGAAACGCGGTAATGATCAGTGAAGCTATCATATTCACCTTGAACACCATACTGACGAGTGAAGCAGCCATAAGCAGGTAAGGGGCCGGAGAAACGAGCATGAAAATGGATACCGCACTCAGCAGAGCCGCAGACTTGCCATAGGTCTGTTCTATTTTATCCGGAATTGAAAACAGCGACGTTGAGCGGATTTTTTTTGAAAAGAATAAAGCAAACAGTATCGCAAACACATAGTACGGCAAACCCTGTGTCACCCAGCCGAGCAGTCCGTAATTATACGTCAGTTCACCTACTCCGAGTATTCCGCCATACCACGTCGATACATTTGTAAGTATGAAAAGAAACAGTCCTACATTTCTGCCGGAAAGCAGATAATCCTCCGCTCCGCCCTTTTTCCTCTGTGCCACCCGCACAGATATGGCCCCAGCCAGAAGGACCAAAAGAAAGAACAGCAGTATGAGTATAATGTCAGCAGATTCAAAATTGACCATAACCGGCTCCAGTGAAGTTTCAGTAGTCCGATTCCATCAGATCGTACTTTTTTATAGTTTGGAAATCGCGTATCAGGAAAGCCTTGCCAAATTTTACTTTGACCGTAAATTGATCATTCTCAGCAACATTGCTGGTGCTTTCCCGCTCACCGAATGTCAGTGACTCGTTGTCGAGCCTATATTTCAGACCGGTGGTTGTAAATTTAGTTTTACTGCTGAATCCGAACAGTGATACCGTTTCCTGAGGCTGTGACCTCAGAGTTTTGCACCCTGAGATCACTGTAAGATACGATTGTTCGCTTATTATGCGAATGTCTAAAAGACCGGAATACTTCAGTGCAATTGCCAGATTGCCGAACGAATGATCCAGACGGTCACCAGTTACTGCGGTCATGCAGCAGTGAGTGAAGCCGAGTTTCATCGCGTATTTAAGTACCTTTTCCACATCGGTGTCACTCTGCCTCTGTATCTTTTTGACCGTACAGATATCCTGATAATGCTGCAGGACGCCGGGTTTCACCGAGTCCAGATCACCGACGATAAAGTCCGGAACAATTTTCAGCCTGAAGGCGGTGTTTGCACCGCCGTCAGCACACATTATGGTATCATACCCCTTTGATTTCAGGTATAAAATATCTTTTTTCAGCGGGGCACGTCCGTTGGCAATCAGTATAAACTTTTTCATTACATTTTCCTAAAGACTGATATCCAGTCCTGCGATAAAATTTCTTTCGGCAGCAGGGAAAAACTCCTTGCCGATTGCATATGCGGCATACAGATTATCGAAGATATTGTTAACCTGAAAATATATCCTCATCAGATTGCGGGCATCAGCATTCTTGAACTGATAGCTTGCAAAAATATCCGAAGAAAAGAAGGGATCTACTTTGTTGTCGTATGAGTCCCCTTTCAGATATTCGCTGATCTTGTCGTCATAATTATCCGAATAAAAGCCGCCGTTATATCTGCCTGAAATATAGGCATAAATTCCGTTATATCTAAAGCTCAAAGTGCCGGTGCACAGAATATCCGGAAATCCTGCGATCCTGTTGCCATCGAGATCCAGTACCTTATAGGATAATGAGGAGGCCGGGTCATCGTTGTCTGCAAATATATTACCCTCTAATATATAGTTTCTGCTGTAGGTGAAGTTTGCGTTTAGGTCAAACATATCATTTAGTTTTACAGCACCGCCGATTTCTATTCCTGTATGCACGGTTTTATCCATATTTCCCGTAACAGGCTGCCCGAAACGATCCACTGTACCTTTCTTCACTATCTCATCTCTGAACAGCATATAGAATGCATTGGCACTGAGTGTCAGTCTGTCGTTTCTGTACATAGTACCAGCCTCCAGGTCATTCATGTTTTCAGGACTGACCAGGGGTTTATCGAAATCGTATCTGCCGCCACTGCCAGTCTGGAAGTTAGGTGCGGCCCCATTGCTTGACTCTGCTGCATCGTAGTAATTTTTCAGTATCGGTTCCCGGCTTACATTTGCATACGAAATGTATATATTCTGTTCCTGTGACAATTTGTAGTTAAGTCCTACTCTGGGATTGAAGAAAACATCCGAAACAGTAAAATCATTGCCGGCATATTTTTCTTCGTACAGTCTGTATTTGTGCGACGCGATCTGCAGTTCTGCCAGCAGGCTGATTTTCTCAGATATATTATAGTTTTCATTCAGGAACACATTCAGCACGTCCTTTGCCCCGCGGTACTCGTAATAATGGTAGTCCCTGTTTACTCCGGTCGGCAGGTTTGCCGCATAATTAATGCTCCCCCAGTGAAGCGAGCGGTGAATCCTTACCTCTGCGCCGGCAATCAGCTCGCCGTTTTTATGTTTGACTGATATTCTGGGTACCCAGCCGTACTGCCTGTTTTCTACCTGCGCACGTATCAGTGCATTATCCGGGTTACCGGATGGCCTGAATCCGTTCTGAGCTGTCAGTCGGAAATATGAAGTATCAGCCCACGAACCGTCGTAGTCATAATAACCCTTACCCAGCACCATAAACAGGTTTGAGTTGAGAGAAACATTCTTGTTCAGCTGGTATTCATTCATAATTTCAAAGTGCGGCTGCGAGAATTCCTCGGTTTCATCTGTACGTCTTACCTGCTTGTATTCATACTCATTTCCAGAGGTACCCCAGTATGAAAGATTCTCCCTTCTGAGTGTTCTGTCCTTTATCACAAACTTGGGCAGTCCGTTATATGCCAGGCCGTCAGAAATCGGTCCGCCGAATATATTTACCTGAGTAGTAAGTTTATCGTCATAGCGCACCGCCGAGATATGATACGCATTATAATTGATCCAGGAGGAATTCCTGTAACCGCTGCTGAGTGTCTTGCTCAGTTTTGCGTATACAGAGTATTTACCGTTTACAAGGCCGGAAGAAAACTCAGCGGTGTATTTTCTGGTATTATAGCTTCCCAATACTGCAGAAACCTGATACAGTGGTTTGTCGCTGAAAGATGAAGTGATTATGTTGATTGACCCGCCGATCGAAGGGAATCCTATCACTCCTGAACCAGCACCTCTCTGCACCTGAATAAGTTCTGTGCTCGAGAGTATATCCGGAAAATCGAACCAGTAGACGTTGTGATCTTCCGGCTCATTCTGCGGTACGCCGTTTATAGCCACAGATATCCTGCGCTGGTCGAATCCCCGAATGCTTATGTAGTTATAGCCCAGACCGTTACCGGATTCAGAGTAGAATGTGGTCGAAGGAAGTGAACCCAGGAATTCAGGCAGGTCCTGAGTGATATAGTTTTCCTCTATATTCTTTCGTTTAATTTTATTGAATCCTGCAGGAGTAATACCTTCGCGGCCTATAGAACCGGTTACCAGTACAGACTGGGCGGGGATTACTTTTGGGGTAAGTCTGATGCTGATCGGGTCTGATGATCCGTTTAGTCGCTCAATATAGTCCTTCAGGTTTATTGCCCTTGTTTCGTATCCAACGTAACTAATGTATAGCGTCTTCTGTTCAGACAGGTCTATATCGATACTGAAACTGCCGTCCTCTGAACTTTTTGAACCGGCAGTATTGTCATCTGTTACAATTGTGGCCGACGGCAGTGCCCGGCCCGTTTCGGCGTCAAGCACGATACCCTTTAGTAAAACTCTCTTTTCCTCACCGGCATAATCTTCCTTTCGGTTTACCGGTATGAGTTCAGATGCGCTGTATGTGCACTCTGAAAGCAGCAGCACAGACATTAAAAGAACAATGTGCAGATTTTTCATTTTATCACTCCGAATAATTATAAAAAAAGCCGCTTTCCGGGTTGGAAAAACGGCTAATTATAATAATTACTCTTTTTTCCGTTTCCCTACGCTGGCATTATCCAGATCAGGTATTAGGGTATGATCTCAGTTGTCCGCTGCATACTGCAGCACAACACCCCTAACGGCGGCTATAAAACTACATTAAATAAAAAACACTTTATACTTTTAGCAGCATATTTTCTCTACAATAAAAATAATGCAGCCCGATTAAAATTCCATGCAAATTGCGGGTACTAAAATTACAGTTTAATTTTCTGTCCGATGTCCAGTTTAGTTCCGGAAATCTTATTCTTCTTTTTAAGCTCGTCAACTGACATATTGTACTGCTGGGCTATGCTATAGAGCGAGTCACCTTTTTTTACAGTATGAGATTTTGCTGTAGCCTTTGACTTTGACGAAGATACACGCGCAGAAGCTGTTTCCTTTACCTTAGCCGGTTTTCCAGCCTTTGCAGAACCTATTTTTATAACATCACCGACGTCAATTCTGTTGCCCGAGAGGTTATTCCATGAACGAATTTCGGCTGCAGACACACCGTATTTTTCAGCAATATGGCCGATGGTGTCACCTGCTTTAACTACATATTCACCTGCAGTTGCGGCGGATTTTTTCGAAGAAGCAGTTTCGTTCGAAGCAGCGCGCTTAGCAGAACGCTCGTTTTTAACTCTTGCTTCAGAGGCAGTAGATGCCATTTTCACATTTTCATCAGAATAAATCCTTAACTTCTTGCCAGCTGCTATTTTGTTGCTGTTAAGCTTATTCCATTTCTTGAGGTTTGCTACAGAGACATTATACATTTCAGCAATCTGTCCCAGAGTCTGGCCCGACTTAATGGTATAGTAGTTAAGTGTTCCATTTGTCTTAACAGTATTGTCACCCAGAGAAGCAGTTGTTTCTTTTCCATAGATCTTCAGAGTATTACCTGCAGTAAGTCTGTTGCCTGGGAGTCTGTTCCATTTCTGGAGCTGTGATGTACTGACGCCAAAGCGTTCAGCAATTTCACCTATTGTATCACCTCTTCTGACTTTGTATTTTGTCAGACCAGAGCGCTTATAGTTGGAACTATTACTGCCTGCGGAAGCATACATTTCATTTTCGCGGCCGGTATATATTCTCAGCTTAAGACCGCGGTTGATCCTGCTGCTTCTGAGTCCGTTCCATTGTCTGATCTGCTGAACGCCAACGCCGTATTTTGAAGCAATACTTGCGAGTGATTCACCTCTTTTGACTTTATGATTCACCCAGCTCTTTGTAGAAGCAAGAGATGTATTCTTGGAGGATTTTTTCTCAAAGGCCGTCTGGTTATCCAGACTTGCATAAAATTCTTTTTTATTGTCGGGTACATATATATTCAGCGCCTGTCCGACTTTAATAGACTGGGTATATGAAATATTATTCCAGTTTCTCAGATCAGATACACGCACGTTGAATAGTTCAGCAATTGCAGTCAGGTTATCGTTATTCTTTACATGATACAGAACAACAGATTTTCCAGCAGGTTTGATGATCACATCCTCGCCATCATCAGCCGCTTCATTTGAATTATCTTCAACATCAGGAACGCTCTGAATAGCATACGAAGCTTCATTGGTTTTTTCACGAGATTTATCAACAGCCGGCGTATTATCCGAATTGACAGCATAATCCGTCTCGCTGAATCCCGATACCGGTATCTTCAAAGCTACACCGCGCGTTAATTTTGTTCTGACAGTAATATTGTTTGCATTTGCAAGATCTGCAGGTGAGACGCCGTATTTTGCGGCAATTTTTGTTATGCTCTCTCCTTTTTTCACGTGATGCATCGTAAACTGTACTTTGGCTTCATCAGGAAGACTCTTCAGATTTGCAGCAAACGTCTGAGACATACCGGCAGGTATCTTCAACGGATAACCGCCAGGATAGCCCGGAGGAGTTGAACCCTGTATCAGTTCAGGATTCATATCCTGAATTGTTTCAGCTGATACTCCCGCACAATGTGCCAGGAATTTCAGATCTATCGATTCAGCGACCTTGTAGAATTCATAATTATAGGGTTTTTCATATTTTATATTTTCAAAACCATATTTCTGAGGATTGCTCGCAATAAGCGTAACAGCTATATACTGCGGCACATAACTTTTTGTTTCATCCGGGAGGTAAGGTCTTAACTGCCAGAAATCCTTTGAACCGCCGGCTTTGGAACTTGCTCTCTTAACCCTGCCTTCACCTGAATTATACGCTGAAAGCGCGAGATACCAGTCGTCGAGTGAGTTGTACAGGTCTCTCAGGTGTCTTGCAGCTGCGCGTGTAGCTTTTTCCGGATCACGACGTTCGTCATAGTAAAAGTCGCCCTGCAGTCCGTACAGGTTGCCTGTAGATTTTATAAACTGCCACAGACCAACTGCCTTAGCCCATGAACGGGCAGTCGGATTGAGTCCGCTTTCAACCATGCTGAGGAATATCAGCTGCTGCGGGACTTTCTCCTCTTCAAATATTTTAGCCATCATCGGGAAATACTTTCCTGAACGGCTCAGCCAACGTTCCATAACCTTCCTGCCCTTGCCGTTGGTAAAATACTCGATATACTGTTCAACATATCCATTGACCTCGAGCGGGAAATCAGAGACCACAACGATCTGTTTGGGTTTCTTTTCGTTTTCCTCTTTAACCTGGACTTCAGGCATACTTTTCTTCATCCATTCTTCAAGAGCCGCAAAAGATACGTCTTCAGGCAGTTCAGTCAAACCATCAACGAATTTCTGATAATCTTCAGTAATAGATTTTTCAAGTTCATTGTAAGCTTCATTTTCATCAATTTCCGGATAATAGCTCAGGTTATTGATGATTTTCAGGGCTGCTTCATAATAGTTAATAGTCTCGGTTACACTGTTATTTTCCTGTTTTGCCAGTGCATTCACATAATTCTGCCTGGCTTCCTCGAGAAGTTCGCCAACGATAACAGTAGGTTTTATTTTTGCTTTTGTAGCGGCAGAAGCAGTTTTATCGGCATTTTCAACTTTTGAGAAACTACATGATGAGATAAAAACAGGCAGACATATCAATGTTATCAGTAGAATGATTCTTTTCATGAATACTCCGTATCTAAATGGGTTTGAAGCAATTTAAACTCTGACAGTTTCAATGTCAAGCATATTTCTCATAAATCTGTAATTCATAAAGATTTACAGACAGAATCGACAGAGGTTCTGCAATTGCTTTAATTGTGTTTCTTTAATTATCTCCCCAAATACGCAATAATAACAGAATTCCATATGCAGGATAAACTACAGAAACAGACTAATATTAGTGTAAGACTAATAACGACGGTGCAGCATGAATCGAATGTATGGATAGGCAGATACACGGTATGACCGAATTTGACCCCGGGAAAATACCGAGACCGAATTTAATCTCCGGAAGCTCCATCAAACGACAACAGCATTCTCGTCATATAACCGTCAGCAACGTTTCCACTGGCCGGCCTTTCAATAAAATCAGGTTTCCATAACTTCAACCGGTATTGTGCCGGCCGCTGTATTTACGATCTGGAAAACAGAGAACTAATTACTATGACTACTCCTCTACAGTATGAATTATCGGATTATTTGTTAATTTTATTACGGCAGAAAAAAATGACTTGTAACTAAAAAATAAAATATTACATATTTCTCCAATAAGCGTTTTAAACTTAAAATATAAAATAACAAATATCAAATATTTTCTGGATTATTTTTCACTAAATATTTTTTAACGTTATGTTAAAAAAGGATTTAAGTGTTTTTCTTCGCCTATGCTGCTGCTCTGTCCATGTCCCGGATAAATTGCAGTATCATCTGGCAGGCAGAGTATCTTTTCCTGAATAGATCTGAACAGTATATCCGAATCGCCGCGCCAAAGATCTGTTCTGCCCACACTACCCCTGAAAAGCAGATCACCGGTAAAGCACGTATTGTATTCTCTGATATATATACATACACTGCCCGGCGAATGTCCCGGGGTATGTATGAATTCCAGTTTCAATTCTCCGATATCAAGAATTGTCTGTTCAGTAATAAGCCGGTCCGGAAAAATCTTTCCTGTATCCTCCATACCAAATGCCGCGGGAGAATTGTTTATTTCATCCAACAGGAACAGATCATCTGAGTGACAGAGGTATTCAGTTTCATACTTATCCTTTATGAAGGAATTCCCGACAATATGGTCGATATGTTCGTGAGTATTCAGAAGATATTTCACTTTGACCTTATGTCTTTCAATAGCATCGGCCAGAATTCCAAATTCTCGTACATTGGAACATCCCGGATCAATTACTGCCCCTTCTCCGGAAACATCATCCCATATCAGATAAGTATTTTCCCCGAAAGGATTAAAAACGTGTCTTTCTATATTAAGCATATCTGTTTACTTTCTGAAATTCGATCGCAGCCGGTCATTAAGTTTAGAACAATAGACAGTATAGTTGTCTGTGGTTTCCTCTATGGAATCTCCTCCGAACTTTTCCATCATAAGTTCTGCCAAAACCCATGCCAGCATTGATTCCGAAATAACCGCACACGCAGCCACAGCTGCAAAATCACTTCTCTCGCGTCTGGACGCCTCTTCATTCATTGTTTTCAGTTCCACGCTGCCTATCGGCGACATAAGTGTGGCAATAGGTTTCATTGCGCTTCTTACTATTACCGGTAAACCGGTAGAAATTCCACCTTCAATACCGCCGGCCCTATTAGTTTTTCTCCAGGTCCTATCATCCTTCAGTATAATTTCATCATGCGATAAGCTTCCGGGTTTGTCTGCCAGAAGGAATCCTTCTCCGATTTCTACCGCCTTGACGGCATTTACAGACATCATTGCTGCTGCAATTTTCGTATCCAGGCGGCGGTCATAATGCATGTATGTACCCAGGCCGGCCGGCAGTCCGGTAGCCAGTGTTACAAATGTGCCGCCGAGTGTATCCCCGTTTTTTTTCGCTTCGCGTATTTTTTCGACTATACTGTTTTCCTGTTCTTCCTCCAATACGCGCACCTGACTCTTATCGGCCTTCATTGCTATCTCGTAAGCATTAAGTCCCTCGGGGATATTATTCGAACACAGATCTGCGAAATAGTTCTTTACCGGATAAATCCCGCCGGTACTTTCCACATAGCTACCCACATGAATACCGAACTCTTCTAAAAATCGTCTCGCAACAGAACAGGCCGCAACCCTGCCGGCAGTCTCTCTTGCACTTGAGCGTTCAATTGAGTTGCGAATATCGTCAAAATTATATTTCTGAACACCTACCAGATCTGCGTGCCCTGGTCTGGGCATAGATATCGTCTCAATCTCCTTATCAGGTCTTTCATAAGGCGACATAATATCAACCCAGTTATCCCAGTCCTTGTTCCTTATTACCATAGATACCGGTGAGCCGAGTGTCTTTTGAAATCTTAAACCGGAAATCACTTCGGCATAATCCGGTTCCATTTTCATTCTCAGGCCGCGCCCATACCCCAGCTGTCTTCTCTGCAGCTGAACATTCACATATTCCTCTGTCAGATAAAGATTTGATGGGAATCCTTCAACTATGGTTGAAAGGGCTTTCCCGTGCGATTCTCCGGCGGTTAAAAAACGTATCATCAGCAAGTCAGTTGGTTACAAAATTTATTTACAAAAGTAAGAAAATAACCTTAAAATATCATAAAAAAGTAGCATATCAACTAAAAAACTATACTTTCAGACCTCTTCAGGTTAATTGTTTACTGCTAATGGAACATGGACGGGCAATAAAAAGCGGCTTCTGAACCTGCACCGGGCTGATTTTCTCAGTACCCGTGCATTTCAAAAGCCGCTGAATATTCTTTTTGCCCTCTTTACACACCCCGGGCTATAAAAGTGCCGGAGAAATGTTACCAAGCAATTTTATTTAGCCGGAATTTCTATTCCAACAAATCGGGTGGTGCCTTCCTTATCCACCAGTTTGAGCAGCACTGCGGAACCCTTTTTGGAGTTCAGTATCTCTTCCAGGTCATCGACCGTTTCGACATTTTTCCTGTCTGCCTGAGTAATCATAAGACCTTTTCCGAGATTCTGCTCATAAGCCTTGCTGAGCGCCTTCACATCAGTAATCATAACACCCTGGTTCTGCTTGAAGGCCTTCTTTTCATCATCTGACAGATTTTTTACCGTCAGACCAATATTATCGAACGTCAGCTGGTTTGATGAACCCCGTTTTGTCTTGCCCTTGGCGTCTGTATCCTTAACCGGTTCTACATTATCGTTACCCTCGCGTGTTTTCAGGGTAACCGATTTTTCAATCTGTTTGCCGTCCCTGAACACAGTGAGTTTTACCTCGGTACCGGCCGATTTTGAACCGATATAGCTCTGAAGCTCGTTAGGTCTGTTCACCTCGCGTCCGTCGACTTTAAGTATTATATCTCCCTCGCGCAGGTCGGCTTTCTTTGCAGCGCCGTTCTCCACGAGTCCCTGTATCATGATACCCCTTGCCTTATCGAGACCCACTGCCTTTGCTGTTGCCGCATCTACTTCTGTGATATTTACTCCGATATAGCCGCGGTTTACTTTACCATTGGCAATCAGTTCCTTGGCGACTGTTTTGGCGAGATTAATCGGAATGGCGAAACCATATCCGATATATGTACCGGTCTGCGAAGCAATTGCTGTATTTATACCAATCACACTTCCGGATAAGTCTACCAGAGCACCGCCTGAGTTTCCAGGATTAATAGCTGCATCTGTCTGGATAAAATCTTCGATCGCAACTCCCGGATTTTCGCGGTTAAGTATTCCGATACTTCTGCCCTTTGCACTGACTATACCTGCAGTTACTGTTGAAGCAAGAGACATCGGGTTCCCTATAGCCATTACCCAGGTTCCTACTTTTATCTCGTCGGAATTTCCGAGGTAAGCCAGCGGCAGATTCGATGCATCAACTTTTATTACTGCCAGATCAGTCAGCGGATCAGTTCCAACTACTGTTGCATCCATAACTCTTTTATCGAACAAAGTTACGCTAACTTTATTTGCATTCTCGACCACATGGTTATTTGTCAGAATATATCCGTCGGCAGAAATTATCACCCCGCTGCCGCTTCCTATCTGATCTTTAGGTACGTCAAAATCCTTGAACGGGAAGAACCTAAAAAATTCATCGGGTACCTGCTGTTTGTTTTCAGCCAGCACTGTGATCTGAACTATAGAGGGAGTGACTTTTTCAGCTACTTCAACGAATGCTTTGCTGAAAGCATTTACATCCACATCTGTTACAGGCGGGACTTTTGCACCGATGGAAATATCAGCAAGACCGGGTCTGACCCAGCCAAAACCCGATACCAGAACCGCTCCGAATATTACTCCTATTGCTACAAGAGCAAATGTGCCAAACAGATTTTTCTTCTTCATTAAATCCTCCAGATACTTTATACAATAAATAATCAAAATATTTTTTACTTAAACAATGTGTCCCTGGAATTGTGCCGGTCAGTCTAAACTCATCATCAGAACAGATGAATTGATCTGATCCCCTTGAATTCAGGTACATGGTATTTGATATATTTTTCCAAAAATAATACTGCTTTTTCTGCCTCATGCGGCGAAAGGGTTCCGGAACCTCTCGTGTCATTTGCATTATTTTTACTATTTCTTAGACACTTAAAAAAATTGAAAAGTTCCTTTCTTATGCCAATTACCTCTGCAGTTTCATTTCTGCACTTGCCGCAGACAAATCCGTTTTCATAGTTGAAGTACGCCGGAGTATCTGTTTCAAAGGGTTCAAGGCACGATGAACAATGGTCAGTCTGCAGTTCATATCCGATTTCTTTAAGGAAAAAAGTCATGAATTTAAGCAGCAGTATCGAGGGATTCTCTTCTGAGGAATTAAATAGATGTAGTATGCGGACAAGTCCCTGGAACAGTCTGGGATTCACATCGCCTTCCATTGTAAGCTGCTGTATCAGTTCTGTAGCAGCGGTAGCATATTTAAGTCTGTTCAGGTCTTCTTTTATTTGCGGGTGATGGTCGATTATATCTGCCTGTGTCAGCAGCTGAATTTCCCGGTTATTATTCAGATAAATAACAACCTGGAGATAATTCAGCGGATCAATCTTCAGTCCGACGGGTGACTTTGCAGTACGAGCCCCTTTTATTAGCACTGTAATTCTGCCATGGCTTCTGGTATAGAGCACAGCAATCTTGCTGGTTTCCCTGAATTTCATTTTACTGAGAATTACAGCGTCTGTTTTGATGATCTCTGGCATACAGGTTACAGATCAAAATTTATAAGGATACCGGAATACACCTTCTTCTGTAATTATCGCATTTATCAGTTCTGACGGAGTAACATCGAATGCAGGATTATAGACATCAAAGTCATCCGAAGTTATAAATGCATCTTTATACATAATTACTTCATTTTTGTCTCTTTGTTCTATGCTAATATATTTCCCTTCCGGACAGGTTTTGTCGACTGTGGAGGTAGGGGCTGCGATGTAGAAAGGAACCTTGTGATATCTGCACAAAACAGCGAGGTTATACGTTCCGATTTTATTTGCAGCATCACCGTTCGCAGCAATCCTGTCGGCACCGGTAATCACCAGATCAATTTTCCCCTGCGCCATCAGCCATGCAGCCATAGAATCTGTATTGACAGAAAACGGAATACCGGCCTTATGGAGCTCAAATGCAGTAAGTCTTGAGCCCTGGAAAAGAGGTCTGGTTTCATCTGCATATACAAATGAAACCATCCCGTTCTTATAGGCTCTTTTTATCACTCCGACTGCGGTACCCTCGCCTGCTGTTGCCAGGCTGCCGGCATTGCAATGGGTGAGTACGACCGACGGTTTTTCAAACAATGAAGCACCGGCCTCTGAAATTTTCCTGCACTTTTCCGTGTCGTCCTGATGGATTTCAACTGCCTTTTTCAGGAGTTCGGCGAAATAGCAAGAAGCTGGGGTATTATTTTTTTGAAGTTCACCGAACGCATTTTTCATTTCATTCAGCGCCCAGAACAGATTGACCGCTGTTGGACGTGTCCTGGCCAGTCTTTCGTAAGCGGACAAAAATTCCCGGCTGATAAGGCTGATATCCGTTCCTTCCGCAATTTCCTTAACAGATAAAGCAAGTGCATACGCAGCTGCAACACCAATAGCCGGGGCTCCTCGTATTTCAAGCTTTTCTATTGCCCTTGCAATAACATCGACCTTGTCTGAAGATATATATTTTTCTTTAAGAGGCAGCAGTGTCTGATCCAGAAATACCAGATGACCGTCAGAATATTCCAGTGTGTTCAGTTTTTTGTTCATTTAGTCTTCATTGTCATTGAAATTTGATAATTTCAGGAATTCCCTGAACCTGTCGTGTACCCTGAGGTAAGAGAGGTTTTCGATGCCCTTTGTACTGAATTTCTCAACGCAGAAAGAAGCCATAGCACTGCCGTAAACCACTGCCCTTTTGAGGTTTTCAAAACTCAGGTCCTGTGTCTTGTGTATATACCCGGTAAAACCGCCTGCAAATGTGTCGCCGGCACCGGTCGGATCATATATGTTTTCCAGCGGATAAGCCGGAGCAGAAAATATCTGATCGTCGGAGAATAAAAGTGCCCCGTGTTCACCTTTCTTTATTATCAGATTTTTAGGACCCATCTGCATTATCATTTTAGCAGCTTTTATGAGATTCGGTTCCTGAGAAAGCAGTCTGGCCTCAGAGTCGTTTATTATAAGCACGTGAACTTTCTTCAGTACTTCAAGAAGCTCTGCCTTCTTGCCTTCAATCCAGAAGTTCATTGTATCGCACACGACAAACTTTGGACTTTCCATCTGCTCCAGAACCCTTAGCTGGAGAAGCGGATCGATGTTTCCCAGCAGCACAAATCTTGCTTTTCTGTATTTTTCAGGGATTGCAGGGTTAAAAGTTTCAAATACATTCAATTCAGTCAGCAATGTGTCACGGACATTCAGGTCATAATGATATTTACCAGCCCAGCGGAATGTCTTTGCGCCCTTTACAATCTGCAAGCCGTCTGTATCGACATTATGGCTTTCCAGCATCTGAATATGTTCGCTGCTGAAATCCTCACCGACCACACCTACCATATACAGCGGTCCGCTAAAATAACTTGCAGCCAGTGAAACGTAAACAGCACTGCCTCCGAGAGCATTGTCAATGCTGTCAAAAGGTGTTGAAACTGAATCAAGCGCAATTGATCCTACCACTAATAATCCCACAGTAAACTCCATGTAAAAAATTATATTAAGATGTGAATTTCCCGGTATTTAAAACCAAACAAGTAAAAATATACAAAAATGGAAGCCGCGACAACAGAAATAATGTGGTTTTATCTCGAAGAGTTATTATTTCTTATTCTGGACATATTGATTTCCTCAAAATTCAGAGAACTGTTCTTTGTGGTAAAGAAATCGTATATGTAATTTACAGAACTCCTCTGCCCTATCCACGCCAGCATTTCAACTGCCTCATCTCTCGACACCCATTTATATTCTGTATGCTCTTCTGATATTCGAACCCTTGCATCATTTTCTACCATTGCAGCAAATACGGGAACCAGGCAGATATGATTTCTTTTCCACGAGTAAAATGAATTAATAAAAGGCACAACCCAGAGTCTTTTAGGCAGAAGGTCCGTTTCTTCCTTTATTTCCCGGACGACTGTCTGCAGCGCGCGTTCTTCCTGATTGCTTGACCCGGTAACCATCTGCCATATTCCGGGATACACTTCCAGTTCAGAACGCTTCAGCAGCAGAAATTCCGGGACATTATCTACCATCCTGAAAATATGTGCTTCGATCATATATGATAAAACCTTCAATAGCACTCCAAAATTTTTACGAAAATATAATGATAAAATATCATTTAGCAAATCTGTGTAAACGAGTATATGCGGAAATACACACCATATAAATATACACTATATCAGATAAACCAGATTTAGAAATATGCCCTTGCTTCAGCCTTCGCATTATGGATCGGTTTCTGACTGCCCTGGACCCTGCCGTCATAATTCAGCAGCATCTGCAGATTGCCGGAAATGTTGTAATCGAAGTTCAGTCTTAAGAAATAGTTCTTTCCTATATAATTGCCGCGTGTCAGTTCAAAAGGGATATAGTTCTTTGTATTGTTTGCCGATAGTTCACTTCGTTCCAGTTCGATTCTCAACCGGCCCTGAGCAGAAAAGGATATGTTCAGTCTAAGTGTCTGTCCGTTCTCATCGATAATTGTAGGATTATCAGGATAGCTGTCAGTACTTTGGGCTGTAGACAGCTTAAAACCTACCTCCACATTTTTTATGGGACGGTATGAAAAATCTGTTGAGACAGAATTCGAAGTAATTCGTCTTACCCTGTTGGAGTTTTTATCAGACTGAAGATTGTCGTCAATATTTGCCAGGTCTGTCTGATTGGAGACATCCTCGATCAGTTTAAACCTGACACGAAGGCTTCTTTCGCGGTAATAGGTCCTTTCTGCACCGCTGCTGTAATTGTTCAGTCCTCTTTTCTGATTATAACGCAGCCGGAATGATATATCGCTGCTGTTCCTGAACAAGTAGAGTTCCTGAAGAAAATTGTTTGAACCGGTAATCGTCGTAGAGTCGTTCTGGAAATGCGAAAAGTCCAGCATGTATATTCTTCTGGTATCCGGTTCAGTACTGTTTTCATCAATCCTGATGCTGGTCACGGTTGACACAGGGGCAATGTAAGTTTTCCAGAAGCCGTCAGTTCTGAAGATTCTGCTGAAATCCATTTCTATTTCACTGCCTGTTTTAATATCGACTACCGGATATAATTTTTCGGTAGGTATGGTAGTTACTATAAAATCACCATCGTATATTACAGATTCAAATTCATTTTCATCAGCTATACCGTTGTTATTTTTATCACCGGCATATCTGTAGTTCCCCGTGCCCTGAGCAACTTTTACAAATACTCTCTCAAGTCTTGCGCTCCTCTGCGTAGAGGTTTCATAGAATATACTGCCGGTAAAAAATCTGTCGGCAAGCGTCGCACGCGTCTGTGAGCGTATCAGTATGGTCTGATTGTCCAGCATACCCTGCATCTTATAGTAATCTGTATATTTTTTATCACGCAGTGTAAAGTCTAGGGTTGAGACTACGTTTTTCACTCCCCTGTATGCCGCGGAATATATCTGCGTATATGCATCTGATTCTTTCCTGAGTCTGCCTTTATCCATACCGGACTCGGTTCTGTAAGAATAGCTTGCATCGAGTTCAAGTCCATGGTAATTTGCGACCGCCATAGAAGGTACTATTTCAAAATACTTAAAACTGCCCGAAAGAAGCGAATCTTTTCCGGTGCTTTTGTTTCTTTTTTCCTCTGAGCTGAATGCAACCGACGGAGTAAGTACTGCGGAAGTATACGCTATACTGCCTGACTGTCTGATCCATCTGCTTTCAGAAGCCGCATCTATTAGCGAAGTTTTAGTCTCTGAGTTTACCATATCGAAATTATATGTCGTAGTAATATTGTTCTTAAAGTATGAGAAGTCAGTGTTAAACCTGTTCGAATTAAATGAAGCGCCCTTTTTGAGATAGCCGTACGATGAAGCGATCTTCATCTGATCAACCGGCAGTAGGTTAAGGGTAAACTCGCGAAGCACTTCATTTCCCGGGACTGTACTTTCAGACAGGTTATAATATCTGTTGAACTCCACCTGATTAAGCCTGTCGACAGTGTTGTAGTTCTTATCGAGATAACGGTCCTTGTAGTGGAGTCCGACCTTGCCGAATGACATGTTAAACAGAGTTAATGCCGAGGGTTTCAGGTCAAATATTAAAGTACGCGCATAACCTGAGTTATCATTGTCATCGAGAGCCGAGAATCTGTTGCGGTCATACATGCTGCCGGAGAGCTCAGCAGAAATCGTAATGTCTTTAAGAAGTGATGAACTTATGAGTATATTGCCTGTCTGTTTGAGTTCAGGCAGCGGCAGCAGTTGAACAGGCATATATTCGCCCCTGCCTTTTCCTGCGAACCGGTATATGCCCAGACTTTCCTTTACGTAGTCGCCGTTGTTTACACCCACGTAGCTGAATGTAACATAGTATTTTCCGGTTCCCGGTGAATATATATACACTGTAAATGCTGTATTGTTAATTACTGTATCAACGGCAGAATAAACGCCTCTGATCCTGCCGAGTGAATCAGGTTCGGCTGCGGTTACACCCGAGCGCGCAGCCAGCAGGCGGTTGTCCCCCGCCAATTTCAGCATATTTTTATCTTCCTCGCTGAATGTCATATCCACCGGACTCGATTCATCATCTCCTTCTCTGACATAACCGACGCTGACATTGAGCTTGCCATTTATTTGCTGAGTAGCAAATGTGGAGGCAAAGAAATTCCTCGAATACCTTCTGTCCGTATATTCGAAATCCACGTATATTCTGCTGGCAGATGTAATCAGACGTTTTGGAGTAAAAGTAATTTCCGCGTTCGAATATTCTATCGTATAGTCATTGCCTTCTCCCCGTCTCATCTCCTCACCGTTCAGAAACACCTTTTCACTGCCCGCAATTACCAGGATTTCCCTTTCATTATTGACTCCTGTGAGCCTGTAAGGTCCCTGGACTCCTTCCTGTCCGTCAAATCTGTTTGAATTGAATTTTCCTTTAGAAGTAGCAAATGCCAAAGATCCTTTATAACCGGTAAAATCAAACTCCCCCTTCAGCCCCTGCAGTTTTCTGTTCAGAGTACCAAATTCACCGGTATTCACGTTATAGTCATAATCGCCGAATGTACCGACGGCATTTTTGTGGCGTATCTCGATAAATACTTTATCAAGCTCGTCTAATTTTTCCGTATTGCCTTCAGGCTGTATCGGTGAGTTCTCATCTGTAAGTGCGGCGGTTATCTGGATATCGTCAGTAAGTTTTCCTGCAAGCTGCAGCCGGAGTCCAGAAGTCAGTGTAAAATCTTTTGTAGTACCCAGACTAAACCCTCTGGCAATTGATCCGCTTTTCTGTATATCCTTCCCGAAGAAATAGTCGGCGTTAATTTTGCTGTTCAGCTGTCTCATCACCTGCAGTGTATCGGCTGACTGCTGCGCAATTCGGTAGTCGATAGTGCGTCTTGAATAATCCCTGGCAAGACCGAGCTGCAGTGATCTGTATGTGATGATCAGAGTATCGAACACAGAGTACCTCAGAGAATCTGATAGACTTATAAATCCATTCACATAGTCTGCCGAATAGTCCTGAGTCCTGAGCACACTTCCCCGCAGATGAACAGTCTCGCTGAACGGTATTATGTTTGAAGATCTGAAATAGTATTTATTCTGAAAGTTAATACGCAGTGTATCGGTCACAGGTATGCTGATGTACTTATTCTGGGCATGGTATAAGTTCAGACCTGAGCAGAAGAATATTATTATATAGAGGCAGAAGTTTTTCAATTTTTCATGTCTCAGGTCATTTGACGGGCGTTATATTTGTACAATTAAGCATAACATGTGTAAATCTATGTTTATTGGACTGATTTTTCAAGAGGAATTATGCTGTACAGGAAATATTAAATCCGTCGACAATGCAAACTCAGCACAGGCTGGAATAAAAAAAGCGGAGCTTTTAAGAGCTCCGCTTTATTCAAGATATAATGAAGGGAAAGATCAGGAATTATTTGTTGAAATTGTGGACTGTATCGTCTGTAATTTCCTTTGTAAAGGTCATGGATATGTCTACCCCGCCCTTTACATATCTGTACTGTACCTTCAGACCGTTTGAAGAAGTCCAGTAGCCTCTCTCATTAAACTGGAGGGCATCGATAAGGTTATACAGTTTATACATTACATCTTCCTCATTCGGGACCCTGGTTTCGCCATTGATATTCCAGGTCCAGTTCAATGCTGCGTAGACCGGAGTAACCTTCTCGAGGAATGGTTCCACCTTGCCACGCAGGACATCCTTGATTCTTTCCAGATTATGATTCTCGTTCATGTTAAGTTATACCGGTAATTGGTTCAATAGGTATAATCGGATATTTTTCCGTTTTTTTTATCCTTTTATCTCACGAGCATCATTTTTTTCGTCACTGAAGCCTTGCCAGCCTGCATTCTGTAGAAATAAATACCGCTGGGCATGTTACCTGCATTCCAGCTGACTTTATAGCTTCCGGGTTTTACATTCTTTTCCACTAGTGTGGATATTTCCCTTCCGAGCAGATCATACACCTTCAGTGTCACGAAGCTTTCTTCAGGAACACCGTATGTAATTGTAGTGGAAGGATTGAACGGATTCGGATAGTTCTGTTCAAGGATATAGCTAACCGGCATCGTTTCGGTTTTCCTGACGTCTGTTGTTTTACCTGGATATACTATCCTGAGGTTATCGAGTAAGATAGTCTCGGCATATTTTCTGCCGACAGTTTTCTTTCCTGAAACCAGTATCTCAAGCCTCTTGAATCTGATTGGATAATCAAATGTCTGGTTTGATTTCATCGCAAAAAGATTCTTCAATGACGATCCGACAGTGTCAAATACAGACAGAGGGCCGGTTGCATCTGCTGCTGTAGTAATGTAATACTCATCGTTGTCATCTGAGACCACAAATGAAAGTTTTAGCAGTGAACTGTCGGGTTTTACATCGATATATACTGAATCCGGAACACCGTAAACTGGAATGTCTGTATCCAGGAGCATTTTGTACTGTTTCAGCAGTGCATATTTCAGTTCATAATGAATCTCTATGGAATTGCTGCCCATAGTAGAACTGCCGCTGTTAATCTTTGCATAAGTATTCAATGTATCGAACTGTGAAGAACTGGAGAATTTCCAGCTGCCGAGGCTTTCCAGAGAATCCAGCAATACCCTGTCGGTCCCTATCTGAACTGTAATCTGGGCAGAATCAACCAGTCCTCTGTAAGATGCGTATATCTTTGTGAAACCTTCTTTACTGCCGCTGAATACACCATTTGTATCGACAGTACCGATCCTGGGATCACTCAGTGTCCAGGTAAATTCGTTGGGGAATATTCCCTGCGGAACATTATCCTCGTCAACCACTGAAACCTTGAAAGTTTTCGGGATCAGATTATCAATCACAACAGCTTTAGGGTTAAGAGATATTTTAGCCGCATCCTTAACAACAACCAGTGCAGAATCTTTTTTATCTCCGTAAGTTACATAAACATAACCTCTGGCAGCTTTATTTGCAGCCTTAAACAGTCCTGAAGCACTTATAGTACCAACGGAAGCATCAGCGCTGTATTTAATATTTGAAGAAACCATATTTACCGGGTTGTAGTATTCATCGACACCGCTTACAGAGAACTGTATTGTTTTGTCGCGGAATACCCTCTGTGTGCCTGGGAAAATTGTAATTCCGCTGAGTACTGTAGATGTCGGCGCAGAAGAAACCACTATAAATCCGTTTGCAACCGATCTTTCAGCGCCGTCAGAAGTAACGTTCATTACTTTATCCCTGACAACCATGGTGGTAGATCCGCCGCCGTCAAAGTTCATACCCCAATACACGCCGAGTTTAATCATCAGGTCGGCCAGATCCTTGAGGTTAGTACCGATACTTGTTAGCGAACGGCCATCCACTGTAATAAGGTATAATTTACTGCTGTCAGCTGAAAAACCTATTGCAGTTCTGGGATGTCTGTCGGGAGCATGATCCGGTCCGCCTTCCTCCCTAAAACCCTGATCGGCATAGTTTTTTCCGTTTGCAACAATTTTCGGGTAGCCTCCTATAAGCTGTTTTATTCCGTTAATACCAGGAGTAAGGCCCATATAGACTTTTACAGTATCGCCTTTCTTCAGGTTATTATCCAGAAATGCCTTTGCCGTTCCGTGTCCCGATAACACAGCGCATCCGGATTTAATTATCATATTGCCGGCGTTTGAAACCATATCATCAACAACACACAATACGGTATCGTTGACAGACCATTTACCCACCGGTCTGATAAGAGCTTCAGATCCGTATGCATTTGTAGAGGTAGTAGAACCGAAGAAATTATTAAATATAATCATCTGGTCCGTACTTCTGGTCTGGTTTACTCCGCTGATTGCATTGGATGTATTTTTTGCAACCACGGCACCCTGAAACTTTACAATATTGAGCATGGGTTTGTTTTTTGCATCAAAACCCATTGTCGACAGGTTAATCGGAGTCCTTACCATCTGCCCGTTTACAACCTGGGTATTTATAGGAATACCAGTACCGGTATCATAAAAGTCACCGTTTACTCCTCCTACAACAACGTGTCCGGCTGAGCTTTTACGTTTGCACATAGAACTCACCTGTTCGAATCCTCTCAGCAGATCGTCTGCCTTGACAGATTCCACACTGATATATGGATTTTTGAGGTCTACCTCCAGCAGGTCAATGGTCCACGGCATTACCGGAACCTGCAGTTCAGAATAAATGACACCAGGGCCCACGTAGCGGTGAGATAAAGTATCGATTTTATATTGGGCATTTGTCTGAATCGCTAGAATAAAAAACAGAAGAACAAACAGTAGATATTTTTTCATAGCAGCTCCTTAGAATGAATCAGAAATGGGATGTTTTAGTTTAGCTAAAATATAAAAAACACCGTTAAAACTGAAATAAATTATGTTTTGATTACATATTTTTGGTTTAAATGCTACATTTATATTGAAAAAATCTAATTTTTTCTTTAAGTAAGAAATGAGCTTTATAAAAATACAAAAACGATGTCAACAGAGGTAATAAAATGGAATTAAAAAGGTCGCTCGGGTTTTATCCTCCGGGTCAGTCAATGGTTCAAAATGAGCACCAGCTTATACAATATATAAATCTGAAACTCTCCGCTATAGGAGCTCCTGTCTATGGTAAAATGCATGACATGGAATTTATGGAAATAGCCCATGACCTTATAGCAAACCATCAGGAGAAGAACCGGTTATTGTCAAATTATCTGTGCCCTGCCGATCAGCGCATTCAGAACTTTCTCGACGGTTACTTTTCTGACCTGGCACTGAAAAACAGCGTACGTCTGCCTTCGAATACTTTTATACTTGACAGGCATGGAATTGCCAGAATATTGTCCTTGCCTCCTAATAAAAACGAATTCATATCTGACATAGTCAGTTCATACAGGATCAAACAGGGAGTTCTGCACAATCCTAAAAATGACCGCAGGACTACCCAGGGCGTATTTCATATCTGTGAGGGAGGATTTGCCATACCGGATGATAAATACGCTGTTCCAAAGGAAGTATTTGCCAATTTGCTCTACAGTGCACTGCATCCGCCCAAAGAAATGATGAAACTGCCGTTTACATCTTCACAGGAAAATCAGGCAGAATTGTTCGTTTCACTTCTGCTCAGACCACTGGTCTGTCCGGGCGTCAGCGGCGTTTCATCTGAAAAAACAATGGAAATCAGATTTTTCGTGCCGGGCAACCTGGTGGGTAACCTTGACTTTGTCGAATCAATATTCGGAAACGCCGGAGATCCGTATCTGCCGGATAATGATGCCGGTCTGGATGTGGAACACTGGACAGGACATACGGGCTGTGTAATACTGGCTCCGCATCTTGTCGAGCTCACTAAGAAGGAACTGGGCCTTCCTGAATGGGATAAAGCCACCGAGCGCCAGAGGCGCGACGGAATGTGCTGGAAAGATGCAGAGGAAAAATACAACGGCGGTAATGCATTCAAAATTACCTGCCGCAACTCTGAAGGCGTAATAGTCACTGTCATCGCCGATAACTATTTCGGCTACTGCAAGAAAGAGGTCAAGACTCAGATAAGCTATTCTGCAAATCTCTTTGGAAACTGCGAGGAAGAACATGCAGGCGGCGCACTGGCATTCCCGAGCTATAACCTTGGCGAAAAATTTCACGATGATAACCAGGTCCGTAAGGACGGTCATTCATTTAAGGAGGTTACCGAGCTGTTCGGGGATATAATGGATGTGCACCCCGACGGCTATGCAGTCGATAAGACTTACCCGAACATTATCTATGTGCCGGAAGATGTCAGCTTCAACCTGAATACACAGACTGTCAGCTGGCATAAGGACGGGAAATATATAACAATTAAGCTGCTGACCTCCAACACATACATACTGCCTGCAGGCTACAAGGTGCGTCTGGAGAAGAACAGAGCCGTATCGACCTGGCGACTTATCGGCACCGTTGCTGAAGGTACACTGTGCCATAAACCCAGTACTGTTTCCGGAGGCGGAAAATCTGAGATATCCAAGTCTATTTCCGACTCAATCATTTTCGGGCCGTTTTTTGTCGCAGATTTCAAAAAAGATCTGGACCTGGTAGATGAGATTATTACTAAGGATTACAGCAACCGGTACAAAAACAGACCGGACAAAACAGAACCATCCAGACCGCTGCTCAGTCATAAACGTTCTCTGGGTTCTGTAATAAAGATGCTTACCCCGTCTCCGACTGAATTCAGCAATGAATACAACCAGTGGCTTGACACTATACCTCAGTATATCAAGGGATTGGTATTCCTGATAAAGAGATTTTACAGGCATGAGTGGGAAGGCAACTGGAGAGAACACTTTACCGTCGATATAGTAAACGGTAATCCCGGAAACGAACTGAAATACAACAATATGAAGCTTGTTGCCAATTATCTGCGTGTCGGTCTCCAGAAAGATAAATCATGGCGAATCTTCAAGCTCAGACAGGATTTCATCGCCGCAGATAAGATTCAGTTTGAAGACGATATCACGGCGTCCGTTATCGTGCCATCAAATAAACTGGACAAGCTGAACCCGGAATATTCCAATCCGAGCGTCAAACTGGTTTCAAACTGTGAATACAGATTTTTCCAGAGACCGGATGAGGCAATAAACCGAGGTTACGACAAGCAGGCTGAACAGGACATTGCTTCATCAGATACGTTCATTTCAAACTTTGAGGCTCTGACCATCAGAGATGCTGAAGAACTCGTTGAGGACGCAATCGGATTTGACAAGTTCAGTGATCCTATGAAACAGTTCATTTCAGACATAGCAAATAACAAGGACTGCCAGTATTTCGTATCCTCTGCCCATCCGCGCATGGTCGACGGAAAACCATCAAAGAATATGAGATATCTGCAGAACCGTCCCGATTTAATCAATCCGATCGATACGTATATTGCTGAAATGGGTACTCGCCTTTTCAGACGCATTCCTGTGGATCGCCCGGTGCTCTTCCCCGTCAATGCTGTACTTCCAGGCAGAAGGAACAATCCTCCGGATGCAGGCGTACGCCCTCTGGCTGTATATAACCCCATTCATTTCCAGGAACTTCCTGAAATGTTTATGGATTTCATCTGCAGCCTTACCGGCAAGTCCCCATCTACTACCGGAGCCGGAAGCGAAGGTGCACTGACCAAGAGTCCGTTCAACGCACTCAGTCCAATAATTGATCTGAATAATGCACTCGTATCATTCATACTTACCGGCTATGACTGCTATACAACTGCCGCCGGGTATGTAGGACCCAACTACCGTGTTGACCATGATATAAGCCTCCTTATTCCAGAAATCTGGTGCCGGCTTAGTGTGAAGGAAAGGGACCCCAGGTTCCTCATATCCGAAGGTTATCTAGAAAAACTTACCGATTTCGAACATAACGGTAAAATGGTAATGGCTTCACGTCTCGGTTACAGGATCACCGACAAATTTGTCCATACATTTTTCGGAAGGGTCTTTGAGAACCCGAATTCAGTATTCAGCGACGGAATGCTGAAACCCGAGACTCAGGATATAGATGTATTTGTAGATGGCGTCAATAATATTGTTGAGGCTCAGAGCAGAGTGGCGCAGTCTTATTTCAACGATAACAGCATTGAATCGGCCTGTCCTCCACTCAAGGCGCTGCTTCACATATTAGTCAAGGGACACTATCAGGGTATGACTATTGACGATCCTGAATTCAGGAACATGTTCACCAGGGATTATCTGCTTTCCAGCGACTGGTACATGGACAGGCTTACGACCAAACAGCTGAATGATATTGCACTATGGCAGAAACATATATCTTACCTGCAGCATTTCCTGCATAAATCCAGTCATCTGGACGTCGCAATGCTTATGGGTATAAAATCAAGGCTGGCAGACGCTGAGGAAAATCTGCAGAGAGTAAAGTCACACAGCTACCTGAAACTGCTGTTCGGCACCATAGGTGCCGATCCCCTGCTGAAATAATTTAAGTTAGCTCTGATTTGGCTAGTTTTGGAACTATTCTCCGGCCGGTATTCGGCCGGAGTTTTTTTATTTTTTTTTCAGGTTAGAGAACATCGTATTTGTATCTTCAAATGACTGCCTGACATTCCTTAATGCATCTGCTCCCAGAAACGGATATTTATCCGCACTGAAATCTTTATCCGGAATTATTACATATTCATCTTTTTCCCCTGTAAAACCCTTGAATACAACGGTCGGCAGATATAAGGCATCATCAAGACTGATACGGCCGGTTGTGAAATTCTTGCTCATTCTGAGACTTAGAATTACTCCGGCTGCTGTATACCGGTCTCTCTGGTTGGAGATAAAATTACCCAGTGAATATGCGACAAAACCCCTGTTCATGTTTGTATCGGCAGTAACCGTAAATCCTGCTTTCTGCAGCACATGTGGATGACTTCCGATAATAATACCCGCACCGGCAGACAAAGCTGCGGCTGCCAGTTTCTGTTGGTATTCGGAAGGTTCTCTTTTATATTCCTCACCCTGATGCAGGTATACCAGCAGGACATCGTGGGGAAGACTTTTGGCTTTCCTGATATCTTTAATAATATTTTGTTCGTCAATCATATTTACAAGGTATTCTTTTCCCGCAGGTGTACGGTTGGAATTTGTACCGTATGTATACGAAAGAAGAGCAATTCTGATTCCTCTGACGTTTACTATACGCAGTGAATCCCGGTCACGTTCAGATACTGCAGTTCCCGTATAACCGATTCCTCTTTTATTCAAGGCTTCCGCAGTCATCAATACTCCCCTCTCTCCTCTGTCGAGTGTGTGGTTATTTGATGTAAACATGAAATCAAAGCCTGCACTTTTCAGTGCATCTATGTAATTTACCGGAGTATTGAAGTTTGGATAACCGGTATACTTGTTTTCTCTGCCAGCTGTGACAGTCTCAAGGTTGCCGAACGTGTAATCGGCCTCAGAAAGATACGGAGTGACATAGCGGTAGACGGGAGAAAAGTCAAAACTGTCTTTTTCGACGAATGCCGAACTGAACTGCGGTGCGTGGCACATCAGATCACCCGTAAACGACAGAGATATCGTAACAACGCTGTCTGCAGCAGGTACTGGACTGACAGACACGGGCATATTATGTTTTGTATTAAAAGAGGAGACCGAAAAGAATATTACGGCCGGCAGAAATACATGGAATAATCTGTTCATCATTTGAATTCCCGGATATAAAACAGGGCTGGTGTTCATTTTCATTTCAGAAAATTAACTGCCAACCCTAAGACATAAATATTAAAGGAAATTACTTATTAGTGTCTTTCCTTTCGCTCTTGATTTCCTGGATCTGATTTCTCATATCCTGAGCTAATTTTTTTAATTCGCTCAATCCCTTACGCAACCTTGTTCCGGCTGCAGCCTGGCCTTTTTCAGTAAACTTGGCTACGTCTGTTTCAAGACTCTGAACGAATTTTACAAGTTCCTGGTATTTCTCTTTCATGTTAACCTCCGGCTTTTTTGATTAATATTGAGTCACACGTTTAATTAAAGTTTCATTCGACGCTTTCAAGCAAAATTTCTGCAATATCCAGTACCGGAACCTCATCAGTCTTATCTGCTGCCTTCACACCGTCTGTAAGCATTGTCATACAGAACGGGCATGCGGTTGCAATAGCCTGAGGGTTCAGTGAAAGTGCTTCGTTGGTTCTGTTTATATTGATCTTTGTACCTTCTTTTTCTTCGAGGAACATTCTGCCTCCGCCGGCACCGCAGCAGAACCCGCGGTCATAACTTCTCTGCATTTCTGCTAAGGATACACCATCGGCAGCGCCGATTACATCCCGGGGTGCCTGATATATATCGTTATACCGGCCCAGATAACATGAGTCGTGATACACAATATTTCTGTTTTTGCTATCGCCGTTTGTTTTCAGCTTCAGTTTCCCCTGATCCAGAAGTTCTTTCAGGAGGACCGAATGATGAATGACTTCGAAATTACCGGTAAACTGCGGATATTCATTTTTCAGCGAATTGAAGCAATGAGGACATGCAGTTACGATTTTTTTAACTCTATAATTATTCAGTGTCTCAATATTTTCTTTCATCAGCATCTGCGCCAGATATTCATTACCGAGTCTCCTGGCGGTATCGCCATTGCATTTCTCTTCAGTTCCAAGCACTCTGAATTCCACACCAGCTTTCTGCATCAGTGAAGCAAATGCCCGTGATACTTTCTGATATCTGGAATCAAACGAGCCCGCACAGCCTACCCAGAACAGATATTCGCATTCAGGGTCCTCTGCCATAGTTTTAATATCCAGCCCTTCAGCCCAGTTCAGACGGTCAGTATAACTAAACGCCCACGGATTGAAATTCGTTTCAAGATTTCTGAAAAGAGTATTCAGCTCAGCCGGAAAATCCGACTTATCCAGCACCAGGTTCCGTCTCATCTCTATAATTGAATCCAGATGCTCTATGGTCACCGGGCATTCCTGCATACAAGCCATGCAGGTAGTACAGTCCCAGAGTTCCTGCGGGTCAATATAATCATATAATAATTCGCCTTCAAGCAAATTTTTCCCCGAAGGAGTTCTGGCTGATGATTCTGCTGGAGATGTTTCTCCGGCAGCACTGACCTTTCCGTCTGTATCCAGCAGCGGTGCTTTGTCCATAGTACGTTTTCTAATATCAACTATTATTTTTCGGGGAGACAGCATCTTCCCGGTATTCGAAGCCGGGCAAGCTGCAGTACATCTTCCGCATTCGGTACAACTGTAACCGTCGAATACCTGTTTCCAGCTAAGGTCTTCAAAATCCTTTGCCCCGAATGAAACTGCATTCTCATCTTCCAGGTCAAGCGGCTTAATCACATTAGGACCCAGGCGTTTGAAATACACGTTCAGTATAGAAGTAAGCACGTGCAGATGTTTGCTGTAAGGCAGATAATTCAGGAATGTAAATATGCTGAGTATGTGCATCCACCAGAAAAACAGGTTAAGATTCGAGGCGGCAGACGGCTGCATACCTGTCAGAAAAGAGCTAAGCAGCAGTGATATAGGTCTGAACTCATACCCTCCCGCTTTACCAGTATGCATAGACATTGCGGTCGCGTTATATCCATACATGGATACAACCACCAGCATAATCAGTGAAAGAATTATTGCAGCATCTGCCTTGCCATGTCCCTGCTCGCCCTGGAGCCGTTTAATTCTGGCGACATACCTGCGGTAAAGCGCGGTAATAACTGCAGCAATCACCAGAACACCGAATATATCCTGTGTAAAAGTAATTACGGTAAATACCGGTCCCAGGAAAGAAAGGCTGAACGGAGTATAGAATCCCTGAATTATGCTTTCTATCACTGCGAATAAAAAAAGCATAAAGCCCCAGAAAATCAGGAAATGGATCGTGCCGGCAAGTGGTTCGCGGAGAAGCTTTGTCTGTCCGAAAGCAATTTTCAGTACATTTTTTATCCTTACAGCAGGGTTGTCAAAACGGGACTCTTTTTTTGCCATGAGCATATAGCGCAAGAGCCGTTTTGCATTGTATGTAAAAAATCCGAAGGCTGCTACAAATACCGCGATAAATATGAAGTTGTTCAGAGTCATTTTTCAATTTTTTGAATATTATTACATTAGAATTAACTGCCCTGCCGGGTCACTGTATATGGCACAAGTTCTGATATATTGTATATAAAATATAACCTTGAATCTAAAACATCAAGTAAAGAAGAGAGAAAAAAACGTTTATTTCAGCGTTTTATCGAAAAATCCGTACGTTTTTTTCAGCAGTTCATCGAATTTTTCGCTGCTGCCCGAAAAAGGATGACTTATGTCAAATGTATGTCCGGTGGCTGGAATCTTGAAGTATTCAGTGATGTTCCTGTCTGACAGCTGGTATAGTTCGTCGGCCTCCCTTACCGGAACGGCCAGATCCTGTTCGCCGTGAGCCAGGAACAGCGGTCTGCCGAAATTTTTCACCGCATTCCTGATATTCAGCTGTTTTGCATTGTTTTCAACATCATCCAGCAGGCTTACATTCAGTCGCATGATTTGTTTTGTGCGCATATTTTTCACTTCAAGGTAACCTTTCTCTCTCCACTGTGATTTCTGTCTTTGAGAATACCGGTCAACTCTCGAAATTGATGCCCATAGTGCGGCTGAAGATACTTCTTTTCTCTGCGAAGCAGTAAGAATTGCAATTGCACCACCGCGGCTGTGTCCCAGAACGCCAATAGAAATTTTGCCCGTGTGCCCGAACCGGCCATCCAGAACTGCATCTATAATTTCGTTCAGCTCGCTAATCTCCAGCGAGAAAGTATTTTCAGCGAACTTTTCCAGTTCTACAAATTCCGTCAGCGAATCACCCGTTCCGTTGTGTGAGAAATTGAACATCAGTGCCGGGATGCCTGCCTGTGCAAAATGCTCTCCAAGGTACGGCCCGAATCCCCAGTCCTTGAAACCTTTGAATCCGTGAACAAAAATTATAAGTCTTCCTTTATTGAGATCCTCTGCTCCGAAAAGTGAAACGTGCAGAAGATCATTACGCTGAGTTGTAATGGTAAAATCTTTCTTATTCATGATTCAATATGGGTATTACTGCCCATAAAAGCAAGATTTTCTTGTTTTACACGAATGGTCTCTCGTCAGAAAGATTCGACAGAGGGGATGATATTTGGAGGGAGGCACTATTTCATTTGTTTTTGTCAGGGGTATTTATTTATATTTTTGCCTCAGGTTTTGGGCGATTTCCATGTGTGTGTCTGCCGATGGAAATTACCGTATGACCTGGCATGGCTGAGTATAAAGATACTCTGATGTGATATGTATGTTTGCTTTTTTTCATTAAATAATTATTTTTCATATGAGACTCTGAAAGTTTAGTTATTGGAGTAATATAAATCTTGAAACCGAAGCTGTTAGTAATACCTTCTATAGACATTAAGGATGGGAAAACCGTACGCGTTGTGCAGGGCATTGCTGAACTCGATTGTCTTGAATATGGAAACGACCCGGTGGAAATGGCAATGCTGTGGAGAGCTGAGAACGCAAAGTGTATTCATGTTGTGGATTTTGATGCCTCCTGGGATTCCTCCAACAAGAATATGAATATAATCGAAAAGATCTGTGCCTCGGTGATCATACCCGTGCAGCTGGGCGGTGGAATCAGGAATCTCAGCGAAGCCAAAAGAGCATTTGATGCGGGCGTATACAGACTTGTTATCGGTACTCTTTATTATGAGAATCCTGAAGAGTTCAAAAAGATAATTGAGAAATTTGGTCCAAAGCAGATAGCTTTTGCCATAGATTCGTTCGATGATGAGGTGGTCATAAAAGGCCGGAATAAAAAAACAGGCATCAAACCCGAGCAGGTTGCGATGGAAATGCTGAAATTCGGTATTGAAAGATTCATAGTAACCGACGTCAGATCAAATGGTATGATGCTGGGCCCTAACATTCCGCTTTCGAAAAGTATAGCGGAGCTGACCGGGAAAAAAGTTACACTTTCCGGCGGTGTCAGGAGCAAGGATGATCTGATGGAAATACAGGATCAGTATGGTTCCGGCATTGATTCTGTTATTGTCGGCAGGGCTTTGTATGAAAACAGATTCCCCTGCCAGCGATTGTGGCGTGTTGCAGAGATCGGTATTTTTTCCTGATTATTCACAAAGCAGGACCGGTATGAGTTTTTTATCAAATCTCTTTAAATCGCAGTTTGATAAAACAGAAATCGAGGAAATGGCATCGGCAATACCGCTTTTCCGTAACCTGGGCCGGAAAGACATTTCTTCACTTTTCCCGATAATACATACGAGAATATACTCGCCTGATGAATATATATTCAGACAGAATGACCCTGGAATTGCGATCTATATTATTCAGGAAGGCGAAGTCTGTATTAAAAAAGAATACAACGACGGGAAAAGCGTCGAACTGACCAGATTTTTCAAAGGCGATATTTTCGGAGAACTGGCACTGGTTGACGACGATAAAAGATCGGCGTCGGCTGTTTCAGCTGCCGAGAGCAAAATCGCAGTAATTTTCAAGCCGGATCTGGAGGATTTCATTTCAAAAAATCCAAGGAAAGGTATACTGATACTGCGCAGCCTTTCTGTTATTATTGCCTCGCGTCTCAGAAAAATTGATGAGGACTATACTAATTTATACACTAAAACCAGTATAAAATAGAGGAGGCTATGTGTTATGGAACCTGTAATAAAAAATATATTGGTACCGGTGGATTTTTCGGACTATTCGAAAAATGCTTTGAAATATGCTGTCGATTATGCGAAGGTATTTGGAGCAAAACTCTACCTGATATATGTAATTGAGCCGGTAGTCTACCCTGCTGATTTCAGCATGGGCCAGGTTGCACTTCCCTCTGTGGATACCGAACTGAACACCAGAGCTGAGGAGGAGCTGGAAAATCTCGCAAAAAAAGAGATTGCCGGCGCACTTGAATATCAGACCATCATAAAGATGGGAAAACCTTTCGTTGAAATCATTGACACCGCCGGTGAACTGGACATAGATCTTATTATTATTGCCACTCATGGCCATACCGGAGTAGAACACATGCTCTTCGGAAGTACTGCTGAAAAAGTTGTACGCAAGGCGCCGTGTCCGGTACTTTCTCTGAGAGACCCTATAAAGGGTTACAAATATAACGCCTGAAATAATATAAATACAACGCTCTACAATAAGGAATACTATTCATGAAAAATTTTCTCTTACCCGCATGTTTATTACTGATCATTGGTTTTTACGGCTGCTCGTCCTCCGGACATCAGGTGCGGGTGCTGCCCCGTTCATACTGGAATGCCCAGCCGCCTAAACCCTTTGTTTCCCACGTACCTGTAAGGATAACTATTCATCACGAAGGTGAATATTTTAATCCCGACAGCAATGCTGCCAAATTTATTCTTAAAACGCAGATTTGGGGTATGGGAAAAGACAGGAACTGGGCGGATATTCCTTACCATTTCATGATTGATGGCAAAGGCAATATTTACGAAGGCCGTAATCCTTATACCGCCGGTGAAACCAACACTACGTACGATCCTAAAGGCCACCTGCTTGTCACGTGTATCGGAAATTTCGAAGAGCAGGAAATGACTCCGGTTCAGCTCGAAGCACTTACTGACATGCTGGCTTTCTGCTGCAAAAAATACCATATAGATCCGGATACCATAAAGGGACACAAAGATTTTGCTGAAACACTCTGCCCTGGAAAAAATCTTTACAAATACCTCCAGGATGGTTTTATAATTGCAACAGTGAAAGAGAAACTGCAGAAAATGAACTGATTCAGATATCTATACAATATTACCGGATAAATTATGGACTATTCAATTCTCGTTCAGAAAGCACAGGAAGCCAAGGAGCATTCTTATTCCATTTACTCTCATTTCCGTGTGGGTGCAGCTCTGCTCACGGCAGACGACATTATCTATCAGGGGTGCAATATCGAATCCTCATCGTATTCGCTTACAATATGCGCTGAAAGGACGGCTCTTTTCAAAGCAATGTCTGAGGGTGTAAGGAAATTTAAGGCTATTGCCGTCACCAGCGATCTAAAAGACCTCTGCCCTCCCTGCGGAGCTTGCCGTCAGGTTTTATGGGACCTTTGCGGCAATATCGATGTCATCCTGGCTAATACAGACGGTCAGTATTCTGTCATGCAGATGAAGGACCTGCTGCCTCTGGCTTTTGGAGATGAAAAACTACAGGAAGCACGCTGACAATGAATAACACACTCATCTACCGGCTGGAAAGAAAATACAATGATATGCTGGACGTTCTGAGCTCAAGAGCTCCTTTCCGGCCTGATATCGCACTCATACTGGGCAGCGGTCTGGGCGGATTTGCCGACAGTCTGAAAATTCACCATACTATATTATCATCAGAACTTCCCGGCTATCCTGCCTCCACAGTTGAAGGACATCTGGGACGGATACATTTTGCAGAGTCCGGTGATAAAAAACTGCTGCTATTCCAGGGCCGAGTCCATTTTTACGAGGGCATACCGCTTGAAAGCTGTCTTA
>JBLMZS010000043.1:0-10554 GCA_050258935.1 Bacteroidota bacterium
CTGAAGAAAGCGGGACTGGATATGACAAAGATGGAACCGTATAATGCAGCCTTCAGCCGTTTTGGTGCACTGGTCGATGAAATGGAAAAAATTGTGGGCCGCCTGAAAAAAGAAGGAAAGATCTGACCTGACCGGTTCGAAAAGTGAATAAGTCAAAAGGGCACTTTGGGGGGCCCTTTTGACCCTTTATTCACGGATTATTTATATCTTCCTTTCCGTTCATTGTACCCGTTGGGCGTAAGACAGTCCAGCTTTTCTATCCACATTGCCTCGAGTGTCTGCAGGTCCTCCTTGTAGTCATATTCCGGATCCTCTTTCCGCTCGAGCAAATCGATCACTTCAAAAGTGAATTTATCAGCTCCGTACTTGTCATAGTCAGACTGCATTTCCCGGTTTACATGACTTCTGAACTTCAGTCCCATTTCATTCCGGTTGATGAGTCCCGGAGTATTGAAACCGGCCATTACGAATGACTTTCCGGTCGCAAGGCATTTCACCTGCACGACTCCCATAGGGGGAGGGTTCTGTTTGTATGTTTTTATCAGTTCCCGTTTTCTTTCGCTGTTAGTTTTCATCTGGTAAGTTCCCTTTTTCGTTTTTTCGTTTTTCAATGCCTCATGATACGTTGCTGCAGTATCTTCAGTCAGACGATATTTCCCGTGATCCCTGGTCATTATCTTTTCATCTATCATGTATCTTCTGAGCGAGCAGTAATCCTCGTTTATCTCACCGAGTATAGTATCTATTTCGCTTTCATCGTATATTTTTCCGGGCTTGAATTCATGTGCGATTTCCTCGAGTATTATGAGTCGCTTTTTATTCTGGACAGGGATCTTAATGAGCTTCCCCCGCCTGAAATATGTATGCAGCACTTTCTGCCTGTAGCCTGCAATCCTTTTTTCCTGCATCGAACTGTCATTTCCGCCGCAGTCTATAAAATGTTCGAGCGGAAGATTCAGCAATTCTCTCCGGAGTATGTAATTAAAGTAATACTGTTCTTTTTCCTTGCGAACCAGTCCGGCTGTTTCGAGTTTTTTCAGGTGAAAAGAAACCGTGGAAAGTCCTATCGAAAGTTTTTCAGAAAGCTCTTCCACGTAGTGCGACTTCTGCATCAGTGAGTTTACTATCTTCAGCCTGGATTCATCGGCTAAGGCCTTGAATATCATTATGCTCGTATTGATGTCCATCAGTTTCCTTTTTTAATTCTATAATTATCGAAATAAATATAGCTAAATTTCGCGGGGAAGTCAATCTGATTCTATGTATATCGAAATAAATCCCTTCATTCCGGACATCTTGACTTTGACTGTGCAAATGATTATTTACAGGACATGTACTTTAGCGCGTCGATAAATCTGTTTTTTGTCTCTATAATAAGGTAAGGCAATATGGCAAATTCCAGGGCGCTTAAATATTTTTCGCTGGCAGTATTGCTGTTCTGTTCGGGTACAGTATTCCCGCAGATAAAGCATGTACTGATACTGAACTCTTATCATCAGGGCTTTGCCTGGAATGACAGCATAAGCGAGGGGATAAGGCAGGGACTAGGCAGCGAGCTTAAAAAGCTCGATATTCAGTATGAATACATGGACTACAAACGGGTGCAGGGAAACAGATACCTGGAAAACTACAGACAACTGCTCGAAAATAAACTTGCCGGACGCAGTTTTGACGTCGTCATAGTTACAGACAATGCAGCACTTAACTTTGCACTTACTCATTTCAGAACTTTTCTGGGCAGTACGCCCATTGTTTTTTGCGGGATCAACAATTTCTCGCCCGATATTTTACACGGCTACAGGAATATTACCGGAGTTGCCGAGGAAAACGATGTCACTGAAACGATAGATGTGATACTGAAACTCCAGCCCGGCATAAATACAATTGCCGTCATCAACGACAGCTCCGATACAAGTGTCCTGAATACGATGAATTTTGATAAGGCTGTTGCCAGGTATAAAAATTTCATCAGGGTCCGCTACCTGAGCGATATGCGGATAGGACGGCTGAAATCAGAGATAAAGAAACTGCCGGAGAATTCAGCCATACTCGCAATTGGATTCATATATGACGAGAACGGTCTGATACTGCCCATCACAACCAGCTTCCCTGATGTCTCCTTATTCAGTCATGTGCCGATGTATGCGGTATGGGATTTTCTCATTGGCAATGGGATTATGGGCGGTATGGTGACAACAGGGCTTGAACAGGGGAGAAAAGTGGGAGAGATGACGTACCGCATACTTCATGGACAGAAAGCTTCAGATATCCCGGTGGAATTGAAATCTCCGAACAGGTACATGTTCGACTATGATGTGCTTGAACGTTTCAGTATAAAAGAAAGTCAGCTCCCTCCGGGCAGTGTGGTGATCAACCGGCCGCGGCAGTTCTATTCGGTCAGCGTAACCGCCGTATGGATAGCATTCCTGGTGTTTATCTGCCTTATATTGCTCATTATTGCGTTGTTTATATACATCAGCGCAAAAAAGAAAATCGAGCGTGAACTTGTACGGGCAAAACAGCTGGCTGAAAGATCGGATAACCTCAAAAGCGAATTCCTCGCCCAGATGTCGCACGAGATCCGGACCCCGATCAATTCGATACTTTCGTTTACATCTCTCATAAAAGAACAGGTCGAGGATAAAGTAGATGACGATCTGGCTTCAGGCTTCAGTATAATCAACCGCGCGGGTTACAGAATAATCAGGACTATCAACCTGCTGCTGAATATGTCTGAAATCCAGACAGATAACTATTCACCGGTATTCAGAAAAATTGATCTGTATGCAGTCCTGGAAAAGATCAACAGGGATATCTGTAATGCTGCCTCAGAAAGGCAAAATGTCATAACGCTACATAAAAATGCCGAATCAGCGGCTGTATTTGCCGATGAATATTCTGCTGTTCAGATATTCGAAAATCTGCTGGATAATGCGGTCAAATACACAGATCACGGCAGTATCGATATTGCAGTCTCTAAAAAAGGAGCGGGGCTTGCAGTGGAAATAGCTGATACGGGTGTCGGTATTTCAGAAGACTATCTGCCTCACCTCTTCAAGCTGTTCCGTCAGGAAGAACAGGGATATACCAGGAGGTTTGAAGGGAATGGGCTCGGGCTTGTGCTCGTAAAAAAATACTGTGAGCTGAATAAGATCGACATTGCCGTGGAAAGCCAGAAAGGTGTTGGTACAAAATTTACACTTATTTTACCAGTACCATCTTATTAGCTGCCTTATAGACGCCGCCGCCGGAAACCGACGATGCAATGATTGAGTAGTAATATGTGCCGGGAGGGTTATTGCTGCCGTTCCAGCTTACCTCATGGTATCCGGCGGTCCTGACTTCATCAACGATCGTACCTATTTCTTTACCGAGAATATTAAATATCTGGAGTCTTACATTGCAGTCCTCAGGCAGGGCATACTTGATGGTGGTTACAGGATAAAACGGATTGGGATAGTTCTGAAACAGTGTAAACGATCCGGGCACATCGGTTACGTCAACTTCGAGTTCTCCCAAATATATCACTTTACCGTTTTCGCTTATCTGCTTTAGTCTGTACATATATCTGCCCGCCGGAAGGTTCCTGTCGGTCAGCGAGTAGTCTTTCATCGCACTGGAATTTTTATCACAGCCTATAAATCCGGCTTTAGTCCAGCCTGCTGAATACCCTGCATCGGCACGCGCCCGTTCGACCTGAAAGCCCATGTCTTTTCCATCTGAAGCTGCGGTCCACACAAGTTCCACGCTGCTGCCCCTGACGTCAGCAGAGAAGGAAGAAAGCTCTGCCGGCAATGGTTCTGCAAGCACGGCAGCATCAGACATACAGCTCCTTCCGGTCATTGGGCCAGCAGATGCAGATACCCTGTAGTAATAGATCCTGCCGCCCGGAAGGCCGTCTACAAAGTAGGATAGTGATTCACCCACGTTCAGATTGTTATAACCCTCAACAGGAGAAGAAAAATCCCTGTCATCGTCGACAGTCAGGTAGTAGTTCATGGGTGGAGTGCCAAACCCAGGGATATTCCAGTTTGCCGAGAATCCGTTAGGTTCAGTATTAGTTGCTGGCTTTATCTCAGGACGCACCATCGCATAGCTGTCGGACCAGTAATTCTTTCCCAATACTCCTTTTATCATTCCGTCAGGTGACGATGAGATCAGGTTGGAAATTCTGTCACCGGATATCTGTTCGAACCTGTAGCAGCCGGCGAGTCCTGATGCATCTGTATTCTGAAGTGCAAACATTCCGCTGCGTATCTGTTCATCACTTCTGCAGTAATTCCAGAACCTGAGCTCGTCAATAATGCCCCTGAAGAGTTCATCCTCATCAGCGGCTTCAGGTTCAGCGGTTGCGATTAAAACAGGTGCAGTTTTATTTTTTGAATAATTCAGCTGAACCTGACCGTTGCGTATCCCGTTTATGTAGAGCCGCAATTCTTTTGAATTACACGATGCCGCGATATGATTCCATGCGCCTCTGATCACATCTTCTTTTGAAACGACTGATCTTGTCAGCTTTCCTGTTCCGGCGGAAAATTCCCACTTGTTGTCATTGGTTATTCTAAGTCTGAAACCCTGATGATCATTTTTAGAATAAAGTACAGGTTTTTCCCCGGGTGAATTTTCATCCGGCTTAATCCACATCTCCACGGTGAAAGTGGAAGTATTCAGTACCGTGCTGTACGGAATGATTGCATAGTCTGTACCGTCGAATACGAGTCCGTTTCCCGGTATATGTTTTATTGTTACCAGGAAAGAATCGGTTTTGCTCAACGATATAAATCCGTCGTCTGTAACAGTAACCCTTATCCAGGCCTGGCCAGTTGTATTATCAGCCGGGCAGAAGACCAGGCTGGCCGATGAAGAGGGATGCCGATATTCAACTGCTGGCACGCCAGTGAGTTCGGGATTGCTGCTTTCAGCTGAAATGGTGAGCTTCTGATTTTCACCGCCACCGGCGCTGATGCCGCTCAGCTTTACCTTTTGGCTGCCGGGACTGGAATAAATTATCGGGGGAAAGCTGATATGAGAGAGTGTCGGCTGGTCGTTTACCGGTATTACTTCCGCAGTCAAAACCCCGTCGAGCGGTCCGCTGCCTGCAGCGTCGCGTACGCGTACCAGTATATATGTACTCAGTTCGTTATCTTTTTCAGGTATAAAAGTTATTTTCTTAAGCACTGAATTTATCTTATCCACAGAACCGGAAAATGAACATACACCGCTAAGGCGGTCGTATATGGCCGATATACCTGCATCGATGCTGCCGGTATTTACGTGTACAAGATTTAGTGTAACAATGATGGTTTCGTTATCATCAACGTCTCTGACAGTAATACTGTCGTAGACTACCCTGCTGTCGCCTTCGGTATAGATGCGGGTCTGCATGGCATTGAATACTTCCGGAGGATCGTTTACCGGGATTACAGTTATTACTGCACGGGCAGTATCCCTTCCCGCATTCAGATCAGATGAATCCAGTGCAGCCTGTACAAGGAAACTGCCGCTTCCGTAAAAATTCGCTGCGGGCCTGAACCTCAGTCCCTCTGCTGCCGGTGCAGCCGGAATGAAATCATTCTCCTTAACTTCAGTAAAGCCATCTTTAAGAAAAAGTCTGCCGTTTCTTATTTCCGAAATTTTAAAATAAGCAATTTCGGGTCCGTCAAATCTGCTGCGCTTTATTACCAGACCGGAATCCGAGGTCAGGTCTTCATATGTGAGAGCTTGAGTGACAGAAGGCAGATCGGCTGCAGGTAATATTTTTATAATGACGCTGAAAGTATCCCTTATTGTGCCCGGGGCTTTTACGAGATACCTGATAATAGCTGTTCCGTACACATTCGAATCAGGATAGAAGAAGAACTTATCCGAAGGAATACAGGGAAATATGCTGCCGGCACTGACAGTATCTCCTGCAAATTTCAGTATTCCTCCCGCCGGTATTTCTGTAATACTGATTGCCGCACCTGCAGAGTCAGAATGCTTCACAGCAGCAGTCTGCATCAATTCGTCGAGGCTTATCTGAAGTGCGGGGGAGTCTTCCTGTATTGACCTGTACAGAGTATGTGCCGAATCTTCCATAGTCTTAATATTCAATGAAGAACCAATGAAGAACGGCGACAGGAGTTCCCCGGAATTTGAGAGAGAATCAGTGTCCGCGTAATCTGACAGAACAGAAGAAGAATCAGAAACAGTATATCCGGTCTGAGCATTCAGAATGGAAAAAAGGGAAACGAAGACTACGGCGAATAATACAAGTTTTCTTATCATTCCGGGTATAGAATTTTGTAAAGGTACTCCCGGAAAAATAACATCTTTTCGGTATAAATTCACATAAAAATGAAGCATGTAAAAGTATTCACTGTCTTGCATATAATATAATCATATAAAATCAGCATAATGATTGACATATCACGAAAAAAATTCTAATTTTAGAAGAACTGAGCACAGTATTTTCCACCTATGAAATTTTTATACATGTCACTATATAAATACACTTCACTAACTACAGGTATTTTATGTCGTTTAAGTTATACCGGATTGCTGCGGTAAGAATTTTACTGCTATTTTGTTTTGTTTATTCGGGAAGTGATCTGTATCCCCAGGTCAAAAAAGCTGATTTTACTGCTGAAAGTAAAACTGCTCCGCGCGGATACATTACTTCTCCGGTGGAGACTCCTTATGGAATAGTCTGCACAAATGAATTTTCATCAGCACTGTATTTGATAAAAAACGGAGAGATGAAGGAAATTATTGCAGCACCCGGCTGCGGCAGGTACTTTACATTTTCTCCAGATAAAAAGCTGGTGGGTTTTAAATACATCGATCCTGCAACCCGACTGCAGTCACCTGCAGTCATTAAACTTCAGTCGCTTCAGATTGAAAAGCTCTGGACGGCTTCAGAACTCTGCGGCCAGCCTTCATTTGCCAATGACGGAACAGTCGTTTTCACTGTCGGCAATCAGCTGATATTCAGCAAAGGCTCTGATACTAAACAGTTCGATCTGGGACTCTACTCAAACAGGACTCCTGTAAGTCCCGACGGGAAATATGTAATTTACAACAATGATGATCAGCTCTGGAAGTTTGAACCTGCTACCGGCAGGCGTGAACTGCTGACGGATAACAAAGCAGGATATGGTGACGCTCAGTGGTCATTTGACGGCTCTAAAATATCTTTCCAGTCGATCGATGCAAGAATTCTCGTGAGGGATCTGAACAGCAGCAAAACTGTTGTAGTATCCAAGGGTGAAAATGCCGTGTGGGCTCCTGATGCTAACAGGCTGGTATTCCACTGGCGCGATATAGACATGACGAACTTCAACCTGAACAATTCGGATGTCTATCTTTATGATGCGGCTTCCGGGAAACTGTCAAACGTTACAAATACACCGGATAAATTTGAAATGGATGCATCCTTCTCTGGCAGCGATGTTGTATATCATACATTCGGAGAGCGTGAGATACTTAAGGCATCTAATGCTGCACGCAGTGTAATCTTCAAGAGCGCAGTACCGGTTGACATTCCTGCGTTTAAGGAACTGGAAGCTGAAAAGACTGTCAGTGCAGCTGCATCTGACACAAAAGAATGGGATTATGTACACATTCATCAGGTTTTTCACACCGGTACTAACGATCTCTGGTACAGCAGCGGCGAAGGACACAGATGCTGCGGCGCAACAAGTTCAATGCAGGCTCTGGCGTCATACAAAATTCTGCCTCCGGATCCTATCTATTCATACGGTTACAACGTTTACAGTCCGTACGGAAAATATATAACCGATCCATATACATATAACGGTATTACATACAGCGGCTACAACGGAAGCTGGCCGAGCGGAATTCATGGTCTGTTCTGGAATACCGGCTCACCATATTCAAATATTGTTCAGTTTCTGAACAACCATGGAATCACTTCTTCTATGAACGAGTGGGTTACATGGACAGCTGCGATGACTGAGATAAATATGGGCTATCCGTACATAGTCTGCAGTACAGGTTTGACCGGAGGACATATAGTTATGATAGTCAAACAGTACGGCGCAGGTCATACTGTCTACGTCAATGATCCTTATGGCGACAAAAATCCCAGCGGATACGACCATTCAAAAATTGACGGAAAAAATGCGATCTATGACTGGTCTGATGCAAACACGGGGCATCAGAAAATTACTCCGCTTCCCTGGGCCGTCAATGCACGCTATGCACGCAGGGTACAGCTTTATACCACGTATCCCCAGAATAAACAGAAAGATATGGCTACTGACGTTGCTGTAAAACTGCAGTTCAGCGATCCCATCGTTTCCTCTTCTGTAGCCTCCAACATTTCTCTTCTGGATAAGCAGGGCAATAATGTTGCTTTCAGACTTGATACAACCGGCTATGCTTCAGGACTTGTTATAGTAGAACCTGCATCTCTGCTGTCAGAAAATTCAGAATACAGAGTGGTTGTAAAGCCTGATCTTCAGAGTACCAATACGCTTACAGTGCTGAAGGAAAAAGAGTTTTCATTCACCACCGGTTCAAAAGAAGCAGCGGTTAACGGCCGCACAGTTGAAAACTTTGAAGATGCCGCTTCATGGCCGGATCCCAATACCAATAAGCAGACTGTCGGTACGAATGCAGAAAAAACATATTTCGCACTCGATAAAGATCACGCTATTGACGGCCTGGCTTCCGGAAAACTGGCTTATACGTTTTCATCGACTCTCGGCGGTTTCTGCTTCCTGAAGAATGCTAAGCTGCAGGATGTCGGAGCGAGTGCAGATTCGTCTTTCGGTATATGGGTGTTTGGTGATGCCAGTAAAAACCTTATAGGATACTGGTTCTATGACGAACAGCAGCAGGAGAAAAGAGTTTATGTGGATACACTGAACTGGACTGGATGGAAATTCAGACATATTCAGCTGAACAGCATTTCTGAAACCGGCAAAAAATACTTCGCCGGCATTATAATTAAGCAGGTTCCCAAGGCACTGCAGTCAGGACAAATCTATATAGACCAGGCATCGCTGATACTTACAGCTGTAAGAGTAAACAGCTATTCTCCTATGGCGAAAACAAAAGTGGATACTCTTAGTCCGGTAATCGTAGAGTTCAACAAAGCCATGGACAAAGCCAAGTGCCAGAAAGCTTTCAGCATGACCCCGGCAGTAACCGGCTCGTTTGTATGGGAAAATAACGATACACGTATGAAGTTCATTCCTGCCTCACCACTGAAAAGCCAGACACTCTATACGGTTACTATGGACACAACCGCAGCCGATGTAAACGGACTGAACCTGAAGGTGCCGTATTCATTCAGTTTCCAGACTACCAGAGTAAGGCTGATGCTTGTGAAGAATTATCCGGCCAAGCAGTCAAATGATATAAGCCGTACGGTCCAGATTAGACTTAATTTCGACGGAGCAATCGATGCACTTTCACTGTCGGGAAATATATCTATGACAGATGCGGCAGACAAGGCAGTATCTGTGAAAGTAAATGCGGCCCACTATTCTGAGGGAATAATAGCTTTTGCACCTGCTAAACCGCTTGCAGCAAACTCACTGTACAAAATAAAACTGAAATCAGGTATAAAGGACACAGAAAAACTTCTGCTTGGCGAATATACCGAAATACAGTTTACAACAGAAGCCGATAATTTTGTCGACGGTGCGATTGCAGACAGTTTTGAGACTGTGAACAACTGGATACAGCCGGCGCTTAATGAGCAGAGCAATGAAGTTGAACCGGATGCTACTGTGCTGTCACTTTCGACGGCAGTCAAATGCACCGGTGTATCATCGGGAAAACTCGCATATAAATTCTTCGGAAGCGACGGATTATGTGTACTCGAAAAAGCTTCGGAACAGCAGGTCAGCACAGACGGCAATACTCTGTTCGGCATGTGGATACACGGTGACCTGAGCGGCAACATTCTGGAATACCATTTCAGAAACAGCTCAGGACAGCTTGTGAAATATGTGGTGGATACTGTAAACTGGACAGGATGGAAAATAAAGAACGTTGTAATGAAGGATAAAGCCATTCAGGCGTTCAGGCAGATTGCTATCCGCCAGACAGGGACTTCGGATCTGTCCGGCGAACTGTATTTCGACAACCTGCAGTTTGGTGCAAATTCCACGGCAGTAGATGAAGTAACCGGACTGCCGGTTGAGTATTCGCTCAGCAACAATTATCCCAATCCGTTCAATCCTTCTACAATGATTACATACAGTCTGCCTTTTGCAGGCAGAGTAGTACTGAAGGTATACGATATACTCGGTACTGAAGTAGCAACTCTTGTCAACGATGTGCAGCAGGCCGGTACGCACAACGTGCGGTTTGATGTTTCCGGTTACAATCTTGCAAGCGGAGTTTATTTCTACAGAATAAACGCATCTGCTCCAGCCGGTGCGAAAAACTTTATGCTGACCAAGAAGATGATGCTGATAAAGTAGTATATTGTAGACATGAGGACAAAATGCGAGCCCGGTGTGAACCGGGCTTTTTTATTTTATTTTTCTTATTTTTAGGTCTAAATTTTCCGGAGTTACAGTAATGAAAAAAGTATGC
>JBLMZS010000044.1:0-14859 GCA_050258935.1 Bacteroidota bacterium
AATACAATATACTATGGGTTAAGGATACTGAATCTGTGGTCGATGCGGTAAACGGATTTATAGAGGACTACGGCGATCCGCTCGGTATGAGAGCCGCATACGAATCGGTTGTATCTATAAAAGATATGGAAGCTACGAAAAGAGCCGATGCAATAAGTCAGCAGGCCAAGTGGTTTGAGGAGCATTCACCAATACAGGACGAATACAAGAAGAAGGATGTAAAAGGGATCTCGGCGAAAGTTATTACAGTTGTAGTTGAATCCGGTGATGCCTCACCGTCGACTCCCATAGGCATAAACCTCCCGAATGCCGACTGGATAAGAAAAGAATACGGCTCGAAAAGCGTGACTCTCGGAAACATAGTATATGCGTACGACCAGGCGGATTCTGACGAGCTGCTGAAAGAATTTTCATGGTCCGAAGAGGAAATGGCCAGGGAGAAAAAATACGGCAGCATTTCGGATAATCTGCATACTGACCTTCACGAGGTTATAGGTCACGGCAGCGGACAGCTGAAGCCGGGTGTGGGTACGCCGGGTGAAACGCTGAAAAATTATGCTTCGGCTCTCGAAGAAGCACGCGCCGATCTTGTGGCATTATATTTCCTCATGGACAAGAAGCTGGTGGATATCGGAGTTATGCCGAGTCTTGACGCAGGCAGGGCAGCATACGACCATTATATCAAAAACGGACTTATGCTGCAGCTGAGAAGGCTACAGCCGGGTGAAAATATAGAGCAGGCACACATGCGCAACCGTCAGCTCATCGCATCATGGGTATATGAGAAGGGACGCGCTGATAATGTGATTGAGAGGAAAGTAAGGAACGGAAAAACATATTTTGTCGTCAACGACTACGATAAACTGCGTACCCTGTTCGGTCAGCTGTTAAGGGAAGTTCAGAGGATAAAATCCGAAGGCGATTATCAGGCCGGAAAGGATCTTGTGGAGAACTACGGCGTGAAGGTTGATCAGAAACTTCACAGGGAAGTACTCGAAAGAAATGCCAAACTGAACATCGCTCCATACGGCGGGTTTATCAATCCTAAACTGACTGCAGTCGAAAAAGACGGAAAGATAGTGGATGTGACCGTCGAATATCCCAAGGATTTTACGAAGCAGATGATGTACTACGGAGAGAAATATAACTACCTTCCGGTAGTCAACTGATCATATATGTAACTGATGCAGGCCCCGCGAATGTTTCCGGGGCCTGTGCTTTTTATGTATATAATAAATACATTATTTAAGGAGTATTGATAATGAATTTATTTACAGGTAAATTTAAATTTAGTAATTAAATATTGGGGCGGATCAGATATGTTTGGATTTGTAAACTCGAACAGAGAAAAAAGAAAAATTGGGAACGAAATATATCAGGATATGCAGAGACGCCGTATTATAGGTTATTCGGTTTTAGGAGTTGTTGCTTTTGTCATACTGAACCTTATTTTATACTATCTTACAAAGTTTTAGACCTTCTGAAATCCTCTGTTTTTCTTCTCCGGTCCACGGACTCCGCGGTCTTTTGAATTGTAAAAGACACACCAAATTTTTATATTTTTGTTTTTATTCAGCAGAACTCAGGAAAGGTCGCAAAGAAATGTCAAAAAGCAATATATACATAGAAACCTACGGCTGTCAGATGAACGTCGCTGATACCGAGATAGTCATGGGTATACTGAAAAACAACGGTTATGCCATTACAAATGAATCCTCGGAAGCTGATGTTGTGCTTCTGAACACGTGCAGCGTGAGGGATAACGCCGAACAGAGGATTTACGGGCGTCTCGGTAATTTCAAAAGGCTGAAGGATGAAAAGCCCTCGCTTGTAGTCGGCATACTCGGATGCATGGCTGAAAGGCTCAGAAAGACGCTCATAGAAGAGGAAAAAGTCGTCGATATTGTCGTCGGCCCGGATGAATACCGCAGGCTGCCGCAGTTTCTGGATTCGGCATTTGCCGGTGAAAAGGGAATAGGCGTCAAACTCTCACGCGTGGAAACATATGACGATATTGTACCTTTCAGGGAAGAAGGACTCCAGGCCTGGATATCGGTGATGCGCGGATGCGACAAGTTCTGTACATACTGCGTGGTACCCTATACACGCGGACGCGAACGCAGCCGGTCTCTCACATCTATCGTAGATGAGGTCAGAATGCTCTCAGACCGCGGCTTTAAGGAGGTTACACTCCTGGGACAGAACGTGAATTCATACAGCGACCAGAACAACGATTTTGCGGACCTGCTTGCCGCCTGCGCTTCCGCAGACAGTACAATGCGCATCCGGTTTACCACTTCGCATCCGCAGGATCTGTCTGACAAACTGCTCTACACTATCGCGGAACACGACAACCTCTGCAACTACATTCACCTTCCCGTGCAGTCAGGCTCGAACCGCATACTGAAGCTGATGAACAGGACATACACGATCGAACATTATCTCGATCTGATAGACAAGGCCAAGAAGATAATTCCGGGTGTCAGCTTCTCTACGGATATTATTGCAGGTTTTCCTGATGAGACAGAGGACGATCACCGCATGACTCTCGATGTCATGGAAAAAGTCCGCTACGACGGTGCCTTCATGTTCAAGTACTCTCCGCGCGAAGGGACCAAAGCATATAAGATGGATGATAATGTACCTGAAGAAGTAAAGGGCGCACGCCTGACCGAGATAATTGACCTACAGCAAAGAATTTCACTTGAAGTCAATCAGGAGACCATCGGTACGGTTCAGGAAGTGCTGATAGAAGGCTTCAGCAGAAAGTCGGATGAGTTTCTCTCGGGCAGGACAGGCACAAACAAGACCGTTGTGTTTCCTGCTTCCGGTTCACTGAAACCGGGTGACTATGTAAACGTCAGCATCAGCCGTGCTACTTCAGGAACTCTGTTCGGAGAAATAATCAATTAAAACCGGGATATAGATCATGAAATTCTCTTTAACCGTTTCGTTATTCCTGTTTCTGTCCGCCTTTTCGTATGCTCAGGAAGTAAACATTTCCGGGCAGCTGAAGGATCTGGAGAATGGAGAAATAAACAGTGTCAAAACCGAACTGGCCTCACTGAAGGAAAAACATCCTGACGATCCGGCGGTAATGTTCCTTGAGGCTGTACTGATGGAAGATGCAAAGGAGGCGCTGCCGAGATTTTCTTTGATAGCTAACAACTACCCGCAGTGCAAATATGCCGATGCTGCATTATTCAGAATATATTCTTATTATTATGCAATGGGTAACTATTCAACAGCTGAAAATTACGCCCGGCAGCTGAAGCAGGCGTATCCTGCCTCGGCGTACCTCAGATATATAAAGGATAAGGACAATACCGCGGCTGCTGCTACAGCAGAAGATGACAGGAGTGTTACTGCTGATACTGAAACGGCTGCTCCTGCTGCTCTTAAAAAACGTGCTGAAAATGACGCTGATTTTAAGTACACGATACAGGCCGGTGCATTCCTGAAGATGGAAAACGCACTGAATCTGAAAAAAGGATTCGAACAGAAAGGTTACACTTCCGAGATCAGTCTTAAGGAAATTGCAGGCAGTACATTTAACATAGTTACTGTGGGGAAATATCGTAATGAGCGCGATGCAAAGGCTGCGCTGGATACAGTAAACAGTGAGTTCAAAATAGAAGGCAGGGTTGCACTCAGAGGCAATTAGCCGGACTCATAATATATTAAATAGAGGGAGGCAGAAATGGAAGTTGTATTTTTAGGTACAGGTTCCGGTGCAGTATCATCTGACAGGTTTCACACGGCACTTTTACTGCGTGACAATACTGCCGCCCATCTTATCGACTGCGGTGATGCGGTGTCGCGTGCAATACTGAGTGCCGGCGTCGACTATAATTCCATATTGAGCATTATCATTACCCATTTCCATGCGGACCATCTGAACGGGCTGTCCACACTTGTTACTCAGATGAAAATGAATAAGCGGACCATTCCTCTGAACATATTCGTACACGAAAAACTTGCCTCCCGTCTGAAAAATTTTCTTGAAATGAATTATATTATTGATGAACGGCTGGACTTCCAGATTACTATCAGCAGTTTTGCGACAGGCGAACCATTTTCACCCTGGGATTCGCTGAACATAGTTGCCCGGGAAAACACACACCTCGATAAATATAAACAATACGTGGAAGACCGTTCGGCCTTAGTTTCTCTGGGGCTATACATAGCCTGGAATGGAAAGCACTTTTTCTATACCGGTGACGTTGGCAATGCTGCGGATCTGCATCTGTTCGACGACAGGGATACTGATATTGTAATTGCGGAATTTACGCATGTTTCACCCGAGCAGATAGAAACTTTTTATGAACAGATGAAAGCGGTAAGTTTGTACCTGACCCACATCAACAGTGCCGAATATGAAACTATTCAGCACTGGTATGCAGGACTGACTGATGAACAAAGGACGAGAATTAAACTGACAGTTGACCGGGATGTAATCAGATTATAAGCTGAGAGGATCTACTTCTTGTCAAATATTTTATCCGACAGGCCCTGATTAACCCTGTAATTTTTGTATCTGATCACTGCAGTACCTTTGCCTGACGATTGTTTTGCTTTCTGTCCCTGCTGGTCATTGTTCCGTCTGCTCAAATTCGGGGCATCGAATGAAAACCGGACAGAGGAGGGCAGAGGATATTTCATAGATGTATCGTATGAAAACAGTATTTCCGTATCACCGCGCTTACCGCTGGAGGCAATCTTGCGGATAATGTTTTTATTCTTATCTATCCATACAGTCGATATCAGCAATTCGCCGGACATATCGTTAGGTACTATTCTTATTACAGCACATTTGTTTCCCGACAGATCCTCATCCTTCAGGTAGATGGCGCTTGTATTGTCGCCCAGCAGTTTCCCCGGTGCAAAGCTGAATGCCTGTTTGGGCAGCATTGCAAATCCCTTCGAATCCATTTTCATTTTATCAGGCTGCTTAAAATACATGACCGCATTCATTTCCGGCACCTTCAGTATGTCTACATCTACTTTTATATTTACATCTACCTGATAATCCTTAATCGATGAAAAGTTATCTTTTACTTTTTTTATTATCTTCTGCGGATCTTCTGCCGCCCCGACCGATACCATCAACACCAGGAGGGTTGTTAAAAGCACATATGTTTTTTTCATATCAATTCCGAATAATTAAAAGTTAACTGTGCCGGGCCGCATTGCCCGGCTTATCTGTACTTAATACCCTGTTCTCTCTATGATAAAATATCCTTTCGCCTGAATATAATCAGTGCTGCCGTATAGAACACTGCTATATGTCCCAGCAGAACTGCCGCGCTTTTCGCAAGGTTCGCAGTATCGATGGGATCATTAAAGAACAAAAGCCATCCAGGCAGATATGTGGTGAACAGATACGGCTTCAGTCCCTGCAGCATATCTATCGGTATTACCGATAAAATGAAAAATATTATCAGTATTGCCATGGTTGTGACTATAGGGCCAATGGCATTTTCAACGAGCGACGAAAAGAAAAATGCCATGGAGGTAATCACTGACATACTGAGCACGGCAAAGGAAAATGCACCGAAAAACCTCCAGAGTATATCATTCTCCGCAAAGATGATTATTTTGTCGGACAGAACCGCAAGTACACCGCCGCCGAATATCAATAGTCCGAGTCCCAGACTCATTATGGCAAGGAATAATATGAGTGAAAACGTATAAATTATTCCAGCCAGAAATTTGGATGTCAGTATCTGAAACCTGGAAGCCGGGCGAATCACGAGCATCCTGTATGTGCCGCCGGTCGCTTCGCCTGCAAGCAGGTCGCCGCCGACCAGCACAATAAGAAACGGAACGTGCACGAACAGGCTGTTCAGTATCAGGTAAGTGACGAAATAACCGTTCATAAGGTTACCGCTGAACATGAATGCCTCACCCAGACTGCGCAGCGCCATCTTTGAGCCTTCGCCGCTGGAAGTATAGAATGAAAAATGGATCAGCGGTACAAGCACGCCTATGGCTATAAAACCGATGTATGTCCTCCACTTGCGGAATATCTTGTATAATTCTATATATATCAGTCTGGGAATCATTTCTCCCCCTGTGTTATTTCGAGAAAATATTGTTCGAGTGAGCGGATGGGTATTACGGCTCCGACAGTAATGCCTTTTTCAACGAGATATCTGTTTACTGCAGCAGTTTCGGATTTGGAGAGAGTCATGCTGATTACATTGTTTGAAACATCTGCAAGTTTGTCTTTCCACTCAGACTGTCGCAGCAATTCTGCAGCTGCTGCAGGTTCTTCCACCTCAAATGTGACCTTCAGAATTCCTGAATTTAAAAGTTCATCCACAGTTCCTTCTACAACAGTGGTCCCTTTATTGATAATTATCATCCGGGTTGCAATGATCTCAATTTCTGAGAGTATGTGTGAAGAAAGGAAAATCGTTTTACCCAGGTCGCGGCTGAGGTGTATAATAAGGTCTCTGATTTCTTTTATTCCCTGGGGATCAAGTCCCGTAGTGGGTTCGTCTAGAATGATCAGGTCGGGCTGGTGCAGCAGAGCCTGTGCAATGCCGAGCCGCTGTTTCATACCGTGCGAAAATGTTTTTACTCTGCTGTCGTACCTTTTTTCCAGTCCGACGAGTTCGAGTATCTTCATTATATTAGCGGAAGATACGTCAGCCCCCGAAATCTTTCCAAGCAATTCGAGGTTCTTCTTTGCAGTGAGGTTCAGATAAAAATCGGGCTTCTCAACGATTGCTCCGACGCGCCTGAGTATCTCGCTCCTGTGCTGGTTGAGCGGCTTTCCGAAAAGGCTTATCATTCCGGAAGTCGGTTTGATCAGTGTCAGCAGCATCCTAATGGTGGTACTTTTGCCGGCACCATTGGGACCGAGGAACCCGAACACGTCACCCTGGTAGACGTTCAGATCCAGGTTATCCACAGCTCTTATCCTGCTGAACTGCTTGGTCAGTGATTTGACTTCAATTATTTTTTCAGTTGACAATACTTCTTCCTCTATATTTAATTCCTGTTATACTGCCGGTCACCGATAGAAATTCCTGTTTTACCGATTTAGACTATAAAAATAAGCTATTGTTCCGTTAATTGTCACCGTTAATTTAAGAATATTTCAAAATGAGGGTCGAATGATTCGGATAGTTTATTTATTATCAGTACTATTTTTATTCAGTACTATCTCACAAGCTGAAAACTCAAACCGTCCCGGTACCGTAAGCGGTTTTGTTTACGATGCGCAGAACGGGGAAGCGCTTATAGGTGCCAACGTCGTTATAAAGGGGACTTCATTCGGGGCTACTACCAACCTGAGCGGATATTTTGTTATAACCGGTGCCCCGACCGGTGAACACGTACTGATTGTCACCTACATGGGCTACAGACAGTATTCACAGAAAATACGGGTGGGAAATGCACAGAGCGAAATCCTTAAACTGTATCTGCAGAGCGATGTCGTTAAGACGAATGAAATTGTAATAAGCGGGGATTCTGTCAGAACTATAGAAAAGCTTTTTGTAAAGCCAATATCAAAGGTTGAACTGAATGCCAAACAAATAAACAGTATTCCAAGAGTAATTGAAGCAGATCTTCTGAGATCACTTCAGACATTACCGGGTATACAACCGCTCTCAGATTTTTCTTCTGAATTGTTCGTGAGAGGCGGTACACCGGATCAGAACCTGTACATGATCGACGGTACAGATGTCTACAATCCGGAACATGCATTCGGACTTTTCTCGACGTTCAATACAACCGCGATAAAGAAGGTTGAAATGTCAAAGGGCGGATTCAGTGCCGAGTATGGCGGAAGGCTTTCATCGGTACTGAATGTTACAAACCTCGACGGTAACCGCAACCGCTTCCAGGGTGAGGTCGGAATAAGCCTCCTCTCGGCTTCTACTACTCTTCAGGCACCACTGGGTTCGTTCGGATCAATTTCCGGTTCCTTCAGAAGAACATATATTGATCAGACATATGCCAAAGTAGTGGACGAAATTCCGGATTACTACTTTTTCGACGGCAACCTGAAAGCATTCCTTGATCTTGGAGAAAAGGATAAAGTGGTGGTCTCTTTCTACGGTGGACGCGATGTGCTTGATTATAAAGTAGATAAGGATAAACCTAATTCCATAGGCTTCAAATATGACTGGGGCAATACTACGGGAAGCATTAACTGGAAACGGATATTCACACCGGAACTGTTCGCGAGCTTCTGGGTAACAGGCAGCAGGTTCAATTCACATTTTAATTTTGAAGAAGTCAACCTGACGGAAGATAATACCATTGAAGATCTGACGTTCAAAGGAAATCTGGAATACTATTTCTCAAAAGAATTTAACCTGAAATTTGGTTTTGAGCAGAAAAACCTGTTTACATCGTACAAAGAGGATTTTCCGGGCGGACTTGTTGATGCCGGAAAATACAGAAATCATTATACCGGTTATCTTACAACAATCTGGCGGCCGACAGACAGCTGGGATATCGAAACAGGCCTGAGATACGATTATTTCAAATCATCTAAGGATTACTGGAACCTGGACCCCAGATTTGCTCTTAAATACAGACTTTCAGAAACATCAATACTGAAATTCTCAACGGGCATATTCCACCAGTATCTTAACAGAATACCCAGAATGTTCCTCTCTAGTATATGGACCGGAGCCGACGAGTATGTGAAAGGTTCAACGGCATACCATTACATACTGGGATTTGAAAAGGAAATTGCTGATATATATGAATTCAGCGCCGAAGTATACTACAAACGTTATAAAGATATCTATTCGTATAATGAAACTTTCATCGCTGATATTGAAGCTAACAGATACGATGAAAACGATGAACCGGTGTTTACCGAGGCGAGTGCCCTGTTTAACAGGGGTGATGCTAAATCATACGGCGTGGAATTCCTTATCAGAAAAGATTACGGTTCGGTCACCGGGTGGCTGGGTTACAGTCTTGCCAGAACAGAGAACACCATGGACAACCTTAACAGAGGAAAGTCATTTGTTCCAAGACACGACCGCACATCAACTGTAAACGCAGTAGTGAATTTTAACATCGGCGAAGTATTCCATGAAATGACGGGTGACGTCTACAGACCGGGTTCATCAAAGTGGCTCTTCAGCATGAATTTTATCTACTCGACTGGTCAGCCGATCACTCTTCCCGGATCAGCGTATTACATAAAGACCATGCCTGACTGGGGCGGAAGCAAGAACAATATGTCCCTTTATCCTACAGAACTGAACGAGCTCAATCTTCCTTCCTATGCAAGAATGGATATAAGCCTTACCTGGGAAAAGCAGTACAGCGGCTGGACACTGGCGCCTTATCTGCAGATATACAACATAGGAAACAGAAAGAATGTCTGGTTTATACAGTATGACAATAAGATTGAGAACAACAGAGTGGTCCAGGATATCGATACCGTAAATATGCTTCCTATATTGCCTTCAATCGGCGTCAACATCAAATTCTAAAAGGGAAATATAAAGGAGATTCAAAAATGTTAAATATAAAAGAAATGACTAAATTTGTTATGATGAGTTCGTCCAGACTGAAAATCTTCCTCCTTTCTGCTGTCCTGACGATTTCATTTGCCGCGTGCGGTGAGGGTAAGGTCGACGTTACCGAGGCGAAGTATGAAGAAAAAATTGTGGTCGATGCATATATATATCCTGGCAGCGCTCCAAAGGACATTCTGATTACCAGAAATATACAGCTCGAAAAGAATGTGGATATCAGTTCCATTGTCATCAGCGATGCGGTTGTAACTATCACTGATGTTGAAAGCGGAAGGGTGTACAAACTGGACTTTGATCCGCAGGAATTTACCTACAGGTATAATGGCGGTGACTGGAAAGTTGCCTACGGAAAAACTTACAGGCTGGATGTAAGCGCCAGCATTGACGGCAAGGCGCTGAGTACTTATGCACTGACGACTACTCCTTCAACAGATCTGAAGGCAGATATGAAGGATCTGGGGCACTGGCAATACAGACCGGTGGATGCAGCAGGAAATGTCCGTAAAATAGATGTCAGGTTTGCACCTGCCATCGGCCCGGCATTCTATGCGCTTTCGATTACAGCACTCGATGCTTCTCCTGCCAGCTTTATATATGATAATGCATATCACGGCGATATCGATTCGGCCGATGTGATAGATGACTTTGACCGCTACAGACACGAATATACATGGCTGCAGAATATAAAACCGGGTGTACAGTCGCTGAACTTTGAAGTTGAATGGCATGCTGTATGGTTCTACGGAAAATACAGGGCAATCATTTATGGCGGTGACAAGAACTTCAAGGATTTTCTTCTGACTAACCGTGAAGTGCAGGAGATGGACGGAAATTTCCATGAACCAAGACTGCACATGAATGGAGACGGTATTGGCATATTTGGTTCGGCTGTAACTGATACAGTTTACTTTACTATTGGCAGGTAAGCAAAAACGTCCGTAAATCTGCCCGCTTCACCTGTGAAGCGGACGGAGTGCGGGCGGATAACAAAATAATAAGGGATTGTTATGAAAAATTTATTCGGTAAAAATTTAGTTGTCCTCTTTTTGCTCTTATCTTCTGCTGTATTAGCACAGCAGGATGAAACACTGATAAATGGTAAAATTGAATCGGGCGGATACGGCGGACCGGTTGTCAAGTTCTCACAAATCAATAACGAGTTTGCCGTTCTGGTAGGCGGGTACGGCGGCTGGCTCATCGATCATCAGTTTATGATAGGCGGCGGCGGCTTCGGAATGGCAAGCAATATAAAAGCAGATCCATCTGTTCAGCAGGCATACGGACGCGGAAGAACGCTGAATCTGGAATTCGGCTATGGCGGACTTATGCTCGAGTACATAAGTAATTCGCGTGCACTCGTTCACTATTCGGTATCTGCACTGATTGGCGCCGGAGGTGCTGTCTATCACGAAAGAAGCAGTTATGACGACAATGAGGAAATTCTGGCAGATGATGACCACCTGCCTTCAGACGGATTCTTTGTCTTTGAACCGACTGTCAATGCCGAGATGAACGTTACAAGCTTCTTCCGCATAGCTGCCGGAGCCAGCTACAGATATGTAAGCGGACTGCAGCTGACAGGCCTGAAGGCATCTGATCTGAGCAGCCCTTCGGTAAATCTGACGTTCAAGTTCGGGAAATTCTAATACTGAATTCGGCGGGAATGATTGTCAATTGACGCATTGTGGTTTATATTTGTAATAACAAGTTACAAATATCTGGCAAAATATTGTTCTCTTCCAAACACTATATAAATATTATCTCGGCTGCTGCCGCTGCAATTCCTGGCTGCCTGTTCGTTTCCGGCAATATTACCGGAGGCTATAGAATTGCAGTTGCACTGCTTTACCTCGTGCTTTACTTTATTATAGTAACCGGTTCGGACAGGCTGGCGGCAATTAAGAAACCTGCCATGACCCTCAGGCTTAAATTGATTATGTTTGCAGCCGCCTCTGCACTGTTCCTTTCGGTATGTATGATAATGGCTTTTACTACCCGCATCCGGGTCTATCTTTTCCCGGAGAAATTCATACCTCCACTAATTGTTATTCTATTTGTGGCGGGACTCCTGGTCTTTTCTTCATCGACATTCAGACAGATGATCATCCGCATCATTATATTGTTCCTGATTCCGCAGACGTACGGATTTGTTTTCGGATTTTCAGAGGTGTTCCCGGTATTTGTGTTGGCGATACCCGTTTGTATCTTCCTTTTGTATCAGTACAGGATGAATACCGTAATTGCCGGTGCAGCTATAATAGCATTGGTAGCCGCGGTAATACTGATACATTCGGGTGCGGGTAATTCGATTGGTGTTCTCTCAGCACTCCCGGTTGCCGTATTGATCATATATGCAGGATGGAGCGTCAGTACATTCAATGAAGTAATATTTTCTTCAGGACTGCTTATGGGGTTATATCTGTTCGCGGGAACTCTGAGCGGTCTGGATTATGGCATTACCGCATATGATATTATACTGCCGATCTTTATACTGTCACTCCAGGAATACCAGGTAGACAAATTCCTGGGAAGAAAGTACCATAATTCTGAATTATGAATTCTTAATTTTGAATTCTGTCCCGCTTTTGGCGGGACAGAATTCAAAATTAATAAATCCCCATCACTCCACACTGATCGCTTTTATAAACGCGTCATGAATGGGTGCGCGGTAGCGCGAGAGTTTGTTGTTCTGTCGTGTCGGATGCACTCTGTTAGTAAGAAGTACTACGAAAAATTCTCTTTCCGGATCGACCCATACGCTTGTGCCAGTAAAACCCGTATGACCGTATGAGTCAGGAGAAAACAGTGTTCCGGCTGACGATTGTTTGGGTGATCTGGTATCCCAGCCCAGCGCGCGCGTACTCTGATCTGTCTGCTTCTTAGTCCACAGGCTTACTGTCGACGGCTTGATATACTGGACACTGCCGTAATTTCCTTTTTGTATCATCATCTGCAGGAATACCGACAGATCACCCGCAGTTGAAAAAAGTCCTGCATGACCGGCTACTCCGCCCAGCAGATATGCGGTTTCATCGTGCACCTTTCCTTTCAGTGTAGTCATTCTCCAGTAGTCGTCTTTTTCCGTGGGAACGCAGTAGTACCAGTATTCCGGTTTGGGATTGTACATAGTGCGCGTCATACCGAGCGGAGAAAATATTCTTTCCTGTACAAATTCATCGAGCGTTTTGCCAGAGAGTTTTTCGATGATCTGCTGCAGTGTAATCATACCTAAATCGCTGTACTGCATTTTGCTGCCAACAGGGAATTCTATTTCGGAGTTCATGATTGCAGAAATTTCCTCCTGAGGAGTTTTCAGTGTTTTGTAGAAGGGTTTGAATGCCGGCAGACCGGAATTATGCAGGAGAAGGTTTCTTACAGTAATGGCCTCCTTGCCTCTGTTTCCGAATTCTGGCAGATAGTATGCAGCTTTCTTGTCCAGGTCGAGTTTTCCTTCGTCATAGAGCAGCATGGCTGCGGTAGTAGTTGATATTACTTTTGAAACCGAGGCCATGTCGAATATGGCGTCGCTTCTCATTGGCATTGCACCGGCTTCGTATGAATAATAGCCGAAGGCTTTCTTGTAGACCAGCTTTCCATGGTGTCCCGCATACACTACTGCTCCGGGGAATGCAGAATCTGCAAGAGCGAGATTAACGAGTGAATCAACCACTGAAAAATCATAGTATGCGTCGCTTGCTCCGGGTGCAGCTGTAAGCTTTTGCTTCGGTATCTGTATGCCATATCCGGGTTTATATGGAGTCGACGGGATAGATACCGGCAGTTTGCCGGTAATACTGATATTTCCAACTATTGCATCGAGCATGGCGATCTGCGAGACTTCCGGATCCCCGTAGCTTGTGAGGTATACCGGTACGTCAGGAAATTCTGAAAGAAGATAAGGATTACCAAGGCTCATAACTATGAAAGGCTTGTTTAGTTTTTTCAGTTCGTTCAGAAAATTCACCTGCCCGGCGGAGGTCTGGACTATTTCGGAAAATGTTTTCAGGTTGACAAACAGCGGTACCAGTATCAGATCACTTTTGGATGCAAGCTCGATGGCCTTGCGGAAGGAGGCCGAATCGCTGCTGCGCGTCAGGTGAAATGATTTGAAATTCATAAATCTTGCGGCTGCTGCCTTTTCAAAAGCCGAAGATGCAGCGTAGCTGCTGCCGCTCAGAGTTATACAGGCAGTGGTGTAGAATCGGGCAGTATCGACGGGTATGATATTATTTTTATTTTTTACCAGCGTTATGGATTTTTCAGCAATTTCACGTGCAAGCCTCATGTGGCTTTTTCTGTTTACTATGGTGCGTATAGAATCGGTGGTGACAAATCTGTTTTTATCCAGTCCAGCTGCGGCCTTGGCTGCAAGAATTTTCCGTACGCTGTAGTCAATTCTTTCCTGGCTGATGGTTCCGTTTATAACGGCCTTGTATAGCGAATTGATCGCCAGCTCTTCGTTGTGCGGGAACAGTATCATGTCGTGTCCTGCTTTGACGGCCATTACCGTAGCCTCTGCCGTTCCGTAGTTCTTCAGTATACCCTGCATGTTCATAGCATCGGTTACTACAAGACCTTTGAAGCCCAGCTGCTCTTTCAGCAGTCCGGTTACTATATTTTCAGAAAGGGAGGAGGGGAGTCCGGCTTTGGGCTCGAATGCGGGTACCTCGAGGTGCGCAGCCATCACAGAACCGACACCACTTTTTATTGCCGCCTCAAACGGAACCAGATCTGAGGTGAAAAACTCTTCCTTTGAGTGTTTGATTACGGGCAGCTCCTTGTGAGAGTCAAGGTCTGTGGCTCCGTGTCCTGGAAAATGTTTGACGGTACTGATGATGTGTCCGCTGTTGCTGCCCCTTATGAATGCCGATACGTGTCTGGCTGTAATCGCAGGGTCTTCTGAAAATGCCCTTACGTTTATAACAGGATTCATAGGGTCAGAGTTGAGGTCGGCCATGGGTGCGTAGTTCTGATGCACACCAATGCTGCGTGCTTCGCTGGCAATAACCCTGCCCATCTGCCATGTCAGTGCAGTATCGTCTGCCGCCGCGACTGCCATGTTGTATGGGAACTCTACGGTTTCAGTGAGGCGCATGCCGAGTCCTCTTTCAAAATCCTCTGAAATGAGGAGCGGGTACTTTGCTAAACTCTGCAGTCTGTTCGACAGGTCAGCCTGATTCCACATGTCTCCTTCAAAGAAAATTATTCCGCCTACTTTCAGATCACCAACGAGATGCTGAAGGCGATGAAAAGACGCGTCGTCGGTGTTGATGAAATCAGCCTCTGCCCACGGGAAAATCATCTGCGCGCATTTTTCTTTCAGCGACATCGATTTGAGTGT
>JBLMZS010000045.1:0-120475 GCA_050258935.1 Bacteroidota bacterium
GGAAACTATGATGAATGGAATAAACGCTATATTTTCTTTTCGGGGGGTACCGGTGATAATCAGTATCAGCTCGATCAGCTCAGAAATGTAAATCAGTATATTATAGACAATAGTATTGCCAGCAAACCTATAGGCGGCAGCTATAAACATTTTTATAAAACCATCAATCCAAAATCTAATTTCGGACCATATACCGCTGCTGAAGTTCAGAAAACTATAGATCAGGGTGCTGTGGCTATATCCTATCTGGGGCATAGCGGCACGCGGACCTGGGATAATTCTATTACTGAACCAGTGCAGCTTAACAATAAAGTGAACAGACATCCGCTGATTACGGATTTCGGCTGCTCGACTGCCCGTTTCGCTGAACCGGACGTGATTTCTTTTTCACAGCTCTTCGTAACAGGTATCGGCGGTCAGGCAATTGCTTATATCGGTAACTCATCATTGGGATTTCTCTCTACTACCTTAGCTTTCCCGCAGATTTTCTATAAGAAAATTCTGACAGATTCAGTTGGAATCCTCGGTGAAGCTCACCGGCTTGCAAAACTGGAGCTGGTGAAGAATTACGGAAATTCGGGTGTATATCAGCTGTTTACTTTCACCAATACACTGATAGGCGATCCTGTTATAAAGCTGCCTCTGCCTCCGAAACCAAATCTGTCAGTTTCTGTTGCCGATCTGTCATATTCCCCTGAAATACCTTCGGATGATTCGGACAGTCTGAAGCTTACCATCAGTTATAGAAACTCCGGAAAAGCAGTGGCCGGAAAGTTTTTTGTGCAGATCAATGATCAGTATCTGAATGCCGGGAATGCTGCAATAATGCTGGAAAGACCGATTCCGCTGAATTCAGATACATTCATCGTAAATATTCCGATTAAAAACAGACCAGGCACACACGATATCACAATAACTCTGGATCCCCTGAATCTTGCCGAGGAGTTAAGGGAAGATGACAATACTATTCACATGTCATTAGAGGTGGCAAGCGCATCTATAAAGAGCACGCTGCTGTATAATAAGGAAAATTCTGTCGCTAATTCTATAATACTGCTCAATCCTGCCGTCAGACAGAGCTCTTCGAAAATACAATATGAATACGATACACGGAATGATTTCCGCAGTTTCAGGGCGATATCTGCCGACATGGGCAATTTCTTTACAAAGATTTCCATGCCTGATTTATTGAAGGATCAGCGCTACTGGTTCCGTCTTAATCAGGGCAACGGCTCGTACAGTATCCCGGGTTCTTTCTGGACAGACAATACTGTAAAGTATCACCTCTCCGACAGCGTTAGTTATGCAAATGTGCAGCTGAATTCAATTAAAAACGGACATGGCCGGCTTTACATTGATACTGCAGCTGTTAACTTCTCAATACTGTCCGCCGGTTATCTGGACGGCAGGACGGTATCGGTGCAGAACAATGGTCAGGAATTGGTTCCTGAAGTGACGCTGAGAGGGCATCATGTATGTATAGTTGAGGACAGTACGTTTAAGTTTGTCAAATATATACTATACGATGTGATGGCTAATGCAAATGCAACTACAGAATACTCTGCCATGCTCGACACACTGTCTTCAAAATACATGATAATGGTCGGGGTAATGGATGAAGGCACCGTCAATTCGGCTGCATTGCGAAATAAACTGAAGTCCTATGGCAGCAGATATATCGACAGTTTGGGATACCGTGGTTCATGGGCGTTTATTGGTAAAAGGGGAGCCGCTCCGGGCAGTGTACCTGAAGCATTCTCGCGTGCAGGAAAGGGAAGTGTGCGTGTTGATACTACATTTTATATGCCCCGGAAAACCGGAGTTTTGCTTACCGGCAGAATCGGACCTGTTTCAAAGTGGGCCAGCCTGAAGGTGAATCAGGATTTGCCAGAGAAGGCTCAAATTACATATATACCCCTGGCAATTTCTGCGAGCGGTACAACCGATACTCTGGGCAATGTTCAGCTGCTCGATGGAGTTGCCGATCTTTCATCCATTGATGCCGGAAAATATCCGTACCTGCAGCTGCTTGCTGATTTTAATGCAAATCCGGGCGGCGAATCACCAATACTCAAAAGCCTCGGCGTGAACTATACGGGCGTTCCTGAACTCGGACTGAACTATCAGATCGTTTCTGTCGCCAGGGATACTATCAAACAGGGGGAACTGGATACCCTGAAGTTCTTTGTAGCAAATGCCGGAGAATCACGCGCCGACAGCATCCGAGTGCTCATTGACCTGCTGCGTCCTGATAACAAAACCAGAACGCTTCTGGATACTCTTATTACATCGGTTGATTCTATGAGTCTTGCAGCGGTAACATATAACTATCTGAGCAATATTCATGACACGCACGGCAATATGGCCTTTATAATCAGAATAGATCCTGAAAACCGTATAAGGGAAATATTCGAAGACAATAATTCATTTAAGATCCCGTTTTTTGTCAAGCAGGATACCACTCCCGTTTCTATAAGTGATGCTACGCTGAAGGTCACATACGACGGGCAGGAAATACTCGACGGTGATTATGTCTCTCCTTCTCCTGAAATCAGAATGTCGTTGAATTATCCGGTATGGTTCCCATATTCAGATACGACAGCACTGAGTATCATGATGGACCGGGAAAGACTGAATTTTTCCAGTATGACTTATAGTTTCGATACCATAAAAAGAAAAGCAGAATATATATATATTCCAAAACTTAGTGCCGGAGAACATACACTTGAAGTGTCAGGAAATAACATCTATGGCAATCTGGAAACCGGAAAAGGATACAGAATGACATTTACTGTAACCGATCAGGCAAAGGTGATGGATGTGTATAATTACCCCAATCCTGCTGCCGGTTCGACTAATTTTACATTCAGACTGTCCAGGATCCCGGAAGACCTCAGGATCAAGGTTTATACTGTCGCCGGCAGGCTGGTACGCGAGATAAAACAAAACCCGGCTTTACTGTCTGCAAACTTTAACCATATTCCCTTTGACTGCAAGGATCAGGACGGGAATAATCTGGCCAACGGGGTATATCTGTATAAAATTATCGTAAAGGACAGCGAGCATGCACAGGAAGTCATACAGAAAATGGCAATTGTCCGGTAGTCTCTGATATTTGTGTATCTATAAAAAATGACAATTACCTGGAAGATTATGAGATATTTTATCTGCGCTTTAATCATATACTGCTGCCTGCCGGTTAAGACGGTTGCTCAGGAAGTGCACCTGCCGGTCGAACTGGTGTATTTTACCGGAATGCAGAAGAACAATGTAGTTGAACTGAAGTGGGGCACTGCTACTGAGGTCAATAACTACGGCTTCGAGATTCAGCGTTCGATGGACCAGGCAGGCCCATGGGAATTGATAGGCTTTGTGGAAGGGCATGGAACGATCTACTCTGCTAATGATTATTCATTTACTGATACGCTTGTCGCTGCGACCGGTATTATATACTACAGACTGCTGCAGATTGATACTGACGGGAATTCTAAACATTCAATGGTGATCACCGTTGATTTTAAGTATACTTCTGTCGAAACAGCTGAGCACAATAATTTCCCGGAGAGTTTTATATTAAATCAGAATTATCCGAATCCTTTCAATCCATCGACAAATATAGGATTCAGCCTGAGTACACAGTCGTCAGTCATTATGAAACTGTATGACATGACCGGGCAAGAATTGTGTACCGCACTGGAAGGAGTGTTCCCTGCCGGAGATCATTCGATAAGAGTAGATATGGGCAAATATCCTAGCGGATTTTATATACTTTCTGCCTCGTGTTCCCGCGGCACTAAAACATACCATCAGACCAGAGTGATAACTCTGCTGAAATGATATTCAGATATGTCCACCTGATAATGATTGTGCCGTACTGCACAATGTGCAGGGCACATATGAATCTATAGTACAATACTATGAATTTTATTATTTATATTTGGTTGCAGAAAACATAAACACAGTTCCGGAATATGTATAGCCTCCGGATGATTTTTTTTGAATTTATTGCGGATTTACTAATGAGAAAGTTCTTTGTTCTTATATCACTAATGTTTTTATACTTCGTATGTCCTTTTTCATTGCTCACTGCCCAGTTCCAGACCTATCCCGGCATGAATCAGGGGAATCTGGACGGGGGCCTTGGCATTACCTGGATAAACAATCAGCCTTATTATTCCTTTCACTTCAGACCTGAAATTGCTTTTTCTAAAATCGGTGTCGGACTCAACCTCAAACTGGAGTTTGGGGCTGACGGAAAACTCAGATCAGAAAATTTCAATGAGTTTTCGGATTACCTGAGTATAATACGATATGTCCGCTACGGGCAGAAACAGGACCCATTCTATACCAGACTCGGGGCGCTGGATTATGCAACACTGGGACACGGAAGCATTATCTATATGTACAATAACAGTCCGAGCTTTGATACCAGAAAGGTCGGACTTGAACTGGATCTTGACCTTGACCGTTTCGGCGTTGAAACTGTATATGGAAATTTCGGCCAGGCTGGTGTTGCCGGCGTCAGAGGATATGTAAGACCGTTCAGGTTTACTGATATGTCCTCGGTTCCTCTTATCCGTGATATTGAAGTCGGAGCTTCATTTGCGGCAGACTTTGACAAGTATGCCGGAGTTACATCTGCTGTTTATAATGACAGCCTGAAAAAGCTGGACATACTCAGCGACAAAGGTGCTATGAAGGTTATTGGCTTTGATCTGGGTCTTCCGATCAGGCTGAGCAGTATCTTTACACTCACTCCATACTTTGACTATTCAAAAATAGTCGAATTCGGAAGCGGTACGGCTCTTGGGCTGATGTTCAATATGTCGGGACTTGGTCTGGTGGATGTCGCAGCTAAACTTGAAAGACGCTTTAATGGTGATAACTATCTGCCGGCCTATTTCAACTCATTCTATGAAATCGACAGATTTATGGCTGATGCTTCCAAGATCAATGCGATCGACTCAACAAGGTTCATCAGCAAGGCTGCCCGCCTTGAATCACTCAAAGATCAGAGCAACGGATACTATGGCGAGCTGCTTGTAAGGGTACTGAATACTTTTGACATACTTGGAAGTTATCAACGCCTGGACAAGGATTCCAAAAGCGGCATACTTCATCTTGTGGCTGATATTTCTCCGAAAGACGGTTCATACGTTGCACGCGCCGGATACGATAAGGTTCGCATAGAAGGGGAGAAGGACCTGTTTACGCTCGATGACCGCTCTTATCTCTATGCAGAAGCCGGATACAAGCCGATGCCATACCTTCTGGTTTCTATGGTATATCACTGGACATTTTCACCGGTGCGCGACAGCGATGATAAAGTAATCGATTATAAACCTCAGAAACGGATTGAACCCCGTGTCTCATTTGTATATCCGTTCAGTGTAAGATGATTTGAGCCCGATAAATTTGGCCCGGGAAAGCAGTCTTTCCCGGGCAGCTATTCCATCATTGCTTTTGTTATTTGCCTGCCCTATAAGTCCCCTTAGAGGCCAAAAAAAAGAAATATTTAAATTATTTTCGTTGCATAGGACTATTTATTCCTTTAAATTACAAGTGTTATGAAAAAAGTTTCATTTACCAAAATGAACGGGGCGGGTAATGATTTTATCGTTATTGATAAAAGAAATAATAACGATGTCATTCCTTCACCAGATGTTATAAAACACCTTACGGACAGAAAGAGGGGCATTGGCGCCGATGGTGTTTTTTTTGTAAGTCCGGGAACTTCAGGCTGCGATTTTCATGTGGAGTTTTATAACGCTGACGGGTCGGGCGGGGTGCTGTGCGGTAATGGTGCAAGATGTGCCATAATGTTTGCATGGCAGAACGGATACATGAAAAACAGTAAAACCCACTTCCTCTTTAATGATAAGTTATATTCGGGAGAAGTGATCTCTGATAATCTGGTACGCTTTGACATCATTGACACCTTTGATGCTGAAAGTTCAGTGAAACCTGTTGAATTCATGTTGGACTCAGTTCCGGTCAGCGGATATTTACTTGACACAGGTGCTCCGCACTTTGTAATAGAAACTGACGGAAAGAATTTTGCAGGCTATGACCTGAATGATTTGCCCGTGCAAAGCATTGGCAGAAAGATCAGGTATCACGATGCATTAAAACCTGCCGGAGCAAATGTGAACTTCTACAGCATCAGTGACGGACGGGTTTATTTGCGCACATATGAGCGCGGTGTGGAAGATGAAACTCTGGCTTGCGGTACCGGCTCAACAGCAACGGCTATCGTTAGTATAATAAAAAAACAAATGACAGTCCCGGTCAGTATTGTTACGCACGGAGGGGATACGCTTACTATTGAAATGCAGATGGATGGCCCGTTGTTGAAGAATATAACACTCTGCGGTCCTGCCGAAGCATCCTTCTCCGGAACAATTGCATTATAAGTATATAATATCAGATAATAATAATTGGAGAAATAAATGGCAAAGGTAATTTTTTCTATTCAGTATGAAGTGCTTCCTTCCAAAAGAGATGAATACCTTAATATAATGCGCGAAATGAAGACCCTGGTTACTGGCAACGGACTGGTTAGTTACTCAGTGTATGAAAAGAAAAACAAACCCAACAGTTTTGAGGAAATATATACTTTTTCAGGTGACGAGGCATATGAGCAGTTTGATGATAATCAGAACGAAAGAATAGACATACTCATGTCAAAATTATCCGATATGATCAAGGAGAATAGTACAAAGTACACTACTCTGCAGGAAATTATCGAGTAAATGCTCTTCTGAAAGAGAATAAGCAACACCGGACGCGTTGCTTATTCTTCTGTGAGAGTATATCCCTTCCGGCCTTTTTGTCCGGAAAAATAGCCTGCCATTCATCGTGCCTGTCTGTCCGTCCATCCATGCCTTCAAAACTCCGGAATTCTATGGCTTATACTGCTTCAAATAGTGGAACGTTAAGCCCGGTTTTTGTATCTTGTACTCAGGCAATAATTATTTGTATAAATATCTTCATTATATAACATATCCATAAACTGTGTTGTTATGTTTGAATACGTAGGTGCAGTACACATCCACTCTGTATTTTCTGATGGCTCGGGTGATATCAGATCAATTACCCAGGCGGCCGGTGAGGCAGGTCTGGACTTTATCATACTGACCGACCATAATACTCTCAGGGCATACAATGAAGGTTATGAGGGCTGGTACGGAAAAACGTTCCTGGTGGTCGGATGCGAAATAAACGACAAGGAAAATAAAAACCACTACCTTGCCTTAGGACTCGATAAGATTGTCTCTACCAGACTGCCTGCCAAAGAGATAGTCCGAAATGTAAAGGAACTGGGCGGTATCGGATTTATTGCTCACCCGCACGAAAAGCGTTCATCAATGAAAGAGCATCCGCCATATCCCTGGACCGAATGGGAGACGGATGATTTTACAGGCATTGAGATCTGGAACCATATGTCGGAATGGATGGAAGGACTGACAGAGGAAAACAAATACCAGTGGTTTATTCACCCGCTGAAATCAATAGTCGCCCCGCCCGAAGAAACTCTCAGGAAATGGGATGAACTGAATATGCACAGAAGGGTTGTCGGTATTGGCGGAGTCGATGCCCATGCACATAAACACAATCTGCTCGGCTTTTTTGAAGTAGAGATTTTTCCGTATAAGGTATTGTTTAAATCAATAAGAACTCATATTTTAAGCGATGTAAAAATCGATGTTTCTGAAACTGATAACGCAAGGACAAGGAACCAGATATTAAAAACACTCCGGAAGGGCAGGTGTTTCGTGTCCAACTATTATCATGCTGATGCTGCCGGATTCAGATTCTTTGCTGAAGACGGGAAGACTGTCACTCAGATGGGTGATGAAGCAGCTCTGAAAGATATACTTAAGCTCCGGGTGCTGGTGCCACGTGAGAATGCTGAGATCAGACTGATCAAAAACGGATCGCTTGCCGGATCGGCAGACGGCGCTGAAGCTGAGTTCGTAGTTCAGTCAGCAGGAGCATACAGAACAGAAGTATATCTTGACGGCAAAGCCTGGATATATTCCAATCATATAAGAGTAATATAATTTTAAGTTTCATATAAAAATCGTAAATTACATATTCTGAATTGTTTCTATGCGCCCATAGTTCAACTGGATAGAACGTCGGATTCCGGTTCCGAAGGTTGGGGGTTCAAGTCCTCCTGGGCGTACCAAGTTTTTCAGAGAGAGAGAGAGTAAGTTTGTAAAGTGCAGTTGAAAATTGAACCGAATCTTCTTAACTTTACAGATTATTTTTGTTAAGTTAAGAACTTTATAAATTCTAACTGATCCAGGAGAAAAAAAGTGCTCACAAAGAAGAAAAGTATTTCAAAAAAGGAAATTAAAGAAGATACGCTTGTTACCAGTTATTACAAGTTTGTTCAGTTCTTCAGCGAATACAAATCAAAGATTTATCTGTATGCAGGTATAGTGGTTGCAGCAGCTGTAGCCGTGTATTTTTATTCGTCATACAACAGCACCAGAAATGACAAGGCTGAACTTGAATTATCTAAGGTGATGGCGCTTTATGATGCTGGTGCTTACCAGGAAGCCATAAACGGCCGCGCAGCAGCAAATATTCCCGGACTTCAGAAAATTGTGGACGAATACGGATCGACTGAAAGCGGAGAGACTGCAAAGTTATACCTCGCAAACTGCTATAATATGCTCGGCAAGTTTGATGAGGCTCTGAAATATTACGACTCATACAGCGGCGATAACGATGTGTTCGAAGCCTCTGCACTCGCCGGCAAAGCCGGATGCCTCGAGGCTAAAGGTGATTTTGAAAAGGCTGCATCTCTTTATAAGGAAGCCGCAAATGTTTCCAAGTCAAATGCTCTTAACTCTGACTATCTGCTGAATTCGGGAGTGGATTACCTCGAAGCAGGAAAGAAAGAAGCTGCCCGCGAAGTACTTGAGAAGATAAAAGAAGACTATAAGACTTCGATGGCTTCGAGAGAAGCAGAAAGATACCTTGTACAGGTAAAATAGTGAATGAGTATGTTTTTATAAGCTGCCCGGTTTTCTTCTGAACGGACAGCTTTTTTTTTGCGATACCAGAAGTCTTCAGAATTTATTTATTACCGTCTGATACTCATAATATTGATTTTATTCGCATATGTAATTATATTTTTTTAATAATAACTTTATAGGGAATTATGGCAGATACATCAGATTTCAGAAATGGTCTTATTATTAAGTTTAAAAATGATTTGTACACTATCGTCGAATTTCAGCATGTGAAACCCGGAAAAGGCGGGGCGTTCGTCCGTACCACTCTTAAAAGTCTCAGAACAGGACGCGTCCTTGATAATACCTTCCGTTCCGGAGAATCAGTTGATATAGTAAGGGTTGAAAGAAGGAAATTTCAGTACCTCTACAGAGAACCAGGCGGCTATGTCTGCATGGACAATGAAACATATGAACAGATCACCATTGCCGAGAATTATTTTGACGATTCTGTAAAATTTCTGAAAGAGAGTGAAGAGCTCGAAATTCTATTTGACGGCGATAATATTATCAGCGTTGAGATACCAATATTTATCAACCTGAAGGTCGTCGAAACCGAACCGGGATTCAGAGGTGATACTGCCACCAATGCTTCCAAGCCGGCAAAACTTGAAACAGGCGCCTCAATCAATGTCCCTTTGTTTGTTAATGAGGGTGATTTGCTGAAGGTCGATACGCGCACCGGAAGCTACGTCGAAAGAGTTAAAAACTAACGTAAAGGCAATAATGGACCTGGAATTATTAAAAAAACTTCTCAAACTTGTTGACTCCAGCGGCATTACTGACTTCAGTTTCGAAGAAGGGGATCTTAAGATAAAAATGTCTAAGAGATCCCCCCGGATTATATCAGCTCCGCAGCTCCCTGCAGTGCAGGCTGCCCCGGCTGCTGCTATTTCTGCCGCGGATACTGTTGTCGCAACTGAGAATACCAGCCAGGATGAAACACTGTCACCCAACCTTCACCAGATAAAATCTCCGATAGTAGGTACACTTTACCGCGCTCCGGCGCCGGATGCTGAGTCATTCGTAAAAGTGGGCGATACTGTTACCGCCGGGACTGTCCTGTGCATAATTGAGGCAATGAAGCTGATGAACGAGATCGAATCGGACGTGAACGGCAGAATAGTAAAGATACTAGTCGAAAACGGCAAACCGGTTGAATATAATCAGCCCCTGTTCTTAATCGAAGTATAACCAGTAACTGCGTTGTGAGGTCCGACTTGTTCAAGAAAATTCTAATCGCCAACAGGGGCGAAATTGCCCTGAGGATCATAAGAACTGCCAGGGAGCTCGGCATTAAGACCGTGGCTGTCTATTCAGAGGCCGACTCTGATTCTCTCCACACCAGGTTCGCAGATGAGGCCGTATGCGTAGGCCCTGCCCCGGGACGCGAGAGCTATCTCAAGATCCCAAATATAATCTCTGCGGCTAGAATTACCGGCGCAGATGCAATTCATCCCGGTTACGGGTTCCTGTCTGAAAATGCCAGCTTCTGCGAAATATGTACCGAATCAGGGATCAAATTTATAGGACCAACTGCTTCAATGATTCGCGCCATGGGCGATAAGGCATTCGCAAAGGATACCATGAGGTCCGTCGGCGTGCCGGTTATTCCCGGCAGCGAGGGAATTGTAAAGACAGTGGCTGAAGCCAAAGAAGCAGCTGAGGTGTCCGGATATCCTATAATTATTAAGGCTTCTGCTGGCGGCGGCGGTAAGGGCATGCGCATTGTATGGGAGAAAGAAAAACTGGAACAGGCATTCATGACTGCAAGCACCGAGGCAGAAAGCGCATTCTCCAATCCTGATGTCTATATCGAAAGATATATCGAGGCACCGCGTCACATCGAGGTTCAGCTGATGGGCGATCAGCACGGCAATATTTACCACTACGGTGAACGCGATTGCTCTATACAGAGAAGACACCAGAAACTGATCGAGGAGTCACCTTCGCTCGCTGTCGACGCCCAGCTGCGCAAGGCGCTCGGAGATGCAGCCGTCAAGGGTGCTCAGGCTGTAAATTATGAAGGTGCCGGGACAATCGAATTCCTGCTGGATAAATACAGGAACTTCTACTTTATGGAAATGAATACCAGGATACAGGTCGAACACCCTGTGACAGAGTTGGTTAATTCTGTGGATCTTATCAAACAGCAGATAATTGCTGCTGCCGGCGGAAAAATTGACGCTCCGCCCCATAAACCGTCAGGCCATAGTATAGAATTCAGAATCAATGCAGAAGACCCGGATCACAACTTTATGCCTTCTCCCGGCAGAATTACATCACTGCATTTCCCGGGCGGATACGGCGTCAGAATTGACTCGCATATATATCAGGGATATATGGTCCCGCCTAACTACGATTCACTTCTGGCAAAAATAATTGTGTGGGCTAAGGACCGCAGAGAGGCTATTGACAGGGCTAAACGGGTACTGGGAGAGCTCATAATAGAGGGTGTGAAAACCACTATACCTTTCCATCTGAAAGTACTAAGCGATGACAGGTTCATCAGCGGGAAATTTGATACCCGGTTTATTGATACCGGTTTTCTGTAAAACGGCTCAGGCTCCGTGTATCCCGTTTTTCAGCCAAATTATTCTCGCATTCTGCCGTGTAAACCTTTCTATTCATGGTAATATTTGCTAATTTATAGTACCTTTTATTACTTTTTTAATAAACAATTTAACATTTTTGAGGTTTTTATGAACGTACCTTCAAACCTGAAGTATACAAAGGATCATGAATGGGTTCTGATCGATGGAAATACCGGGATAATTGGAATTACTGACTATGCGCAGGGTGAACTCGGTGATATTGTATTCGTCGATATAGATCCCAATCTTCCGGCCATATCGGGCGGAGATTCCTTTGGCACTGTTGAAGCCGTTAAAACTGTCAGCGACCTTTACGCTCCCTGCAGCGGAAAAGTAATTGAAATAAACAAGAAATTAAATGATGAGCCCCAGCTGGTAAATTCAGATCCCTACGGTGAAGGCTGGATGATCAAGGTTGAAATAACCGATGCAGCCCAGCTGAATGAACTGATGGACGAACAGGCATATAAGCAGCTGATAGGACAATAAGCAAGACTTTTTTGAATATAATTTTTGGTACAAATGCTTCATACAGAAACTATACTTATTCTCGATTTTGGTTCGCAATATACTCAGCTGATAGCTCGCAGAATTCGTGAGGCCGCGGTATACTGTGAAATTCATCCGTTCAGCCTCAGTATTGAAAAGATCAGGGCCATCGCCCCGAAGGGAATAATCCTCTCCGGCGGACCGATGAGCGTTTATGATCAGGGTGCTCCCGTTATCAGCCCGGAACTGCTCGAACTGGGCATCCCGGTCCTGGGTATCTGCTACGGACTTCAGATAATTGCAAAGACGCTTGGCGGCGTGGTCGAACCCGCCCCTAACCGGGAATACGGCAGGGCAAGTATGCAGGTTTCCGCTGACTGTGCGCTTCTGAAAGACGTCAGAGCAGTGTCCGACGTATGGATGAGTCACGGTGATTTTCTGACCGGTATTCCTGAAGGATTCTCCGTAGTGGCAACTTCGGATAATTCACCTCTGTGCGCATTGGCCAACGAAAACAGGAATATCTACGGACTGCAGTTCCATCCCGAAGTAGCTCATACTGAAGAGGGTAAAAAGATACTGCACAATTTTCTGTTCGGCATTTGCGGACTGCATGGTGACTGGACTTCAAGCCATTTCATCGAAAGCAGCATTCAGGATATAAGAAAACAGGTGGGACAGTCAAAGGTACTGTGCGCGCTAAGCGGAGGCGTGGATTCATCGGTCGCTGCCGTACTGGTTCATAAGGCTATCGGCAGCCAGCTGACGTGCGTACATGTTGATACCGGACTTATGAGAAAAGATGAGAGCAAAAAGATCGGCGAAATGTTCGAGGGCAGGTTTGACCTGAAATTTATATACGTCGACGCCTCTGAACTTTTCTTGAGCCGGCTCGAAGGTGTGACAGATCCGGAGAAAAAACGCAAGATAATCGGCAACACATTCATTGAAGTTTTCGAAAAAGAAGCGCGGAAGATCGAGGGTGTTGAATACCTCGTTCAGGGAACGCTTTACCCGGATGTCATTGAATCGGTTTCTGTCGTGGGATCTTCTGCTACCATAAAGACACACCACAATGTGGGCGGATTGCCTGAGAAAATGAACCTGAAACTTATTGAGCCATTCAGGGAGCTCTTTAAGGATGAAGTCAGGGCAATCGGCAGGGAACTGGGAATTCCGGAAAACTTCATCGAAAGACATCCTTTTCCCGGACCGGGCCTGGCCGTCAGAATACTGGGCGATATTACTTCGGCCAAGCTTGACGTACTCAGGGAAGCCGATGATATCTTTATTACTGAAATTCATAATGCAGGAATTTATAACGATATTTGGCAGGCATTTGCCGTGCTGCTGCCGGTACAGACAGTAGGCGTTATGGGTGATGCCCGTACGTACGAAAACGTTATTGCCCTGCGAGCTGTTACCTCTTCGGACGGTATGACTGCCGACTGGTTTCCTTTTAATCCTGCCTTCCTGGCTGATGTGTCGAACAAGATAATCAGAAATGTACGCGGCGTGAACCGTGTTGTTTACGATATCAGCTCCAAACCTCCTTCCACAATAGAATGGGAATAAGCCGGGAAAAGATATGAATATGCAGGTTGAATATCTAATTAAAAAAGCACTCGACTTTGAAGCGCAGGGTAAGCCTTTGCATGCCCTGCAGGTTTATCTTGAAATAATTGAAATAGACAGTGTGTTCCCGCAGACCTATGCGAAACTGGCTTCTTTGTACGAAAAACTGAGAAACCCGGAACGCGCATTCGAATTGCTGCACGATTATCTGGACAATATTCAGGAAGACACAGAACTGAGGCTGCTGCTTGGACAGATGCTTATAAAGTATAGTGACTGGAAAGCTGCCTCGGAAGTGTTGATGTTCTTCCCGGTTGAGGAACAGCCTATTGTACAGTTTTTCCTGGGATATGCAAATTACATGTCCGGGGATTATGAGCTGTCAAAACTCAATCTGGAAAGATTTATACTTACTAATCCTGAAAGCGAACTGCTGAGTGAATCCTACATAACACTCGCGAAGAATAACATCGCCATGGAACTGTACGATGAGGCCCTTGAAAATCTCGAAAAAGCATCGGGTCAGTTCAAGGACAACTGGGAGATACACAAGCTTTCCGGGATGATATATTATAATAAGGGTATGTACCTGCATTCGGCAACCTCTATGGAAAAGGCAATATCTCTTAATCCCGCAGAGAATACGCTTTTCGAACTGGCGGGAAAAGCATACCTTAAACTTGCCGACTATGAAAACGCAAAAAAGAACCTGCTGAAGTGCGTTTCAGTCTCTGAGCCCAGTTCTGAAACTTATACCTGTCTCGGACTGGTGTACCTGAATACCCGGAACATCATCGATGCCAGCAACTATTTTGACATGGCCCTGACACTGGACCCCATGAACGAAGTAGCTCTCGACGGCAAGAAGAAGTGTAATTCCTGAAAATAAACGCTTTTTGTGACATTAGTCATTGCATAATAACTTAAATTTAAATAAATTAAGTTAAAAATAATCTGTACTTCTATTACATTAGGAATTAAATTATCGTATATTTGTACAGATAAAAGGGGGAGGGAGATTATGCGAATAAAAGATCTTCCCTTGGATGACAGGCCGCGCGAAAAGATGTTTCTGCGTGGTCTTCAGAGCCTGAGTGATGCTGAACTTCTGGCGATTTTGTTGAGGACCGGTTATAAAGGTAATACTGTCATTGATCTGTCGCGTAGTCTGCTGCTGAAATACGGAAATTTATCGCGTATGGCGTCGCTGAGTGCTGAAGCCCTTGTAAAAGACAAGGGGATAAAGAGAGACAAAGCTGCTGCGCTTATGGCAGCATTTGAAATCAGCAGAAGGATAGCTTCTCAGAATAAAACGATCTTTGATACCAGAATTACCTCGCCAAATGACCTCGCCGGAATTTTCATCCCCATGCTCCGTGATGAAGTTAAGGAAGTATTTATGGTGGTTTGTCTGAATTCAGCGAACAAAATCGTAAAATATGACCGCGTTTCTGTCGGCAGCCTTAACTGCAGCATAGTGCATGCCCGGGAAATATTCAAGGTGGCTATTGAAAATAATTCTGCTAATATTATATTAGTACATAACCACCCCAGCGGGAACACCGAGCCGAGTAATGAGGATATAGCGGTGACGCGAAAGCTGGTTGAGGCTGGAAAAATTCTGGACATACAGGTGTTCGACCATTTGATAGTGGCGGGTAATTCGTACCTGAGTTTCGTGGAAAAACGCCTGCTTTAGGTTTGGATTCGTACTTTTCGTTCTTAAATGGTTAAAACTTAAATATCGCTTGACATATTAGTTCGTTTTTAATAATATATATATTAGTTGATTTTGGAACTTATTTAATAACACTAGGAGGAATAACATGGCAAGATTTAAAGGATTCATGGTTTCATCTCTTATAGTTGCTGCTGCCGGAGTATTCACCCTTACCGGTTGCGGAGGTGTAAGCGAGGAACAAATGGCCCAGCTGAATACTCTCAGACAAGAGGTAAGCACTCTGAATAACGATGTTACTGCACTTAGAGGCGAAAAAACACGTTTTGAGAGAGAAATTGGCGAGAAAAATGCTAAACTGGAACAGTGCGCAAGAGATACTGAAGAAACCCGCAGAAATCTTGAAAATTTACCGAAATAATCTGAAAAGAATTTAATAAGATTTTATATTGGAGGCAAATATATGAAATACTCAAAGTACTTAGCTGGGCTCTTTACTATGCTGCTGTTCCTTTCTGTTAATGCTTTCGCACAGGAAGATATGACAGAAGAAGAATGGCAGAATGAAATTAACCGTCTGAATGAACAGAAAACGGCTCTGACAACCGAACGCGATCAGCTCCAGGGCGAAGTCAACACTCTGAAGTCCACAAACGTAAAAAGTTTTGAAGACTGCATGAATGAACTCTACGCTCTCGTTGGCGCTACCAGAACAGATGTGGACAACTTCCGCAGAATGGTCAGCGAACTCAACGGCCAGATAATGAGAAAAGAAAGCCCTAAGGCTGACAGACAGTCAATGCTCGATTCTCTCAAGGCTATGAGAGTCAGCGCTCTGCCTGAATTCTTTGACAAAGTCCACAACCAGATGCAGAGATCACTCGATGCATGGCAGGATGTTCCGGAAGAAAAATCCTACACTGTAGTAAGAGGAGATCATCTCTGGGGTATTGCAAAGAAAAAAGAACATTACGGAAATCCGTTCGCTTGGCCGAAAATCTACCAGGCTAACAGAGATCAGATCAAGAATCCGGACCTTATTTATCCTAAACAGACCTTCAAAATTCCTAATCTGACAGAAGAGGAAAAGGCTAAATACGATAAATTAAGGGGAAACTATAAGCCTGCTCCTCCGCAGCAGACTCCGAACAATCAGTAAGATTTAGAAAGTCTTAACTGGTGTTAGTTTTTGAACTATGTTTGTTAGGCCCTTTTCATCCGCACGGATGAGGAGGGCTTTTTATATTAATACTTGAAAAATACAATATGAATCAGATAGAAAAAATCATTACACTGGACAACGTTGACATGATGTCGCTGCTGGGTATAAACGATGCCAATCTTAAACCCATAGACGACAGATTTAATACTACGGTTATCGTGCGCGGCGAAAATGTATTCATAAAGGGCGTGCCCGATGAAGTTGAAGCCGTGGAGAAAATATTCCGCGAAATGATATACGTCCTTAACACTACCGGCAGGCTAAACAGTTCGGATGTCATGACCATAATGGAGCTTACTCTGCAGGGAAAGGAGATCATAAGTGAAAAGGACTATGACACTATCGTACTCTATACGAAAAATGACGTCATAAAGGCCAAAACTCCTACGCAGATCAAATACTTCCAGACGGTCAGGCGCAACGATATTTGTTTTGCGATCGGACCTGCCGGAACGGGTAAGACATATCTGGCGGTGGCTTTTGCCGTATCTGCTCTGAAAAAAGGTGTAGTCAACAAAATAGTACTTGCCAGGCCTGCCGTGGAGGCAGGGGAGAGTCTTGGATTCCTGCCGGGTGATTTCAGGGAGAAAATCGATCCTTACCTGCGCCCCCTCTATGACGCTCTCGATGACATGATGCCTACGGATAAACTGCGGGCATACATCGAAAAAGGCCAGGTCGAAATTGTACCTCTTGCATACATGCGCGGGCGTACGCTGAACAATGCGTTTGTCATACTGGACGAAGCCCAGAACTCTACGAGCATGCAGATGAAAATGTTCCTAACCAGGCTGGGACCGAATTCAAAGGCGATAATAACCGGAGATATTACTCAGATAGACCTGCCAATGAAGACCACCAGCGGTCTCGTGCAGATACAGGAAATTCTGAGCAATGTGGAAGGTATTGGATTTGTATACTTTGAAAAAGCCGATGTGGTGCGCCACAAGCTCGTAAAGGATATAATCAACGCTTACGAAAAATTTCAGGGAAGCTGAGAGTTGAGGAGTTTTGAGTTATGAGTTCTGAGTTCTGAGTTAACTCATAACTCATAACTCATAACTCATAACTCAGAACTAACCTGTTTTTTCAGGAAAAGAACTCCTTGCTCTCTTCCCAGTACTTATCCATCTCTTCGAGTGTAGATTCAGTGATTTCCTTACCGTCACTGTGCAGTTTTTCCTGTACATAGTCGAATCGTCTGATAAACTTGTCATTTGTCCTTCTAAGCGCATTTTCCGGGTTAATCCCCAGGAATCTGGAATAATTTATCAGCGAGAAAAACACATCACCTACTTCCTTTTCCAGTCTGATCTTGTCTCCGATCTTATCCATTTCATGCATCTCTTCAATCTCTTCAACAACCTTCTTCCAGACATCTTCTTTACTTGGCCAGTCAAAACCTACTTTTGATGCCTTTTCCTGCAGCCTGTGCGCACGCTGAAGGGCAGGGAGCTGTTTGGGCACGCCTTCCAGTACTGATTTGCGGCCTTCGGTCATTTTGATCTTCTCCCAGTTCCGCTTTACCTCATCGGCACCCTTTGTGCCGTCGGCTTTTATAATATCACTGCCGAAAACGTGGGGATGTCTTCTTATCAGTTTTTCCTGAATCTCGTCTATAACATCATCTATATCAAAATTATCCTGCTCCCGTGCGATGATGGAATGGAAAACAACGTGCAGCAGCAGGTCACCCAGCTCTATTTTAAGTTCGTTGTAATCTTTATTGTCTATTGCTTCAAGAACTTCATAGGTTTCCTCAAGAGTTGCATCCTTTATCGAATCGTGCGTCTGTTCGCGGTCCCAGGGGCATTCTTTTCTCAGGCGTTCTACTACCTGAACAAATTCCAAAAATTTTCTTTCAGTCATCTTTATTCTTTCAAATTTTCTGTAAAACATAAATTTACCAAGTTTATTTTAATAATAAAAATCTTTTGAGTTTTTACCGAATTGTTATATAATTGTGTGGACAATAATATTCAACTGACAATCAAAAGGAGTAATAAAGATGATTGAAGAAAAACTGAAAGAACTTGGCATAACAATTCCTGAAGCTCCGAAACCACTCGCTGCGTACATTCCCGCACTCGTAGATTCGAAGCTGGTATATACCGCCGGACAGCTGCCTGTTTCTGCCGGAGAACTGAAATTCAAAGGAAAACTCGGTGAAGCGCTGGGTGAAGAAGAAGGTAGCAAGGCCGCAGAATTGTGTGCCATAAACTGTCTGAGCGTAATAAAATCAGTTACCGGCAGCCTGGATAACATAGAACGCATCATCAAGCTGACCGTGTTTGTCAACAGCGCAGCTGGCTTTACAGCTCAGCCAAAAGTTGCAAACGGAGCCTCAGAACTGATGGTAACACTGTTTGGTGAAAACGGCAAACACGTGCGCAGTGCTGTGGGCGTTAGTGAACTGCCTCTGAATGCTGCATGCGAAGTCGAAATGATTGCAAAAATCAAATAATAGGGGTATCTTAAATATAATACAAAGATTTCCCGGATAGCAGATGAACAATAAGATCATTCTTGTATTCCTGGTTTTTCTTGGCTTTTCTCTGGCCGGATGTTCGGCTTCAAAGAAGACGGCCGGCGAAAAGACTGGAACTGTCGATGCCAAAACAGAAAAAAAGGAAGAGACACCAGAGAAGAAGGAAGCCAAAACTGTTCTGCGGTCTGTTGATAACTGGTTGTACAGTTATTCTGACGGAATTATGGAGAGCAGCGGACGCAAATTATCGACTGTATTATATGATGAGAATGGAAACATGCGCGAAACGAAGGTGCTGACACCCGGCGGAAACCTGGAGGAGAGATATACATATTCGTACGACTCCAGGGGAAACAGGACCGAAACCATCAAGTTTGATTCTGCCAATAATGTCCAGAGGCGTTATACATATGATTACAATAACGACGGCCGGAAGGTAAGAACCGTCGAATACCGCGCAAACGGATCCATAGTTAGGACATATGTCTACAAGTACGACAAGGCTGGCAATATGGAAGAGGAAGTCTGGAAGAATACTCGTGGCAAAACCGATCAGCGCTTCCTGTATAAATATAATTCAGACGGAAAGAAAACCGAATGCTTCAACTACGGGCCAAACGGCGCATTGTACTACCGCTACGTGTATGTATATGACCAGAAAGGCAACCAGACGCAGGAAATCCGATATAATAAGGACGGGCAGCCCGTGAGTATGATAAAGAGTTATTACAGGTACTGAGGGCAAGTTCTGAGTTATTTCGATATGACTGTGTACGCTTGTATTTAATGAAAAACCTCAGCCTGCCGGAAACTGTAGTTTTCGGTCAGGGTGAGGTTTTACTATTTATATGCTCATCAGAATTAGCGCTGCTATTTTAATCCAGTGTCATATTTTTATCTACAATGGGGGAAAGCTGTTTGAGTTTCTCCAGAAGAGCCTTGAACGTCTTGGGTGTAAGCGACTGGTAGCCGTCAGAGAGTGCTTTTTCCGGGTTGTTGTGCACTTCGATCATCAGTCCGTCAGCACCCGCTGCAACAGCAGCCATTGCCATAGGCGGCACTTTATCCCATATTCCGATGCCGTGTGAGGGATCCACGAACATAGGCAGGTGAGAATGTTTTTTTACTACCGGCACAGCGTTGAGATCTAAAGTATTCCTGGTATAAGTTTCAAATGTTCTTATGCCTCTTTCGCACAGTATCACGTTGAAGTTGCCCTGTGAAACGATGTATTCGGCGCTCATGAGCAGGTCTTCTATTGTGGCAGACAATCCGCGTTTAAGCAGCACCGGTTTTGTGAGAGTCCCTGCCTTTTCGAGCAGGCTGTAGTTCTGCATATTGCGTGCACCGATCTGCACGATATCCGAATACTCTGCGACCAGGTCGAGTGTCTCGGTGTCCTTGGCCTCCGTAATTATTACCATTCCAAGTTCGTTTTTGATTTCCCGCAGCAGTTCGAGACCTTTTTCCTTCATACCCTGAAAAGCGTATGGACTGGTTCTGGGTTTGTATGCTCCGGCCCGGAAAAATTTCACACCCATTTCTTTCAGTTCGCCCGCAATGTCAAAGACCTGCTGGCGGCTTTCAATCGAGCACGGACCGGCAACGATCGTCAGTTCATTCCCGCCTATTTTCTGGCCGCAGACTTCAATAACTGTGTCTTCGGGTTTCATCTGGCGGCTTACAAGCTTATATTTTTTTGATACCCTCAGTACTTCCTGAACCGAATCCATTATCTGAAATTCTTCTTCATCCAGCTGATTGGTAGCGCCGGTAACACCAATTGCAAGTTTATGCGTTCCATATATGAGATACGGTGTGCATCCTTTTTCTATTATTTTCTCTTTGACCCTTTCAACGCTTTCTTCAGAAGCATTCAGCTCCATTATAATGACCATTTTTCTACTCCTCTACGCGCCCGCTGACGGCGGTAAAATTTATATATTTTCGTAAAATTTCGATAATATAGCCATTCCGGGTGCCTTTTGTCAAGTGTATTGTGAATAATATTTTCGAAATAACCGTTTTCACGCCAAATATACGCAGCATTTATAGTATAAATCAGATAAAAATGTTATTTTTACGTTGATTGTTTTGGTTAATACAATATATTAGTAATCAGTTAAATGTCTTGAGAATTTTTTAAAATGAGAGAAATATTCAAATCAAAAATTCACCGTGCTACCGTTACCATGAGCGAACTCTACTACGAAGGCAGCATCACTATAGATAAGGATCTGATGGAAGCGGCCGATATACTGCAGTGGGAAAAAGTTCAGGTGGTAAACGTCAATAACGGTGCACGTTTTGAAACATACACACTCGACGGACCTGCCGGCAGCGGTATTATATGCCTGAACGGTCCGGCAGCACGCCTGGGCGCGGTAGGCGACGAAGTAATAATCATTACTTACGCTCAGATGACAGAACAGGAAGCACGGGCACACAAGCCTACGGTTGTTCTGGTGGACAAAAACAATAAGGTCAAGGCTATAGAAAAACAGGGCGATTAAAATATCCCTGCTGACAAAGAATTTGCGATGATTGGAATTTTGCACTGATATATTTGGAAATAAATTATATTTTGTTCTTGAAACAATATTTGTTTTGTAATTTATAATATGGTGATTATGATGGTGCTGCCGCGGTTGTTTTCGGCACAGAAACCATATTAAAATGTGTTAAACTTTGAGACCTGCTTAAAGGTGAAAAGATGAAAAAAATTGCTTTGTTTGTAGTACTGATGACTGCTGTCACTTTCGGGCAGCTGAAGGATCAGCTCAAGAATTCCCCGCGCATAAGTGACGGAATAATAAAGAACAATACACCAAGTATGGTGCTGGGCTTCTTTAATCCCAATAATTTTTCTATGCATCATTCTTACAGCCTCTCATACTCGGCATTCGGTAATAACAGTCTGGCTATGGGAGTGTATACAAACAGTATGGCTTATAAATTTTCGGATAAACTGAATGTCCAGCTGGACGCCAGCCTCGTCCATTCACCATACAACACATTGGGTAATGACTTTACAAACCAGATAAACGGTGTGTATATCAGCAAGGCTGCATTGAATTACCAGCCCTGGGAGAATTTCAAGATCAACATACAATACAGGAACAGTCCCTATAACTACTATTCTCCGTACTCCGGTTATTATTCTCCGTTTTATGGTGCTGATTCGTGGTTTGAGGATTTTGACCGCTGAAAGACGTCTACTGGTAGTGTGTATTTACCTGAACGGTTTTTATAACCGGATATAATTGTATATCCGGTTATTTTTTTAGTATTTTTGGAGTGTAAATGTTTCTGAATCTGCCTTAAACAAATAATAAAATGACAAAAAAGAATACAAAAAAACTCGCCGTAAAAGATTCTACCGCAAATATTTTTCTGAATGTGACCATAGTACTGCTGGGGATACTCATTCTCTATATGTCTTATTCCATCGTATCAAAAGTAGTAAAGGGAAGAGGTGAAGAAAAAAGTGAAGTTAATACTTCTGTGGCATCAAACATTATTCAGGTCGAAGTCCTGAACGGATGCGGCGTCAGCGGAGTTGGTGACCGGTTTACCGACTTTCTGAGGAACAGAAAAATAGACGTTGTTAATGTCAGCAACTATACGTCATTCGACGTTGAAAAGACCATGGTAATAGACAGAACCGGCAATATGGCAAATGCCCAGAGGGTTGCAGAAATGCTCGGTATAAGCCAGCCTAATATCATTCAGCAGCTCAACGATGATTACTTCCTGGAGGTCTCCCTGATCATCGGCAAGGATTTCAAAAAATTAAAACCATTCAATAACTAAAAAGAAGGTATCCATTGGATTCTAAGGATTTAGCATTTAGTATTACAAATCTGATTTTCAATAAAAAAGGTTATGATGTAAAGATCATGGATCTGAGAAATCTGACTTCAATTGCTGACTACTTCGTCATCTGTTCAGGCGATTCAGACACACAGGTAAAAGCTATAGCAGACGAGATTGATAAGGAACTGGGAGACCGCGGGATAAAATGCTGGCACAAGGAAGGATATAATACACTCAACTGGGTGCTGCTGGATTATTTTGATGTAGTAGTGCACGTTTTCAGAAATGAATCACGCCATTTTTATAATCTCGAAAAACTGTGGGGCGATGCTCCGACTGAAACAGTAATAGATAAATAGTATATAAATCCGGAGAGAAAAATTGAAGCAGTATTTAACAGAACTTTTTGAAAAGACTTCACATAAATTGGAATACCTGGGCGAAATTGCTCCGTTATTCAGCGTTCCCAATAACAGCAGTTTCGGCGATCTTTCTACAAACACCGCAATGCTTCTAACCAAAAAGCTGAGGCGGAATCCCAGGGAAATAGCTGCTGAAATTGTGGCAGCTCTGGAATATGACGACAAAGTAATTTCGAAAATAGAAATAGCTCCTCCCGGATTTATCAACTTTTTCTTTACCCCCGGTTTCGTTGCCTCGGAAATTAAAGAGATACTCGAACAGAAGGACGGGTACGGAAAATCAAAGAAATATGCCGGCAAAAGAGCACTCGTGGAATTTGTATCGGCAAATCCGACCGGGCCGCTTACAGTAGGACACGGCCGCAACGCAGTATACGGTGATACGGTAGCAAATATGCTGGAGTTTACAGGATATACCGTTGAACGCGAATTTTATTTTAACAACGCCGGCAGACAGATGAGAGTACTCGGTGACAGCGTTAAGCACCGCTATCTTGAACTGCTCGGCGATAATATACAGTTTCCTGAGGATTACTACCAGGGAGAATATATAAAGGAAATTGCAGCAGGGCTGGTCAAAGAATACCAGGATACACTGCGCGATGAATCGCCTGAGGGAATATTTAAGGCTACTGCTGAAAGAGAAATATTCAAGGATATCAATTCCTCGCTTGCAAAGCTGCAGATCAAATTTGACAACTATTTCAATGAGAACGATCTGTATGAATCGGGCAGGATAAAGCAGCTGCTGGAGCATTTCAGTTCAAAAGGAATGTCTTATGAGAAGGATGGGGCAGTATGGCTGAAGCTCTCTGAACTGGGCAATGAAGCAGATAAGGTGATAGTAAAATCCACAGGCGAACCGACCTACCGTCTGCCAGATATTGCTTATCACATGACTAAATTCGAAAGAGGTTATGACCTGATGGTCGATATTTTCGGAAGCGACCATAACGCTACCTATCCGGATGTAATGGCAGCACTGAAATCTATGGGATTCGACGACAGCCAGGTGAAAGTACTGATTTACCAGTTTGTTACTGTCATGAACAAAGGGGAAGTGGTAAAGATGTCCACACGCAAGGCCAATTATATCACTCTCGACGAACTGGTTGAGGAAGTGGGGAAGGACGTCGTTAGATACTTCTTCAATATGAGGAGCGCTTCGAGTCACCTGAACTTTGATCTGGAACTGGCCAAGACACAGTCGGATGAAAATCCGGTGTTTTATCTTCAGTATGCACACGCCAGGATCTGTTCGATTCTGAAGATGACATCGGAGCAGGGACTTTCGGCATCGGTAGAAAATCTGCACCTGCTTGAAACACCGGAAGAGCAGAACCTTATCAAAAAGATGCATTCATTCGGCGAGGAAATGCTGTATTGTGCTGAATCATTCGAATCACACCGCATAACCGCATACCTGGAAGAGCTGGCCGCACTGTTCCACAGGTTCTACAAACAATGCAGAATACTTGGAAGCGAAAAGGCACTGGCTGAAGCAAGAATCGCACTGGCTATAGCTGCGAGGACGGTTATCAGGAACGGACTGGCAATTCTGGGAGTTGATGCACCGGAAAAAATGTAACTTATTTAATTATAAATTTATAATTCTGAATTTTGAATTAAAGCCTCAATTCAAAATTCAGAATTCATAATTCAGAATTCATAATTCAGAATTCATAATTATTATATCCCTTCATTCAAAACTGTATATCTGTTGTAAACAGGCTGTATCCTTCCGGGATTTACCGTTTCAAATCTATTTCTCACCGGGCGTGGCGCATTAGATATGACTGCCGGTCTTTCGGCTCTCTGCGGCACAGTGTCGCTGATTCTTGCGGCATTTAACGGTACAGTCTGTACGCTTTGCTGTATTGGGAGCTGAGCGCTATGGTAGCTGTGCACAGGCACTTCAGGTGACTGAATCTGACTTGCATAGCTTTGATTCATGACAGCATATGAAGACGGCTTTCTGTCTATGGCCGCCGGCAATACTCTATTTCTGTTTCTGATTTTATACGTAGTATAGCTGATGATAATCAGTATTGTGCTGAATACAAGGAAAACCAGTAATGAAGAAATTATGATGTCCATGAGTTCCATTTATATTCTCCCTTTTCAAGATTTTTCCTGTTTACTTGCAATTGCTGTGCCAAAATATTTAAGCTGAAAAACGCTCAAAATTTTGTAAAAATACTGTTTTTATGAAATATCTTTCCAGTAATAATGATACACAACCGGGGAAGAATCTCATTATGAGACGCATCGTATTCGGACGGTTTGGAATTATAAAAGCCGTAATTGAGCGTGAAATCGGCATAAGTAACAGAGCAGAGCGTGTATAAACATGCTGCAATATATTTTGATTTTTCTGAAAAATTTAATAACTTAGGAGGCTTTAATTTTGTATAATTACAGAAATATGAACAGGTAGTAAGGATATTAAATGACCAAAGCCGATATTGTCGAAAGAGTAGCTTCAGGAACCGGATTGACGAAGCTTGAAACCGAGGCTGTCATAGAAGGTTTTCTGAATACCGTAATAGAGGCACTTAGGGAAGGCAAAGGTATAGAGATCAGGGGCTTCGGCAGTTACAGAGTGAAGAAGAAAAATGCCCGATATGCAAGGAATCCGAAAAGTGGCGAGAAAGTGTACGTCGATGAACATTTTGTACCGGTTTTCAAGTTTTCGAAGGATTTTAAGGTCATAGTTGATAAGGGAATGAAAGAAGAAAAGAAAGTGCTGGAGTAGCAGTCGATAGTTTAACCAGAAATTAAAAAGCTATGGAAAAACCTAGGGCAAATGAAAAAGTAAAATTCAGGGTTTTTGTAATAGTTGTTCTTTTATTTTTTTGTGGAATTTTTATATTGTACATTTCCGGTACGTTTGGTCGTCCGGAAGCTGCCGTCACAAAGTCCGGCGTTGGCAATGTACAGGTATCCGACAGTTCAGGTCTAAGAGAGCTGGAGTCTGAGTACATGCGCGATACAACCAACGCAACTCTTATTCTCAGTCTTGCCAACAGGCTGAGCGATGCTCAGAGCTATATGAAGGCTGCCGGATATTACAAAAAGTATTTAAGTATAAATCCCGGTAATGCTGATGTGTGGGTTGATCTGGGGGTTTGTTATTACGGACTTCGCGATTATGCTGCTGCCAAGGAGAGTATATCTCATGGACTGAAGATAGACCCGAAACATCAGATAGCGCTTTTGAATATGGGTATTGTGAGTTTTGCAGCGGGAGACAGGGAAGAAGCCCGCAGTTGGTGGCAGAAGGCCGCAGAAGCCGGTGAAGGTACCCAGACAGGAATTAGAGCGAGAGAATTATTAAAATCAATTAGTAAATAAGGAGGTATAAAGATGCCCTGCGGAAAGAAACGCAAACGTCATAAAATGGCAACGCACAAGCGCAAAAAAAGATTGAGGAAGAACAGACATAAGAAGAAACTGAGGTAGTTTTTTCTTATCTGATGCTGGATTTCTTTAAGAATTATCTGAAGGGAGGGTGTCGAGTACATTTTCCCTCTGATCGAAAGCCATCTTAGCTCAGCTGGTAGAGCAACGCATTCGTAATGCGTAGGTCGCCGGTTCGAATCCGGCAGATGGCTCATATAAGCCCTTATAACAGATGTGTTATAAGGGCTTGTCTGTTTTATACTAAATACTTTCTTTCATTCTGTTTTAACGGCTGCCTAAAAATGATTAAACTTCTGTTATTATCGTTACTGTCGTGCACTGCTTGCTTTGCCCAAAGCGTCACTATTCCTCAGATTCCATACTCTCCCGAGCATTATGTATGCTATAAAACCCATGAACCGGTTACAATCGACGGCATACCCGATGAACCTCAGTGGAATAAAGTAAACTGGACAAATATGTTCACTGATATTAGCGGAGGGTCAAAGACTGCTCCGCGGTTTCTTACCAGAGCCAGGATGCTGTGGGATGAAAACTATTTTTATGTGGCAGCTGAAATGGAGGAACCCCATATATGGGCAACACTCAGGAACAGGGATGACAGAATTTATAACGATAACTGCTTTGAAGTGTTCATTGATCCGGACGGTGATACCAGAAATTACTGTGAACTGGAGATAAATGCCCTAAATACCGTCTGGGATCTTCTGCTTACCGGAACATACCGTGACGTCCGAAAACCCGCTGTCAGCGGCTGGGATATAAAAGGATTGAAAACTTCTGTCTCGATAAAAGGTTCGCTGAACAACCCGGATGACAAAGATACAGGCTGGACAGCAGAGATTGCAATACCGTGGAAAGCACTCAGGGAACTGACATCTGCATCAGTACCTCCGCACAATAATGATCAGTGGAGAATAAATCTGATGCGTGTTGAATGGGAGAGTATGAACGACGGCAGTACATACAGGAAAAGAGTCAATCCGGACGACGGCAGTCCACGGACTGATTACTGGTGCTGGTCACCTCAGGGACTTGTAAGCATGCATTATCCGGAAATGTGGGGCTTCGTCCAGTTTTCGGAAAAGTCTGCAGGCACCGGAGAGGATAAGTTTATCAGAAATGCTGAAGACGAAGCACGCTGGTTTCTGCGCAGATTGTATTATGCAGAAAAAAATTACTACGGCAAAAATCTGAAATATACTTCTGACCCTGAAGTGCTGGAACTGAATGACCAAATCATTCCGGGATACATCACCCCAACAGTAATTGAATGTACTTCTTCGATGTTCGAAGCATCAGTAACAACAAATGACAGAACAGGCAGAATATCTATTGATCACAACGGGATAATCCGGAGTAGTAACACGCATAAACAGCAACAAACAAGTGACCAGTAGAGGACAGGTCAGTAGAGGATTGCTTCCGGGATAGTTTAGGCTTCTATTTATTTATGAATCTGGTATTTATTATTCCATGATGACTGCAAATCTCACATCCTGATAATCTTACATCCTGATAATCTCACATAGTGATACTCTTATCTCATGAACGCTTTTATGCCTGATGCAGGCAAACACCGGTGTTCCTCCAATTTCTGCATAATTGAGGCCGCATTGAGAAAATCAGGAGGAAAATTATCAAAATTTACGTCTATGTTTTTTCATAAAATGTAATTATAATTAAAACTTTAATAATTTATTTTAGTACAATAACACGATTAAAAATATTACGGAGCGGGGATGTTAAAAAAAACTACTGTTATTCTGTTCCTGATTTTATGCAGTGCTGTTTTCGCGCAGGAATTTGCCGGCGGAACAGGCGCGGAATCTGACCCTTACCAGGTATCGACGCCGGCGCAGCTCAACTATGTCAGAAATTTTACTTACGCCGGGGTATACTTCAAACAGACGGCTGATATTGACCTTGGTGAATATAAAAATGATGGGGGCTGGGTCCCGATCGGTTTAAATGCCTCCAATGGTAACGTAACCCCGTTTTATGGGAATTATGACGGACAGGGATATGTCATCAGAAATATGACTATCACCAGAGATGGATATAATGAGCAGGGACTTTTTTCGGAGCTCTCCGGTGCGACTGTTAAAAATGTTGTTCTGAAGGGGGTAAGTATCACCAGTAGCAATTCAAATTTTGTGGGAGCAATAGCCGGCAAGGCGGTAGCTCAGTCCCATATAGTTAAGTGCGGTTCAGAGGGCAATATAAACGCTCATGCAATAGCCGGAGGCATCGTAGGAGAAGCTTCATTTTCATATATCAGCCAATCCTATTCCAGATGTACCATAGTAACTACCAACCTACATACTGGAGGACTATGTGGTTACGCGACAAGTTCTTCCGAAATAGATAATTGCTATTTTGCGGGCAGCCTAAACGGTGGAAGTGGTGAGGCCGGTGGTTCGACAATTATGTCGGCAGGAGGAATAGTCGGAACTTGCGAATTTTCCGATCCACCTTTTAAGGCTACAAACTGCTATGCCATGGGATCTGTAGTCTCAAACGGATATAACTATTATGCCATAAATGGAAATGCTGGTTTGACTCCTGACGCCTCGGGATGTTACGCTTTGGCAGGTATCTATGCTGAAAACAGTTCCGCTTCAGCGAAATCAGCGGCTGAAATGAAAGTGCAGTCTACATTTAATGGCTGGGACTTTACAAATATCCCAATTTGGAAAATAGAATCTGATAAGAACAGTGGCTATCCTTTTCTGGCATGGCAAAACATTGAAGATCCGCTGACAGCCCCGGAACTGGGCTGGTCGCAGATGCGTCTGAAATGGAAAAAGGGTGCCGGAGAAAGACGAACTGTATTTGTTTCCACTACTACCACTTCAAATTTTACTCCTATAGATGGTATCGATTATATCGCTAACAGAAATTTCGGAAATGAAAATTTTTATTCCGACGGCACGGGTAATCCCTGGAAATGCGTTTATGACGGAGACGGTGATGGCACAGTGATTACCGGACTGAGCGCCAATACTCCGTATATAGTTCAGATATACGAGTATAACGGAAGCGGATCAGGCAGAACATATATCAATCCTACGGCAGTATCATCGGGTGTCAATTCGGTTATATTTACTACTTCAACGGCCAACATTTTTTCTGGCGGAAACGGCTCACCGACAGATCCCTATCAGGTGGCAAATGCGGACCAGCTCAATCTGCTGAAAACTAAAAACGAATCCGGAATTTTTACCTATCTGAATATGGGAATCTATTATATCCAGACCTCAGACATTGACCTCAGCGGATATGACTGCTGGGAACCCATAGGCCAGATAGACGGAGTCAATAGTCCTACCGGATTCCGCGGTCATTATAATGGCCAGAATCATGAAATCAGAAATCTGACCATTACTTCAGCACAAAGCTATGCGTCGACTGGTTTGTTCGGGGTAGTATCATACGAATCCGAAATTATAAACTTAAAACTCATTAACTCCAATGTCACCGGTACCACTAATACGGGCTGCCTGATTGGCACTCTCGGTGCCTATATAGGCCTCAGCCCTGAATCAGCCGAACCAGGACAGGTTATCAATTGTTCAACCAGCGGAAGTGCATCGGGTATATCCTGTGTGGGGGGACTGATAGGGTATGTATCTGAACCATGCTTTCTTGCAAGATCCGTTATGTTCTGTTCATCTTCAGCTGCAGTCACTGCTTCAGAGCAGTACGGCGGAGGATTGGTCGGCATGACTGAAAATGCAGTAATAGCCAACTGCTATGCAACCGGGAATGTAAATGGAACCAGAAATAGCGGAGGACTGGTTGGAAACATGAACTTCAATTCAAAATTTTATTCCTCATATGCTCTTGGAGATGTTAACGCTGCTGCGGATAATTCCAACGGCTGGCTGTCTGGAACACTGAGCGGCGGTTCTTTATCGCCATTTATTCTGTGGAAGACTGATGGAAGAAATGTTAACATGGGTATTAGCTATGGTACCGGCATCTCTGCCGCTGACATGCAGTCGCAGGATTATTTTGCGGGTAATTTTAGTATAATAGGTCCCTGGGACTTTAATGATGCCTGGAAGCTGGATGCCAGCAAGGTAATTAATGGGGGATATCCATATCTCGAATGGAATGAACCCTCAGCTCCAACATCGCAGCCTTATGATCTTGCGCTTTTACCTGTAGCTGACCAGCCGGGAAGCATGACCGTTAGCTGGAAAAACGGAGATGGAAGGGGACGGGCTGTATTTGTAATGGAAGATAACGGAAGCAGTAATCCCGTCTGTAATATAGATACAAATAGGATATATAATAGTACTATCTACATAAATCAGGCGGATTTTAATATGTGTATGCCAGCTTACGGAGTGCCTGGCTCGCCAGGTGCATCTCTCTGGCGCTGCGTATATGCATCAGTACACGGAGATCCGACTGCTGCAGCGACTTCTGTAATAGTGACCGGTTTAAAGAAGGCAACAAAATACTATGTGGCTGCCTTTGAATTCAATAATTCCGGCTTCTTTAACAGATATAAACTCGATGGAATTAACTATACGAGTGCATATTCAGCCTCTGACTTTGCCGAAGGTCTCGGAACGGAAGAATCACCATTTGTTGTAAATACAGCAGTTCAGCTGGCGCAGGTCGCGCAGTCTGACTACAGCGGTAAGTATTTTCGGCTGGGTGCAGATATAGACCTGTCTTCTGGCGAAAACTGGGCTCCTCTTGGAAATGCAACTACTCCGTTTACCGGATATTTTGACGGAAATTCTAAAACAATATACGGGATGAAAATTGACAAGTCTTCCGAGTATTCGAATGACTATTGCGGCCTGTTTGGATATGTTACTGCAGGCGAAATAAAGAATGTTATAATTGACAATGCAAATATTAAATATCAGGGAGCAAATCCGGTCGGCATACTCGCTGGTTATACAGAGTCTCCGGTTTCCAATTGCAGCGTGAGGAATAGCGTTATTACGGTTTCGAACAGCGGCGAAAATTGTTTTACAGGAGGACTTATCGGCAGCAGTGTGAATACGATAGAAAAATGCTATACAGATATAACAATTAGTGCTCCTAATTCCAGCAATATCGGTGGACTGGTTGGCAGGATAGGCGGAGCCTTTGCAGGAGCCGGAGCAATCAGCAAATCATATTCCATGGGTCAGATATCCGGTGTCGGATATATTGGCGGACTGGCAGGTTACGCTGCTCCTCAGGCCTCACTCAGCGATTGCTATTCATTCTGCAAAGTGACTGCAACTGGCGACTATGCCGCAGGACTCATCGGATATTTCGACTGCCCGGTAACAAACTGTTATTCTGTTGGAGAAGTTACGGCTGCGAGTGCTACACATTTAGGCGGCCTGCTGGGTTACAATCCCGGAAGCGGCACTATAACCAACTCTTACTGGAACAGGGAAACCTCCGGCCAGACCAGCAGTCAGGGCGGTACAGGCACCTTTACATATGATATGACTCTGCCATCGACAGAGGTGTATAAGACCTGGGATTTTACTTCTGTCTGGTCGATAAACAGCTCAATAAACGGAGGGTATCCATACCTGCAGGGCATGACCATTCCGCTTCCGGTCGAACTGCAGGCATTGAGTGCGGAAGCTATTTCCGGACAAATCCTGCTGAAATGGAAGACTGCTACTGAAACGGATAATTATGGATTTGAGATCGAAAGGAAGAATGGTTCCGAAACCGGTGCAATGTGGAGCAGTGTGGGATTTGTCAAAGGAAACGGAAACAGTAATTCTGCAAAATCATATTCATTTACAGATTTCCCGGACGGGGGAGTAAATTACAAATACCGTCTGAAACAAATTGATGTCAGCGGGAAATATATATATTCGGAAGAAGTTGCCGTAAAAGCAGAACTGCCTGCAGATTATGCCCTTGATCAGAACTATCCGAATCCATTCAATCCGACCACAAAAATAAGGTATGAACTGCCGCAGAACGGATTTGTATCTATAAAAGTATATGACCTTCTCGGATGCGAGGTGCAAACACTCGTCAGCGGTCAAAAAGAAGCCGGATATCATGAGGTCGAATTTAATGCAAATAACCTCTCCAGCGGATTATATGTATACCGCATTCAGGCTGGCAAGTACTCGCAGACAAGAAAAATGCTTCTGGTAAGATAAAGAATTGACTGTTCTTAGCCGCCTGCGGATAAAGCAGGCGGCTTTTCCCTTATTCTATCCGTTACTTTCCCGAAAACCTTTACGTGCGCAGTCTCTCCAGCAGTATTCAGCCTTACTCTCCAAGATAAACAGTCAATAGTCATTCGGTCAACAGTGTATTCTAATGATGTAATCAGCCAGTATATTGCAGCCAGTGCATCGAGCGTGAGGCCGCCGGAATTTTATTTTGAAGGCATTGAACCCTTTAAGTTGAAAAGACACCAATTTATTTATATATTTCTTGGATGCATAAAAATATTCTGATGCATTTTTATATAATGACAATAAATATCTATAAGGAGGACGTAAATGTCGAGAAAAAAAATAGCTCTTATCGGCGGTGGCCAGATAGGTGGCGTGTTAACTCAGCTTATAGCTCTCAGAGAGCTTGCTGACGTTGTATTATTTGATATTGTTGAAGACCTGCCCCAGGGCAAAACTCTCGATATCGCTGAAGCATCAAGAGTCGACGGATTTGATGTCAGTGTTACCGGTACAAATACATATGCTGATATAAAGGATGCTGATGTTGTTATCATTACTGCTGGATTGCCCCGCAAACCCGGTATGAGCCGCGACGATCTGCTTGCAACAAATGCAAAGATCATGAAATCTGTTGCAGAAGGCGTTCGCGACAACGCTCCTAACGCTGTTGTTATCATTATCTCAAATCCTCTTGATGCTATGGTTACACTGTTCCAGAAAGTATCCGGATTCCCGACAAACCGTGTTATCGGTCAGGCTGGTGTGCTGGATTCTTCAAGGTTTGCTACATTCATTGCATGGGAACTCGGCGTTTCAGTTAAGGATGTCAATGCTCTGGTTCTTGGCGGCCACGGTGATACTATGGTGCCGCTCGTACGCTATGCTAATGTAAACAGCATTCCTGTAATGGAAATGCTCGAACGCAAGTACAACGACAAGAAGAAAGCTCAGGAAGTTATGACTGCAATGGTTGAACGTACAAAGCAGGCTGGCGGGGAAGTGGTAAAACTTCTGAAGACCGGATCGGCTTTCTATTCACCTGCTTCATCTGCAATTCAGATGGCAGAAGCCATACTGAAGGATGAAAAACGCCTCGTATCTGCCTCAGCTTACCTGAACGGTGAATTTGGTACTAATGGTTATTATGTAGGTGTTCCGGTTGTACTGGGCGCTGAGGGTGCAGAAAAAGTAGTCGAACTGAGCCTGGATGCAGAAGAAAAGGCCGCATTTGACAATTCTGTTGCAGCAGTCAAGACACTCGTTGCCGATATGGAAAGACTCGGTTTCTAATTCAGATTTGACAGAAGGTCAAAAAAAAACTCCGCTTAAAGCGGAGTTTTTTTATACTCTTTTGTGTCAGTATTTATTCACCTTCAAAAACATTGACGTACTGTCTGTCACCGCGTTTGGTTTCAAACTTGATATATCCGTCAACCAAAGCAAATAAAGTATCATCGCTGCCTTTCTTTACGTTGATGCCAGGATGGAATTTAGTACCTCTCTGCCTGACTATAATGGAACCGGCCGTAACTTTTTCACCGCCAAATCTTTTTACACCAAGTCTTTGAGCATTACTATCGCGACCGTTTCTTGATGATCCTTGCCCCTTCTTATGAGCCATGATTTACCTCCGTGAATTAACCTATCTTAGTAATTTCAATTTTGCTTAAAAGCTGTCTGTGTCCATTCATCAACTGATAGCCTTTTCTTCTTTTTTTCTTGAACACAATTACTTTATCATCTTTCAGGTGCTCGAGAACCTTTGCCTGAACTTTCAAGCTCTTTACAAATGGAGTGCCTACCTGAGTTCCGTTTTCATCTGAAAACAAAAGAACTGAATCAAAGGTAACATCTGACTCCGGTTCTGCTTCAACGCGGGGGACGTAATACTTATTGTTCTCAGAAACTTTGAACTGTTTCCCCAATATATCGACGACAGCAAACATTTAAAATATCCTCCATTAAACTTTTAGAATTACAAATATATCAAATTGCGACCTTTAAGTCAAATAAAACAAAGAGTTAAATAAAAAATAATTCCATTATTTCATCCCCCGGACAGGCAGATACCATGGATTTGGTAAATTTGACGTACATGAGCTATGCAATCGCTACAGAAACTACAAACACACTTCGGGCTCCCGCACTGGTGAGCACTTTCGCGCACTCCTGAACGGTCGCTCCGGTGGTAATCACATCGTCCGCCAGTATAATGCTTTTGTCTTCAATCCTGGCTGCATTCTTCAGGCCGAAAGCTCCCTTTACATTTCTTTCTCTTTCAGCTACAGACAGATGGGTCTGCGTCTGAGTGAATCTTTTCCGGTAAAGCACTCTGTCTTCAAGCGGCTTATTCAGAATTTTGCAGATACCCCGGCAGATATACAGTGACTGATTGTAGCCGCGTTCTGCTTCCTTTATTCTGTGAAGGGGAACGGGTACTACCATATCGAAGTCACCATCAGGATACAATGACACCAGCTTTTCGGCAATTCTGCTGCCCATATATACTGCATTCTGCCAGCGTCTCTGGTACTTAATCGAATGCAGCAGGTTCTGAACCAGCGAATTACGTTCAAAAATGTAGAGCGAGAAAAATCCCGAAACTACTGCCTGCTGAGAAAATCTGCGGTTATATTCGGTCGCAATCTGCCGGCTGTCCATTTGCGGAAGCGAGGCTTCACAGCAGCTGCAGATACATTCTTCATTCGGACCGAGCTTGGCCGAACAAGCCGGACAGAGCCGCGGCATCATAAAATCATAAAATGATATGAGTAAATTCCTGCGGGGCACGGTTTCTCCCGATATTGTTTACACATATTCAGCTGTTTTTCTACAGCATGCCTGAGCGTTTTCTGATAAACCATTCAAGAGCAAACAGCAGGGCAATAAGACCAAGCAGCCATTCCTTCGACCAGAGTGCAACTTCTGAAACCGTTTTCTTTTCCCTGGAGGCAGAGGACTGCATGTTCTTCAGGTAGCTGATCAGTGCATCTGAGTTTTTGTAGTAGAAATACTTGCCGCTTGTCTGGTCAGAAAGCAGCTTGAGCATATCCGAATCCTGCGAGATGCCTGCCATTTCAATATCCACATCACCGATGCTGAAGCGGCCGTTGTCGCTGCCCAGGACTTTGCCATCCAGCCTGGCGGTACCGGAGAAATAATAGTCACCGGCCTTGTCAGCTGCGAGTTTCCCTTCATATATTCCGCCTCCCAGAGGAGTCATACTGACCTGGTACTTATTGCTGCCCGAAGTAACGTTAAGATTTATATCGGCATTGTCTACCGGATTAAACGTTGCATCATATACTTGGGCGGCAAATTCAACAGTCTCGCCGAGTGAATAGACTTTCCTGGAGCTGGTAATGGTTACCTGTTTCTGATCCTCGCGTGTATTCAGCCACTTTATACTGCTCAGGAGAAGATAATCCAGGACTGCCGGATTTGCCTGTGCAGTCTGAAGTTTCCATCTCCAGATATCACGGGCAAGGATTGCAAGACTTCGTTTGCTCCCCAGTTTTCTCGATAAAATGAGAGGTGAGTTGACTGGAATATTATTGATCCTGGTTCTGGCAATTACTTCGCTCTCGGCTTTAGGCTGAAATTCACTGTTGGGCTTATAGACCGGAGGCAGATTGTTCCATGTGGCGGTATTATCATCCGAAGCACTCTGCAGAAGTGGATTCTGCGACTGATCTGGTGAAACACTGACCTGAACCTCTGTATAGCCCTCACGTACTGACGTGATGTTAAAAGGCAATTCACTCTGAAATCGTTTCAGCCGGTTAAAATCGGTACCGGAAGACAGAACAATAAAATACGGCTTGTTGCGGAGTGATATCTCATTGTATATCCTGTCAATGAGCGACTGAGGAGTGTTGTATGACGGAAAACCTACCAGGAACAGTACGCTTGCGCTGTCGATGGCACGGTTCTGATTACTGCTTTCAAGGAACCTGTTATTGCCCGTCTGTGTAATTGAAGATATATGCAGATTGGGATCCTGAGACAGGACGCTGCGCACAAATGCCAGATCTGAAGACGGGCTGCCTGCAACGAGCAGCACATTGAGTCTGTTATCCAATACCTTTACATAAAAGGTCTTTCTGTTGTCTGCCGGTGTTGCTTCACCCTGGAACGGAGAAATTGCAAAAGTCAGTTTTTTCTCTCCCGGCGTACGCGGTGTATAGGCGAAACTGATATTTGTAATGCCGTCCTGCAGAGTAATGGTCTGTTTTTCAACAGGCCGGTTATCCTCATACAGCGCTGACTCAGCCGGTCTTCCGCCGAAACCTTTTGACCATACGGAAGCACTCACCGTGGTAGGTGAATTTGTGTAGATATACTCATTATAAAGAACTCTGCGCACTTCGACGTTATTCTTCCGGGCAGAATCGCCGACTCCGAATGCAATTACAGGTATGCCCAGTTTCTCGGCTTTATAGACAGGGTTAATGCCGTCGGTAATGACGCCGTCGCTTACGACAACGGCTGCCACAATATTGCGGTTTTCAGTTTTTATGCTGTCAAAAATCCGGCTGAAATTCGTTGAAGCATCATTAAACCTTATGGAAGAATAATTCGGCGGTTTTCTCACTGAGCTGCCGAATTCGTACAGACTTCCGGCAGCATTCGCAGATAAAAGTCCCTGCGAAGATGCCTCAGAGAGAAAACCAAGTACCGCAGATTTTCTGTCAGTACCGTCTTTAACATTTATGGATCTGGATGCGTCTACAAAGAACAGCACTTCGGGTTTCAGTCTGGAACTGTAGACAAACCTGGCTACAGGTTCGAATATAACAAACAGTATCAGCAGGAGTGCGAGGCTTCTGAGAAGTGTCAGAAGCAGTTTCTTCCCGCTGCTCACTGCCGGGGTGGTATACCTGTAGTTGTAGAAGGTATAGGCTGCCAGTACGATGAGTCCCAGTACAAACCAAACTGCACTGAATGAAAATGAAAGGCTGAAGTTGCTTATGTTTAACATCAGAGAAAAAGTTCTCCTTTAAGAATTGTCACCGCGCTGCCCCCGATGTACAATTCATTGGTTTCCAGGTTATGCGAAACTTTGATTCTGCCTGCCCGGCCGATAATATCGCCCTGTTCGAATATTCTGACGATCAGTTTGTCGTCTTTGTCAACTATACCCAGACGTTCCAGCACGAGCATCAGCGGACCGTTTGCGCTGCCTGTAACCGGGTCTTCGTTTATGCCGTAGAGCGGGGCAAAGAACCGGCTGTGTGCACTGTTTTCGCTGTCGAAAGTTTCATCGGAAAAAACGCACACGGAATCAAAATTATACTTTCTGCCGGCTTCGCTTACAAGATTGAAATCCGGCGCCATTTCTTTCAGCCTCTGCAGTGACGAGCAGTAGATGTAGAGATAACCGTTATCCATGAGCAGAAAAGGATATTTGCCCGATATGTATTCGGCCGCGGTGTTCAGCATGCGCGAGGCCAGGTCCACTGGCAGATCGAATTCTTTCGAATTCATGAGCGGTATCTGCATAAAGTATTCATTTTCAGCAACAGGGCAGTTTAGGATTCCGGAACGTGTTTCAAAAGTAATCCTGTTTCTGTTGTTAATTTTGCCCAGTTCGTTCAGGTAATGCAGTGATGCAATGGTTGCGTGGCCGCAGAGATTTACTTCAACCAGCGGAGTAAACCATCTGAGCTTATAATCGGCAGTTTCAGAGGCAGTGATGAACGCTGTTTCGGAAAGATTCATTTCGCGCGCAATCAGCTGCATCTGCTCGTCAGACAGATTGGGTCCGAAAGTAACAGCTGCCGGATTGCCAAGAAATGGAGTGGATGTAAAAGCATCAATCTGAAAAATATTATAGCTGGTCTTCATAAATTCTCCGCCGGTTAAAGTTGAAAATTAGATATTCTGTTTTTCCAGTTCCCAGTTTTTCATTTTCTCATATGTCGCGTAATCTGTCAGGTCAAAGTGAATGGGAGTAACAGAAACATAATGGTTGCTAATGGCTCCCTGATCAGTATCCAGTTCCTTATCGACCTCAATCAGATTGCCGGTAAGCCAGTAATAGCTGCGGCCGTAGGGGTCCTTGCGTTCCTCATAATCGTCATCCCACTTGGATTTACCCTGTTTTGTCAGCATAAATCCCTTTACCTGATCTTCAGGAATATCGGGTACATTGACGTTCAGAAGAGTCCCTTTGGGGATATCGTTTTCTCTGTCCATTACCAGTTGTGCAAGTGTTCTGGCAACCCTTCCTGCAAGCTCAAACTGTTCGGCTTTATGATTGGTGAGAGATATGGCGATTGACGGTACATCCATTATGGCTGCTTCGCGGGCAGCAGAAACGGTACCCGAATAAATTATATTGATAGCCGTATTAGAGCCGTGGTTGATGCCTGAGATAACCAGATCCGGTTTGGATTTCATTATATTTTTTATGCCCATTTTAACGCAGTCGGCTGGTGTGCCGTCTACGGAATAACCAAAAAATTCTCCGTTCTTGAAAAACTTGGTGGTTCTGAGCGGCATCTGCATAGTAATCGAATGGCCGACGGCACTTTGTTCACGATGCGGGGCTACAACTGTAACATCGGCTATTTCTTTCAAATGTCTGACAAGAGCATGAATACCCGGAGCATCTATGCCGTCGTCGTTGCTGACTAAAATTCGCAATTTACCTTCTCCTATTTTCAAAATAAAAATATACGAATTTTTGGAGACAAACGTGGAATTGTGCCCGGAAAAGCGGACAAACAAATGAGTGTGCAGTGATAGCGCAGATTTCACTGCCTAGCCGTCCCTGCAGCATGACCGCACATACATTTTACTTAGTAATTTACAGGAAAAATGTTAAATTATCAGTGTTAACTTAAACATTTCGGATGAATATGAAACACTATTTCTTTATTTCGCTATTATTTTTGCTCTGTGCCGTCAGGCTGTCTGCTCAGGAAGAGACTGTATCGGAAAGTGATTCCGCTGAGGTATTCCTGATCGATTATTACATTACTCCCGAAAAGCCATATAAATTCATACTGACTTTTTCAACCTCGGTCAACTGTGTATCAAAAGTAATACTGCAGCAGAAAAACGAATATGAAGTGTCGGCTGTACCTGCGACACTGCACAAAACAGAAATAGATGTTTCGTCACTTCGTTTTGATTCGACCACTGTACCATTTCAGGTAGTAGTGCGCGATTCTCTGGGCCGTACTTCCACGAGTGAGATTACCGAGGTCTATCTGCCGGACGAATATAAAATAGAGGCGCAGGAAGCCAGTACAAGCATTCTTTTCAACTGCTGCATCGGAGGTATTATTTTTGGAGTGCCTGCACCGGCATATGTTTCCATGGATGGTAAGGATTACTTCAGTATCACAAAGGAAATCCCTCTGGTCTCCATATATTCGGAAGATCACAACTATCCTCTGGGCTACTTTTCAGTGGATTATCAGCATGTGTTTAACGCTCCCGAAAGAAATTTTTTCAAATTCGGGTATAAGCACATCTTTCCGACTGCAGGAATTGAATATATCTCTGCCGGTATAAAGGGAATAAGCAATTTTGACGGCTACAATGGCATAGGAGCAGAAATTTCTGCAGGATTGTTTCGCTTTTATGATATGTTTACTGTCTATACAAAATATAGTTATGCGACAAAACCCGGAAAATGGGATAATGATTTTCACACCATATCGATTGGTCTGTTTGCCAGTGCATTTACATTACATCTGAACCTGTAATGCCGGTATTCATTATTTGCATTTTTTTTTATAAATTAGTTGCCGGTTTTTAAGAGATATACTGTACAGGAACCGGGTTAAATCAGAATATTACTCCGGAAAGACTTTAAGATGAATGAAATTTTGACCGTTAGTGAGATCACTCATATGATTAAGCGTGAGCTGGAGGAAAGCTTCCAGCAGGTGATCGTGGAAGGGGAAATTTCCAACCTGAAGATGCATGTATCCGGTCATTGGTATTTCAATCTTAAAGATTCAGAGTCGCTTATCTGCTGCACCATGTGGAAGGGATTCAATAACTACGTGTTCTTTACTCCGCAGGATGGTATGCAGATTATAGTTACGGGAAAACTGTCGGTTTATCCTCCCCGCGGCAGCTACCAGATCGATGTACGCTCTATGCGCCCAAGAGGCGAGGGTGAACTCCAGGCTGCCTTTGAAAAACTTAAAAAGAAATTGCTGAAGGAAGGGCTGTTTGACGAGGACAGAAAAAGAGCTATTCCTCAGTTTCCTGTGAAAATAGGCATTGCAACTTCTTCCGAAGGGGCAGCATTGCAGGATATGATAAGCATCGCCGACCGCCGCTATCCGCTGGCTGAACTTGTAATAGCTCCATGCAAGGTGCAGGGAGAAGGAGCTGCTGCTTCCATTGCCGCGAGTATCAGGCAGCTCAACACGATACGTGACATGGACGTGATAATTATAGGGCGGGGCGGGGGCTCTCTGGAGGACCTCTGGGCATTTAATGAGGAGATTGTCGCCAGGGCTGTGTACAAGTCCGGAATTCCGGTCATCAGCGCAGTCGGTCATGAAACGGATTTTACCATATCGGACCTGGTTGCCGATCTGCGTGCTGCAACTCCCTCGGCAGCGATGGAACTGGCTACTCCTCATATTCAGGAGATATCTGCTTATATCAGAGAATTTTCCCTTAATTCAGCACGAAATGTTTTGTATATTGTGGATGAGAAAAAAACTCAGATTGAGCACCTGATAAGTTCCTATGCTTTCAGATATCCTTTATCGCTTGTTAAAACCAGAACTCAGCAGCTCGATCATCTGACATACAGAATAGAACAGGAAATGTCGCTGAGGCTTGTGAAGCTGAAAAACAGGATAGAGCTGCTGGATAAGTCTGTCGCGGCGCACGACACGCAGAAGATACTCAAAAAAGGTTTCGTTATTGTAAAACAGGATTCCCGCTGCGTGCAGAGCGCTGCAGAATTCGATGCGGCAAAAAATGCAGTACTCCGGTTCCGGGATGCCGAAATTGAAGTGAAAAAACTATAAAAGGACATTGAAGATGGCAAAGAAGACCTCGTCAAATAAAAATTCCTTTGTCAGCGATACTATTGATGGCGGAAAAATATATTGCGACAAGAAAGGACGGGAAGAATCATTCGAACAGCTTCTTTCCCGCCTTGAAGAGATATCCGCTCAGCTGGACAGCGAAACCATTGGTCTTGATAAGGCCATCGATCTGTATGAAGAAGGGATACTGCTTTCGAAGACGTGTTTTAAGAAAATCAGGGAAGCAGAACTTAAAATTAGTTATCTGAAAAAGAACATAGAAGAAATTTCCGAAACTGACGAAGAATTTGAACTCTGAGTTTTACAGGGCTTAAGGTAGAAAAATGGACCAACAGAATAAGTACAAAATTTTATTCAATATAAACGCTCCGGCTGACATCCGGCACTTCGAAACTCACGATCTGAAACTGTTGTGTTCGGAGATCAGGGAATACCTTGTTGACGTGGTATCCCAGACCGGCGGGCATTTCGGCGGAGGCCTCGGAACGGTTGAACTTACAGTTGCGCTGCATAAAGTATTTAATACTCCCGAAGACAAAATAGTCTGGGATACAGGACACCAGGCATACCCGCATAAGATACTGACTGGCCGCCGCGACCAGATGACTTCCATAAGGCAGCTGCACGGACTGAGCGGTTTCCTGAAACGTTCTGAAAGCGAATACGACGCATTTGGCGCTGGTCACGCGTCTACTTCAATATCTGCCGCACTGGGAATGGCTGAAGCCAGAGATCTGAAGAAATCCCGCAACCGCGTAATTGCTGTTATTGGCGACGGAGCTATGACCGGCGGTATGGCATATGAAGCCATGAATAACGCCGGAGTGCTTAAAAGCGATATGATAGTTGTCCTGAACGACAACAATATGTCAATAGCTGCAAACGTCTGGCAGATATCCAACTATTTTACAGAAATGATCGCCCACCCGGACTACAACAAGTTCAAGGCGCAGATATGGGACCTGACCGGAAAACTCCAGTTCGGCGACAGGCTCAGACGCATAGCCGTCAGATTAGAGACCGGTATAAAAGCAGTAGTTACGCCTGGTATGCTCTTCGAAGCTCTGGGATTCAGGTATTTCGGTCCTGTTAACGGACACAATATCTCTCAGCTGACAAAATTATTCGAGCAGATCAAGGATATGAAAGGCCCCATACTGGTGCACGTCATTACACAGAAGGGCAAAGGATATAAACCCGCAGAAAATGATGCACAGAGGCTGCATGCCGCAACACCGTTTGATAAGCTTACCGGTCAGGCCTATAAAAAAAGCACCACCGCTTCATATACAAAAATATTCGGAAATGCACTCACCGAGATCGTCAGAGATAACCGCAATGTTGTCGGCATTTCGGCTGCTATGCTGGATGGTACCGGCATAGATATACTGCAGCATACATACCCTGAAAATACATTTGATGTGGGTATTGCCGAAGAGCACGCAGTTACATTTGCTGCCGGACTGGCGGCGGAGGGAATTGTACCTGTAGTGGCAGTGTATTCCACATTCCTGCAGAGAGCATTCGATCAGATACTCCACGATGTTAGCCTTCAGAAACTGCACGTTGTCTTTTCACTCGACCGGGCAGGATTAGTCGGCGCAGACGGTCCTACGCATCATGGTTCATTTGATCTGTCGTATCTGCGCCTGGTTCCCCATATGGTGCTCATGGCTCCTAAGGATGAGTCTGAGCTCCGTGATATGCTCTATACGGCTGTGGAATATAAAAAGGGACCCGTAGCAATCCGCTATCCCCGCGGGAGCGCGCTTGGTGTACCGCTGAAAGAAGGATTTGAAATAATACCTGTCGGACAGGCCGAAGTTGTAAGAAAGGGAAGCGATGTTGCACTTCTGGCAGTTGGCTCTATGGTCAAGTATTCTATGGATGCCGCAGAAATACTTGCCGCAGAAAATATCAGCTGTGAAGTGGTCAATGCACGGTTTATTAAACCACTGGATGAAAACATGCTGGATTATCTGGCCGCCGGATATTCTAAGATCATTACACTCGAGGAAAACTCCGTGACCGGTGGTTTCGGCAGCGGTGTGCTCGAATATTTTGCTTCACGTAACTATAAAAATGATGTACTGAGAATCGGACTTCCTGATTCCTACGTGGAACATGGTACTCAGGCAGAACTGCTCGAATTGCTGCAGATGGACGGAAAGGGCATCGCGCTCAGAGCAAAATCGTTTCTTGAAGGAAAGAGGCTCAACAATGAACTGACTGTAAAGGTCTGAGTCCGTGTTATTCCTGAGCTCATAAACGGATTACCGGTATTTCACCCGGATTATTTTCAATAAATAAATGGGCGTAAGAGCATGAAAACAAAAATACTTCTTGTAGATGATGAACATGATATAGTGGAGTTCCTGCAGTATAATCTGGAAGTAGAAGGATTCGAAGTCATCTGCGCCTATGACGGTGATGAAGCCATACAAAAGCTGGCTGAAAAACCAGACCTCATTATACTTGACGTCATGATGCCCAAACTGAACGGGTATGAGGTCTGTAAAGTAATAAGAGCACGCCATGGTTTTGAAAATACACCGGTGATATTTCTGACCGCAAAATCAGCAGAATCGGACGAGATCCACGGACTGGAAATAGGCGGCGATGATTTTGTAAAGAAACCCATCTCCCCCAAAAAGCTCGTGGCACGAGTGAAATCCAACCTCAGAAAAACTGAAGCTTCTTCGGACAATAAACATGCATCTGCAAAAATTCTCATAGGACCGCTCGAGATCAACCGCTCCAGCTATACTGTTACTCTCTACGGCCGGCAGATAATATTTCCGCGCAAAGAATTTGAAATCCTCTCCTATCTGGCCAGTCAGCCGGGTAAAGTGTTCGGCAGGGAAATAATACTCAGAGACGTTTGGGGTGCGGATATATACGTTGTAGAAAGAACAGTGGATGTTCATGTCAGGAAGATCCGCGAAAAACTCGGAGATAATGCGGATCTGATCGAGACAATAAAAGGCGTCGGCTACCGGTTTAAGAACTATGAGCAAGCTTAAGGAATACCTTATTTCTTCAAAGGTATATGTGGAAGGAACAGTTTTTCTGAGCATATGCCTGTTCACTATCCTTCTGCTCATAGGTAACGTGCATCAGTTCCAAATCGTATTCTTTTTCCTGATGATGGCATTCAATGTTGCACTGCTGTACTATATCGGTTCGATACGAAGAGATGAACTTGGCAGAATCAATGACGCCATTCGCGAGATCAGGGAAAATAAACTGAAAACTCCCGACCAGATCAGACTCGGCAGCGATCTGCGACCGGTCCAGGATGAACTGAGAGAACTGCTCAGAAAATCGGTCAGCGATATTGAAACTCTTAAAAAACTCGAACACGTCAGAACTGAATTTCTGGGAAATGTTTCTCACGAACTACGCACCCCGATATTCGCCATTCAGGGATACCTGGAGACACTGCTCGACGGCGCAATCGATGACTCCCGCGTAAACAGATCATTCCTGCAAAAAGCAAATCACCATACCGGCAATCTCAATAACTTGCTCAATGATCTGATAGATATTTCAATGATCGAATCGGGTGAGATGCGTCTCAGCATGAGGTACTTTAACCTATTCGAATTTCTGCAGCCTGTTGTCCAGGAGTTCCTACCAGCCTGCGAAGAAAAAGGGCTCCGGCTGATGATGCCTCCATTCAGGGATACTCTGCAGGTGTTCGGCGATAAAAACAAACTAAGACAGGTATTCGTAAATCTTATACAGAACGCAATTAAATATACCGAAACCGGTAGCATTGAGATTATAGTCAGTGAGTATCCAAAGAAAGTCAGAATTGCAGTGAAGGATACGGGCATAGGAATTGCGCCCGACGATCAGCCCCGGATATTCGAAAGATTCTACCGCGTCGACAGGGACCGTTCAAGAGCCGTCGGCGGTACAGGACTCGGGCTTGCGATTGTAAAGCATATTGCCGAAGCTCACGGAACGCATGTGGAAGTAAAGAGCATCTTAGGACGCGGCAGCGAATTTTCATTTGACCTGAAAAAATAATTCCTTAATTAGATATATAAACCCAAGAAAAACCGGAACAAGCGAAACTTTAATACTGAAAATTATCGGAGAACTATAATGGCCAATTCATTAGCACAATCGGAAAACTGGGGCAGACTTTCGCAGCATTTCCTGGAGATCGGAGATCTCAAAATGCGCGATATGTTTGCATCGGATAAAAATCGTTTTGAGAAATTCTCAATTGAGTTTAATGACATACTGCTTGACTACTCGAAGAACCGTGTAACAGAAGAAACCATGCGCCTGCTGACCGCACTGGCAGAGGAGACCGGAGTAGCAGAGTGGGCCGGGAAAATGTTTGCGGGAGAAAAGATAAATAATACTGAGGACCGGGCGGTGCTACATACTGCTTTGCGCAACCGCAGCAGCAGGCCAGTTTATGTGGACGGCCGTGATGTTATGCCTGGCGTAAGAGCGGTGCTGGAACATATGCGCAGCTTTTCTGAAGAGGTACGCAGCGGACGCTGGAAGGGATTTTCAGGAAAGAGTATAACCGATGTGGTCAATATCGGAATAGGAGGCTCTGACCTGGGTCCCGTAATGGTTACTGAAGCACTGAAGCCGTATTCCAGACGCGATATCAGAGCGCACTTTGTCTCCAATGTCGATGCAACACACATAATGGAAGTACTCAGAACAGTAAGTCCCGAAACGACACTCTTCATAATCGCATCGAAAACATTTACTACACAGGAAACCATTGCAAATGCGGAAACGGCAAAGAAATGGTTTACCGGGTCATTCAAGGACAGCTCAGAAGCACACAAGGCAATTGCAAAACACTTTGTGGCCCTGTCGACAAATGAAAAGGAAGTTGCAGCCTTTGGCATCGATACCAGGAACATGTTTGAATTCTGGGACTGGGTAGGAGGACGGTATTCGTTGTGGTCTGCCATAGGATTGTCGATCGCAGTCTGCATTGGCATGGATAATTTTGAAGAACTTCTGACCGGTGCATTTGAGATGGATGAACATTTCAGAAATACACCTCTGGATAAAAACATTCCAGTTATTCTTGCACTTCTGGGAATATGGTATAATAATTTCTTCGGCGCGGAGACTCATGCAATACTGCCGTATGACCAGTACCTGCACCGTTTTGCAGCGTACTTTCAGCAGGGGGATATGGAAAGTAACGGTAAGAGCGTGACGAGGAATGGCGTACCGGTTGATTATTCAACTGGTCCTGTGATCTGGGGCGAACCGGGTACAAACGGCCAGCATGCTTTCTATCAGCTGATACATCAGGGCACAAAACTGATTCCCTCGGATTTTATTGCTCCGGTTGAGAGTCATAATCCGCAGGGTGACCACCATGCGATGCTGTTGTCAAATTTCTTTGCTCAGACAGAAGCACTTATGCGCGGCAAGACCGCTGACGAAGCTGGAGAGGAGCTGAAAGCTCAGGGACTCCCGCCTGAAAAAATAGAAGCCCTTCTGCCTCACAAGGTGTTCTCTGGCAACAAACCGAGCAATTCCATACTGATCAGGAAAATTACACCGCGCAGTCTTGGATCGCTGATAGCTATGTACGAACATAAAATATTCGTGCAGGGAATCATATGGGGTGTCAATTCATTTGATCAGTGGGGCGTCGAACTGGGAAAACAGCTCGCCAAAGCTATTCTGCCCGAGCTGAAGAATGATACTGTTGTTTCATCTCATGATTCGTCCACTAACGGACTAATCAATTATTATAAATCAAACCGGCCAAAATAATTTATGCTGTCCGGTGTCCGGAGTGAAACTGTCTAAACTGAATACATTCCTATACCCCACTCGTACGGGTATAAGAATTATTGTCCATAAAAGAACCGAAATAATGATGCGGAGATATTTGTATATAATTCTGATCTTGTCTGCTGTATTCACCTCGGGTTGTGACAGGGTTACGAGCAGTGTGGATACTGCCGATGACGGACTGCCTCCAGCAGTTCCATCCGGACTCGGAGTGTATGCGGCCAATGACGGTATCATCATTATCCGCTGGGACGACAACTACGAACCGGATCTGGAAGGATATACCATATTCCGTTCGGTGGGTGACAGTCTGAACTTCAGTGAGGTCTCTTTTTCTTCGGTCAGTCATTATACTGATGATTCTCTGGACTATGATAAAAAGTACTATTACAGGATATCTGCTAAGGATATCTACGGCCGTCAGAGCCTTCAGAGCCAGTCTGTGTCCGCCGAGCCCAAAAACAAGTATCCTCCTGCGCAGGTGAGACAACTTTACTGCTACGGACGCAACTGGCCCGACAGCCTGGCCGTATTGCTGGAATGGGAGAGGAATTACTATCCGGATATAAAAGAATATCTGATATACAGGAGTGAATCTGCCGATTTCACACTTGATACGACTTCTTTTCTGGGAGTTTCAGGCGTAAATTCTTATATTGACAGAGTCCATCTGAAAACTAACCTGACATATTACTATAAAGTACTGGCACGTGACAGGGCCGGGCTGACCGGAAAAAGCAGCAGTGAGGCTTCTGCCGTCATCTATGCAACTGCCGAGGCTGTTGAACCCTCTGACGGGAGTACCACCGGCAGGTTTGAGCAGTTTGTTTTCAAATCGGTTGGTGTGCCGGCAAGGTACAGGGTTGTTCTTCAGTCTAATGAATATTTCGAAGACGTGTGGACTAGCGATATATCGGTGGAGGATACATCCGGAGTGGTCAGTGTACAGTTCAATTCATATATACTGAGATCCGGCAGGACGTACTACTGGAGAGTTATTACTTTCAATCCCGGTTCGGATGAACCCAACAGTATATCCCGCCTTTACCGATTTTACTTCAAAGCTGAATAGGAATACAGAGTGAAACCAAGAGCATTTTTGCGGTCATTGGCGGCCAGCCTCTTACTGCTGACGGCAGCACTTTCTGCTCAGGGCAGGCTGGATACTCTTTCCTTTTCATTTATACAGCATAACAATACGAAGCTGCAGACAGTACTCGACAAACAGATAAATACATATAATCTGAACGTCAATATTGCATCTGAACAGGTCTACAGAAATTTATTCTTCAGTTTTTCGGAAACTTATTTCTCCACACTGATTAAAACTACTCCCAAAAATATTAAGGATGAACAATATCTGAACCTGCTCGCCGGCTATAATTTATCGGATCAGTTTTCTGCAGGAATGATACTGTATGGAAATATATTGTCTGACAACAGAAAAATAGGCCTGAGTGAAGCATCGAATGCGAGTTCATCGGCATTTGTCAGGTGGCGTCCGTTCAATGGAGTTTATTTCGCTCCGTATGCCGGATATCTGAACAGCAAGCTGATCGGGGAGAACGATAAAGGTGCTGTTTACGGAATGGAAGCTCTGGCAGAGAACCTTCTGCTGGCTGAGGATTTTACGCTAAGTTCAGCTGTTAAATTCGGAAATGAGGATATTACTCCGCGAAAAAACTATCAGCGCCTTTTCAGACTGAGCGGTGAAAATGTTTTCGGCAGTAATTCCAGAAATGTACTGAACGGATATTTTACCAGACAGAGGAAGGATATCTATTTCGAGGCTGATTCTATTGTTTCTTCACAGTATTCAATTGTAAATAATATTCAGTCCCGCACGGAATCAAATTACTACCTGCAGGATCAGTACAACATGCAGGCCGGGAATTTCATCTTTGATATGACGCTGAGGTCAGTGTGGAAGGATATAGACCGGAGTACCCGTTACAAGAACCTCGATGATAACAGAAATCCCGCATTTGACGTCAACTCTAAGGAATTCCGGCTGGAATTTGAATCTGCTACACAGTTTCGAACAGATAATGTCGATGCTGTACTGCGGTTCGGATATTCTGAAAGGGAAGAACAGTTTATCGTGGAGAGACTGATGTCTGATAATCCGTTTTATAACGACGAACTGACCAGTCTGTATGAGGAGAGGTCCGCTATTGAGAAACAGAAGAATAATAAGTCAGTAAGGGCGCTGCTGTCACTATCGGGCAGTTACACCTTAACAAAGAAGGATATGCTGTCATTCAGTGTATTTCACAGCAAGCTTAAGTATGATACGCCAAGTCAGGATAACTACGATGACCGCGATGAACTGCTGTCAATATTCAGACTGATGTATCTGAGGAAACTGACACCGCTGTTTGACCTGTCGCTGAACCTCGAAGGCAGTCTCAACCATACAGTATACATATATTCACAGAGAAGTTCAAATAACAGCAACAGACGCATAATAAGGTTTTCCACTGCCGGCGATTACAGGGGCAGCAGACTCACCTCCAGGAATACATTTGAAGTGTCAGCCAATTATACTGTCTATGATTTTGAGGATATAAATCCCAACTACAGAAGTTTTTCATTCAGGCAGCTCCTGATGTCCGACTCATCAGAGTACAGGATTACCAGGCGACTTTCTATATCGACAGCCGGCTATCTGAGGATGTCTGAGCAGGGAGAATTCAACTGGAAAGCATTTTCAGGCAGACCCACGCGCGATCTAAGCGAAGTATTCAACGAAACCAGATTCAATCTGCGCTACAAGATGCTGCACCTGGCATTCGGCTACAGATATCTCAATCTGAAGACATACACTTATAGCGGTAAAGTAAAATCTGTCGAATCCGATTATACCAGTATGGGGCCGGTTGCACTTGTGGATTATCCTTTCAGCAGCAGGCTGCAATTCAGACTGAACGGCTCGTATGAATTCATAACATACGAGAAGAACAGGAAAAGAAATATGGCCAATATGTATATGCAGGTTGCATGGCGGTTTTGACAAAGTTTCAATTGATATATCGTTTTTTTTTATTATTTTTAGCTAACATTTTTACGGAGAAAAGTTGTCTTCAAAAAAATACCAGCTGATACTCGATAGCAGCATGGAAGAACTGCCCAGGGCTGAGGAATTTATTCTTAATGTAGCCGGTGAAGCCGGGCTGGATAATACTACAACTAATAATCTTGTACTTGCTGTAAATGAAGCTGCCGTCAATGCAATGGTGCATGGCAACAAGCTTTCAAAGGACAAGAAGATAAGTATCGATGTACTCATTGAAGACAACCTTTTTCAGATCTCAATAAAGGATCAGGGAAGGGGTTTTAAGCCCGAGAGCGTACCCGATCCGACCAATCCTGAAAACCTTTTCAAGGAGAGCGGCCGCGGGCTGTATATCATGAAGTCCTGTATACACGAAATGAAGTATAATTTCACCTCAGAGGGCACCGAACTGATACTTAAAATACTTCTGTGATACCTGTCACCCATATCTAATCTTTATAATTTAGTACTGACCAAACCGAGTAAGTGCCTGTAAACCGCTGTAACTAAACCGCTTTTGCTTCTGTCCGTTCCGCTTCAGAAAATCCAAAAATATTTTTTTGAAAAAATCCAGTGGTGAACGAAAATATTCTGACAATTTATTTTCAAAAACAGCTTGACTTTCCAGAATTTTTTGAGTTATTTTGACTCCTAGTGGAGGGAAATGTGGTAAAATCCCAAAAAGTGGGGAAATAATCCTGAAATATTCACAAAAATGGCGGTAAAAGGCTGATGTTTATAGGCAGTTTTACATATTCAATCGATGCTAAAAACAGGATTAGTATTCCTGCAAAGCTCAGAAGATATGTAAGTCCTGAGGCCAACGACACCTTTTTTATGACACGAAGTACGACTGCAAAGTGCATCGATCTGTATCCGATGGATCAGTGGATGAAGCTGGTACAGAGACTTGAAGGTCTGAACCAGTTTGATTCGAAAGAAGCCAAATTCCTCAGGATGTATCTTGAGAAGGCCACTGACGACAAAATGGATTCACAGTCGCGACTGCTGCTGCCGGTAAACCTGCTGGAATTTGCCGGAATAAAGAAAGAAGTTTTTGTTCTGGGAGCCATAAAGAAAATAGAACTCTGGAACCCGGATATATACAGGGCGTATGCAGAGGAACCTCCTGATACATTTGAGCAGATCGCTCAGGAAGTGATGAGAATTTAATAATATGGAAGAGCATCATATACCTGTATTGCTGAATGAGAGCATCAGCTACCTGATCACCGATACAGACGGAATTTATTTTGATGCGACGCTTGGTTTTGGCGGACATACTACTGCGTTCCTTAAAACATTATCAGATTCAGCAAGCCTTGTGGCTACTGAAGTGGATGCAGATGCATTCAATTTCTGCCGCGAAAATTTCAAAGATGAAAAACGGCTGAAAATTTACAATGCCAATTTCCGCCAGATTGACATAGTATCCAAGATAGAAATGATAAACGGCTATGACGGGATATTTGCAGACCTGGGTGTCTCTTCTTTTCAGCTCGACAACCCGGAATCAGGGTTTACTTATAGGCTCGACAGCCGGCTGGATCTCAGGCTGGATAAAACAGGACAGGTGACTGCAGCAGATATTATAAATAGTTTTTCAGAAGAGGATCTGGCGACAATATTCTATCAGTACGGAGAGGAAAAGAACTCCCGGAAAATTGCGCGGACAATTGTACAGAAAAGGGAACAGAAGAAAATTAAAACCACGCTGGAATTAAGTGCGGTTATTGAAGAAATCACTCCGCCTTTCTTCCTTGTAAAAACTCTGTCGAGAGTTTTTCAGGCTTTACGAATTTATATCAACGATGAACTCGGTGCGTTGAAGGAATTTTTGTCCAAATCCATTGAACTATTAAAACCGAAAGGCAGATTGGTGTTGCTTACTTATCATTCACTTGAAGATAAAACTGTTAAGGAATTTTTTAAGTTTGAAGCGCTTGATTGCATCTGTCCTCCGGGTTTTCCCGTATGTCAGTGCGGAAAAAATAGCAGGCTGAAAATACTTACTAAAAAGCCTCTGCTGCCTCAAGCCACGGAAATCAATTATAACAGGCGTGCCAGAAGTGCCAAGCTTCGGGCCTCCGAAAAAAAATAATATTGTTTTTATAAAATTTTGCGACCCCGGTCCTGCCCGGTCTTACATATCCCGGCATGTTGAACTGTGTGGTACCCAATAAGAATTTTAAAATGGATAAAACCGGCCCCAGAAAAAACAGTCATTCGAAAAACAGGAATACCAGGCGTCCCGGCATTCTTGCCGTAATTTTCTATGCTGTAATTGCTGCCGGATTTATACTGCTTCACGTTGTACTGAAGCTCGAAATCAAAAATCTCACCAAAGAGAAAATAGATCTCGAAAAGGAAATTTCGGCAATGAGAGACAAAAGCATTGCTCTTACCGTTGAGGTTCAGAAACTTCAGAGCGAAGAAAGGATACAGCAGATCGCCGAATCCAGGCTGCAGATGATGAAGAATATGGAAACCATATCACTGATCTACGCCGATAAGAGTCAGGTTGAACAGATTACAGGGATTATTAATAACAAATATCAAAACTAAAAATAATCGAATTTAAACAATTAGAACTAAAACAATCGTAAAATGAACAATTCCAGAGCGATAATAGTAATCATGGGTTTTATAGGTTTCTTTGCTGTTTTGTTCCTGAAGCTATTTGAAATTCAGATAACAAAACACGAGGATTTCGACTATTACGCAAAAAATCAGCAGATCGAAAAAAAGATCGTCAGGGCTGAACGCGGCTTTATACTGGACCGCAACGGGGAATTGCTCGCCTACGACAGGCAGTACGTTTCGTACTATGCGGATATGCGCATGCTGAAGAAAAAGCAGAAGACGAGAGTTGCCGAGACGTTTGCGCAGGTATTCAACAAAAAACCGTCATATTATATAAAGCTGATGAATTCCTCGAGAAGGATAGTCTGTCTTGAAAAGAAAGCTCCGAAAGATGCTGCCGCAAAGCTGCAGAATCTGGTCGTTGACGGATTGTTCTCGAAAGAAGATCCCAGCAGGATCTATTCCTACGATAATCTGGCTTCTCACATACTGGGGTATGTGAGCGGAGGCTATGAGGGAGTAGAGGGAATCGAGAAGTTCTATAATAAGGAACTTACCGGCCAGAACGGCCAGATGGTGGTCGAACGCGATGTCAGGGGACGCGTGGTCACGGTACTGGAAGATGCAACGGTTCCTTCTGTGCCGGGATATAACGTGGAGCTTACAATTGACAGGAACTATCAGAAAATTCTTGAAGAGGAGCTGTCTGCGGGACTCGAAAAATTCAAGGGCAAATCTGCAACGGGTATAATTATTAACCCCAAAAACGGCGAAATACTCGCTATGGCTAATGCCCCTGATTTCAACCCGAATGCTTACTGGGAGTATGACGATTTCCACAGACGCAACAGGGCACTTACGGATACTTACGAACCCGGCTCAACGTTTAAATCCCTAACCCTCTCTATACTGCTGAATGAAAACCTGTGCAACGAATCAGAAAGAGTATATGCCGAAAACGGCAGTTTCAAGTACAAGAAAATCCGTATAGCCGATTCACACAGAAGTCAGTGGCTGAGCGTCCGCGGAGTAATCGAGCAGTCGAGCAATATCGGCATGGTTAAACTGATAGGACGCGTAGGAGAAGAGGATTTTTACAAATATCTGAGAAACTACGGATTCGGAAATTACTCATTCATAGATCTGCCCGGAGAAAGCAGGGGCAGATTAAAAAAACCCGATAACTTCAATGAACTGACAAAAGCGTTCATGTCATACGGCTATGAAATCTCTATTACTCCTATACAGCTTGCCGCAGCATATGCAGCACTTCTGAACGGGGGAAATCTTTATCAGCCTCATCTGCTCAAAAGGATCAGTACGAGAAAGGGTGAAGTGGTTCAGAATTATGAAAACAAGCTCCTGAGAAATGTTGTTTCAGCCGAAACCTCAAGACGTTTGAGGGATATGCTGGTCGGTGTCGTGGAAAACGGTACCGCCAAGGCTGCCAAAATTGAAGGTGTCAGGATAGGCGGGAAAACCGGTACGTCACAGCTGCTGATAAACAAAAGCTATTCGAGCTCAAAATATAACTCATCGTTTGTCGGTTTCTTTCCGGCAGATAATCCGTCGGTGGTATGCCTGATACTTGTCAATTCACCGGAAGTGGGAGGATATGGTGGCATAGTGGCGGCGCCGATATTCAAGAATGTCGCACAGAGACTGATAAACCAGGACAATTCTCTTATACAGGCAACTTCAACCAAAGAGAACCTCCTGGAGAAAGTTCTTGCTTCGGATACTCATGGTGCGGCATCAAAAAGTCACGGCAGCAGTTACGCCAATCTGCCCGAAAGACAGGTTAATTCCGGGCGCGCGGCAATCAGCAGGCACGTTATGCCGGATCTTACAAACAGGCAGATACGCGATGCAATAGCACTGCTCTCGGAGATCGGTCTGAAATATAAAGTTGTAGGCAATGGCAGGGTCGTTTCACAAAGCATAAAAGCCGGATCGGCAATCAGACCCGGACTGCTCTGTCAGCTGAAATGCGAAGCTGCAAGGTTATCGGGTTTGAAAATTAATTAGCATGCGCAAATAATTAAATTATAAAAGTTTATAAATACCATGGAATTATCAAAATTAGTCAACAGTCTCAGAGTTATTCAGCTTACAGGTGAAGTTGAGCGCAAGGATGTTGAAAGCATAACCTATGATTCCAGAAGGGTGAAGAAGAATACACTGTTTGTAGCTGTCAGGGGTTTTAACAGCGACGGTCATAACTACATACTGGAAGCGATAAACAAAGGGGCTACGGCAGTTGTTCTCGAAAATATGGCCGTCGTTCCTGAAGAAATATTCCGCCACAGAAATGTCACCCGCATTGTTGTTCAGAGCAGCAGGGATGCACTGTCCAGGATTTCAGACGCTTTCTACAAGCAGCCCTCGTCCAAACTGACTACTGTCGGAATTACAGGCACCAAGGGAAAAACTACCACATCATTCTTCCTGAAGAACATATTTGAAACTGCCGGTATGAAAACAGGCCTCATCGGTACAATTGCAAACTATATCGGTGACGAGAAGATATATACGTCAATGACTACTCCGGAGTCCTCAGATCTCCACATGCTGTTTGCCGATATGGTATCATCAGGCTGCACATCTGCCGTAATGGAAGTTTCGTCGCATTCTCTGGTACTCAAAAGAGTTGCAAGCGTAAGCTTCATGTGTGCGGTGTTTACAAACCTCACCTCTGATCACCTGGATTTTCACAAGACCCATGAAGAATATTTCAGCGCGAAAAAGATATTGTTTGATATGCTCGACGAAAATTCATCTGCCGTTTTTAATATCGACGATCCGGCCGGAGAAAAGATAGTTGCTGACTGCAGGGCGCGCAGAATATCCTATGGTAAGAGTACCGGTGCAGATTACCGGCTGACGAATGTTTCATACGACCTCGACGGTACAAGTTTTGACATTATCCGGTCTGGTGAGACCTTCCGTGTTTTCACACGGTTGATAGGAGAATTCAATGCATATAACGCTGTGTCGGCAATCGCGGCTGCAGAAGCTGTCGGAATTGATATTAAAACAGCTATAGAAGGTATAGCAAATGCCCCGCAGGTACCGGGCCGATTCGAAGTCATTTCGAAAAATGACCGCAGTGTTATAGTTGATTATTCACATACGGCCGACAGTCTCGAAAAAACACTGCTGGCAATCAGACAGATTACGGGGGGAAGCAGACCCGTATATACCGTGTTCGGATGCGGCGGAAACAGGGATAAAACAAAACGTCCGGTGATGGGGCAGATTGCCGCCAGGCTTAGTACCAGGGCATACGTGACGAGTGATAATCCCAGAAATGAAGAACCAATGGATATTATCAATGACATAGTTGCCGGAATCGATACGCAGAACTATGAAGTAATAGAAAACCGCAGGACAGCAATTCAGACTGCCATAGAAAACTCGGAAGAAAATGCTGTGATACTCATTGCCGGAAAAGGTCACGAGACTTATCAGGAAATTCACGGTGTAAGACACCATTTTTCAGACAAAGAAATTGCAGAGGGTGCATTATAAAATGAGCAGACCCAAAATTACACTGGAAGATATGTTTGATCTGACGGGATCGGAGATTTTCAATCCTGATACATTTATCGCCACATCGAATGTTTCAACCGATACGCGGACGATTGTCAGGAATTCCGTTTTTATCGCACTGAAAGGCGAAAAGTTTGACGGACACAATTTCGTGGATGCAGCCATATCCAAAGGGGTATCGGCAGTGGTAATAAACAGGAACAAACTGAAAAAATTTGACCATCTCGATGTGACTATCATTACAGTACCCGATACAACAACCGCATACGGGGAGCTGGCAACGGCATACAGGAAAAAATTATCTGCAAAGGTGGTGGCGATTACCGGCAGCAACGGAAAAACCACTACAAAAGAAATTCTATCTTCACTGCTGTCCGAAAAATTCAAAGTCACAAAGACACTTTCAAACAACAACAATCATATTGGTGTTCCTCTTACGATATTCTCTGCCGATATGAAAACCGATATACTGGTACTAGAGCTCGGTACGAATCATTTCGGAGAAATAAAGTATACGGCGCACATTGCTCAGCCGGATTATTCTGTGATTACAAATATCGGTCAGTCTCACCTGGAATATCTGAAGGATCTGGAAGGGGTTGCAGGAGAGAAAATGGCGCTGTTTGAAGAAACAGAAGCCTGTGGCGGAAAACTGTTCGTCAATAATGACGATACCCTGATTAAAGAAAAAACCCGGAAGATGAAGGACAAGACTACATTCGGCCTGAAGGGCCGGTGTGATATCCGCGGCAGTATAAAGGGTGTAGGAAAAAACGGCGAAACCATACTCAATATTGCCACATCAAAAAAGAACTTTGACGTTAAAGTACCCCTGCTGGGGCAGACAAACGCACAAAATTTTCTCACTGCTGCAGCAATAGCGCTGGAGCTGGGCCTGAGCAAGACGGATATAATAAAGGCTGCGTCAAAACTAACTGCTGTCGATAAAAGACTGAATCTGGTCAGTTATAATTCTTTCGAACTGATAAACGATACATACAATTCCAATCCTGAATCAATGAGATCCGCCTTCCGGTTCATGAAAGCATATGCCGGTAAAAGAAGGAAGATCGCAGTGCTCGGAGATATGTTCGAACTTGGTGATGAAACAGAAAGAATTCACCGGGAGATGGCGCATGAGGTTATCACTAACGGCATATCGGAGATCTATACGACAGGCAAGATGATGGCACTTCTGAACGAAGAGCTTGTTAATGCCGGGAAAAACGCCGTTCACTTCAGAAACAGGCGGTCGCTGGCATCGTTCCTGTCGCGTCTAGATAAATCAGATTCGCTAGTGCTTCTGAAGGGATCAAGGGGGATGAAGATGGAGGAATTTATCCCGTACATTGGCCAGCAGCCCGATAATTATAGGCAATAATGACCTTAAAAGTTCAGAAAATGACCTTGCCGGGCTTTGTTAAGTAAAAATATTTTTTAAGAATTCAAAGAACCAAAATCAGTAACATGTTTTATTATCTGCTAGAATATTTGAACAAAGCATTTAATCCTCCAGGATTTGATGTATTCAGGTTTCTGACCTTCAGGGCCGCATTGTCCGCAATTACTGCGCTATTGCTGTCATTTTTTCTGGGCCCGAAATTTATCGAGTTCCTCAGAAAAAAACAGATTGGTGAAGCAAAGAAAATTGACGGTCCGAAAAGTCACTGGTCAAAAGCCGGTACTCCGACTATGGGCGGACTCATTATTATATTTTCAATAGTGGTACCGGTGGTGTTGTGGGGAGACATCAAGAGTACCTACATTATTTTGCTGCTTGCCGGAACAATCTGGCTGAGCGGTGTCGGTTTTCTGGACGATTATCTGAAAGTAATTAAAAAACTGCCGAATGGACTGATTGCCAGGTATAAGCTGCTGGGGCAGATTATTATAGGTTTGGCGATTGGTTCGGCAATATACTTCCTTCCGGAATTTCATGACTTTAATTCAATTACCACGCTGCCATTCTTCAAGGATACAAATTTTGACTTTTCATATTTGTATATCCCAGCAGTAATTTTCATTATTGCAGCTACTTCAAATGCAGTGAACCTTACCGACGGACTCGATGGTCTGGCTATAGGTACAACGGTAATAGTCATGATCGCTCTGGCAATAATATGCTATGTGTCGGGAAATATTATCTATGCCGACTATCTGAATATTATTTACCTGCCTGGTTCCGGAGAGCTGATAGTATTTATTGCGGCAGTTATCGGTGCCGGACTCGGATTCCTGTGGTTTAATTTTTATCCGGCGCAGATTTTTATGGGAGATACGGGCTCACTGGCTCTTGGAGGTGCGTTTGGCATTCTCTGCATCCTCATCAAGAAAGAGCTGCTGATTCCGATACTGGGCGGTATATTTTTTATTGAAACCATGTCCGTAATTATTCAGAGACTGTACTTCAAGTACACGAAAAAACGTTTCGGTGAGGGCAAGAGAATTTTCAGAATGGCGCCCATTCATCACCATTTTGAAAAAATGGGATGGCCCGAACCGAAAATAGTCATCAGATTCTATATCATTACAATAATTCTTGTGATTATCAGTTTAACTTCATTCAAAGTAAGATGAAAAATACAAATATAACCGACAAAAAAATTACCGTGCTGGGTGCAGTAAGAAGCGGACTGGGTGCTGCAAAACTGATAAAACAGATGGGCGGCATTCCGTTTGTTAGTGACGCGGCAGGTGAAGAAAAACTTGCTGCCAGTCTGGACGTATTGAAAAACGAGGGCATAGAATATGAGTGCGGCGGACATACAGACAGAATCTATGACTGCGATTTTATAATAACCAGTCCTGGCGTACCGTCAAATTCTACAGTCATGCTGAATGCTTCAGAAAGAAATATTCCTGTGATTTCGGAAGTGGAATTTGCATCCTGGTTCTGCAAGGGAAAAATCGTTTCCATAACCGGCACCAACGGTAAGACTACCACTACCAGCCTTTGCACACACGTTCTGAATCACTGCGGAATAAATACGTTCAGTGCAGGAAATATCGGCCTGGCTTTCTCGGAAGTGGTATCTGAAGTGGGGGAGAATGACGTCGTGGCTCTGGAGACTTCCAGTTTTCAGCTCGACCATATAGATTCATTCAGGCCTGACATTGCTGCCATACTGAATATTACTCCGGATCATCTCGACAGGTACAATAACCACCTGGAAGAATATGTAGCGGCAAAATACAGAATATTTGAAAACCAGACATCCGAAGACAAGCTGATACTCAATGCAGATGACAAATATCTGCCCGGCGAAGTTACTGTTAAATCCTCAAAATATGCATTCTCTCTTTCAATGCCGCAGTCAAATGGTGCCTGGCTGGAAGATAAACATCTGCACCTTGCATTGGGCGGTAAAGAGATATACTCGGTTCCGGTCAGTTCGGTAAGCCTTAAGGGAGAACACAATTACGCAAATATCATGGTGGTAATGATAATTTCGGCGATACTGGAGTGCGATAAGGATAAAGTAACCGAAGCATTGGGAACGTTTCCCGGAGTCGAACACAGACTGGAGTTTGTAAGAGAATTGGATGGGGTTATTTATATAAATGACTCAAAGGCTACGAATGTTGATTCCGTATGGTATGCCCTCAGGAGCTTCGACGAACCGATATTCCTGATACTGGGCGGAAAGGACAAGGGAAATGACTATGACCAGATAAGAGATCTGGTGGTCGACAGGGTGAAAAAAATATATGCAATTGGTTCATCTGCCGAGAAAGTATTCAACTATTTCCACAAGCTGGTCAAGGTTGAAGTGAAAAACACACTCGAGGATTGCATTATTGCTGCCAACAGCGAAGCACGTGAGAATGAAATTGTACTTCTTTCCCCTGCATGTGCCAGCTTTGATATGTTTGACAGCTATGAACACAGAGGCAAAGTATTTAAGGAAGCAGTAAACAGACTATGAAACTCAAGCATCTTGCAAGAATTATGATAGTACTGATAATCATTCTTATGATTATCGGGAGCTCACTGGTACTGAGTGCCAGCAGCCGATACAGCGAACTGAGGTTTGATAACTTCTACAAGATGTTCTTCTCGCACCTTATTAAGGTGGGTGTTGCAATAGTATTTCTGCTGTTTTTCTCTTCTGTCCCGTATGAGCTCTACAAGAAATGGAGCAAATACATAGTGCTCGGCTCTGCAGGTCTGCTGGTAATAACTCTCATAGTTGCTCCGAACGTCAAGGGCGCGGGAAGATGGCTGAATCTGGGGTTCTTCAGCTTTCAGCCCTCTGAGATAGCCAAATTTGCTTTGCTGATTCATGTAGCTGCACTGATCGAAAGAAAGGGCAAAGAAATTCTGGAGCTGGAAAAAGGATACCTGTACGTATTCTTCTGGATTATTATGATGGCAGGGCTGGTGTTTATTCAGCCAAATGTCAGTACCAGCATTATCATATTCGTATCGTCATTTTCGCTGCTCTTTATAGGGGATGCCAGGCTGAAGCATATGTTTTCAACTCTGGCAGTTACCGGAAGTGCAGCTGCTGTTTTTATGATGATGTTTTCTCATTCAAGAGCAAGGATACTGACCTTCTTCAACAGCGTGCATAATGGCGGGGAAATCAATATTCAGGTGGCGCAGGCTAAGATTGCACTTGGAAGCGGGGGATTTATAGGAGTGGGACTTGGTCAGAGCAGACAGAGCAATCTGTTCCTGCCGGAGGCATATGGAGATTTTATATTTTCAATACTCGGCGAAGAGACCGGCTTTATGGGTACAATCGGAGTGCTGGTTATATATATACTGATTTTCTTTTGCGGCATACTGATTGCAAAGAAAGCAAAAGATGTATTCGGACAGCTGCTGGCATTTGGAATTAGTTTTACCATAATTCTGTGCGCATTTATCAATGCAGCGGTAGTTACAGGAGTGTTCCCCACAACCGGTATTCCGCTGCCTTTTATCAGCTATGGCGGGACAAATATCTGGATTACATGCATCGCAGCCGGCATAGTCATAAATATTGCAATGACAAACTATAAATATGCGGATAAAGAAAAAAGTATACTTCAGAGAGACTGATACAGAGCAACATGAAGAAAACAAATAAATACAGATTCCTTTTCGCCGGCGGCGGCACGGGCGGTCATCTGTTTCCAGCTATTGCTGTTGCAGACACGATAAAATCGCTGAGGCCAGAGTCAGAAATTATTTTTGTGGGCACAAAGAACAAGATTGAATCTGTTGTTGTACCAAAGCTGGGATACAGGTTCACCACAGTATGGATAAAGGGATTTGCGCGGAAAATGAATATACAGAACCTCATTTTCCCATTGCGTGTAATTGTTTCACTGGTGCAGTCGTTCTGGATCTCGATGAAATTCAGGCCCACAGTGGCAGTAGGATCAGGCGGATATGTCTCTGGACCCGCAGTATATGCTGCATCGCTGCTGGGAGCCGATGTGGTACTGCTCGAGCAGAACAGTTATCCGGGTATAACGACTAAACTTCTCGAGTCAAGAGCCAGAGAAATTCATATCTGCTTTGAAGATGCGGGAAAGTACCTGAAGAATAAAAAGGCTATAAAACTTACCGGTAATCCTGTAAGATCGACACTGAAGCTGACAGACAAAAAAGAGGCTCTCGCGAAGTTCGGATTTGATACCGGCAAAAAGACTCTGCTCGTTCTGGGCGGCAGCCTTGGAGCAGGCTCAATAAACAAAGCAGTTTCTGAATCTCTCGGCGACCTGAATGATATTCAGATCATATGGCAGACCGGTAAAAATTACTTTGACAGTTATAAATTATTGCGAAATGACAACGTTTGGATTGGCCCGTTTATTGATGATATGAGTGCAGCATTCTCAGCTGCCGATCTGCTGGTATCGAGAGCAGGTGCAACGACAATATCGGAACTGTCTGCACTGGCATTACCGGTAATACTTGTTCCTTCTCCTAATGTGGCCGAGAATCACCAGTATAAAAATGCCGAATCGCTTACCAGGGGAAATGCTGCTGTTCTGCTTGAAGATGCACAGGTATCTGAAAAATTATCTTCAACGGTAAAAGATATCATTAGCGACGAGGAAAAGCTGAGGTCGCTCAGCTCCAACATAAAGAAATTTGCTGGTCAGGATGCAGCTTTGGTAATTGCACAGCAGATAATAAAATTTGCGGAGGCAAAATGACGGGTAAAAGTACTGTCTACAGGTATAATATGTCGATCTATTATCAGTCGACGATTGTATATTTCGTCGTTATGATACTCTATGCACTCATTAAGGGTGAATTCCTGGAGGACAGATTCGAACTGATAATTCAGGACCCGGTCATTTATTTTTTTATAATAGTCGTAGTAGTGTCACTCATTGCTCTTCTTTACAATATGAGCCTCAACAAGCATATCGAGGTGTCTGAAAATACCATCACTTTCAGAAAGGGTAAAAGGAAGAGGACGATAAAACTGGAGAATATACTCAGCGTAAAAATTGCGAGGGACAGAAAACACATAAAATCGCTTGCTTTTTACATAGTCCGGCTGCACGTGAAAAACAGGAAGTTTCCTATTGCCGTCAGGCCCTATGATTATGAGAATTCTGCCGCACTGCTCAGCTGGTTCCGTGGCTTGAAAACACAAAACAGTTCAAAATTTAATAGTTGATTTTAGACAATATACGTTATTTAAGTAATTCAGGATACTTCAAGAAAAACAGGACTTCAGATGTTCAAGAATATAAAAAGGGTACATTTTGTAGGCATCGGCGGCATTGGAATGAGCGGGATTGCCGAAATACTGCTCAGTCAGGGTTTTCAGGTTTCGGGTTCTGACCGGGCGATGACGGACATTACTCAGCGGCTGAGTGGTCTGGGAATAAAGATATATGAAGGTCACCGTGCCGAAAACCTGGAGGATGTAGATGTGCTGGTATATTCATCGGCCGTAAGTCTGGACAATCCGGAACTGGTTGCGGCGGTTGAAAGGAAAATCCCTATCATAAAGCGCAGCGAGATGCTGGCCGAATGTATGCGAATGCAGTACGGGATTGGGATCGCCGGAACACACGGTAAAACGACTACAACTTCTATGGTTGGACTGACACTCACTGAAGGTGGAATTGATCCTACAATAATTGTCGGCGGAAAGCTCAGCAGTCTGGGCGGCACAAATGCCCGCCTCGGAAACGGCGAGTTCATTGTCGTCGAGGCAGACGAGTTCGACCGGACTTTCCTCAAACTGACACCTGCGATAGCTGCGCTGACAACGCTCGAGAGCGAACATCTTGATACGTACAAGGATCTTGACGATATAAAGAGTGCTTTTGTAGAATTTGCCAACAAGGTCCCTTTTTACGGATTTGTGGTAGTCTGCCTGGATGAACCTGCGCTGCAGGATATCATTCCGCTTATCAACAAAAAAATAATTACCTATGGCACTTCTCCGCAGTCCGATGTCAGAGCGGTAGATATAAAGCACAATGAATATTGCAGTACATACAGAGTGAAGTACTTTGGTGAAGATCTGGGCGAGATAAGATTAAACCTGCCGGGTCTGCACAATATCAAGAATTCACTTGTTGCAGTAACCATAGCAAAGAATCTGGGTATTCCTTTTGAAACTATACAGAAGGCTCTCGGTTCGTTTACAGGCGTCTACAGAAGATTTGAAACAAAGTATAACGGGGACGTACTGGTAATTGACGATTATGCGCATCATCCTACAGAAGTGAACGCTACGCTAAGCGGAGTCAGGGCAGGGTGGGACAGAAGGCTGATCGCCGTTTTCCAGCCGCACCTCTATTCGCGCACGAGAGACTTTTATCAGGAATTCGGACGTGCATTTCTTAACTCCGATATTTTTATCTGCACCGATGTCTATCCGGCAAGGGAAGCACCCATTGAAGGTGTCACGGGAGAACTGATTGCCAGTGCAGCAAAAAAATTCGGTCATAAGCACGTGATCTACGAACCGGACAAGACCAAGCTGCCAGAACTGCTGGGCAAATTAAAGATGCCGAATGATATTATAATTACCATGGGCGCCGGTGATGTCTGGAAGTATGGCGAAAAATTCATTGATATGATCAAATAAATGATAAGGCAGCAGTAAAGTAAAATGTCATTAAGCAGAAAAGGTAAAATAACCGGGACACTATTCTTCGTTTCGATGCTCGTAGGAGTACTGTACTTCTCAGTAATCAGCGGCGAAGAAAATGCTGAAAAAATCGATAAGATTTTGCTTACTGGCAACAGTATTTTATCCCGTGAATTTTATTTAAAATTTTCAAAATTAAATGATATTTCTGCTTATAAATTCTTATCTTTAGCAGTTATAAAAGACAGACTTGAGAAACATCCTTACATCTCCAGGGCAGATGTAAAATTTAACGGAAATCACGAAGTATCGGTCGAGATTACCGAAAAAAAATTCAAAGCTATTGTACTGAGCGGCAGCGATCAATACCTCATTACGGAGGACTTTCAACTTGCTCCTGTAATGCCTTTTACAAGGAACATCGATCTGCCCGTGATATCAAATCCATCAATGATTACAAAACACAAAAGATGGGAGAAATTCAGGAATAGTGAGACCATCACTGCATTCCGTATAATTGATGCAGCCAAACTTGTCAATCAGGATCTCTGTAACGGACTGTCTGAAATAAATATGCGCGATGGTCACGATATCGTTCTCAGTCTCAGAAACTTTCCCTTCCCCATTGTAATTGGCAGGGGAGACGAAGTCAGAAAGCTCATTTATCTCAATAGCATTTGGACTAAACTGGACAGCAATAAAAATGCTGCAGGTAATTTGATAAGCTATATCGACCTGCGTTTTGAAAAACTTGTATATGTTGGAATGGCCGGAGAAAACATGGATGTGAGTTCGGAAACATCCGGACAGCAGGAAGGCAGTAATGTAAAAAATGCCGGTGAAAAAACCGAAGCAGAAAATGGTAATGAAGTAAAAGGTAATAAAAGATGAAAATGAATATTGTTGCAGGGCTTGATCTTGGTACAACAAAAGTATGTGCCATTATCGCAGAAAAACATGAAGACAGCCTTGATATACTTGGTTTTGGTGTAGCGCCTTCTGATGGACTGAGTAAGGGACTGGTTGCCAATATTTCCAAGACAGCTGAAGCTATTAAGAAAGCTATGGAAATTGCCTGTAACAGAGCAGGTGTGGATATCAGAAATCTGAACGTCGGAGTGGCTGGCGAACATATCATTAGCCAGCGCAACAGAAATTATGTCACAATAAGCGGATCGGAAAAGGAAATTACCAAAGAAGATCTGGAACGTCTTGAGGCCGATGTGAAAACCATCGCCATACCATCGGACAAACAGATACTGCACATAATTCCTGAGGAATATTCGATAGACTACCAGAGCGGTATAGAAAACCCTATCGGGATGAGCGGCTCGAGACTCGAGGCTCTCAACCATATCGTACTGGCTTCGACTCCGGCTATGCAGAATATCAAGCGATCGGTGGAACGCGCAGGATTTGAAATCGCAAGCTATATGCTTCAGCCGCTGGCCTCCAGCATATCGGTGCTCGAGGATAATGAGAAGGACCTGGGAGTTGTACTGATTGATATTGGCGGCGGAACGACTGATATAGCGATTTTCCACAACCGTTCCATAAAACACCTCAAGGTACTCGGCATCGCCGGCAACCAGGTTACCAACGACATACGCGAGTATCTCGGTATCGTTACAGATGAGGCAGAACGGCTGAAAAAGGAATTCGGCTATGCACTCGAAAGCGCAATTATTAAGGACGAGGATATTTTCATAAAAGGTGTCGGCGCACGCAGAAATGTCAAGGTCCCTGTAAGTCTGCTTACTCAGATAATTAACGCCAGGATGAAAGAACTCTTCACGATGATCGACGCCGAAATTAAACATTCAGGACTCAAAAGCAAAATAAAAGCTGGAATAGTACTGACCGGCGGCGGTTCACTCCTCAGGGGCTCTACAGAACTGGCACTCGAGGTATTCGGCCTGCCCGCAAGAATAGGGCTGCCGCTGGATCTTGCAAAAGGACTTGCGGCTGAAATCGAAAGCCCCGAGTATGCAACCGTAGCCGGACTGGTAAAATCGATATCGCAGTCCGAAGCTGAAGAAATAGTAGTGGCCAAACCCAAGGTAAAAAAAGACAAGAAAAGGGGAAAGCTAACAGACCTGATTAAGAAAGCGACTGAAAAAGCTACGGATATTTTCAACGATCTTTAAGAAATTATTAAAAAATAAATGTCAACCACAACAGATAGTTTAACACCACAACAATGGGGCACTAAAATGCCAAACGAAAACCACAACAAGGAGGATGAAATGTCATTTTTTGCTACTTTAGACCGCGAAAATCCTATGTCCGCTCAACTGAAAGTTCTTGGAGTCGGAGGCGGTGGTTGTAATGCAATTGATAGTATGATCAACAGAGGTCTGGGCGGCGTTGAGTATATCGCAGTCAATACCGATGCACAGGTTCTTATAAAAAGCAATGCCACTCACAAAGTTCAGATAGGTACCAGCGTTACGCGCGGTCTGGGTGCCGGAGCAGATCCGACAATCGGAAAGAAATCTGCTGAAGAGGACAGGGAAAAACTTACAAAAATTCTGGATGGCGCAGACATGGTATTCATTACTGCCGGCATGGGCGGCGGAACAGGTACTGGTGCGGCTCCCATAGTTGCCTCCATTGCAAAGAGCCTGGGCGCTCTGGTTGTCGGTATTGTGACCAAACCCTTCAGGTGGGAAGGCAAGAAAAGAATGCTGAATGCGGAACAGGGCATACAGGAACTGAGACAGTATGTCGACAGCCTTATTGTCATTCCTAATGAAAGACTCCTGAATATACTCGATAAATCAACTTCAGCCAACATGGCCTTTGATAAACCTAACGAAGTGCTCTATGAAGCTACCAGAGGTATCGCAGATATCATTACTATCGGCGGTATTATCAACGTTGACTTTGCAGATGTCAGGTCAGTAATGAGTTCGAGCGGCGAAGCACTGATGGGATGCGGCATATCCAGCGGCGAAAACCGTGCGGTAGAGGCAGCACAGAAAGCTATTTCATCTCCGCTGCTTGAAGGTGTCAGCATTAAGGGTGCAAAGAATATACTGCTGAACGTCAGCGGCTCGAGCGCACTTACAATGCAGGAAATTGACGAAGGCAACAAAGTCATATACGATGCCGCAGGCGAAGACGCTAACGTAATTTTCGGCTGGGTATGCAAGGAAGAAATGAACGAGTATGTCTCTTATACCGTTATTGCCACCGGCTTCGAATCAAAAAGCCAGCCTACGATAGTAACTGCAACTTCGGCTCCTGCAGCATCTGCTGCACAACCGGCAACTGCTATACGCAGACCTCAGTCATTTTCTGCAGCGCAGCATAAGACTATAGAAAATGAGACGAAGACTGAACAGATAGAAGACCTCTCTGTGCCGGCTATACTTCGCGCAGGCGGCGCAAGACCTTCAATGTTCGAAAGCGAATCTATGCCTCAGGGAGGATTCTCTTTTGAAAAATATATGTACGACGACAAGAAGCTGAAAAGCCAGAATGATTCTGATGAGGAAGACAGCTCTTCATTCCTCAGAATGATGATGGACTAATATGTTTTTGCTTCAAAAGCCCGGAGATATTGGACTCCGGAGTAACAATTGGAAAAGGGCTGCTTTCGGTTTCTCCTTGTTGTGGTGACAAACGCGGTCGACATTTCCGCGCAATGAAATCGATTCAGCCTTTTCTGACAGTAACACATCCCGGGAATTCCCGGGATGTGTTTTTTATATTCGCACCGGGTTACCTTGCATTTTGTATCATATATTCTTTTTTTGTAATTAAAAAACCTTCGGGGGCTATATGATAAAAAAACTTTTCACTCTGACATCTTCTTTTATCCTGACTTTTTCTATATTTACTACGAAAATATCCGCTCAGAATGAAATGAACTGGGATGCCAAGTTTGCTCTGGGACTGGGATTTACACCGGCCTGGGTAATACCGGATTTCTCGCCGGTCAACAGTGTTTTGAAAAATTTCGGTACAGGTGAATTCCCATCGGGCGGATTTGCTGCCTGGGGAGGTGCCGGACACGTATCGCTGCCGATGATTAAAAACCTGCGTATCGGAGGAATGGGATTCGGAGGCAGCGCCAGCAGAAAGACCAGGACCGGGCAATATGAAAAAGAAGCCAAATATTCTGCATCCCTGGGTGGCTTTACCATCGAATACACGCTGCCGTTTATTCATTCTGTGGCTGTATCGGTCGGTTCAGTCATAGGCGGCGGCAGTACAACGATTGAACTCTACGAGAATACAGGCAGCCTGCCATGGGATGATCTGTGGACCAGATGGAGGGAGTCGCCTCCTGTGGATAATCTGCCCGAGGCAAGTTTCAGCAGAAAAATATATAATTCATACTTTACCCTGACTCCGACGCTGAATATAGATATACCCGTGTACAGATTTGTGGCCTTCCGGATCGGAGCCGGCTACCAGTTTGCTCTGAACAATACCTGGCACATGGACAACGGAACAGAAATCAGGGGAGTACCGGATAACCTGAAAAGTGACTGGTTCTTTGTACAGACCGGAATCTTTATAGGCTACTTCAGCTATTGAACAGATCATTGAAGTGAGCACGAGAATTAAACAAATTTCGCAAATAAAAACCGCACATTCTAAAAATTTGGTGGCATAATGAAAAATATACTAGTAACCGGGGGAGCTGGATTTATAGGCAGCAATTTCATTAGTTACATACTGAAGGAAAACAGCGACTGTAATATCGTTAACCTCGACAAACTGACTTACGCGGGTAATCTGGAAAATCTGAAGACATGCGAGAATTACCAAAATTACCACTTCATAAAGGGCGATATCACAAATGCAGAACTGGTAAACTATATTTTTGAAAAATTCAGAATTACTCACGTAATTAATTTTGCCGCCGAATCACACGTGGACAGGAGCATACTCGGAAGCGAGATATTTTTCAGAACGAACGTCATCGGTACTAATATACTGCTGGAAGCTGCCAGAAGATTTCAGGTGGAAAAATTCCTGCAGGTCTCTACAGATGAAGTATACGGAAGCCTTGGTGCTTCAGGACTCTTTAGCGAAACCACGCCGCTGTCTCCCAACAGCCCCTATTCGGCGAGCAAGGCCGGAGCCGATATGATGGCACTGGCATTTTATCATACCTATCAGATGCCCGTTACTGTCACACGTTGCTCTAATAATTACGGCCAGTATCAGTTTCCGGAAAAGCTTATACCGCTGATGATAATTAATGCAATGAATAATAAAAAACTTCCGGTCTACGGTGACGGACTGAACGTACGAGACTGGATATACGTTATTGACCACAATAAGGCTATCAATCTTGTGCTGGAAAAGGGCAGGCCAGGCGAAGTATACAACATAGGCGCCAGCCAGGAAATGACAAATATAGAAATTGTAAAGCTTATACTGAAGAACCTGGATAAAACCGAAGAGCTGATTGAATACGTTAAAGACCGCCCGGGTCACGACAGACGCTACGCAATTGATTCCGGCAAGATAAGAACTGAACTGGGGTGGAAACCGGAATTCCGGTTTGAACAGGCAATTACAGATACGATCGAATGGTATAAAAACAATACTGACTGGTGGAAACGCATTATCTCTGGTGAGTACCAGCAGTACTATCACAACCTCTACTCGAACAGATAAACCGGTTTATGTTCATCTACTTTATGCGGAATTTCCTGGAAATGACACTGAGCTTTTCCAGGAAAGTTTCGCTTTCCTCAGCAATATTGAATTTTCCCAGTGATATTCTGACCGTTCCGTTGACGTCTGAACGCGACAAACCCATTGCCGTAAGCACATGTGACGGATGAACCGAGCCGGAAGAACATGCAGAGCCATTTGAAAGTGCGATCCCATTCAGGTCAAACTGCATCAGCAGGCTTTCAGGATCGATCCGGTAGTGATCTGAACAAAATGTAATACTTAGTATATACGGCGAATATGTATCATCTGATCGGTCATCAGATGAATTGATGCGGATGCCTTCCGGATCAATGCTTCTGATACCTTCTGTAAGCCTCTGTTTTATCGAATTTACATGAATCAGGTTTTTCTCCAGCGAATCAGAGGCAAGACTTACGGCACGCCCGAACCCGACAATAGCTGCAACGTTTTCTGTTCCGCCGCGCAGGTTTCGTTCCTGCCCGCCTCCTTTTATTAGTGCTTTCACGGGAGTTCCCGCCTTTATATAAACCGCTCCGATACCTTTTGGACCATTAATTTTGTGAGAGGAAATACTGAGTGCGTCAGCTTCGATTTCATCTACGTGTATCCGGAATTTGCCAAAGGATTGTACGGCGTCAGAGTGGAACAGAGCACCCCGGGTATGGGCTATTCGCGAGATTTCACGAATATCGTTCACCGCGCCGGTTTCATTGTTGACGTGCATGACAGACACTAACGATATACCCGCGGCGTCATCAGACGCTTCAGACTCCGACATCATACTGTCAACGGCTGCAGGAGTAATGACGCCCGTCGGTGCAGGCTGTACAAGCCGTACAGAATAGCCGTTTGCAGAGATTTCCTTCAGTGTTTCAGTAACGCTGGCATGCTCTGTCATGTCCGAAATCACCGCTGAACGTCCATATTCATTTCTGCAGACCTCGGCAATGCTTCTGAGCAAAAAATTATTGGCTTCAGTTCCGCCGCTTACGAAAAATATTTCGCGCGGCTTTGCTCCGATAAATGCAGCAATTCTTTCGCGTGCTTCTTCAACTGCAACACGTGCTTTTCTGCCGAAATAATGTACCGACGAGGCATTGCCGTAATCATCACTCAGCCATGGCAGCATCGCTTCCAGCACTGAAGTGTCTATCCTGGTGGTGGCTGCGTTGTCGAAATATATATGAGGTCTTTTCATGCATCAAATATTTAATTTATTACGAATATATAAAGTCAGAAAGAATGAAATAAATCCAAAACAGGGCGGGAAAAAGTTCATCTGACCGGACGACCGTATGACGGGGGATGATTTATACGCTTGCCGGTGAATATTCAATAATCTGAGATAGCTGATAAACAGACGCGGTGATTTCGGGCAACATCAGCTATTCATTTCATAGATGCGTTTTACGCCGCGCAATACCAGATCCGGTACATAATCATGCCTGAATGAGAAATATTGCCTTACAGAGGCATTCCCGCCCGTCAGGAAGAGTCTCGTACTTCCTTCAGCGTACTCATTCTTCAGTACTGACAGAACTTTCTCAATCATTCCGACAGTAGCAGTAATGACCCCTGAGGCAATGGATGAGCTGGTATCTCTGCCGAATAGTCCTCTGTAATCTTCAGGGCGCGTCATCGGCAGCTGTGCTGTATCCTTGTGAAGCGAGCTGAGCATGGTATAAATGCCCGGACAAATCAGTCCTCCCGCAAAGTGGGGCTCAGCTGATTCATTTCTCCTCAGAATTCTGACGAGGTTGACGGTTGTGGCTGTTCCCAGGTCGATAGTAATGATGCAGGCACGTTCACCGGACAGCAGTGTGTCTATATCCGCAATATTCAGAGCGCCTATGCACGAACATATCCTGTCAATGCCAAGAGTATCAGGTGTAAGGTAGTCGATGATCAGGTCAAGTCGTGATGCAAGTGAAATTCTGTAAGGGGTTATGCCGAAAGCGGATTTAATGATGTTTTCGCACAGCAGTGTTTTTTGCGGAACCACGGATGAAATGGCGGCATGCTTGAAGTTAAGGTCTTCAAGCATACCGGCATTCAGATCCTCATAAGCAACGGTCCTGAGCGATGTCAGATCGTCGCCTTTATAGAGTCCAAGTTTAAGACTGCTGTTGCCTGCGTCAATTGCCAGAAACATTATCTTAGACTCACGTCCCCGAAAATTATTCTTTCAGTTTCATTGTTTTCGTTTTTCAGTATCAGGAATCCTTCCTCGTCCACATCGTCGAATATGCCGTTTTTAAGGAGGTTGTCGTCCTGAACAGTGATTTTTTCACCTATCATGCGGCAGCGCGACTTCCAGTCATTCAGAACCGTTTCCGGTGCTGTAGCCACTCTGTCGAGTATCTCCTCAAAATTATTCAGTATATCGCTCAGTAGCCTTTCCCGATCAATTTCGTTTCCGGTTTCCTTCTTGACAGATGTAGGTGGGAGGTTATATGCGCCCTGGAAAGTAGTCTGATTTACGTTAAGTCCTATACCTACTACCAGTCTTTCTATCTGACTTCCCTTGGATACAGATTCCAGGAGAATTCCCGCAATTTTCTCGTCACCGACCAGTACGTCGTTGGGCCATTTGAGATTCAGCTTCAGCTGGAACAGGTTTTCAAGAGAATAAGCAATGGCAAGAGATGTCCCGAAATTGATCAGATTTACCTTCTGCCTGTTAATCTTGTTCTTCAGCAGTATGGAAAACGTCAGGTTCTGGTCTTTAGCACTGAACCATTTCCTGTCTTTTCTGCCCCTTCCGCCCGTCTGTTTTTCTGCCAATACTACAGTGCCGTGCAATTTGAAATCATCCCGGTTCTGCAGCAGCAGCGCGTTTGTGGATTCCACTTCCTCGCAGTATATAAAATTCCGACCGATCGATTCAGTATCCAGCTTTATATCAAAATTTTCAAAAGAGAACAATACTAACCTCACGAATTTTTCTTCAAAAATAATAATAGATACGCAGAAATGAAAATATAAAATTACTTAATCGTCTGCAATTATGTCATACAATAAGACAAAAAGACGCATATATGCAAATATGTCATACATATTGACAAATATAAAAATTATGGGTACAGATGAAAGAATTCTATAAGTTATTGTAAAATAAGAAGAAGAGTAGTGCTGCTATGGTTTGGCACGCCGATTGTAGATATATGGACAAATCAGTTAAAACAACATGGAGGATAAAAAAATGACGCTTATTAAATTTGAACCCCTGAAGGAGCTTGAAAGTTTAAGCCAGCGTATGCAGAAATACTTTGAAGATTTTCCATCGTTAAGTTTTGATGCTGCTGGTGCATTTTCTCCGAGGATAGATATTTCCGAGGATGATAAAAACATATATGTAGAGGCTGAAATACCCGGTACAAGGAAAGAGGATCTGAAGATCACTATTCAGGACAGCATAATAACGCTGAAAGGTGAAAAAAAGAAGACAGAAGTAAAATCTGAGAAGAACTATTACAGAAATGAAAGAATATATGGTTCATTCTCAAGAAGTTTCACTCTGCCTGTTGCTGTCAATCCGGATACAGTCGATGCCAGGTTTGAAGACGGCATACTCAGGGTGAAAATGGAAAAACTGGTTCCGAAACCGGTAAATGAAAAAGTTATTGAACTTAAATAAATTGTCAAACTTTTCCGGTATCGTTTGTTACTCCAGCCGGAAAAGCAATAAGTGAGTTATCTGAAAAAGAATATACAGTAATCAGGTGATATGTTAGTTAACACAGGCAGAGGTGTAAGACTCTGCCGCTTTATTAAATAATGGAGATGATATGGGAAAAGTAATTGGAATTGACCTGGGAACAACAAACTCGTGCGTTGCCGTAATGGAAGGCAACGAACCGGTTGTAATCCCCAATTCGGAAGGCGGCAGGACAACACCTTCAATTGTCGCATTTTCCAAGAACGGTGAGAGACTCGTAGGTCAATCTGCAAAAAGACAGGCTGTAACAAATCCCAGCAAGACCATTTTCTCTATAAAGAGATTTATGGGCAGAAGAATGGATGAAGTTACTAGCGAAATGACCAAGGTGCCTTACAGCGTTCAGGCTGGGGATGCAAACTCAGCCCGCGTGAAAATTGACGACAGGGTATATTCACCACCCGAGATCAGTGCTATGATACTTCAGAAAATGAAAAAAACTGCCGAGGATTATCTGGGACAGGAAGTTTCTGAAGCAGTCATTACGGTACCTGCTTATTTCAATGACTCTCAGCGCCAGGCTACAAAAGATGCCGGCGAGATTGCAGGACTGAAGGTCAGAAGGATTATCAATGAACCGACCGCTGCAGCCCTTGCGTATGGTCTGGATAAGAAAAACAAAGACCAGATAGTTGCTGTATACGATCTGGGCGGTGGTACGTTTGATATCTCAATACTGCAGCTCGGTGACGGTGTGTTCGAAGTAAAGTCAACCAACGGTGACGGTCATCTCGGCGGAGATGATTTTGACCAGAGGATCATTGACTTCCTGGCCGACGAATTCAAGAACCAGGAGGGAGTTGACCTCAGGAAAGACGCTATGGCTTTGCAGAGACTGAAGGAAGCCGCTGAAAAAGCAAAGATTGAATTGTCAAATTCACTGCAGACAGATGTAAACCTTCCGTTCATTACTGCTACTCAGGAAGGACCCAAACATCTCAATGTGACTATAAGCCGCGCCAAGTTCGAACAGCTGGTGGATGACCTTGTGGAAAGAACCGTCATCCCCTGCGAAAAAGCAATGAAGGATGCCGGAGTAACTCCTTCTCAGATCGATGAGGTAATACTCGTCGGCGGTTCTACCAGGGTCCCCAGAGTTCAGGAACTCGTGAAGAAGCTCTTCAATAAAGAACCGCACAAAGGTGTCAATCCGGACGAAGTGGTTGCTATCGGTGCTGCAATTCAGGGCGGCGTGCTTACCGGAGAGGTTAAAGATGTGCTGCTGCTCGACGTTACTCCTCTTTCGCTCGGTATAGAAACACTCGGCGGAGTGATGACAGTACTCATCCCTGCAAACACTACTATACCTACGAAGAAGAGCGAGGTATTCTCGACAGCTTCAGACAGTCAGCCTTCGGTTGAGATACATGTACTTCAGGGAGAACGTTCTATGGCTACTGATAACCGCAGCCTTGGCCGCTTCCACCTCGATGGTATTCCGCCTGCACCGCGCGGTGTTCCTCAGATCGAAGTGACATTCGATATCGACGCAAACGGTATATTGCACGTCGGCGCAAAGGATAAGGGTACCGGCAAGGAGCAGTCGATCAGGATTACTTCTTCAGGCGGACTGTCAAAGGACGAAGTCGAAAAAATGAAGAATGAAGCCAAGTCGCATGCTGCCGATGACAAGAAGCGAAAAGAAGGCATCGAAGTAAAGAATCAGGCCGATAACCTCGTGTTCCAGACGAAAAAACAGCTCGAGGATATGAAAGATAAAATACAGCCGGATGCCAAGAGCCGTCTTGAATCTGAAATCAAGAAAGTCGAAGATGCAATTGCATCCAACGATACAGATACTATCAAGTCGGCGGTTGATTCGCTGAACAAAGCCTGGAGTGAGATAGCATCCCAGATGTACTCTCAGCCGGGTGCTCAGCCGGGCCCTGAAGCAGGCGCTTCTTCTCAGCAGCAGTCACAGGAAACCAAGTCATCCGACGAAAAGGACGTACAGGACGCCTCTTATGAGGTCGTGGATGACGAGGAAAAGAAAAAAGACAATAACTAATAACTTCATATAATGTCTGTCAAAGGATGTTCAGCCTGTGTGTATGTAAACACACAGGTTGGCATCCCTGATTAAAACAGACAGGCCGGAAACACAACGGCTTACTTGCTTGCGCTCTCTTAAACTGTAACAATTTTGAAAAACAACAACTTACTGAAACGAAGAAAAACACTCTATATAAAGACAATATATCCGAAATTAACAAAAACATTTTAATATTTTAAGGAGAAGGATTATGGAAACCAATGAATTAACCCGCACAGAAGAGATGAAAAACACCAGCTGGGATGAAGCTCTGGAAAAAGAATGCTGGGTCGCTCCGCTGGTTGATATCTATGAAACTGAAAATGAGTTTGTACTTATGGCAAATATGCCCGGCGTGTCTAAAGAGAACGTTAAGATCAAACTGGAGGATGGAAACCTGATAATCATGGGCAGGATTGACTATGCAGACCGCATGAAGAACAGATTCGTACTGAATGAAACAGAGATCGGCAACTACTGCCGCAGATTCAGAATATCCGACAGCATTGACGAGAGCAGAATAGATGCAAAACTTGACAACGGACAGCTGCATATTACTCTGCCTAAGCACGAGAGGGTTAAACCTAAAAACATAGAGATCAAATAGTCGTTCCGGAATGCGGCGGTTCTGTAATCTGCTCTGGCAACCAGCCCGTCTCTCTGAGGCTGGCGCGCTGCAGGCATAGTGATTTACGCCGGCTCCATTATTCGATAGAACAGAATGTATCATCTCTCCATTAAGGCTGGTATCAGGGGACACCCGGTGCCAGCTTTTTTTATTTCTGTACTGTCTTCATTGACTTCTCTGCATGAAGACCCGATGCCTGCCGCGAATATCCTCTGGTAACACGCCGCACATACCATTTTGATTTCTGATATTAAGTTTTTAAATTTCACTTTTTGGTTAAGAGCTATAATATCCTAACATAAATGCTAAATGAAAAAGGCCGCACTGATAATTGTATTTCTGCTGTTTACATGTTTCTGCTATCTTAACGGATTTCTGCAGGATAAAGCCATTGCAGGTGCGCACACTCAGGACACTTATCATTTCACTAAGTATAAAAATGGTCTGTCCTCCGGGGAGACGGTCAGAAATGCAGCTGCTTATTTTATTGATGCTGAACTGAATCCCGCAGAAAATACGGTTACAGCCAGAGAAAAAATTATCTGGACAAACCTTACCTCAGATACAGCAAACACTATCGTGTTACATCTGTACCCCAATGCATTCAGGAATCCTCACACCGAATTTTTTAAAAATGAACAGCTGTCTTTTGCACAGGAAAGATATTCCGGTATATTTTTCAGTGAAGTGAACGAACGCGGTGTGAGTGTTTCAATCACATACCCCGGCAGTGATCATGGTCTGTCCTCAGGCATCCGCGTAAACTGCTATGACAGCACGGTCGGAGTTATCAGACTGAAAAAGCCTGTAGTTCCGGGCGGCAGGACAGAACTCAATTTCCAATTTACGGTGAAGCTGCCGAAAGCCTGCCAGAATTTCGGGTATGCTGCGGGCAGAAATTTTTTCATGCTTGCTCAATGGTATCCTCAGGTCGGGATATTCCAGAACGGGAAATGGGTCAGCTACAGATACTATCATTATGCGGATTTTTATTCTGACTTTGCTGATTACGACCTTACTCTGAGAGTGCCTGCCAATTACACGGCTGCTTCGACCGGATTACTGTGGGACAAAAAAATTGCAGAGGGTATGCAGCAATACAGGTTTGTGCAGCCAGGAATAAATGATCTTGCTGTTGCGGTTTCTGATAAGTTCAGCAGCACTTCGGAAAACTATAGAAGCCGAAGCGGGGCTGATGTTCTCATAAACGTATACATGCAGCCTGAGAACAGCAAATACTGTGACAGATATTTGCTGGCTGTAAAAAATTCTCTGGCTTTCATGGAGAAATATATAGGTGCTTATCCTTATAAAACCATATCAGTCGTGGACGTTCCGAAGACCAGTCATCTTTCTGCAGCCTCTCATCCCACGCTGATTACAGTAAGAGCCGATCTGTTTTCTCCGTCTGAAACTCATCAGCCGGAAAAGGATGTTATTGCCGGCATTACAAAACAGTATTTCGCAGGCGTTCTGTCGAACGACCGTATTTCAGAAGCATGGCTGGATGAAGCAGTTTCGTTATACTTATCCAACCGTATTGCTGTCACGTATTATGGACAGAGAAATCTGAGTTTCAAACTGTTCGGTTACTATCCCATATTCGGATTAAACCTGCTGTCGTACAATGAGATTCCTCTCATATATTCGCTTGGAGCATATCACTATCCGGAAGAGGCAGAGCTTCTCTCAGAGTATTATATGTCTCCCTCTATGACATCCATTGCGGGCAATTCTCTGGGGGCCCCGGATCGTGCAAGCTATCGTGTGGCTGTCTTTTCAAAACCGGCACTTATGCTGCATTCACTCGAGAGGAATATAGGTTTTGACAAAATGATGGATATATTCAGACTGTACTACAACAGGAACAAATTCAGAACCGTGACTTTTTCGGATTTTATGCAGGCAGTAAGATCGGTCAATGGCAGCAGCATGGACTGGTTTTTCGACAATCTCTACCGGTCCACTTCCCGGTTTGATTACTGCATAAGGGAACTCAGACAGACTGAGAAGAATACTTATGAAGTATTCGCCGAGAGGGCGGAAGATGGTATATTCAGTGTTGACGTTGCACTGTATACGGATCGGGATACACTATTTGAAAAATGGGACGGTAAGGAGAGGTGGAAGAAAATAACCTTCAGAACTTCCGGCGAGGTTCTTGGAGCTGAGATAGATCCTTTCAGGAAAAACCTGCTGGATATAAACTATTCGAATAATTCATATATGGTGCACAATCAGTACGGCGGCAGCATCAGTGTATCGCTCCGCTGGTTTTTCTGGGTTCAGAATCTGATACTGATACTGGGCAGTGTTGCCTGATATTTCCAGTGATTTTACAATATGATAAAAGATATTAAAGAAATACTGCAGGCCGGCATCAGGCTGATATTAAAGAACAAAAAATTCATCTATCTGTTCTGGGGCACTAATTTCATATTCTCAATCGTGCTGACCCTGCCCGTATTTTACCTTCTTAACGATCAGCTCATTCACTCGGCACTCAGTAAGAGTCTCGATTATGGTTTTGATATTGTCTGGTATATACAGTTCATCTCTATGTACAGGACTAACATCGGACAAATTCCGTATCTGCTCATTGGACTGATGTCCATATATGTACTGATACAGGCTTTCTTTCTGGGCGGACTGATTGCAGTATTCAACAACACAAAGAAAAACCATTTCGTCGATTTCTTCTACGGCGGAGTAAAGTACTGGTACAGATTTACAAAGGTACTGCTCGCAGGACTCTTATTTTATGCGCTTGCTTTCTGGGCAAACGACATGACCGGAATGCTGCTGACATACATATTTTCCAACCAGGAAAAAATAATATTCGAATTTATACTCAGAGCATCCCGCTACAGTCTGCTGATTTTCATTATTGGAGTAATCAGTCTTTTCGGTGACTATGCGAAAATAGTGCTGGCCGTTACTGACAGGGAAGAATTATGGTTTTCCGTCAGACAGGTAGTGCATTTTCTGCGCAGCAATTTCTGGTTTATTTTTCTGGTCTTTTTTATTGTTTCGCTTATGGGTGCTTTCGGAGCGGCTGTTTATAACGTCGTAAACAATCTTTTGCCCAAATCACACTATATTTACTTTATTCTCGCCTTTATTCTTCAGCAAATGTTGATTATATTTAGACTGTTTGTAAGAATGTTGTTTACTTCTACAGAAATACTATTGTACAAGGATCTTCAGGCCCCGGTGATCAGCACTCAGGCCGAAGAAATACTTGAGGACTAAGATATTAAGACAATCAGGAGATGAGTTTAATGGGCATAATGCCGATTACCGTATTCGGTGACAAAATACTGAGGAAAAAAACAGAACCTCTGAAGGATATTGATTTCCAGACTATAAAGGAAATAAAAGATATGTTCGAAACCATGCGCAATGCCAATGGTGTAGGACTTGCAGCTAACCAGGTGGGGCTGGATAAATCAATTTTCGTAATTGACATTTCACCTGTCGAAGGTTATGAAAAAATCAAACCTATAGTGATGATCAATCCTAAAATAAAGAGTTTTTCGGATGAAAATGTGAACATTGAAGAAGGCTGTCTGAGTATCCCGAACCTCAGGGCTGAAGTTCTCAGGCCTGCAGCCATACAGGTTGAGTACTGGGATACAGATATGAAATCACATGTACTGGAAGCTGATGAATTTTTTGCCCGCGTAATACAGCACGAATTCGACCATCTGCAGGGTACTGTCTTTACTGATAAAGTGACAGAGGCAATAAAGAAACAGCTGAAGAAAGATCTGGAGAAGATCAGACTAAGAAAGTTCGATGCCGATTATCCAATAGCAGATAAATAAATCAGTACTGAAGGAAAGAAATTTCATGAAAATTGTATTTATGGGTACGCCTGATTTTGCAGTCGCTTCTTTGGATGCACTGATGAAATCCGGACATGAAATAATGGCAGTCGTTACCACTCCCGACAAACAGCGCGGCAGGGGACAGAGAGTAACATATACAGCAGTAAAGGAATTTGCCATGGAACACCAGCTGCCCGTCCTGCAGCCGGATTCAATGAAAGATCCCGGATTCATAGATTCTCTGAGAGCCCTGCAGCCGGATCTGTTTGTCATTGTAGCTTTCAGAATACTGCCAAGAGAAGTCTTTTCCATTCCCCCCATGGGATCGTTCAATCTGCACGGATCGTTGCTGCCAAAGTACAGGGGAGCTGCTCCGATACAGTGGGCACTAATAAACGGTGAACGGGAAACCGGTGTCACTACATTTTTCCTGCAGGATAAGGTGGATACCGGAAATATTATCACATCAGAAAAAATCAGAATAGAAGACAGTGATGATTTCGGTACGCTCCATGACAAGCTCGCCGTGCTGGGAGCTTCTGTAGTGATTAAAACCGTCGGTATGATTTCATCGGGCAGTATAGAACTGAGTACCCAGGATGACAGCATTGCATCTGCCGCTCCCAAGATAAACAAGGAGATCTGTCATATCAGCTGGAACAGAAGCGCTGAGGATATACATAACCTGATCCGCGGACTTTCACCCTATCCGGGAGCTTTTTTCTACCACAACGGAAAACAGATAAAAATATACCGTTCAGAAGTCGACAACTCGGTTACCATGGAGCCGGGTGCTATAAGGCAGTCAGGGACACAGCTGCTCATCGGCTGCAACAGTGGCGCGATAAGACCTATGCAACTGCAGCTCGAAGGCCGCAAGCGCCTGAACGTGGAGGAATTTCTGCGCGGATACAGCTTTGACTGATTGAATTTTGGCATGACCGGATTTTGACTGATTATGTCGGTTGAAATTGTGGATATTATACTTAAATTATTGTAAAAATAATAATTGAGGTAGTTATGTCTGCATCAAAAGAATCTACGGGTAAGACTGAAAAAAAACGGAAACCGGAAGAAAGCAATACCGATTCCGGCAAATATTCCATGGATACCCACCTGATCTATGGCAAGAATATCAGCGCCAAATGGGATTATTCGCATCATGTCATCTCTCCGCTCTCATCATCCACGACCTTCAGACTTGATTCGGTTGAACGCGGCGCACAGGGCTTTATCAGTTTTGCCAATACTCCCGGCATGAGGGAGGACGAAACCCCCATTTATATCTATGACCGGCTGGGCGAGCCCAATAAAGATCTTCTTGAAGAGAACCTGGCATATGTGGAAAACGGTGAAATGGCCGTTACATTTGCGACCGGCATGGGGGCCATTTCTGCACTTTTGGGAGTCCTAACGCGTTCGGGTGATGAAATCATTGTACACAACACATTATACGGCTGCACGCTTTCGCTGCTTAAAAACTGGTACCCCAGATACAATATCGGAGTGAAGTTTGCCGATCTGACGGATGCCTCAGCATTATACGAGCTGATTACAGAAAAGACCAGGGTAGTATACTTTGAAACGCCGTGCAATCCTAACCTGCAGATCATTGATATAGCCAGGATATCAGAAATTGTCGCCGATATAAACCGCACACGCGAAGAGAATGAAAAAATCAGGACAGCCGTCGACAATACATTCGCAACTCCATACTGTCAGCGGCCTATACAACTCGGTGCAGATTTTGTAGTGCACTCACTTACAAAAGGTATAGGCGGCTTTGGTACTGACATGGGCGGTGCGGTAATCGGACCCAAAGAATTCAGGGACATGTTCCTGCTCTACAGAAAGGATTTCGGCGGTGTGCTGAATTCCAAAAGCGCCTGGTCCATTCTGACTTACGGACTGCCGACTCTGCCGGTCAGGCAGAAACAGCAGATTAAATCGGCGCAGAGGATAGCTGAGTACCTGAATACTCACCCGAAAATAAGTTTTGTGAATTATCCCGGACTTCCCGGATTTGTCCACTTTGATATTGCCAGAAAGCAGATGATTGATTTCAACGGTAATTTCGCTCCCGGCAGTCTTATTTATTTCACGCTGCGCGGAAATAATGAAGAGGACAGCAAAGAAAAGGGACGCAGATACATGAACTTTGTGGCAGACAACGCCTATACAATGACTCTGGCAGTAAGCCTGGGACATACCAGAACACTAATTGAACACCCGGCATCCATGACTCACTCGGTGATACCGCCTGAAGAATTGAAAAACTATGGTATAGATCCCGGCGGTATCCGTCTGGCAATAGGTCTTGAGAACAGCGACGATCTGCTGCTGGACCTGGAAGAGAGCCTTAAATCGGTTGAATAATATTTTTATGGCCGGTAAAATTTCTTTATATTTTGAGTGTCGTTTTTATCCATTATACGCATAATAAAATGATAATAATTAAAAGCTCGCTCTTTACCGGTCTCCCCGGAGTTATTCTGGGAGTCAGTACTAAAAAACACAGCCACGCAAGAGCTCCTTTTTATTTCAACATGTCCTTTTCCGTGGGTGACGACGAGAAGAAGGTGCATCGGAATCATAAGCTGTTCTTCGCCGAGCTGCACCTGAAGGACATTGTCTTTCAGAAACAGGTACACAGCGATATTGTTACCGTTGTCGACAAACCAGGGAACTGCGGCGAAAGCGATGCTATGATAACCTGCTGCCCGGGTCTTGCGCTGGCGGTTTCCATTGCCGACTGTACACCGGTATTCATTTATGACAGAAAGAACAGAGTAGTTGCCGGCATTCATTCGGGCTGGAGAGGTACACAGAAAAGAATTGTAGAAAAGACACTGGAAAGACTCTCGCAGGATTACAACTCTTCTCCTGAAGATATTTTCGCATACATCGGGCCGGCTATTTCGCAGGATAATTATGAAGTGGATGCAGATGTGGCCGGTATGTTCGACGAAAAATATACCAGAAAAACGCATACTAAATACCTGCTGGACGTAAAGCGTGCAAACTATGACATGCTTACGGGCTGGGGAATACCCGAAGCTCATGTACAAATGTCAGCACTCTGTACCTTCGAGATGAAAGATCTTCTGCATTCATACAGGCGTGACGGACAGAATTCCGGAAGACTTCTCGGTGCAATTGCACTTGCAGATAACCCTGCGGCTGGAAAATAACCTTAACTAAAAATTCTGAAAAAATATATTCGGGACTTACAAAGCGGTCACTGCAATGCTGAATAAACTGGTAATTAAGAATGCGGCCTTTTATGCATATCATGGTGTGCTGGAGGAAGAGAAGAAGCTGGGCGGAAGGTATGAAGTGGATACCGAACTTTTTACCAGTTTTCTGAAAGCATCCTCCGGTGACAATATCGAAGATACACTGGATTACTCCATGGTATACTCGGATATCAGCAGACACGTAACCGGACACAGTTACAACCTGATAGAAACTCTGGCAATGCGCATTGCGCTCGACCTCTTGCAGCGCTATGAACGGCTGGAGAGAGTATCTGTGACTGTCAGAAAATTTAGTGTCCCGATCGACGGGAAAATTGATCATGTGGAAGCTGTCGTCAGCATTGACCGCAGCGAACTGAACGGGATGGAAAATGAATGAAGAGTTTACCGGGAATATATTTCTCGGACTTGGCGCTAATACCGGAAACCGGCTGATGTTCCTGAAGACAGCCGTGCAAATGCTTGAGGAAGATCCGTATACCAGGATTGTGAAGGTTTCATCAGTATATGAATCTGAACCGTACGGTCTGAAGGAACAGGATAATTTTCTGAACGCAGTGGTTATGATTGCAACCAGACGCGATCTGTTCGAGCTGCACAAATGGATAAAAGACCTGGAAGTCAGGATCGGCAGACACGAAGGACCGCGCTGGGGACCCAGGGAAATTGATATAGATCTGCTGTTCTATAACGATGTCACATACAGCGACGTCAGACTTACAGTACCTCACAAAGAAGTGCTGCTGCGGGATTTTGTGCTGATCCCGCTGAAAGAGATATCCGGAGAATTTGTTCACCCCGGCGAAGGCGTCAGGATCGCGGATATTGAGACCGGAAAAATTGAAAAACTGATATTTGCAACACACAAAACTGCGCTTTCTGACCGCAGCGGAGAAAATATTGATGGAGTATAGTTTCAGGGGAGTGGAGGGTAGAAAATCTGATCCTGGCAGTGTTAGTTATATTGCAATCGAAGGTGTCATAGGTGCCGGAAAAACCACCCTGGCCTGTAAACTTGCTGAAAGACTCAAAGCCAATATGATCTGCGAAAAATTCGAGGAAAACCCGTTCCTGGGCAAATTCTACGGCGACAGGAAAAGGTATGCATTTCAGACACAGCTGTTCTTTCTGGTTAACAGATACAAACAGCTCGAAAACCTGTTTCAGGAAAACCTGTTCAGTGAATTTCTGGTCTCTGACTATATATTTGAAAAAGACCGTATATTTGCACTTATAAATCTGGACGGTGAAGAACTGAAGCTCTACGACTCTATGTTCCCGCTGCTGCAGAAAAACCTGCGCAAACCGGACCTGGTTGTCTATCTGAAACCTTCTATTGACCGGCTGCTGTTTAATATTAAGAAGCGCGGCAGGGAAATGGAGAAGGATATAGATCCGGAGTATATTACTCAGCTGGTGCATGCATACGACGACTACTTCTTTAAGTACAGTACCACACCGCTTCTGACAGTCCAGACTTCTGACATTGATTTTGTCGGTAACAATGATGATTTTGAAGAGTTGTTCGGTCTGGTTTTTGACACATATAATAAAGTTTGAGGAAAAATATTTGAAACTAATATTTCTAATACTGATTGTATACTTCATCTACAAGATAATCAGCAGATATCTGCGTTCTGCAATGTCTTCTTCTTCCGCATCCGGAAGATATGAAAGTCACAATGATTCCCAACCCTCTGCATCCAAGGATGAAAAAAAATACGTGATTGAGGATAAGGATATAGTCGATGCCCATTTCGAAGAAATAAAAGAAAAAAAGACGTCTGAATGAATATGGCCTCCGGCAAATTATTACCAGAATTATTTACCCGCTTCTTATCGGTTAAAGAGAACAAGAGCAGAAGTCTCGGGAAGCTGAAGAAAATTCTTATAATCCGTCAGCATAACCAGTTGGGAGATATGCTCGCGACTGTTTCATTTTTCCGCGCACTGAAGGAGAAGTTCCCGCGTGCCGCGATCACTCTTATTGTCAGTCCTGCAAATTATCCCGCGGTAACCAAGAACCGGCTTATAGACAGGGTATTCGTTTATAATAAAAAAAAGCTGTTTAACCCCCTGTACTTTTTTTCGCTGCTGCGTCTTCTGAGAAAGCAGTATGATGCGGTGTTTGTTCCGGTTACCGTGTCCATATCCTTTACCAGTAATCTTCTGGCGCGTATATCGAAATCCCGTACGAGAATTGGTATTGGTGAACTAAACGGCGTTAAAAATGAATACGCTTCATTTTTCGACAGGCCGGTGGTGATGGACTGGAGGATTCATCCTGACCAGAATGTCTCTGATTTCTGTCTGGAAATGCTGCGCCCCTTCGGCATCTTCACCAATGATTATTCTTCGCTGATAAGCTTTGACAAAACCGACCACGCAGCTGCAGCAAGATTCATTAAGGAAGAAATTAAGCCCGCCAGACAACAGCGGATAATCGGTCTGCACATTGGTGCCGGAAAGCCGCCCAACCGCTGGCCTCTGGATAAATATGCCGAGCTGATAGAAAGACTGAAGTCATCATTCAATCCCGTTTTTTATCTTACCGGCAGCACTGCTGATGATAATGAACTCGAATATCTGCAGCAGCGGCTCGGGAGAACCAGACTGCCGGTATTCCGTGACAGGAGTATCCCTCAGGTTGCGGCACTTATTGCCGTCTCGGATCTTTTTATTACAAATGATACCGGAATAATGCACGTTGCGGGTGCTACCAGCACTCCGCAGGTCTCTATATTCGGGCCTACCAATCCTTACAACTGGGCTCCGGTCGGTGAGAAAAAAGAGTTCATCTGGAAATCCGAAATTATAGGAGAAATACAGGTAGAGGAAGTCTATAACGCCTGCCTCAGACTCGCCGGTGACAAACTGAAAATGGCAGGCAATGCATAGCCGTTACGCAGCATCTGCAGATATAGGCAGCAACTCGATACACCTTATTGTAGCCGAAATCAGCGGCCGCAGCCTTCGCGTGGTACACCAGGAAAAAGAAATCCTCAGGATCGGTTTTGCCCCCCAAAATGAAAAAAAGATCATAAGCAGCGAGTTTACTCTCAAAACTGCCGGAATAATAAACCGGTTTTTACAGGTTGCCGGATCATATGGTGCACCGCTCAAGATCGTTGCCACAAGTGCTGTGCGGGAATCGGCTAATGCCGCCGAATTTGTGCGGGATTTATATGCTGAAACTGGCATACGGACTGAAATTATATCGGGGCATCAGGAAGCCGGATTTATCTACTCCGGTGTAATGGCAGCGCTGCCATGGGCTGCAGACAGACAATGTCTCTGCATAGATATAGGCGGCGGCAGTACAGAGCTCATTATCGGGAAAAATGGCCGAATTTTGTTCTCTGAAAGCCTGAAACTTGGCGCAGTTCGACTGACTGAACGTTTCTTTCCGGACTATATTCTAACAGATGATTCAGCCGATCAGTGCTGCCGGACTGTTAAAAATGAACTGGAACCATTCCTGGAAACTATAAAACGCACTGGTTTTGAAATATCTGCGGGAACCTCGGGCACAGTAATGTCAGCTGCCATGATACATAAATATTCTGAAGGGGGGGAGATTTCCACAACACCGGTACAATCTGATCCTCTGACGGAACCATTGAATGATTATACTATACCGGCCGGTGAAATATCGGACATTGCAAAGGCTATGATTAACTTCCGGAGTGCCGAAGAACGAAAAACTATTACGGGACTGGAGGCAAAAAGAGCGGATATTTTTCCGGCAGGACTGTTTATTCTGGATGCAATTGTCCGGATGCTCGGGGTCCCCTCATTAACCGTTTCTGCGTTTTCGCTGAGAGAAGGTCTGCTTATCCGGAATAATCTCTCAACAGAGGCACTGTCCGACCAGAATACCTGATAAACACGCATTACCGCAGTATTATTCCACCGCATACTGCATGGAATCTCAACATTTTACAACCTGCCCGCGTTTAAAATCCTCGGAGTCCTTTTGCTTTTGAAACCGCATCTGTTTATATTTGAAAATTAAAATTACTTAACGGAAATTGCATAATAATATCTGGAAGTGTAACAAAATGCAGAAAATAAGCATAAAAGATCTGGCAGCGTATGTCGACCAGACAATTACGTTGCGGGGCTGGCTATACAACAAAAGATCCAGCGGAAAAGTGAAATTTGTGATACTCAGAGATGGAACAGGTCTGCTTCAGTGCGTAGTTTTCAAGGGTGCTGTTTCAGAAGAGGTGTTCGCAGCGGCCGACCGTATCGGTCAGGAATCCTCGCTTGAGATTACGGGCAAGATCAAATCCGAAAGCCGTGCACCAGGCGGTTTCGAAATGGATGTCGTCGATCTGAAGGTTATTTCGGAATCGCTCGACTATCCCATTACTCCCAAGGATCACGGAATAGAATTCCTGATTGACCACCGTCATCTGTGGCTGAGATCAAACAGGCAGGCTGCCATTCTTAGAATAAGGCACCGCATTATTAAAGCGGTCAGGGATTTCTTTGATGACAGGGGATTTACACTTATGGATGCCCCCATACTCACACCATCTGCATGTGAGGGTACTTCTACACTATTTGCAACTGACTATTTTGACCTGGGCAAGGCATACCTCACCCAGTCAGGACAGCTGTATGCCGAAGCCGGTGCTATGGCATTAGGAAAAGTATATTCATTCGGACCGACTTTCCGGGCCGAAAAATCCAAGACAAGAAGGCATCTCACGGAATTCTGGATGGTAGAACCGGAGGTTGCCTTTAACGATCTGGATGACAATATGGACCTGGCCGAGGAATTTCTGGAGTACATCGTTCAGACAGTACTGCGCGACAGGGCAGAGGATCTGAAGATACTCGAGCGGGATACAACAAAGCTGGAAAACGTGAAAAGACCTTTCCCCAGGATTTCGTATGATGAAGCCGTAGAGATACTGAAGAAACACGAGATTCCTTTTGAATATGGAAATGATCTGGGCGGTACCGATGAAACTGTTATATCTTCGGAATTCGACAGACCGGTGATGGTACACAGATACCCGGCTGAAGTAAAAGCATTTTATATGAAGCGCGATCCTGAGAAGCCTCAGTTCGCCCTTGCAGTTGATGTGCTTGCTCCCGAAGGTTATGGCGAGATAATCGGTGGCAGCCAGAGAGAAGATGATCTGGAACTGCTCCTGCAGAGGATCAAACAGCATAACCTGCCGCAGGAAGCCTTTGAATGGTACCTGGACCTCAGAAGATTTGGCTCCGTGCCACATTCAGGATTTGGTCTTGGCATCGAGCGTACGGTGGCATGGATATGCGGCTTGGAGCATATCAGGGAGACAATTCCTTTCCCCAGAATGATTTACAGGAATACCCCTTAATTTTTTAGTTTTACGTGCCACCAGCGGGAGCATGCTCCCCTTGGTGGCACGGATTTAACCAGATATTTTTTATAGTGCATCTGTCAGTTTGACATAAAAACAATCAGAATTTTTCATACAATACGAGTATCCCAAAGATGCCAATTGAAACAATACTGTTTTTTCTGTTTTCTCTCGTAGCTGCTGTGTCTGCAGTGATAATGATCACCAGAGCAAACCCTCTCATGAGTGCCATATTTCTCATAATAAATTTTTTCTCCCTTGCAGGATTGTATCTGCTGCTGAATGCCCAGTTCATATCCGTAGCGCAGGTGATTGTTTATACGGGTGCCATTATGGTGTTATTCCTTTTCGTACTCATGCTGCTGAATTTCAAGTCTGAGGAAAGCATTCTTTCAACACGCAGGGCAGTTAAAATTCTGGCCATAGCGGTGGCAGCAGTAGTATTTTTGCAGCTAGCTTACATTATCATGATATCAGCCGGAAAATCATCTTCAGCTGTCCGGCCTGACAGTCTGTCAGTCGGTACTATTGAACACATCGGAAACGAACTGTATGTGCATTATATTATTCCTTTTGAAATATCTGGATTCCTGCTCCTTGCTGCAACTATAGGAGCATTGGTGCTTGCAAAAAAGAAATTTGAATAAATAAAATTATGGCTCGGACAACCATTACGGATCGGTAAAATGAACGCTATTCCAATCGAATATTATCTGATACTTAGCGCCTTTATGTTTATTACAGGCGTTACGGGTGTGCTCATCAGAAAAAATGCAATCGTTGTTTTTATGTGCATCGAGCTGATGCTGAATGCTGCCAATCTTTCGCTGGTGACATTTTCATCGTATATGGGAAATGCGGTAGGGCAGATATTTGTGTTTTTTGTGATGACCGTGGCAGCAGCAGAAGCTGCGGTGGGACTTGCGATAATAATCTCAGTCTTCAGGAATAAATTAACAGTCAATATTGATGAAATAAACATATTTAAGTGGTAATTGATGACTAAATATATTTATCTGACAGTAATGTTCCCGTTGATCGGATTTCTGATAAACGGATTGTTCGGCAGAAAAATCAAAAATGAGAAAGTCATTGGACTGATAGGCAGCAGTGCTGTCGGACTGTCATTTCTCGTTACGCTGATGGCTTTCTTTGAAACACTCGCCATGCCTGCAGACAGCAGAAGTACAACGGTTGCATTGTTCGACTGGATGAACACCGGGGGGCTAAGTGTAAAGGCCGCATACCTGGTAGATCAGCTTTCACTCGTAATGTCGCTTATTGTAACGGGTGTCGGGTTCTTAATCCACGTATATTCAATAGGTTACATGCACGGGGATAAAGCATTTTGGAGGTTCTTTGCCTACCTCAACCTGTTTATCTTCGCAATGATGAACCTTGTGCTGGGCGATAATTTCCTGGTACTGTTCCTGGGCTGGGAGGGAGTCGGTCTTTGTTCTTACCTGCTTATCGGTTTCTGGTATGACAGGAAATTTGAAAAAGGCACTACTAGTCAGGCTGCCAAAAAAGCCTTCGTCGTAAACCGTATAGGCGACTTTGGTTTTCTGCTGGGAATGTTTCTTATCTACCTGACGTTTGACAGTCTGAACTTTCATGAAGTGTTTTCTAAGGCTGAACTGTTCCCGGTCTCTGAAACTACTTTTACATTCATAGCGCTGTTCCTGTTCATCGGTGCCACGGGCAAATCTGCTCAGATCCCCCTGTTCGTATGGCTGCCTGACGCCATGGCGGGCCCTACTCCGGTGTCAGCGCTTATACATGCAGCTACTATGGTTACCGCCGGCGTATATATGGTGGCACGCTGTTCCATACTGTTTGTATCTGCTCCGGTGGTAATGAATATCGTGGCTGTTGTAGGACTGCTCACGGCGTTTTTTGCAGCAACGGTTGGGCTGGTACAAAACGATATTAAGAAAGTGCTGGCCTATTCTACCGTCAGTCAGCTGGGCTACATGTTCCTGGCAATGGGAGTGGGAGCATTTACTGCCGGAATTTTTCATGTGATGACACACGCTTTCTTCAAAGCGCTGCTATTCCTGGGTGCCGGTTCTGTAATTCATGCTATGCACGAAGAACAGAATATTCAGAATTACGGCGGACTCAAAAAGTATATGCCTAAGACATATGCTACTTTTCTTATTGCGGCTCTGGCAATTTCGGGTGTTCCGGGACTTTCAGGGTTCTTCAGCAAGGATGAGATTCTTTGGTATTCGTATGCTCACGGTTCTTTAGTAATGTGGGGGCTGGGTGTTCTGACGGCACTTATGACCGCATTCTACATGTTCAGGCTTTTTACGCTCACATTTATGGGTAAGGAAAGATTCGGTCACGATAAGCATCCCCATGAATCACCGGCAGTAATGACAATTCCGCTGATAATACTGGCCGTATTGTCTGTAATTGGCGGATATGTGGGATTGCCGGCGGTATTTGCCGGAGAAGAAGGCAATATGCTCGGCAGCTGGCTGAGTCCCGTTTTCAGGAGCGCTGAAAGGAAGCTGGAATTTTACAGTGCACATTCGCATATGGAAGAAATTACACTTATGACGGTGTCATCTCTTGCAGCGATAGGTTCTATAATTCTGGCATATAATATCTACCTTAAAAGAAAGCAAGTTGCAGAAAAGACCTCGACAATATTTTCAGGTATATACAGGTTACTGCTTAATAAATATTGGGTTGATGAGGCTTATGAAGCAACTATAGTTCAGCCTGTGCAGAAAGTATCCGAATCATTGCTATGGAAAATCACTGATAATAAAATAATAGACGGAGCTGTCAACGGAACAGCACGCATAATTGAGAAAACAGCTTCTTATTTCAGATTCCTGCAGACAGGCTCTACACAGTTCTACGCTCTGTGTATTATGTTTGGAATAGTGGCGTCGTTATTCTGGATAATTTTTAATATATAACCTCTATGGAAAACAACATACTCTTATCGGTATTATTACTGATTCCGCTTTTAGGCAGCCTTTTAGTGCTTCCGTTGAAAAAAGACAATGTGAAGCTGATAAGGATAACCGGCATTGCAGTCTCGGCTGCTGCATTTATTGTCTGTCTGATAATTTATATGCAGTATGACGCAACCCGGACCGGATTCCAATTTGTAACCGATTATCCCTGGATATCGCGTATAGGAATCAGCTATCATATCGGCATCGACGGTATATCGCTTCTGCTGCTGCTGCTGACGACGTTTATCACTCCGCTTACGCTGCTTTCCAGCTGGAAGAATATCGGTAAAAAAGTAAAGGAGTTCAACTTTTTCATGCTGCTGCTTGAAGTAGGCATGATCGGTGTGTTTATTTCACTGGATATGTTCCTGTTTTATGTCTTCTGGGAAGCAATGCTCATCCCGATGTATTTTATAATCGGTCTATGGGGCGGGGAGCAGAGGATTTATGCTTCAGTCAAGTTCTTCATTTATACAATGGCTGGCAGTCTGCTCATGCTGGTGGCCATAATATGGCTGGGAGTGTATGCTTCGTGGTACACCGGGTCATTTACAACAAACCTGCTGGAGCTGTACAAAGTTGCACCCGGACTGCCTCGGCAGATACAGGCATTTATGTTTTTTGCATTTATGGTAAGTTTTGCCATAAAGGTGCCGCTTTTCCCACTGCATACCTGGCTGCCTGATGCCCACGTGCAGGCTCCCACCGCCGGCAGTGTGATACTTGCAGGTGTTCTGCTTAAAATGGGAACCTATGGCATGCTGAGATTCTGTCTGCCGCTTTTTCCACAGTCGGCAATGCATTATGCTCCGCTTATCGGTACACTTGCGGTAATAGGCATCATTTACGGTGCTCTGGTGTCCATGGTACAGAAGGATATGAAGAAGCTTGTGGCTTATTCGTCGGTTTCTCACCTGGGATTTGTAGTACTGGGTATCTTTTCCATGACCACCGAAGCAGTACAGGGAAGTGTGATACAGATGATAAACCATGGTCTATCTACAGGGGCACTGTTCCTCCTGGTGGGTATGATCTACGACAGAACGCATACCAGACAGATTGCAGATTACGGCGGTATTGCCAGGATAATACCGGTTTATTCTACATTCCTTATGATTGCAGTGCTGTCCTCTATGGGATTGCCGGGACTCAACGGATTTGTGGGAGAATTTCTGATATTGCTGGGAGCATTCAAATCACCGGTACTTAACAGCTGGTGGTTCACTATATTTGCTGCCACAGGTGTTATATTTGCCGCGGTTTATCTGCTCTGGATGTATCAGCGTGTAGTATTTGGCGAAGTCCGGCATTCTTCTCTAAATTCCCTTAAGGATCTGAGCAAACGTGAAATAGCCGTACTGATACCTGTATTCGTTTTTATAGTCTGGATTGGGATTTATCCCGGAACATTCCTGAAGCTGACTGAAAAGTCGGTCAGAGGTATTGTACAGCAAGTGACCAGTTTTAATCAGGTAGAGATTGAAAAATAGCTTTTGGTGCAGCGGTTTAATAACTTGTTGTTATTAAAGCATATCCGGTATCACTTAAAGTAAAATATAGCCCTAATTTTGAGAACAATTGAACTTTTATAAAGAGTAAATATGCCTAGAAATTTTGAAGAATATTACTATATACTGCCTCTGATCCTGCTGGGTCTGGGTGTATTCTTTTCTGTAATTCTCGAGATATTCACTTCCGGCGGTAAAAAAATACTGCCCTGGTTATCTGCCGCTTTGTATCTGACTACTGCAACTGCGGCGGCACTGGGGATGAACAATACCGGTACATACTTCGGTGGCATGGTATCCACTGGCGGGATTACTGCTTTGCTGATAATTCTGTTCAACATTTCGGCTTTTATTGTTAATCTGAGTTCTGCTGAATATATAAAGAAATACGGTTGTCATTTTGGCGAGTACTACATTTTAATGAGTTCTGCCGTTCTCGGTATGTCTGTTATGGCATCTGCAAAGGATTTGTTTATCGTTTTTATGGGACTAGAGCTCATGTCCATCTGCTTTTATGTCATGGCGGGACTCAACCGCAAGAGGTCCACTGCGAATGAAGCTGCTCTGAAGTATTTTCTGCTCGGTTCATTTGCAACCGGGTTTATAGTATATGGTATTGCCCTGATTTATGGCAGCAGCCAGACTACACAGATAGATGTAATTACTGCAAACTTCAGCATTCTTAAGAGCAATAAGATATTTATTACGGGTACACTGCTGATGCTGGTAGGGTTTTCCTTTAAGATTGCGGCATTTCCGTTTCACCAGTGGGTCCCGGATGTTTATCAGGGAGCTGCCACCACGGTTACTGCATTTATGTCCACTGCCGGAAAAGCAGCAGCATTTTCTGTTTTACTTATCATAACCGGGTCCGTTGTATTTTCAGGAAATGCAGGGATATTCATGCCGTATTTTTCAGTAATAGCGGTACTCTCAATGCTCTACGGCAGCATAGTTGCCATTAAACAGAGTAACATAAAAAGGATGCTGGCGTATTCATCCATTGCACACGCAGGATACATGATTATCGGTCTTGCTGCGGGCAATCAGGAGGGGATTGCCGGAATATTATACTATCTTGCGGCATATGCATTCATGAATCTCGGAGCATTTGCAGTAATTTCACTGATTGAGTCTGAAAACGAAGGGAATCTGGGAATAGAAGATTATTCAGGTCTTGCTTCGAAATATCCGTTCCTTTCGGCACTGATGGCTTTGTTTATGTTTGCATTGTCCGGCCTTCCGCCTTTCGCCGGATTCTTCGGCAAATACTACATATTTATTTCAGCTCTCAGATCGGGCATGCTCTGGCTGGCGATACTTGGAGTTTTATCCAGCGCAATCAGTGTCTACTTCTACATAAGAATTATTGTACTTATGTACTTCCGTGATACTGTCGGTTCAGCAGAAGCAAAACAGGAATTTTCTGGTATGAGTGCTGCTGTTATCTCTGCTATTGCGGTGCTTTTCCTGGGACTGTTCCCGGGTTCATTACTGGATCTTATTAGTGGTTTTCTGAAGTAATTTATTTTTCCTGCCCTAAGTGTTGGAATAAGCGCATATATTGGAATCAGCGCATATAAACGAATTGAGTTCGGAATATGATACCTCTTTTTTCTGCCGGTCAGATAAAAAATGCCGACAGTCACGCAATTACTGAACTGGGGATTCCTTCGGCTATGCTGATGGAAAACGCCTCTGCTTCTGTTTTTAACGAAATCCGGAATTTTTTCCAGATCCCCGGCACTCAGAATCTTATCGGCATTGTATGCGGAAAAGGAAACAATGCCGGTGACGGATTTGCACTGGCACGTCACTTTATACTCTCAGGATGCAATGTTGCTGTTGTTTATGTGGCCCCGCCTGAAGAATTATCTGATGACGCACTCGCTAACTATAATATACTCAGTAACTTAAAGAAATCCGGGTATGGCTTCATACTTAAACAGTATGAGTCTTCAGAGGATCTGGATGTGTTGGAGAATGCATATCTTATAATTGATGCCATACTGGGCACTGGATTGAAAGGACCGCTCAGGGAACCATATGCATCACTGATAAGGGGACTCAACAGAATCGGGTCAGCAAAGGCATCGGTGGATATACCTTCCGGAGTCGATGCGGATACCGGATTTGCTGCGGAGGCATTTAAGGCTGACCTTACGGTTACATTAGCAGAATTGAAGTGCGGTCTGTTTGTGGGACAGGGCCCAATGTATGCAGGTATGATAAGGAAGGGATTTATAGGGGTTGGGAAAGCTTACTTTGACACAATTTCTTCAGATACATTTCTGGTGGAATTAAAAGATGCCCTGAACGGACTGCCCGTCAGAAAAAAAGACGTTCATAAGTATAGCAGCGGCCGGGTATATATTGTGGCAGGATCGGATAAGCTCCCGGGAGCTGCCGTGCTGACAGCACGAGGAGCACTATACTCCGGAGCAGGATCGGTTATTCTCGGCATACCAGACGAAGTTTCGTGGAAAATAGCTGCACGCCTTACTGAGGTAATCGTTGAGCCGTATGACAACATATCTGATGATACTTCAGTTACCAAATTGGAGCATACAAAAACGGGATATCTGACAGAAAAATCTCTGGATAATATCCGCAAAAGGATGCTCTGGTCTGATGTGATGGTGGCAGGACCCGGACTTGGAAGAAATCCCTCAACCATTCAGGCAGTACGTGAACTGATTGCTGGGGCCGAAGGAAGGACGGCGGTTATTGACGCAGATGCACTGTATGCACTTGGAGAAGGGGAGTATGAGAAGTTCAAACTGACAAATAAAATACTGACACCCCATATGGGAGAATTTTCTCAGTTAACCGGAATTCCAAAAGAGGATATACAGAAGAACATATTGGATCACGGCGGGGCTTTCTGCAGAAAAACCGGAGCATTTCTGGTGCTGAAAGGAGCACCTACAATTATTTTTTCACCTTCAGGCAAATCTTTTATCAACAGTACAGGAAACCCGGGGATGGCAAAATTCGGAACCGGAGACGCGCTTACGGGTATAATTGCCGGATTTGTTTCACAAGCCATTAGCTCGGAACACGCAGATATAGTTCAGGCTATCGAAGAATCAGTGGTTTCTGCAGTGTATTTCCACAGCCTCAGCGCAGATTCTCTGGCACAGAAAAAATCTGTTTATTCGGTAACTGCAGGTTCAATAATAAAGAACTTCGGCCGCACAATCGTAAAAGCACGCGATTTTGGTTTATAAAAATGTTATCTTTATTACTTACTGTACTAAATTATTTAATATTCTAAGAGTTTTATTATACGGAGCAGGCAGAGAATACCACATGAAAATAAAAAATATACTGGAACTGATTGAGAAAAAAAGGATCTTTTTTATATACATACCACTGACACTGTACTGGTTGCTGCTTATATTTGCTACAAGTCTTCCGACTGCAAGCATGCCATCTGTCGGCATAAATGATAAATTCGAACACTTTGGGGCATATTTCGGTCTGACATGCTTATTGGTCCTGACGTACCGCTTTCAGGGCAAATTCGAGGGACTCAGAAAAAGGCCTCATTTATATGCATTTTTGACAATTGCTTTTTACGGAATGATAGATGAAATCCATCAGATATTCATTCCAGGCCGTTCGTGTGAATTCGGGGACTTTTTGGCTGATGTTATCGGTGGCCTGATAGGGTTGGGACTGACGTGGCTTTTGCTTAAGCAGGATGATAACCGTGGCGGCATGACTGAGAGAGAGAGCAATATGCCTGAGAGCAGTCTTACCGAAAGTGAAGAGTCCTGAAAGGAAATGAGATATTTTCAGCAATAAATATATAGGGGAGAAGATGTATTCAGGTAAAAAAATATTTCTAACGGCTGTTTTGATCTGCGTTTCATGTGCAGTGCAGTCGTTCGCTCAGGAGCAGATCCACAGAACCGGTCTGATAATGGAAGACCTGAGAAAGTCGGCAGTTTTTCAGGAATATAAACCTATGGGGAAAATCGGATCTCTTCCCTCCAGCGTTGATCTTTCCGGTTATATGCCTGCAGTAGGGAATCAGGGCGTACAGGGTGCCTGTGTCGCGTTTTCATTCGGCTACTATGCAAAAACATACCAGGAATTACGAGAGCGCGGCTGGGATAAAATCCGTTTGGATCACATATTCAGTCCTGCCTTCATATATAACCAGATTAATGGCGGAGTGGACAGCGGTTCTTCATTTTCCAATGCCGTTGCACTTCTGGCAAGCCAGGGATGTGCTACCGTAGCAGATATGCCGTTCGATCAGTATAACTTTACCAATTACCCGTCAGAAGAATCAGCTGTAAATGCAACAAACTACAGAACATCCAGCGGCTATTTCATTAATACAGAGATTCCTTCAGGCGTCGTTCAGCTTAAAAAGCTTCTGTATGAAGGAAATGTAGCTGTAATGGGTATATACGTATGGGGCAATTTTGATAATATTCAGAGTCATAACTATGTGTACGCCGTTGCTGACAAGAGCGGAAAACAACGCGGCGGACATGCTGTGACGATCATAGGTTATGATGACAGTCTGCAGACTTCTGACGGTCCCGGAGCCTTTAAAATAGTCAACTCGTGGGGACAGTACTGGGGCAAAAAAGGATATGGATGGATTTCGTATAAGGCTGTGATGAACAGCGAACTTACACAGTGCATGGCTGCTTTTGTTACTGACCGTATCGGGTACGCTCCAAAACTGAGAGCATTTGTCAAAGTTACACACCCGTCAAGGGCGAGGATATCGCTGAAGGTTGGAACAGGACAGAGTACGAGTCCTGTAAACGTTAAAAGCTTCAGCTTTTTCGTAAAGAGCAGCGTAAAACCTGCAACACCTGCCAATAACCTGGTCCTGGATATAAGCGATTTTTATTCCAGTCTTACACCGGGTCAGCCTGTAAATCTGTTCCTGGAGTGCAAAGATATTTCAACCGATGGTATGGCCGGACGCATAGATACTTTCTATGTGCAGGATCTCGTTACCGGGCAGACAGTTGCTGCATCAGGAACGCCCAGAATAATGCCCGACATGGGCAGCAGGGTGTTGAATATTAGCCTTGTCCCGGGCACGGTTGACCGTGTGCCCCAGCTTTCAAGTCCTCTGAATGCCAGTACTGATATCAGCGAATCACCACTGCTCAAATGGAATTCACTGTCTGACGGAATAAAATACCATCTGCAGGTCGCTGTCAATGGCGACATGGCCAAACCGGTCTATGATATTGATAATATTTCACTGACCACGTATCAGCTCTCAAAGCTTGAACGGAACAAAGTATACTTCTGGCGCATTTGTGAAAGCGGCACGGAAAAATGGTCGGATATCTGGAGTTTCAGAACTACAGTACTGAATTCAACCGATGGCTATACGGTGGCCTCTGCGGTGTACGACTGGATAGATATTTCCAAGACGGGCAAGGAAATTACCAATTGGGTAAACATAAATTCGAGCGGTGTCGTCAAGACTCCTGCTGCACTTGGTGCCGTACTCGATGACGGCTATGCAGCTACAGCAATCCCGATAGGATTTCCATTTGAGTTCTATGGTCACAGGTTCGACAGTCTTTATGTTGGCATTAACGGATTGGTGAGTTTTTCCGAAAAAGTGCTCAATACCGCCTTACTGAAGGGGTATACCGGGTCTCCGAATTATATCGGTGCATACAACGATGAATTCTTCCCCAACGGTGCTTCAGTATTCAACAATTCCATAGCAGTTGCCTATGCGGATCTTTCCTTATACAAGGATGACGGTTACGGAGGCGGAAAGATACTCTATGAGAACAGGGATGACAAACTGATCCTTACCTGGCAGAACCTCGGTTCTTTTGAGGCCCTGAAGGATACAAATAACACTTTCCAGCTGATACTCAACAAGACTTCGAACACCATTCAGATGCAGTACTTGAATATAAGTCATAAGAATACTATCGCCAAATTAAAATCCGGCCTTCAGCAGTGTGATACGCTCGCTATGATGTGGGTCAGTAAAGGTGTACCCTCGTCAAACCTGCTGACATCAGGAAAAGCGGTATTATTTACTCCTGCAGTCTGGACGAGTGTGGAGGAAAACGAGAACCATATAGTATCATTTGACCTGAAACAGAACTATCCGAATCCGTTTAATCCCTCCACTGTCATAGCCTATTCTCTGGCCAGGGATTCGCGTGTTTCTCTCGAAGTGTATAATATACTGGGACAGCACGTCAGGACACTGGTGGATGAAATGAAACCATCCGGCAGTTATACCGCCAGGTTCGACGCCTCGGGGTTATCGAGCGGTATTTACATCTATATGCTGAAGGCTGGCGACAGTATTATCAGCAGGAAAATGACATTTATCAAATAGCAGATCATGAATTTTGATCCGGGATCCGGAAAAACGGATCCCGGACCATGTTCAGTCCCATGCCTTACCGTTTTTATTCTGCGGCCTCATTGTTCAGCAACAGAAAATCCTGGACTTCAATCATCTTTTCCGCGATTTATATTATCCGTTCATCCCTGGCAGAACCGCAGTAATTGCAATAATAATGGTATCTTAAAAAAATTCTGATTAAATTTATAGGTATCTGTTTCCAAATAATAATTATCAACTTGAAGCGGGATGTGTATCATGAGAAGTGAGCGAGTGAACGTGTTGCCTGTGATACGATATGGTAGGTTGAATGATTCTGATTTGAGTAGTGCTGATTTGACGGATAATGAGCCTGGTTTTATTGAGCAGCAGTTCTGCAGTGTATTTGAGTTTCACATTTCTGCAGTGGCCCGGAATATATATGATTTCGATGAGCGCCTGTTTTCCTTTAACGGCAACGTGATACTTGCCGATTTTCACACCGTCAGGATATTTGCGCAGAAAATGAATGACCGCAGAGACCTTAAGGTGAGGACCGGCCAGGTAAATGCGATGGGGCTGCTCGACGAGATCTATCACTTCATACTGAGGCAGTATGAAAACACACTTAACCCGGACGTGTTCGGCCGTGCATTAAATACGATGAACGGAATACTTGGAAAAGATAATGTCGGAAAGATTCTCTACCGGTTTGTACAGGAATTCCCTCCGGTGGAAGTATATAAAGGACGCACAGGCATTGACGAATATCTCTCCGGCAGCAGCGGGGGGAGAAACAACATGGAAATTACCCTCGAAGAGCTGCTGCTGCTGCACATAGCCAATTTTAATCCTGCAAACAAGCCTTTCCAGGAGCTATTCAGCGATGATCCCCTGTACAGCAATACTGAATACGCAGGGCTGCTGTCTGCTCTGGAAGAATTTTTCCGTAAGGAAAAGCCATACGGACCGGATAACCAGCACATATTTGACCTGCTCAAGTCTCCTATACTCACTCATCCGGATAACCTGGAGGAGCAGCTGAAATTTGTGCTGCACCGATGGAATGTAATACTCGATACCAAATACCTCTCCCGGCTGCTGAGCGGAATGGATCTGATAAAAGAGGACGCGCTGCTTGGAGCTTTCGGATTCGGAGGCGGAGCTCCTACGACAGTACCCAAATATAAAGGCATTGTTGATGATGCTGATATCCTTTCGCTGGGTAAGTCAGGTTATAAGTACGGCCTGGACAGTTCAAAGGATTTCGCAGAACCTGAGAAGTTTACACCTGATATACACTGGATGCCTCAGGTAGTACTGCTGGCTAAGAACGTTTATGTATGGCTCGATCAGCTGTCAAAAAAATACGGGCGTCCTATTTACCGTCTCGATCAGATTCCCGACGAGGAACTCGACATAATTGCCAGCTACCATTTTACCGGACTGTGGCTGATAGGTCTTTGGGAAAGGAGCCATGCTTCGCAGAGAATTAAGCAGCTGACCGGAAATCCGGAAGCAGTTCCTTCTGCCTATTCACTTTATGACTATGTAATTGCTGCTGATCTTGGCGGTGAACCGGCGTTTGAGAATCTGAAGGCCCGTGCAATGCAGAGAGGAATCCGGATGGCCAGCGATATGGTGCCGAACCATATGGGGATTTTTTCAAAATGGGTAATCCAACATCCGGAATACTTCATTCAGTCACCATACCCTCCATTTCCCAATTACAAATTTACCGGTCCCGATCTCTCAGAAGATCCGTCGGTTCAGATAAGGATAGAAGACGGCTACTGGCTAAGAAGCGATGCTGCGGTCGTGTTTCAGAGAATTGACAACCATAGCGGTGCAGTGACATACATATATCATGGCAATGACGGTACAAATATGCCGTGGAATGATACTGCACAGCTGGATATGCTTAAGTCTGAGGTGCGTGAGGCCGTAATACAGACTATATTCCATGTGGCACGGAAGACGTCAATAATTAGGTTTGATGCTGCGATGACGCTCGCCAAACGTCACTTCCAGCGACTGTGGTATCCGCAGCCGGGCAGGGGCGGCGATATTCCTTCCAGATCGGATTACGCAATGTCTGACGAACAGTTCGCAGAGTATTTTCCGAATGAATTCTGGCGCGAGGTCGTAGACCGCATTAACTCTGAAATGCCTGATACACTTCTGCTTGCAGAGGCATTCTGGCTCATGGAAGGCTATTTTGTGCGCACTCTCGGTATGCACCGGGTTTATAACAGCGCATTCATGCACATGATGATGAAAGAGGAAAATCAGAAGTACCGCGATCTGATCTCCAATACGCTGGAATTCAATCCGGAAATTCTAAAACGCTACGTAAACTTCATGAGCAATCCCGATGAAGAGACAGCTATCAGACAGTTCGGTACTGATGACAAATATTTCGGTGTCTGCGTGCTGCTGGTTACTCTGCCTGGACTTCCGATGTTTGCACACGGACAGGTACAGGGATTTACGGAAAAGTATGGTATGGAATACAGACGCGCCTATTATAATGAGGAACCTAACCAGTGGCTGATAGAGCGTCATCAGAGAGAAATATTTCCGCTGATGTATAAACGCTATATGTTCAGCCAGATAGAAAATTTCTGGCTCTATGACTTTATCGATCCAAACGGATCTGTCAATGAGAATGTATTTGCGTATTCAAATGGCTACAATAATGACCGTGCTATTGTACTCTATAATAATAAATTCGCACATGCATCAGGGCATATAAATTTCTCCACAGGAAAATCCATGCCGGCAGGTAACGGTGATGAAAGAGTAATGAATTATTCAAACCTGGCCAGTGCACTGAACATACGTAACGACGGCTCTCACTATTACATATACCGCGAACATATTACTAATCTCTGGTATATCCGCACAGGCAGCGATTTTCACCAGTACGGACTGTATGCCGAGCTTGATGCATTCAAGTACATGGTATTCATGGATTTCGAAGAGATATATGACACGAGCGGTCAGTACGAAATGCTGAAAAATTTCCTGGGCGGCAAAGGTGTTCCCGATATCCGCCGTACTTTCACCGAACTGAAATTTGCTCCGCTGCACAACGCTCTTACAGATCTGTTTGAAGCCGATCTGCCAGGAATGCTGAATGATTATTTTATAGCGGACAAACAAGAAATCAGATTATCTGAAAAGGAATTCGTGCCTCTTGATAAAGCAACTGCCGGCAGAGAGGAAATACTGAAAGCTATGACCGTCAAGTATTCGGCTTTCCTGGAGCAGACTGCTGGCTTCATGGATTTGTCTCAGTATGAGCGCAGCATTGCTTCAACCGACTTTGGACTGAGTCTGAACGCAGTAGCCGTAATAAACAATTTAATTGAGGAAGAACTTCTCCGCGACAGAAGACGGATAACTGGGGATATCAGTATTACTACAGAGGAAATACACAGGACATTCCTTCTGACTACTGAAGTAAATTACCGTGAGAACTCACTGCTGTTTATACTTTGGCTTGCGCTGTATACGGTGGAAAAACTGAAATCCGGTTCGGACAATGGAATGTTTGAACAGCTGCTTATGGAAATACCCGTCAGAAAGATCCTCAGACGCCTCGGACGCAGCGATTACGATATTGATCATGAGATCAGACTGATGAAGATTCTGACTGAGTTTACTCCGGGACTTACATCTGAAGGCCTCAGAAGGGTGCTGAATATGGATACGCTGCATATTGAGCCGAAGGGCGTAATTATTCCTCTAGAGGAAATGACCTCTGATGACGGAGAAATTCCTGCCGAAAAGACGTCCGTTAATGAAAAAGTATCTTCAGCTGCAAGTTCTTCTGTTGAAAACACTTCCGGCGGAAGTAAATCCTACGCTGCAAGCGTTCCCGTTGCTCCGCGCAGTACATTCGGTGAATCAGAATCATTATTCTGGTATGAACTGCTGAAAAATGACAATGTAAAAGAATACCTGAATGCAAACCAGTACGATGGTATATGGTATTACAGCAAAGAGAACTTTGAAGAACTTGTTAACTGGCTGTTTACAGTTGAATCAGTCAAGCAGTCTGTTGATCATGAGGCTCATAGTATATCGGATACAGGTGAAATACTCAAATTCATCGGTGCAGCATATAATAAAACAAAAATGATAAAATCTGTTTCCGATAAGGCCGGCTACAAGCTGCTCTCACTTTCAGAGAGCCTTACAGGCAGGGAATTTCCGGAATTGTTCTCAGAAGTTAAATGATCGCTACAGTCTGAACTACTTTGTAAATAGAATTATTAGGCAACACAAAAAACTCCCGGGTCCTTATAACAGTGGCCCGGGAATATACTTTCCAAAATATACTTCCCATGGAGCAGAAAAATGGCAGAAGTCGTACTGAAAAATGTTACCAAAGTGTATGAAGGTGGTAATATTGCGGCCAAGGATGTCAATATTGAGATCAGGGACAAAGAATTCGTTGTGCTGGTGGGTCCTTCCGGATGTGGAAAATCCACAACACTCCGTATGATAGCCGGGCTTGAAGAAATTTCTTCGGGTGAACTGTACATCGATGGCCGTATGGTCAATGACGTTAATCCCAAGGACAGGGACATAGCAATGGTATTCCAGAACTATGCTTTGTATCCCCACATGACGGTATATGAAAACATGGCGTTTGGCCTTAAGCTGAGAAAATTTGACAAAGCTGAGATCAAAGAAAGAGTTACTCAGGCAGCAAAGATACTCGATATTGAACAGTATCTGGACAGAAAACCAAAAGCTCTCTCCGGTGGACAGAGACAGCGCGTTGCTGTGGGCCGAGCAATCGTGCGCAAACCAAAAGTGTTTTTGTTTGACGAACCGCTCAGCAACCTGGATGCCAAACTCAGGGTGCAGATGCGCACGGAAATATCAAAGCTGCACCATCAGCTCGAAGCAACAATGATCTATGTTACACACGACCAGACTGAAGCAATGACAATGGGTGACAGGATAGTGATCATGAAAGACGGCATTGTCAATCAGATCGATACGCCTCTGAACCTGTACAATTATCCGGCAAACAAATTTGTAGCTGGTTTTATTGGCAGCCCTTCTATGAATTTTATGGATGGAAAGATAATCAGGGGAACGGACAGCGGATCAATGAGTTTCAGTTCTTCAAGCGGTGATGTTCAGATCCGTCTTCTGGCTGATGACTGCCGGAAACTTGCAGATTATGCCGACAGGCAGGTAACAGTCGGCATCAGACCTGAAGATATATACGATAAGGATTTGAAGAATGACGGTTCATATCAGCCTGTGAATGTACATCTTGAGGTGGTTGAACCGATGGGTAATGAAATATACCTGTATTTCCTGATGGGCGGAGTTCAGCTGACTGCAAGGATACCTGCACGCTATAAACCGTCAGCAGGAGATGAAATGCAGCTGTACATAGATACAGCCAAGCTGCACTTCTTCGACAAGGAGACCGAAATTTCCATATAGTTTTTTTCTCGTGTAATTTATATTTTATCCTGAAGATTATGATTGGAGAAATAGACTATCATGAAAACGAACTATATAAGCATAATATTGATTCTAACGTTAATTAGTCCGTTAACGAAAGCGCAGGATAAAATGAAACTTAATAAACTTACACCTGAAGAAGAACGTGTGATAGTACATAAAGGTACAGAAGCTCCGTTTACAGGCGAGTATACTAATTTTAAGGAGAAGGGCACGTATGTCTGCAGAAGATGCGATGCCCCTCTCTATAAATCCTCCTCGAAATTTGAATCGCACTGCGGCTGGCCGTCGTTTGATGACGAGATCGACGGTGCTGTCAAAAAAATACCGGATAAAGACGGTATGCGTACGGAAATAATATGCGCCAGGTGCGGAGCCCATCTGGGACATGTATTTGTTGGCGAAGGGTTTACTGCTAAGAATACCAGACATTGTGTCAATTCGATATCCATGAAATTCATCCCGGATAAATAACAGTCGTATAAAGTACTGCAGTCTGTTATCAGGCCTACGCGGAAAGTGTTTCATCGCTGCATGAACACCATTTTTACGTTTGAGTAAAGTTATACTATGCGCTGATCAAAATAATGATGCAGATCATAGAATATCAAACGGAAAATATATATATTTGCCCTGCCAAATTGAAATACATGATTCATGCGCCCAAAACTACTCCAAATAATTCTTGTCCTTCTTTTATCAGTCGGTGTACTATGTGCCTTACCGGGGAATAATAATTTCCAGAGGATTACTACTGCCGATGGTCTATCGCACAATTCCATAACCTGCATTATTCAGGATAAGGAGGGGTATCTTTGGTTCGGAACAGAAGACGGTCTGAATAAGTATGATGGCTATTCGTTCAGTGTCTACCGTCACGATATATGGAACCGAAATTCTCTCATCGATAATTACATCTGGAAAATCATTCAGGACCAGAACGGACATATCTGGATTGCCACAAGCGGCGGGCTTGACCGGTTCGACCCTCAGAAAGAAAAATTCAGCCACTACCTGTACAATTCACCGGATCAGAATAACATTGTCTCCGGTCTTGCCGAAGATAAATCCGGGAGGCTTTGGGCAGCGACTGCCAGGGGAATACAATTATTCGACAAAAAGAAGAGCCGCTTCGAATTTTCGCAGAAGTACTATCTACCTGCAGCATCCAAAGCTCCTGCAAAGCTTTACTGTGACCGCTATGGTAATATCTGGGCCGGCGCGCCCAACTGCATTGCGGTTTTCAAAAATACAGGTGACAGCTGGCAGACATTAAGCACCGGACAGGTATTGCGCGGCAAATATACAGTTTCGGATTTCGCAGAGGACAGGGAAGGTCATCTGGTCGTAAGCACTTCCGGCGGATGTGTATATGCTGAAATAGATGCTCATGGCCTGCCAGTCTGCAGCCGACCCGCAGAAACTATCCTCTCAGGCAGCATTTCTTCCGTAGTCTTCGATGGCAGGAATAACTGCTGGACCGGTACAGCAGGTAAAGGTCTCAGGTTTTTCAGCCGTGAACTGAACCGGAATTATTCCTATAAATATTTGGCGAGTGCTTCCAATAGTCTTTCAGATGATTTCATTACGTGCCTGTATATGGACAAAACCGATCAGATATGGATCGGTACAAGAGGCGGGATCAGCAAACTTGACAGCAGGATTTTCAGATGGAAACTCTATACCAGGGAACGCAGTACACGGAATACTCTCAGCGACCCATATGCAACATCTGTTGCAAGGACAAGTGATGGAAGATTGTTCATTGGGACATATAACGGCGGGCTGAATGAATTTAATCCTGCCACAGGAAAATGGATATACTACAGAAGCGGAAAGAATGGCAGACTGCCATCGGATTTTGTACACAGATTATATCTCGATAGAAGCAGCAAACTCTGGATATCTACGAACAAAGGTCTTGTTCTCTATGATCTTGCAGGCGGACGCTGGACTGTTTATACACATAAACCAAATGACCCGAACTCTCTTTCAGGCAACGATGTCAGGGAAGTGAAAACTGCGCCCGACGGAAAACTGTGGATAGCTACATTCGGCAGCGGATTGTCAATTTTTGACGAGCAGAATAATAAATGGGAAACCATAAATTCCCGCTACAGCAAAATAGGCAGTACACTGATAAGAAGCATCTGCTTCAGCAGAAACGGTGATGGGTGGCTGGCAACTGACGAGGGACTCAGCCGTTTCCGCAAAACTGATAACAAGTGGATAGTCTACAGGAATAATCCTGACAACAATAATTCACTCTGCAGTAACAGCATACTGGTAGTCAGAGAGGATAACAATGGCATAATATGGGCCGGTACCAGAATGGGCCTCAGCCGCTTCAATCCACGAAACGGCAGATGGAAAAGTTATACTGTGCACGACGGTATGCCGAATGATTTTGTAAATCAGATAGTAGTAGATAAAAATAATATACTCTGGCTCAGTACCAATAACGGTCTTTCCAGATTTGATCCTGCAAGTGAAAAGTTCCGGAATTTTGATGTACATGACGGACTGCAGGGAAACGAATTTTCCGGCGGCGGATTTTATGACACGTATTCTGATGAAATCTATTTTACGGGTCCAAACGGCGTCAATGCATTTTCACCCGCAGACATAAACGAAAAATCATACAGACCTCCGGTAGTAATTACTTCCTTCAAGGTGTTTAATAAACCATATAGTTACGACCGCAATAATAAGTATATAGAACTTTCCTACGATCAGAACTTTTTTTCATTTGAATTTGCATCTCTGGACTATTCAGATTCCAGAAAGAACCGTTATGCTTACAGACTCGACGGATACGACAACGAGTGGGTATACTGCGGCACCAGAAGGTATGCCAGCTATACTAACCTCAATGGAGGTGATTACATCTTCAGGATTAAAGGTTCCAATAGTGACGGACTGTGGAATGATACTGAGACGGTAGTGAAGATTCACATCATACCGCCATACTGGAGGACTTGGTGGTTCAGGATGACAGCTGCCTTTATATTAGTCAGTTCACTGCTGGTATTCTATATACAGAGGATTTCCAAACTGAAAAATGAAAAACTAAAACAGCAGGAATTTTCACAGATACTCATCGAGAGGCAGGAAAAGGAAAGAAAAAGAATAGCCGCTGAATTGCACGATTCGCTGGGGCAGGAACTGCTCATTATAAAAAACTATGCTGCAATGACGTCAAAACTGCTTGAAAATTCGGGAACTGTAACAGATGGAATAAATCATAATATTTCTGAGATTTCCGGAATGGCATCTGAAGCAATAGAAGAAGTGAGAAAAATAAGCAGAAACCTGAGACCTTTTCAGATTGACCGGCTGGGACTTACTAAAGCAATTGAATCTATGCTCGATAATATATCCGAAACAACAGGATTGAGTATTGAACACAGCGTTGATAACATAGACAATATTGTACTGACTGAACACGAAATCCACGTCTACAGGATTGTTCAGGAAACCATGAACAATATTATTAAGCATTCAGGATCTTCTGACGCACGGCTGTATATTTACACGGAAGATAACAGCATATATATGGTAATCAGGGATTCGGGACGCGGTTTTGACAGCAGCCGGTATGACAGACAGGGTGAAAGAAAATCCGGATTTGGTCTGTCCGGAATCCAGGAACGGGTAAATATCCTGGGCGGTAAAATGAATATTTTTTCTGCGGCAGGCAAAGGAACTACTGTTAAAATCAGCTTTCCTTCAAATAGTAAAAACAAATAGACGGGGTGGTATGAAAATACTGATTGCAGATGATCATCCGATATTCAGACAGGGATTAAAACAGATATTAGGCTTGTCAGATACAATCACTTATGTTGAAGTGGCTTCTGACGGCAGCGAGGCACTGAAAAAAGCGCGCGAAGACAGGTATGATGTGATAGTGCTTGATGTGGAAATGCCCGGGTTAAACGGACTGGATACTGCCGGGAAACTAATTGAATTTGATCCTGAAAGCAGAATTATATTCCTTACTATGTATAAGGAAGAGGATATGTTCAACAGGGCACTGGATCTCGGCATAAAAGGCTTTGTCCTTAAGGAGAATGCTGCTGATGATATATTGGAGGCAATAATACAGGTCGCCTCGGGTAAGTACTATATAACCTCTTCAATATCAGATTTTCTGGTAAGAAGAACATCGCGTGCAGTCGGACTGAAAAACGAAAAGCCCGGCCTTGATAAACTGACTCCATCGGAACGTAATATCCTTAGAATGATAAGCCGCAATCTGACGAGCAAACAGATTGCCGAAGAACTTTTTGTATCATATAAAACCGTGGAAAATCACCGTGTCAATATTGCCAGAAAACTGGAACTTCACGGCACTCATGCGCTGCTTAAATTTGCACTTGAGAATAAGTCACTCCTGTAACCACATTCTTTCTGCATCGACATTTTCTGCATCTTTTTCAGCAGGCGCTTTTGAATAAAAAATGCGCCTGCAGATTTCCTCTCGTTCACATCTCTTTATTTTACAGTTGCATTAGGTGTATACCCCTATAAAAATAGGTGTCTGTCGGCTGCTTATAGTTGGTAGTTATCTATTATTTCCCAATCAGTTTTTCTGCACTTTTGGACTAAAAACGTATGAAGTTTTTAGTAATTGATGATAATCCCGGAATAAGGAAGACAATAAAAAAAGTCCTTTCTGAACGCGAAGCGGTTATACTGGAATGCTGCGATGGTACCGAACTGCTTGATGCTTATGAAACCTTCCGGCCTGATATTGTAATAACTGACATTCAGATGCCGGTAATGGATGGCATAAGTGCCACCAGTGTTCTGAAACAGCATTATCCCGATGCCAGGGTGATTGTGCTCACTTCATACAATGACAAGGATCTTATCCTCCATGCAATTTCTGCCGGAGCCGATGCATATGTGTTAAAGGAGGAAATAGTAAAACTATATGAATATATAAATCCACTTCTATCCAATAACCGGAATACAATATGAAAAAAGTTATACTGATTTTTCTGATGATCATAACTGATCTGATTAATGCACAAATAGTAATAGACCACAACTGCTGGGATATAAGCAAAATTCCTGCTGAGTATATAACCCGGATCAAAAATGAAATCAGGTTTTCATACAGACACAGATCGCATGGTGAGCAGCTGGTGAAGCTGGGGACAGAGGAAATGTTCAAAGCTGACCCCGCATATTCATACAGCGCCGGCTGGGGCCTGCCATCGGTCGCCAACAGTTTCTGCATTGAAGACAGAGCCAGCTACTATCCCGGTGATTACTGGCAGGGTGCAGGCAAAAGCAATTATATCGCTGAGCTCGACCATACACCGTCACTGAACGTATCGGGATTCATGTGGTGTTCTGATCTTTATACAATGACCGAAAACGATATTAGTGAATATCTGAATACAATGGCAGAATTTGAAGAAATGTATTCAATCGGCGGGGCCAAGAACAGGAAAGTCTATTTTGTCTACTTCACATCAAATAATGAATTTGACCAGTATACACCGGCAAATTCCTACAACAAATATCTCAGGAATGAACAGATCCGCCACTGGGTAAAGGATCATCCGGAAAAAAACAGAATCCTCTTTGATTTTGCGGATATGGATTGCTGGTGGTTCAATAATGCTGCTCAGCAGTGGGAGATGAATTCGGGCAGTGTATCAGTAAATTCGACTAGCTACACTATTCCTGCCGAACACAGCCGTTATGTGCCCGGCAACTATAACACTGATCCCGGCCATACCACAACCGAAAATATCATCCATAAGGGTGCGGCACTGTGGTATATGATGGCCAGGATACTCGGCTGGGACGGGAATGCAATGCCTGTGGAACTGACATCGTTCAGTGCCGCAGCTGCTGGGGCTGATGTAACACTAAAATGGGCTACAGCAACTGAAGTAAATAATCTGGGATTCGAAGTGGAAAGATCTCCGGACAAAGCTGAATGGAAGAAAATTGCCTTCGTACAGGGAAACGGAAACTCGACAAAGCAAAATGAGTATTCGTGCATTGATAAAACCGCACCCGGGCAGTCCAGCATATTCTACCGGCTCAAACAGTTAAATCTGGATGGTACTTTCGAATACTCCTCTGTAGTTGAAACACATACAACACTAAGTGATTTTCGATTAGAGCAGAATTATCCAAACCCTTATAATCCCGGGACTGTTATAACATACCAGATTCCGGAAAAATGCTATGCCCGTTTGGTATTGTATGATGCACTCGGAGGCCAGATAGCCGTGCTCAGTGAAGCTATGACAGAAGTGGGAATACATGAATATCAATTTGACGCCGGTAAGTATGGACTGTCTGCCGGCATATATTTTTACCGTCTGATAACTGATAAATTTAGTCAGACCAAAAGGATGGTACTCATCAAATAGTATAAAATGACATAGAAAAGCTGAATCTTTTAAAGACATTTTATGCATCTATAACCGTTCAGGAATAATATGAAAAAAGTAATTATTGTATTGCTGATTTTGAGTATAAGAATATACGCCCAGTATGAGTTTCCTCAGGCTTACTATCCCAAAGGCGGTCATCCGCGGCTATGGCTTACTGAAGAGAGAATTTCTGCACTCCAGCAGGCACGCACTCAGAATAATACTGAATGGAAAAAGTTCTATGCTGATGTTATAAATACATATATGCCGGCTTCAACCAGCTGGGTTACAAATGCCGGCACTGCTCCGGGAATTCCTTATGCAGCACTCATGTACAGACTTACCGGCAATACAGACTATGCCGCCAGAGCCCTGTATTTTGCCCTGAATGCAAACACTTCGTACACAAGCGCAGAGCGATACTGGATTACAGATAATATGTTCATGGCGCTCGGCTACGACTGGTTATACGATTATATGACACAGGAGCAGAGGGATCAGTATGCACAAAGAATAATTGCTTTGGCTGATAATATGTGGAGCGATGCACACTGGAGCGGTGATAGACTTACATATACATCAATTGACACTGACAGAAATACCATTGGCGTGGCTTCGTATCTGATGTTTGGTATCGCACTTTACGGCGATTACCCGGATGCAGCTGTAAAACTACTGAACCGTGCATGGTGGCTGTGGACCAGGGGAAGCGGAGACCTTTCGAGTGTACACAGATCTACTCATCCGCGCCCGGTCAGAGAGTTCTTCCGGGATGCACACGGAGGGATATACTACCCGGGGCTCGCATATTACATGGGTACTGATACAAAAGGTCTCCTGCAGATCTGGTATACGCTGAAAACATCGTGCGGTTACGACCTGAGCGTCCAGGAACCTGAACTCGTGCCGATCTGGAGGAACCTGATCAGGGGAGTATTCGATCAGACAGAACCGCAGAGGCAAAAACTCTTCGACAGCGGTGACTGGCAGGACCAGCCGGTTATTTCTGACCAGCCGTGGATCAACAGATTTGTATATTTCCTCAGTTTCGGCGCTCAGATGGTCGGTGACAGCGACTGGGCTTCTCTGATGCTCGGATACGGCGATAAAATTGAAGGCCGCTTTCATGACGGATTCTATGAACTAATGTTTTCACTGCCGGACCATCAGGTCAGTGATCCCTATACCGGTGGACTTCCGCTGGTGCATGCATACAAGGGTGTAGACTATCTGTTCTTCAGGAATTCCTGGAACACATCGGCTACTTACGGATCATTTTCCGGTCAGGGCGGCGAACCTGCTGATCATCAGAGCGAAGATACCGGTGCGTTTATGCTCTACAGGGAAGATGACTATCTGACCAAAACTGCCAGCGGATACAGGGATTTTAACGATGCAGGATTTGTATTCAATAATCTTTCCATAGACAACGGAAGCAAAAATGGCAGCCCAAGAGTACGTGATGCATTTGAGAGCAAAGCTTCAATGCAGCGCAGCCGCTGTCATTACGAATTTCCTGTATTTGCATACGGAATGGTAGAGGCCGACGGACAGTGGAACCTGGACCCGAATGACTATGCAGAAAACAGGCTGATCGTCAGTCCTATATCCACCTACAGAAGACATTTCTTCTGGGCAGGAGAGTATGCCGTCGTTCTCGACAGGATCCGTGCAAAGCGCAGCGTAAATATAAAGTACAGACTCCGCGCTCAGACAATTCCGTCACTGCAGGGAAATACGATTACTCAGCTGAGTGAAAACGGAAAACATAAACTTCTGCACAGAACACTGCAGCCATCGGGGTGCAATTATACATTGCTGGACGAGAAGACTGAATGGGCACGCGATGAAGCTGCCAGAACCGGCTACTACAACTATCAGATCCACAACGATGAACGCCGCTGGCAGCATCTGATACAACCGCCTGCATCTGACAGTTATAATATGCTGAATATAATGCAGATGGGACCGGCTGCCATGACTTCATTTGATGTTCTTCAGCATATAAATGACTCTGAGAATTGCGGTGTGAGAATAGGTGACTGGGCGGTTGTATTCTCGGACAAAGAGGAACTCCGCGATCACCTGCAGTATACTATCACAGAACCCGGAGTGAAAATTAATCATCTGGTTGCAGATCTCAAAACCGGTTCGTATAGTGTCCGGATTAATGGGGGAGAAATAAGATCTTTCTCTGTGAACGATGAGGATAATACGGGATATTTTACGACTGATGCACTGGCATCAGGTGAACAGCTTTTTGTTGAAATTGCACCGGAAGGCCAGTTCCCGGTTGAGCTGACTGCTTTTACGGCAAGTCTGCGCGACCGGAACACTATTGTGCTTTACTGGGAGACTGCCACTGAACTTAATAACTACGGGTTTGAAATTGAAAGAAGAACCGATACGGATGACAACTGGAAAAGTCTTGGTTTTGTACCAGGCCATGGCAGCTCTTCAGTGAGCAACCGGTACAGCTTCGAAGATCAATCTGTTTCTGCAAATGGAATGATCCATTACAGACTGAAACAGGTAGACCTGGACGGAAGTATCAGGTATTATGCCGAGACTGAAGTAGAAAATAATATTCCTGCGGATTTTTCGTTAAGGCAGAACTATCCTAATCCCTTCAATCCTGCCACAGTAATCGAGTACAGCATTGCCCGGGAAGCGAATGTATCACTGAAACTGTACGACGCACTCGGAAACCGGATATGCGAACTGGTAAATGAAGTAAAGACTCCCGGTAGATATAAATACCATCTGAATGCTTCTGCAATGGGTTTATCCAGCGGTATATATTTTTATTCACTGACCTCGGGTGAATACCATAGGACAATAAAGATGACGCTCATCAAATAAATAGTACACTAAAGATGACGCTGATCGGTTAGATTTCCCAGTCCTTACTGAAAACATCCGTTCCCGGTTTCCATATTAGAGGAGACCGGGAACACGGGCTACTGATTTTCTCCAGGCTCGAATTCTGGCTTATCATCCAGAAATTCTTCAATTCCCTCGTCGCTGTTTTTTTCCCGGTTTGTGTTTTCTCTGGTACCGTAGCCGGTAGCTTCGTCTTCACTGTCCCTAACCTTCTTGTTCTTTCGTTTTTCTCCGGGATGGGGTTTATCTTCGGGCACGTCAAATTTATCTTTTTGACCACCTTCCGTATTATCTGTCATTTTATCGTCGATCATTTTGAAGACCTCCTTTCAATAATGGATATAGTGACATCAGGGTGTCATTACAACTTTAATACAGTTATCTTCCTTTTTTTTGAAAATCTCGTATCCGGTCGGGGCATCCTCAAGACGGAGTCTGTGTGTAATTACAAAAGAAGGATCGATCACGCCATCCATTATCTTCTGGAGCAGGGGACGCATGTATCTGTGGACGTGAGTCTGTCCCATCTTTATCGTAAGACCCTTGTTGAATGCAGGACCGAAAGGAAACTTATCGATCAGGCCTCCGTATACGCCGGGGACTGAAACCGTACCGCCTTTGCGGCATGCCTGAATAACTTCGCGGAGTGCAGTAGGCCTGTCGGTTTCGAGTCTTACCGCCTGTTTTGCCTTGTCGTATGTTCCTGCCAGACCAGTTCCGTGTGCCTCCATACCTACGGCATCAATACAGCTGTCAGGTCCCCTCCCGTGGGTGGTTTCCTTCAGCATATCGATAACGCTTTCAACTTCTTCGTAATTAATTATCTCGGCACCGCTCTGTGTACGGGCCATCTGAAGCCTTTCCGGGAAACGGTCAATAGCTATCACCCGCTCAGCCCCCAGCATGAATGCACTCTTGATCGTAAACTGTCCGACCGGTCCGCAGCCCCAGACGGCAACGGTATCACCAGGCTGAACGTTTGCGAATTCTGCCGCCTGATATCCGGTTGGGAAAATGTCCGACAGGAACAGTACCGATTCGTCGTCCATTCCATCCGGTACTACCAGGGCGCCCACATCACCATATGGCACGCGTACATATTCAGCCTGTCCTCCTGCAAAGCCGCCAAACATGTGCGAGTAGCCGAACATTCCCGCCGGTGAATATGTGTAAGTCTTTTCTGCCATATGCTTGTTCGGATTGCTGTTATCGCATAACGACCAGTAATCATGAGTGCAGAAATAACAATGACCGCATCCGATGGCAAAGGGTATAACTACTTTATCGCCTATCCTGACTTTCTTTACTTCGCTTCCGATCTCCACGACTTCTCCCATAAATTCGTGTCCCAGTATGTCTCCGTGCTCTGTAGTCGGAATATAACCGTCATAAAGGTGCAGATCGCTGCCGCATATCGCTGTTCTCGTAATCTTCAGTATTATATCTGTCGGATCCTGTATTGCAGGATCCGGTACGTTATCAACACTTACATTTGTACTGCCGTGATAAACCAGGGCCCTCATCTGTCCTCCTCTTATTCTATAATTACTTTCCTCCTAACCAATAAAACAATTTAGTCTAAACTCTCCAGTTCATTATTTTGCCATGTATGCGCCTTAAATAAAAAAAGGATATATTTGTGTGTGTTCAATATTAAATATGGCGTGACTCAAGTTGGAAAGCATAATAATTAATCCCATCGGACAGGTTTGTTCGGATCTGAAGTACAGGTATGAAACTCCCAGGCAGGGAGTACTTGCCGGCAGCGGTGTCTCAGTAATAAAACTGAATAAGGGCTGTAATTTCGAGCAGGCTCTTACGGAGTTGTCGGGTTTTGAAAGAATATGGGTTATTTACAAATTTCATCTGAATGATAACTGGAAACCGCTGGTGATGCCTCCGCGCCACAGGCGCCGTAAAGTCGGAGTATTTGCAACGCGTGCACCATACAGGCCCAATGGAATTGGCCTCAGCTGCGTGAGATTGCTGGAGATAAAGGGGTTAGAAATTTATATTACTGAATCGGATATACTCGATGGTTCACCGGTGCTGGATATAAAACCATATCTGCCGTATTCCGATTCATTCCCTGACTCTGCCACCGGATGGGCGCAGGGAAGTCTGGAGAATTATTTTGAAATTCATTTCTCGCTGAGCGCAGAGGAGCAGACAGCCTGGCTAAAGGAAAATGCTTCCATTAACCTGCGTAATTTTATACGGCTTCAGCTGGAGTTTGCCCCGGACGACGACTCGCGCAAAAGAGTATTGCATCTGAAGGATAAGATGTACGAACTTGCCTACCGGACGTGGCGCATAAAGTATACAGCAGACAGAGACAAGCTGGAAGTATTTATTGAATCGGTATATTCCGGTTATAGTGAAGATGAACTGAATGATATTCAGAACGACAGATATGAAGATAAGAAGCTACATAAAATGTTCTGCCGAAAATTCTATCCTGATGCATGAACAATAGTAGATTGCCCCCATCAAAATTGAGGGGGGTATTCATTTGGGTATATGCATAAAAACTCTGACTTACGAACATCACTTAACTCATAACTCAGAACTCAGAACTCAGAACTCAGAACTCATAACTGTCTCAGAACTTTCCTTTACGGCGGCGCGGGTTATTTGTACTTTTCCAGGAATGCGAGAATTTTGGCTTTGTCATATCCCTTTCCTGATTCGAGTTCGCCGGTATTCTGCGAATGGATCAGAGTGCCTTTGCTGTCCAATACGAAAATATGCGGGTATCCTGCAACTTTAGGGTAACGTGACAGCACTTTTTCATTCTTGTTTTCCGGACTGTAATTGACTTTCACTACCACATAATTATCATGCAGCAGTTTATTTGCATCTGCATTATCTTCAAAAAATTTATCCAGACGCCTGCACCATATGCACCATTGTCCGCCCACATCGAGCAGCACTTTTTTGCCCGATAGTCCGGCCTCTTTTATTCCTGTCCTGATATCCTTATCTGCATCTCTCGAAGGATCAAACTGGCTGTGAGACTTGCCGGCTCCGGAATCCGGCTTTGACTTTGTCTGCTGTGCCGGTGTGCTGCATAATGCGGTCAAAACAATCATAACCAGGTATGCAAAAGTTTTCATAATAGTATTCCCAAAAAATGATAATATATCCTGATTAAAATTAAATAAAATAAAACTTAAAGGAAAGAAAACTTAAAGGAAAGAAAACGGAGTGTATAAAAAAAGGGAAGCTGTGTTATCCATCACCACAGCTTCCCTGGTCTTGTGAGAAAAGGGGTGCGATGCCGCGCACCCCGGTTTAAGTAAAAAACTTTCAGGCCTTTTCGGTCAGTCTTGTCCACACTGAATGAATATTTTCACCTGTTTCGCTTCTCAGAAGAGCACGCATTCTCATCCTAGTGCAGATGAGCCCTATAAAGCAAAGTATCAGCAGGTGATAGAATTCGGGCAGGACATCATTCCATCCTGCACCCATCATCGTTATCCTACTGAATGCGTTCAGGTATGGCGTACTCGGCAGTATCCAGGACAGCAGCTGCAGCGGTGCAGGTATTTCCTGGAATGGCCAGGGATAACCGGATATCAGGAAAAACGGATACGAGGTGAATGCAAAGACCTGCATCGATACAATCTTGCGTTTGAAGAAAGATGAGACAAAAATGCACAGATATATAACAGCTATGAGGAACAATACAGTCAGTACCGCAGCAGCTGTATAGCTTCCTATAAAATTCAGTTTGAAAAGAGAAAAATGGACTGTATAGAACATAAACGCGTAAGCACAATAGAGAAGGAAATAAAAAGCTCCCTTGCCGGTAATCAGTGCCCATACACTTCTGTTCGAAGCACTGTAGAGTGACTTAAGCGAACCGGTCTCGCGTTCCTTTGCAATACTCTCGGCCAGACCAATCAGCAGCGTCTGCTGGAGCACCAGGACAAGAATACCAGGTATCATGAAATCGCCGTAGCTTTCCGTAGGATTAAACAGCGAATGAATTTCAGTATGTATCGGCTCGGCGATTTCCTTTGCCTGTTCAAAACTGTAACCCTGAGCCTGAAAATACTTGAGCTTTACCGCAGCACTGTACGTAAGTGCAACTTCGGTGATAGCCTTGTTTATATCGTTCGACACCAGGAATCGTGAAGTATTAAGATATACCTTCAGGTCGGTACCCATACCTGATTTAAGATCGGCTGAAAAACCCTTTGGTATGTATACGATACCCTGAACATCCATTTTATACAACAGGTCAACTGCCGAAGAATAGTCGTTTACTTTCCGGCTTATATCTATCAGCTGGTGTGAATCCAGGCTTCTGATAAGGCTCTGAGAAGTAATGCTCTTATCCATGTCCACTACAGCAACCGGAACGCTGTTTTCCGACTTGTTCAGATAAATGGATCCGTAGAAGAAAGCGTAGAACAGGGGAGAGAGAAGTATAAGAGTGATAAGATCCTTATCCCTTGTGATAATTCCGAGTTCTCTTCGCAAAACGCTGAATATGCCTGTGATTTTATTTTTCATCTATGATTTTCTTTTTTACTTAATTATTGTCCTTAACGGAATTATTTCCTTTGGCCAGATAACTGGTGCTCTGGAAATGGAGTACGATAAACGATAATACGAGTGATACTACCAGGAAAGTACCCAGTACCTTGATTTCGGGCATTGCATATCTGAACGGAGCATTCATCTGATAGATCTTTATAAACCCGTTGAGAAAATGCGTAAAGGGAATTGCCTGAGCGAAATAGTTATGCATTGCCGGCATGCTCCAGAGCGGAAACGTAAAACCGCTGAATATGAACGCTGGCGTGTTTATAAATAAAGCCAGTTCTGTCGCCAGCAGCTGCTCGTGGAACATACACGATATTAAAAATCCCATAAAAAATACTGCGGTAATAAAAAGAAACATGAACAGCAGTGTGTTCAGAAGTATTCCGTGCAGTTCGATTCCGAACAGCGGAAAAAGCAGTCCGATAATACCTACAGCTGTCGAATAGTGCAGCAGCAGGTGAGGTATGGATTTGCCCACCACTATATTGAATATGCTGTTACCTGATGTTGAATATAATTCGCCAAAACTATGGTGCGTAAATTCGCTGCTTATTATCAGTACAGATGTGATCATTATGATCATCTGAACCAGTGCGGTAACGAGTCCAGGCAGCAGGTAGCTCAGATAGCTGTAATTAGGATTGAAAAGCGACTGGGAATCAATCCTGATCGGGTTTATAACTGCCATAGCCCTGTCTGTGGATAATCCTTTGGAGCGCAGTTTCTTCAGCAGCACACCTCCTGAAATGGTTCTCAGTGTGGTAACGCCGTCCTTGTAAAGCAGGTTTCCTACTATCAGACTGGCGGTACTTTTGTATAGCGAAACTGTAGCATACTGACCGCCT
>JBLMZS010000046.1:0-76021 GCA_050258935.1 Bacteroidota bacterium
GTCGTTTTCTTTATCTGAGAGAACAGATCAGGAGAATAGCTTCTGTTCCGGTTGTCCTTATCGGGAGCCAGATGAGCGGTAACATCGTAGAATTGGACAAACCATCCTGTAGAATTATCCAGGAAGAACACATCAGTATAATGATCAAATGTATTTCCTGTGTATGAAGATACCGACCAGTTAAGCCCGCCGTCGACTGTTTTCAGCAGCAAGCTTCTCTGGACATTATCCCCGAAATAAGAATAATAACTCCCCTTAAATACCATCCAGCCATGGAGGTTATCTGAGAAGTGCATTCTGAATACACGGCCTGAGAGCTGTGAACTGAAAATGCTCGTCCAGTTTTCTCCTCCGTCCACTGTAATAGACAGATTGCATGTACTGCTCATCACCCATCCGGTATCAGGAGTTGCAAAAAACGCAGCATCAGCCGTACCGGCAGCTGTATTGACTGAGGTCCAGTTGCTGCCTCCGTTTGTCGATTTACGCAATATGCCCTGCTTATCTATCAGAATCACATTATCTGCTGCAAAGCTATGCACATACATGATATCATCTGCAGCTCCAGCTGAAGTAATTGGCATCCAGTTATCTCCGCCATCATTAGTTTTTAACAGTGTTCCGCCTGCACCGGCGGCATAACCGGTATTAACATCGTAGAAATGTATTGTCAGAAGGTCAGAATTTACTCCGCTGTTTTGTCTGGTCCACGATTTTGCTGCACTTTCGGTCTTAAGAATTGTGCCTACACGTCCGACAGCCCATCCGGTATAAGTATCGGCGAAGTACACATTCAGCAGTGAATTTCCGGCAGCATTTGTATTTATATTGGTCCATTGTGCAACATACAGCGGGCTTAGTGATATGTAAAGAAAAACAAACAGTAAACATTTATACATGACTCCCCCTTCTTTGTATTAGCAGGTTTTGCGTTGTTCCGAACATACCCATAGTTTTCTTTATCTAGTGGATGAATATTGAAAAGCAAGACAATCACACCTGGTATTGGAGTCGGAGCGGATCCTGGAAACTAAGACAGGTGTGTCTTGAATTATGATATAATTATCATCACATTTTAAAAAGGTAAAATTTCGGTACCCGTTTGCAAATAAAAAAAGCGGAGTGATTCCGCTTTTTTTATTCCGGTATGAATGGAGTTTCGGTATAATGGAGAGATTTATTTATTCAGTACCATCTTGCGTGTAAGTATGGTGCTGCCAGCATGCAGCTGATAGAAATATATGCCGCTGGTTAGTCCGCTGCCGTCGAATTCCACCTCGTGTACACCGGCAGACTTAGGCTCGTTGTCTATCAGTGTTCTGATTTTCTTGCCGATTATGTCGAATACCTGCAGTGTAACATTACCTTCAGCGGGCATAGTGTATCGGATCCTCGTTATGGGATTAAACGGATTCGGATAATTTTCGAGCCTGAATTCCTCCGGCACAGTTACCTCCGGATTAGGAGGCCTGACGGCTACAGTCTTGTCGGTTATCACGAAAGACTTCGGCTCTGACCATTGGCTTGATCCGGCACTGTTGCTGGCTGCTACGCGCCAGAAGTATTTCTTACCTTTTGTCAGTCCGTTTATTGTAATATTACCAAATGTAACCTGTGTGCGGTTCGCTAAAAGTGTAGTAAAAAGCGAATCATACGACATCTGGAAATTGTACCACACTGCCGGATAGACAGTCTTCCATTTGAATGACACAGAAGTAGTATCCAGATTTTTTCCGTTCTCAGGCAGTTCAGGTGCCGGACTTGCCGGTGCTGCAGTCGGAGGGTTCAGCATATACGAGCCGATTGTCCTCAGAAGCGGCTGAGCTGTTCCGTTATAATCCTGGCGGAGCTCCCAGATAATTGTTCCCTGCAGACCGTTCCTGACGACATAATCGGATTTATACTTCACAGAATTGGTATCGTCAAATGAAATGAACTGAGTATGCGCCTTATCCTGCAGGTACGGGACTTTAGTGGTTTCATCCCAGTGGTATTCCCAGCCTTCGGCGATTTTCTGCAGCGATGCCGGATATATGATCGATACACCTTCATTTTTAGTGTGTGCAGCATACGGAGCTTTTGCCTTCAGGTTATATCCGTAAAACGGAGTACCTATCAGCAGTTTGTTCTTCGGCATTCCCTTGCCAGTAAAGTATTTGACGCTGTTGTCAATTGATCCGCTCTGCTGTGAAGAAGAATATAGAGGAGAATTGAAGTAAGCAGCAGCTTCCCATGGTCCAGTAAAATCATAAGTCATAATACCGAACCAGTCCATTTTATCTCTGAGGGCGGTAATGTTAAATCCGCTCTGCCAGTCAGTAGACGGAAGTGCAGCGCTGATATACTGAATGCCTGCAGCATCAAATGCAGTCCTCATTTCACTGATCAGTTTTACAAGATTAGCATTGTCTGCGGTCTTTGGATATTCCCAGTCTATATCGGCTCCGTCATAGCCGTTCTTTTTACAGAATGCAACCAGATTAGAGATGAACTTTTTCCTGTAATTAGTATCCGCAACCATGGGACTGAACCCGTCTGAATTTCCAAATCCGCCGAGTCCTACCAGGACTTTCACACCGTTTTCGTGTGCCCGCTGAATAAGTTCAGGGTAAAGGAAAGAAGACTCGACAGATAATTCACCTGTATTTGTGGGAGCAATGAATGCATGTATTATATGTGTCAGGTTCTTGTATTCAACAGCCGTATAAGGATACGAACTCCTGCTCCATAGATAATAATAGCCTACCACATACCTTGCGCTTATATTACTACTTATTACAAAACACAGTATAAAAATAAACAGTAAAAACTTTTTCACTAAGCAACCTCGTAATTGGTTTCTGATGATCATTTAAACCGGATAAACCACACTCATGTATGGTGAAATAAAAATAATACTATTCTGTCTAAAATAAAATGCCGATCGGCCGGTATTATAATTATTTATTACATTTTTCCTTTCATGTTTAGTTCAAAATTCTAATATAGATATATAGTCGTTTTTTTTAACAAACAGGAGAAGATATTCATGCATTTTAAAAATAGATTTGTATTTCGTTTCAGTTTCTTTTTACCGGCTGTTGTTTTAGCTCTCACACTATTTATTTCAGGGTGTTCCAAGGATAACAATAATGATAATAATCCGGTAGATCCCGGTGGCGGCGGCACTAATACAGGCACAAACAGTATTACACTCAGTGGAGGCACTTTCAACAATACTACACTGACTTTGAAAACCTATAAAGCAGTCTATGATCCGTCTGACAATACAACTTCCGTTGGTCTGACAGGCATGTCCGGCAGCGATTCGGTATATGTCTACATTACATTCAATGGACAGCAGACCGGCACGCAGGCATGGGGCAATCTGAGCGGCAGCAATTCAGATTTAATAATTCTTATAGGCAGGCTTTCTCAGTCAGAAAACCTGCGTGAACTCTGGTCCACTAACGTCGATTCCGGCTCCACTAAAGTAACTTCATTCGGCAGTGTAGGAAAAACAATTGCCGGTACATTCAGCGGGAAAGTCACCGACCTGGGAAATCAGTCTAAGATCACCGTTTCGGGAAAATTCTCGATCACCAGGGATCCTGATTCCGGAAGCAATCCCGGCAGCGATAATTCCATAACAATCAACGGCGGCGGCTATTCTAATCTCACATTTAATCTCAGCAATGCTGTCGGAGCATATATTTCTGCAGACACTACAACAAGTCTTATAATGAACGGCGCTGTATCCGGGGATTCAGTATATGTGGCATTTTCCTTTGCAGGCACTTCAGCAGGTACATACACGTGGCAGAATTATTCTACCGGTTCGACGCTGATGGTGGTGCGTATTGGCGGATTGTCGGCGACAAATCCCGTTCTGCTCGTCTCAGATGATAATTCCGGCAGTACCATAGTCACTTCGTACGGTGCTGTAGGTTCTGCAATTTCCGGCACATATTCCGGAAAGCTCTACAATCTGGTAACGCAGGAGGAAATTACTGTAACAGGCAAATTCTCCGGTCTCAGGGTACAGGATGAATAGTCTTACTTCCGTCATAGTCTTTCTTCCGTCATAGTCTTTCTATCTTTTTTGAACTTTTACCAGACCGGACTTTAGATATCCGGTCTGGTAAAAAAGTGATATAAAGCATTTTACTGTTATTGTTTTTTTCATATATTATTTCATATACTTTTGTGATTATTATTCTGGAATGAGCATACTGCTCTGAACAGCTTCAAATAATCTCAATATCTTAATCCCAGATATTTTATCCCAGAGTCCAAACTAACTATTCCAGTCAAATAAATATGGGAGAAACACGCATGAACAATTTTACAGGATCAAAAACACTCAGAATTCTTTCCTCATTACTGACCATTGTTATATTATCCACTGCATTGCTGATTTCAGGATGCTCAAAGGATAAATCTGACGATAACCCGCTCGACACCGGCAATGGCGGAATCGGCGGCAACACTTCTTCCAACAGTATCACTCTCAACGGCGGCGGTTACACCAATAAGACGGTTAATTTCAACATATCTGTCGGAGCCTATATAGCTTCAGAAAATCTTACGGCTGTAATGATGTCCGGCGTCTCAGGCAGCGATTCGGTATTTGTCGGGCTGTCGACGAGCGGAAATGCTACCGGAACTTTTGACTGGGAAGATTATACCAGCGAGACCTCCAAGACCTATGTAATTGTGCGCGTTGGAGGACTGACAAATCCGAACGCTACTGTATTGATCTCTCCGCTTGGCACCGGCAAAACCATAGTTACCGGGTACGGATCGATCGGACAAAACATAGCCGGGACTTTTTCAGGCACACTTCTCCGGTACTCAGACCAGAGTCAGATAACCGTTACGGGTAAATTTTCTGCGCTCAGAAGTGCAAATGAATAATGGTCACTGCAGACTGACCGGTTCGATTATTTAAATTACCAATTAACGGGTAAATGGATTACCTGACACAGTAACAAATTCAATTTACAATTTTCTCTCTTTAATGAGGCAGATCAATGAAACACTTACTTTCCATCTTTGTAATAATTTTCTTTTTCTCTCAGACAGCTAGCGCACAGTGGAATCTTCTCGACAAAATAAAAGAAAAAGCAAAAGAAAAAGTTGAGCAAAAAACTGACGAAGCTATAGACAAGGGCGTGGACAAGGCTGAAGAGGAAATCACAAAAGACAGCAATGACCAGGAAGAAAACGAATCCGATAAAAAAGACACTGAAGACAAAAAAGACACTGAAGATTCGGGCAGGCAGAGCGATGCAAAGGCATCGTCTAAAACTCCTGCAAAGGCAGAGCTGAAATCATATTCCAGGTATGACTTTATTCCGGGTGATAAAGTATTCTATTATGAAGATTTCTCCAACGTCGAGGCAGGTGACTTCCCTTCCAGCTGGTTTACAAATAAGAGCGGTGAAGTAATTACTACAAACAACTACCCTGGTAAGTGGTTTCAGATGAAGGAAGACGGATACTACTGCCTGGATAAGCTGATCAGTTTTCCTGAAAACTTTACGCTTGAGTTCGACGTAATACCGGGGTTCTCAGATGAAAGCTATCACGATATTACCGGATTCGATCTGACACTCTGCGAAGTAAATCCCGATGAAATATATCCTTCCGGATATGTACCCGGGAAAGGCGGTGTGATAATTAACCTTTTCAGTCCCAATCACCATCACTCGGTTACCGGCTATTTTGACGGCGGATATGGTGTAACCGGAACGTATGAAAAAGAAAAAGCTCTGCTCAGACCAAAGGAAGTAAATCATGTATGCATCTGGGTACAGAAGACAAGAGTCCGCATCTATATGCACGGAGAAAAAGTATTTGACATGCCTAAAGTATTAAATTCCTCACTGAAACTCAACCAGCTCAGGGTCTGGCTCGATGACCACAGCGTGCCCATGTTCTCCAACATAAGAATAGCCGAAGCCGGGGCAGATATGCGCAGCAAACTGATAACAGAAGGCAAACTGGTTACAAGAGGAATACTGTTTGACGTAAACTCCGACAAGATTAAACCGGAATCCTATGGAACGCTCAAGGAGATAGCTAAGGTATTGAATGAAAACCCGGGAGTCAAAGTAAAAATTATCGGCCATACTGACAGTGACGGCTCAGATGCTTCGAATCTGGAACTATCAAAGAAAAGAGCAGCTTCGGTCAGGAGTTCTCTCAGCTCGGATTTCGGAATCGAAGCCTCGCGCATGCAGACTGACGGTAAAGGTGAATCCGAACCAACAAACGATAACAATTCAGCGGAAGGGAAAGCAAACAACAGAAGGGTTGAATTCCTGAAACTGTAGCCCAGTTTTAAGTTCTCAGTTTTAAGTTCTAAGTTTTAAGCTATCAGTTCTCAGTTTTCAGTTAACTGAGAACTGAGAACTTAAAACTAAAAACTAGATAAGAAGCTTGCCTTTATCCATAATAAGACTGCCGTCAAAATAAACCGATGGTTTTTTGATCAGTCCATCCAGATGGCTTGCCACGCCGACAATGCCGCCCATAGATTTATTATCTCCGAGTGCAATGTGTATAGTACCCAGCACTTTTTCATCTTCTAAAAGAATGCCGCTCAGTTTAGCCTTGTCGTTTGTACCGATACCGAATTCAGCAATATTCCTGGCTTTCCGGCCGTGTTTATCCAATATCTGCACCAGCTTTTTGGCTGCAGCGCCGCCCTTTATGTCGGTTGCATATCCCTTCTCTACACTGACAATTATCTTTTCATCCTTCAGCATACCCACACCGGCCATTGATCCGTCCACTACAAACACTCCCTCTGATTTGCCTTCGAGCGGAGCTACGAAAGTTTCACCCGTTGGCAGATTACCGCTCTCGCCCTTTTTGTGGAACAGTCCCTTGCTCGCGTATGCATTGCGTCCGGTAATATCCATAGTGATATCTGTACCAGCCGGAGAAACGACCCGGACGATTTTTGTTTTTTCAAATACTTTTTTCAGGCGCAGGCTCAGTTTTGATATCTTCTGGTAGTCTGCATTAAGTCCGCGTATCATCACCTCTTTTGTAATTCCCGGGAAAGTGGCAATTCTCACACCGGCTTCAGAGGCTCTTCTGCGGGCATTGGTATGAGTAAGTGATTTTGTAGTGGGGCATAAAACCACGTCATACTTCAGCATAAGTTCCGCCAGTTCTTCAGGCGGTTCCTCGCCGTTGTATTCTCGGGATTTCATTTCAACCAGCAGTGCATTGCCGGTAATTTCGAGTGCATTAAGATAAAGGCTGTAGCCGATTTCACGTTTGTTTTCATCAGTGATCACGAGTACTTTTTCTTTTTTTCTTACTCCCATACAGTCGCGAATAGCTATCACTGAGGCCTGGTCCAGTTTTGATTTCATAGCACCGTCCATTTATTTATTTGGGGATAATTTTTCAGGGAAATATCTGGGGTCAGTAAAGAGGTATGCCAATATTCAACTGTACAGCGGCACCAAGCCCTCCATCGTCGATGAATTTGGAATCGCCGGTTTCATTGCCTACGATACCGGTATTGTTATCACCTTTAACGGATTCGATACTGAACTTACTGTATGATGCAGTAGCCTCAATACTCACGTAATCTCCGACAAGACGAATAACGAACCCGCTGCCAAGCGAATAGCCCAGTACAGTTTTTTCTCCTGACATTTGTATATCAGGTTCTAATCCCGCGGGGGTTTTCTGAATATTCAGTTCTGCCGAATGGAAAGTCAGTGCGGCATCCACAATCTTCCAGTCTACGAAGCTGAATATTGAATAACCAATGTCGACACCCACCCCCCAGTAATTGAAGTTGAGCGAGTAGGTGTTTTTCAGCTCCTTATTATCAACGATCTCATCGGATGATTTTTCTTCTTTCAGGAACTGATAATAACCTTTTGCAGAAAACATGAATCGTCTGTATTTGGTCCTGAACAGATTTGCGCCCAGCCTGAAGCCCGTAGCCTGCCCGAATTCATCCATTTTTTTCGTAATAGTAGAAGAATGTTCACGATTGTATTTCTTCACGTAATCATTGAGCCCCGGCGCCTCATACTTCTGCACACCGAAGCCTACGTAGAAACCTCCCAGACCAAAACATCCGAATCCGCACGTCTGGGCATAACTGTCCCTACTGCTTATGACAAGCAGCAGCAGCAGTACCGGGATAGATTTTCGGAGAGAGAATTTATACATAATACGACAAATTTATTACTTCATTATAATATAATTTTAACTCAGTTACAACGTCAGATTTACCGCAAAAGCCATCTCTGCCAGTTCCCAGTTCTTATTCTGTTTTCTTATGGTGCATCATCCCCTTCTCCAGATTGAATCCGCCGGAGACTGAGCTGCTGCGCCTGAGGAAATAAGCGAAGAAGAGTCCGAAGAAACCAAGTGAAGAAAATATCCACATACCTGCAGTATATCCGCCAGTCATGTCATTTGCATAACCTATGATGAGGTTGAATAAGAACAGACCTATATTCTGGATCATTGTCATAAGTCCGTAAGCGGTTCCAAGTTTCGCCTCGTCGACTATGAGTGCAACCGATGGCCACATTACAGCGGGCACCAGTGAAAATGCAATACCCATTATGGACATTGGAATGATAAGATTGATGTTTGTATAGACCATCAGCAGGTAGACCGGAATTATAAGCAGTGAACCAAACATCATCAGCAGTGACCTTCTGCCGATATAATCAGACAGCAATCCGAACAACGGTGTAAGCACCATAGCTGACAGTGTCAGCATACTCGACAGAAATCCGCCGTATTCTCTCGATACACCGTGTGTCTCCATAAAAAACTTCACTGCAAATGTCTGGAACGGAAACATTGCAGAATAAAACGTCACACACAGCAGCGTAATGTACCAGAATGAAGAAGAAAAACGAAATACCTGTGACCAGATGATTTTATCCTGTTTTGGTACTTCGCGCAGCGAAAAGTTTTTTGCGGCAAAGACATCCATGCCGAAGTAAATGATCGCAGCAGCTACGGATATTACACCGGCAGCAACTGACACCAGAAGCGGATACTGCCAGTCATTATAGAATCCGCTGCCCCATGTTGGTGAATTCAGAGCAGCAAATGAACCCAGACGGGCAATTGTCAGATTGATACCGAAAGCAAAGGACAGCTCCTTTCCCTTGAACCAGCGCCCTATGACCGTGGTGACTGCAACTATCAGGGATTCGGCGCCGAGACCGAAAATAAGTCTGCCGGCAGCCATAATCGAAAAACTTGAAGTGGCTGCAGTAGTGGCCGCTCCGATAAGGCATACGGCTGCAAAAATAATGGTGGATATCCGGGTGCCGAGCTTATCGATAATAATTCCGCCTATCAGCACCATGATAATATTCGGGAAGCTGTATATTGCGTTAAGAAGTCCGATATCGGAATCAGAAAATTTCAGCTGCTTTGCCAGCAGGTCTGCAAGCGGACTGACGCTGTCGTAGATATAGTAGTTCCCAAACATTGCAAAGCTGATAAAAATCAGCACTCCCCATCTGAACATTGCAGATGGTTCCGGTTTTAGTACAGCTGCATTTTCTTCCATCTGATCCGAAACTCCCTATAACTTTTTTAAGTTATAAATATTTGTATTATGACTATAAAATAATATTAATATAAAATGGGCCGGACGATTGTCCGGCCCCTCTGGATTTTTCTTTAACTGCAGTTTATTTTACTGCGGGAATATCCTTCAGCGTCTGCACCAGCAGATCCCAGAATTTTCCGACTGTATCGATTTTAACAGCTTCATCCGGAGAATGAGCTCCTACGATCGTGGGACCAAATGAAATCATATCCATATCCGGATAGCGTTCATTGATAATACCGCATTCAAGACCTGCATGTATAGCCTTTACTTCAGGTTCGCTTCCGTAGAGCTTTGAGTAAGTATTTTTCAGCACACCGAGTATGGGAGAACTAATATTCGGCTTCCATCCCGGATATCCGTCACCCTGCTTTACCTCTGCGTCAGCAAAAGCAAAACCTGCAGCCACAACATTTGCTATATCATCTTTCGCGCTTTCTACAGAGCTTCTCTGACTGGTAATAACCTCAACGGCACCATTTTCTGTTTTAACCACCGCCAGATTGGTCGATGTCTCAACCAGTCCCGGAATATCGGCGCTCATAGTCACCACACCGTTTGGCATGATGTAAAGTATGCTTATGAGCTTTCTCTGAGTCTCCACATCTATCACTGACGGTTTTGCATCGGTCTTCACTGCTTCGACTTTAAGGTTAGGCTCGATAGTGGCGAGTTCTGCCTTAATCGTATTGTTATATTCAGCAATGTAATTCTGGAAAACTGATTCGTCTTTCTGAGGAACCGCCAATACGGTAAAGCATTCTCTCGGTATGGCGTTATGCTTGCTGCCGCCGTCAATTGAGGCAATACGGACGATCATTTTCTTGCTGAGGTTTGAAAGGAGTCTTGCCGATATCTTGATCGCATTGCCGCGGCCTTCGACTATATTCAGTCCCGAATGTCCGCCCTGCAGTCCGGTTACCCTGAGCTGATAGAAAGACATATCGGAAGGGACATCTTCCTGTTCGAAAGCAAATTTGGCATTTGTACTCTTTCCGCCTGCGCATCCGATATAAAGCACTCCGTCTTCCTCGCTGTCGAGGTTGAGCAGAACAGTGGATTTCAGGAATCCAGGCTTCAGGCTCTGTGCGCCGTTCAGTCCGGTTTCTTCGTCGAGTGTAAACAGGAATTCGAGCGGACCGTGTTCGAGATCTTTCGATTCCATTACAGCAAGAGCAGCAGCGACGCCGATGCCGTTGTCGGCACCCAGCGTAGTTCCCTGTGCCTTAACCCATTCATTTTTCACCACGGGAATAATGGGGTCATTGTCAAAGTCATGTTTTACATCGCTGTTCTTTTCAGCCACCATATCGAGATGGCCCTGCAGAACCGCTGTTGCAAGATTTTCTTTTCCGGGTGTAGCGGGTATTCTTACGAGCACATTGCCGAATTCATCCCGCTCAACTTCGAGATTATTCTTTTTTGCAACCGACACTACGTATTCGGCGACCTTTTCTTCTTTCCTGGAAGGACGAGGATAAGAACAAATTTCTTCAAAATGATTCCACAGCAATTCCGGTTTCAGATTTCCCAGATTTTTTCCCATTTCATTCTCCTTCTTTTTTAATTTCATTAAAAGATATAAAATCCTGCAGATATAAAGATGTCAAATATTTAGGGAGTCTTTCGAATACCGGAGCAATCCTTTCACCGAATCTCTCCTGCAGAATGGAGGCAAGCTGCCGCACATCCCTTTTACCATCAATCTCCTTCCAGACTGCACTGCCCAGTTCGTCCAGTTTTATCCTGAAGAACTGCTGGCGCAGACGCGGAGCTATGTACTTGACGGCAAACTTGTTTTTGAATTTCGGGGATAGTATTGTCACCAGACCATTTTCGTCCGTCTCTTCATTGCATATTCTGAATGGAGTAAGCTCTAAATAGTTGGCATTTTTTAGAATTCGTCTTCTTTCTTTGAAGCTCAGAGGCATAGTGTATTATTGTTTTATAGTGAATATACTGAGAACAGTAAACATATCAAGATAAGAAAATTGCAAAATAATAAAAAGATTTTTGTTCAAATTAGAATAAAAAAGGCGCCGGTTCTTTCTACAGAGCCGGCGCCGGTTATTCAGGAATCAACCTGAAATTACTTATCCACTAAAATACTGCCGATGGCGGAGCCGGTTCATCCGGATCGCCGGCATTCTTCAGCGGAATTTTCACGAGTATATAACCTAATAATACAAATACCAGAATGCTGATAAGGAATGTCGGATTCTCAAAGAACGAGAATATTTCCGATGGTTTCTTTCCGGTCATAAAAGCAACGGCTGCAAACACAAGTCCCGTCAGCGCCTCACCGGCAATAAGTCCCGAGGCCAGCAGGACACCGTTGTTTTCAGTCCTCGATTTCTGCGCAGCATTCAGTTTTCTGCGTTCAGCTATCATGTCAACGATACCTTTTATCAGACCGCCTATAAATATGGCAAATGTGGTTTCCAGCGACAGGTACATGCCGACGGATACAAGCATAGGACTCTTAACGCCCATGAGCACAAAACCGAATCCCATGATCATACCTACGATGATGAGCGGCCAAGCCATCTTGCCAGCAACGATACCCTGTGAAAGCATAGCCATGAGACCTGCCTGAGGGGCAGAAAGATTCTTTCCGCCAAAACCGGTACCGCCTATATTCAGGTCACCCTGATTCAGCACTACGAGCGGCAGGAACATAACTGCAGATGCCAGAGCAACACCGATAATGTCACCCAGCTGCATCTTCCATGGAGTACCGCCTAATATATGACCGACTTTCAGATCCTGCAGCATTTCACCAGCAACAGCAGTTGAAACGCATACTACAGCTGCAACAGCCAGTACGGCTGCGACGCCCTGATTACCCTGCATGCCGAGAGCAACCATCAGTATGGCAGCAACCACGAGAGTTGATAATGTCAGACCGCTAATAGGGTTGTTGCTTGAACCTATAATACCGACCAGATATCCGGAAACAGCAGCAAAGAAGAAACCTGCAATTATCATCACTACTGTAGCTACTAAGGATGCAGTTACACTCTGAGAGAAGAACAGGTAGATAAAGAATGTCATGATTGCTGCAGCACCAATTCCTGCAAGTATATATATGAAAGGAATATCCTTGTCTGTACGGCTCTGTACCGTATCTCCAGATCCGGCAGCTTTCTTAACGTCAGAGACAGCACGGCCGAGTCCGGTGATAAGACTTTTTCTCATCTTGAACAGAGTGAAACCGGCACCAGTGAGCATACCGCCTATTGCAATAGGACGGACCAGATAATACCAGATGGATCCGGCAGTCTCAATGAGCTGACCTTCATTCATTTTCTCGACGCCCAGCTCAGGACCCAGGAAGTACATCAGTATCGGAACAAAAAGTCCCCAAGCCAGAAGTCCGCCGCTGAAGTTGAGAGAAGCCAGTTTGGGACCAATGATGTAGCCAACACCCAGAAATGCAGGACTGACAGCGGGTGAGCTGAGTACTATACCGCCCTGTACACCTGCCTGAGGAACTGCAGAAGGATCCTTTGCAACAGCCGCCTGGTCGCGTGTAAAGTATATAACATTCTTAGCAAAGCCAATGAATTTCTCCCAGCTGGAAGCAAAGAACCTGAACTGTTTCAATATTTCAATTGCAGCTCCGATTGCCATAGTTGTAAAAAGGAATTTGGCACCCGATCCGCCGGCGCGGCCGGCTTTGTGGATTTCCGATGCAGCTACAGACTCAGGGAAAGGCAGTTCTGCATCATCTACCATTACCTTTCTCAATAAGGCCACGAACATAATACCCAGAATACCGCCGGCGAACATGATGGCAGTAGCCTGAATGTAGTGCGGCACGCTGGCAAAATCAGTGGACCATAATCCGGAAATATAAAATGCAGGTATAGTAAATATTGCACCTGCAGCTACCGATTCACCGATGGAACCGACAGTTCTCACGAAATTCTCTTCCAGTATGGATCCTTTCATGATCTTTAACAGAGCCATTCCAATAACCGCTGCCGGGTAGGTGGCCGCAATTGTCATACCTGCTTTAAGTCCCAGATACGCATTGGCAGCACCCAATATAACCGACATTACCAGCCCTATGATGAGAGCACGGACGGTAAACTCGGCCATATTAGTCTCCGGAGAAACAAACGGCACAAACTTTTTTTGTTCAGACATTTTTGCTCCTGATGAGTGTATAGTTTAAGTTTAGTTTGTGATTAGTCATGCAAATATACTTATGTTTTATTATGCTATCAACTCTTTTTTTTGAGTTTCGGATAGTTGTTCAGACTGTCGAGTTTGCGCATTCCTATATGGCAGATTGCAAAATCATACCTGACCGGATCGTCAGGATCAAATGCCCTGAGATTATCGGTAATCTCCTCTGCCATCTTCCATGATACGGTAGTATAATGCGTAAGTCTAAGCTCAGTGCATATGCGGGCGACGTGGACATCTACGGGAATGACGAGCTTGTCCGATGCTATCTCGCTCCACAGTCCGAAATCCAGTTCGTCTTTCCTGACCATCCAGCGCAGAAACAGGTTCATACGCTTGCAGGCACTTCCGTTTTCCGGATCCGGCAGCATGAACCTGAATCCCGGTGACAGTTCTCCGCGGTTTATCGCCATAGCATACGACAAAAAATCCTTCGAAAACAAAGAGATTGCACTTTTGAGGTTTTTATCCGACGGTCTGTAGCCTCTGAAGAACAGCTCTTTTAATGAACCATGTTCTTTCAGTATGAAGGATATCGTTTTAAGCAAAAGATCCGTATCGTGCGGCGCGTAAAACCTGTGTTTTATTTCAGAACTGCCACGGAGTTTTCCTCCCGGTCCGAGAGATGAATATGGCGATCTTTCGAGATACGCCAACAGGCTGTCTATAGTCCGGATGATCTGACGTACATTGCCGTATGCGAATACCGATGCCAGGAAGCCTGTCAGTTCAATATCGCGCGGATCGCTGTAGCGGTGAAGGAACTCCAGCGGGTCGGGAGATATACGGCTCCGGTCAAAGAAGCTGTAATGATAATCCAGCAGTTCCCTGAGCCCCGGCACATTATTTCCCAGTTCTGATCAAAGTGATCATTTCCTGTACCGCTTCCTTTATACCTACTGCAACAGCACGTGCAATTACAGCGTGTCCTATGCTGAGCTCGTCAATATCCGGAATTTCGAGGAATTGTTTTATGTTGCGGTAATTCAGTCCGTGACCTGCGTTTACTCCGAGAGCAATTTTTTTTGCGTGTCTTGCAGCCAGTCTGATGCGGTCGAGTTCATCGAATACATCTTCTTCTCCGGCGGCGTTTGCGTATATGCCGGTATGAATTTCCACGATATCAGATTTGATTTCGGCTGCAGCATTGATCTGATCGATGTCCGGTTCAACAAACATGGATACAGCAATACCGTTCTTGTGGAATTCCTTAACAGCTTCAGCCAGGTGTGAAATATTATCAATCACGTTCAGGCCTCCTTCGGTCGTGAGTTCCTGCCGTTTTTCCGGAACGAGTGTAACGAGTTCAGGACGCACATCGCAGGCAATTTCAATTATCTCACTGACAGCTGCCATTTCCAGGTCCAGTTTAGTAGTTACAAGTTCCCTGAGCAGTCTGACGTCGCGCTCGTTAATATGTCTCCTGTCTTCGCGCAGGTGTACCACAATGCCGTCCGCTCCGGCCTGCTCTGCCATAAGAGCAATTGTTACCGGATCAGGCTGCATTTCACCCCTGGCGTTTCTTAGAGTTGCTATATGATCGACGTTCAAACAAAAATTCATTTTTCCACCTCAATATCTATATTTATAAGAATAAAGATTCCAGTATTTTCGCCAATGAACTGATACCCAGACCATACTCTCCGGATCTGTATCTGAGCACCGAAAACAGGTCAAACATAAAAAACAGACTATAGTGAATAAAGACGCCGTATAAAAACGTGCCTGTCCTGAGCGCCAGCAGAGCCAACAGTATTGCTCCTGCAATTGAAGTAAGCGTCTCGGCAAATGGTTTTCCGTTGTGCATTATCACAAACGGCAGCATCTGCATAAACACTGCAGCAGCTCCGTAGCGTTCCTTCAGGCCGAACAACAGGTATCCGCGCCAAAGGAATTCCCAGGCGACCATATAAAACAGTACGGCAGACTCAAATATAAAAAAGATTTCCCATTTTTCTCTTATCAAAAAGAACTGACGGTAAGAAGCCGGCATTGCAGAATCGGAACTGAAATACCAGACACCCGGAATTATAAAAATCAGGCATATCAGGCTTATTTCCAGTGCCGCTCCGGTATTCCGGAAACTGAAGCCGTAAGCAGTAATTTTTTCTTTCAGACAGTACCTGATGACGAGCAGCGGTAAAAAAAGCATCAGCACAGTATCGCAGGCAAACGTATAAAAATAGCCGTAGAGCAGTTCAATACCTTCTGCTTCAGGATTATAGTATATATTTCCGGCGAAATATGCGTCTGAAACGAAGTAATACGAAATGGTCTGCAGCAAGGCAATACTCAGAAAAATGACGGCAGTCTTCCTGTCTGTCCCCTTCAGTTCAGATAACATGCTTTTCATCTCTGATACCAGTTTGCCGGTCAGATTCATATAGAAGCGTCTTCTGTCATAATGCCAAAAATAGCCTTAATAATTCATTTTTCAAAAATTCAGGTTGAAATATTGACAAGATTTGTTATAATTGTTAAATTAGCACTTGTCAATATAGAGTGCTAACAATTTAATAACAAATAATACGGAGGAATCAATTATGGCAGATTTCAAGATTCAACCTTTAGCTGACAGAGTTGTAGTAAAACCACAGGAAGCCGAAGAAGTAACAAAAGGCGGAATTATACTGCCTGATACTGCAAAGGAAAAACCAATTGAAGGCACTATCGTTGCTGTCGGTACAGGCAAGGTATCAGAGGACGGCAAGAAAACTGAACTCACTGTTAAGGTTGGGGACAAGGTGCTCTATGGAAAGTATTCCGGCACAGAAGTATCCATAGATGGCGTTGAATACTTGATCATGCGCGAAAGCGACATATTCGGAATTGTAAAATAAAAATATAATCTATAGGAGGAATAAATATGGCTTCAAAACTAATCGTATTTGACAGCGAAGCAAGAAACGGATTAAAGAAAGGCGTTGATAAGTTAGCTAATGCCGTTAAAGCTACTTTAGGCCCCAAAGGCAGAAACGTAATCCTTGACAAAAAATTCGGTGCACCCACAGTAACAAAAGACGGTGTTTCTGTTGCAAAAGAAATTGAACTGGAAGACCCTATCGAAAACATGGGCGCCCAGATGGTACGCGAAGTAGCTTCAAAGACAAGCGACGTTGCTGGTGACGGTACTACTACAGCAACTGTACTCGCTCAGGCAATATACAAGGAAGGTCTGAAGAACGTTACCGCCGGCGCAAATCCAATGGATCTGAAAAGAGGAATTGACCTGGCAGTAATAAAAGTAATAGACTATCTGAAGACACTCAGCAAGCCTGTCGAAGGCAAAAAAGAAATTGCTCAGGTCGGTACTATCTCTGCAAATAATGACAAAACTATTGGCGATCTTATTGCCAGCGCAATGGATAAAGTCGGTAAAGACGGTGTTATCACTGTCGAAGAAGCAAAAGGCACTGATACTTCGCTCGACGTAGTTGAAGGTATGCAGTTTGACCGCGGTTACCTCTCACCCTACTTTGTAACCGATGCCGAGACCATGGAAGCTGTTCTGGAAGATCCTTACATACTCATTCACGACAAGAAGATCTCAGCTATGAAAGACCTTCTGCCGGTTCTCGAGAAAGTTGCTCAGCAGGGCAGATCATTGCTCATCATTGCTGAAGACCTCGAAGGCGAAGCTCTTGCTACTCTGGTAGTAAACAAACTCAGAGGTACACTGAAGGTTGCAGCTGTAAAGGCTCCCGGATTCGGCGACAGAAGAAAAGCAATGCTCGAGGATATCGCAATACTTACAGGCGGTACGGTAATCTCAGAAGAACGCGGATTCAAACTTGAAAACGCTACTGTTTCCTACCTCGGTACTTCAAAGAAGATCAAGATTGACAAGGACAATACAACAATTGTTGAAGGTTCAGGTCAGGTTGAAGATATCAAGAAAAGGATCAATGAGATCAGAGCTCAGATCGAGAAGACTACTTCTGACTACGATAAGGAAAAACTGCAGGAACGCCTCGCAAAACTCTCAGGCGGTGTGGCTGTACTGAGAATAGGCGCTGCTACTGAAATCGAAATGAAAGAGAAAAAAGCCCGCGTTGAAGATGCACTCCACGCTACACGCGCTGCAGTTGAAGAAGGTATTGTACCTGGCGGCGGTGTTGCTTTCGTAAGAGCTATCAATGCTCTCGAAGGTGTTGAAGGCGACAACCTTGATCAGACAACCGGTGTGAAGATAATACAGAAAGCTCTCCAGGAACCGCTCAAACAGATAGTAAACAATGCAGGTCTGGAAGGTTCTGTTGTACTGAATAAAGTACTCGAAGGCAAGGATGATTACGGTTTCAACGCTGCTACTGAAACATATGAAAATATGGTTAAGGCAGGCGTTATCGATCCTACCAAGGTATCGAGAACCGCTCTTGAAAATGCTGCTTCGGTTGCTTCACTTCTCATAACAACAGAAGCTGTTGTCTACGAAAAGAAAGAAGCTGAAAAAGCTCCTGCTATGCCACCTGCCGGAATGGGCGGTATGGACGGCATGTACTAAGATTAAACCTGATGGTTTATATCCTGAAGCGGTGCCAGTCAATGGTGCCGCTTTTTTTTTGTCCGCGCCCAAAGAAAACAATGGCAGCATATAACACTACAAAAAGGAATACCGTCAGATACTTCCCTGCCGGATTATCACCAGCAAATAAAGATACAATACTCCTCAGAGAAAATATAACCAGTAAGGCTGCAGCAGAGTACAGTACTACCGTCTTCAATAGCAGCCAGGCATTTTTAAATTTCAGTTTCTGCTTTACTATCAGGTATCCGCAGATGCTCAGAAGGATGTAGGAAATACTGGTAGCGAGGGCCAGTCCGGACTGTCTGAATGCCATTACCAGATAGTAACTCAGAATGGTTTTCACTAAAAGCGCCACAACGGAAAGCCAGAACAACTGCTTTGCCAGTCCGCTGCTGTATATCAGCTTGTTTACCACCGAATAGGCAGAATAGAATACCAGACTCAGCGACAGCATTTTCAGTACTTCATATGTCATTTGTGTGCCGGCAGCTGAAAACTCTCCTCGTTCAAACAATATTCTGACAAACACATCTCCGAAAAAATAGAAAAGCATCATTATGGGTATAAAGAATATGATCAGCGCGCGGAGGGCACGTGTAAATGAGTATTCAAGCTCCGTATGTTGTGAAGCACTGAACTGTCTGGAGAATTCAGGAAATATGACTGTAGAAGCGGCAAATGAAAATACTGTTACAGGAAGTGTAAACAGTGTAAGAGCATAATTCATCGATGAGATCCCGCCGTTATCTACATAAGAATAAAAATAACGGTCTATTAGCAGGTTCAGCTGACCTGTCAGCTCTATAAGTACTATCAGAAGCAATGGCCAGCTCAGTGTCTTAGTAATACCTGAAAAATAGCCGCGGCTGAAACCTAACTTCATATTCATCCTCTTCTTGACCACGAACAGCATATACAGGAACTGCAGCGCGCAGCCTGCAAGGTTTCCAATTGGTATCGTCAGAATTCCCAGAGTATTATCAAAAGCAATCACTGCAGTGATAACCAGCAGGTTTAATAAAAGGGGTGACACTGCAGGATGCAGAAATTCAGATTCCGACTGTTCCAGCGCAGCCATTACAGCAAACAGTGCATTTAAAGGTATAGTCAGTATGAATATCCGGAATATACGGCCTGTCAGCACTACACTGTCTGCCGGAGCGCTGTTGCCAAGGTAAGACGATATAATGGCACCGGAAGAAAAGAACAGGCATATTGTAAGCAGCAGACCGGCTGCTCCGAACAAAGCAAACACCGATCGGAAGAATGTCTCTGCAGATTCCTGCGACTGGCTTTTTTTTCTGTGGTATTCAGGGATAAAATAGTTTTGGGCAAGATAAACTACAGAAGTATTTATTATGACCGGAATAACGGCACCGACAAGATAGACATCAAAATTATAATTTAGCCCGAAAGCAGAGGCAAATATTATCTCGCGCAAAAAACCGAATCCCCTGCTGGCAATTCCCAGAACAGAAAGCAGTACGGCAGTATTCAGCAGCCGTCTGCCGTTACCAGCATCTGCAACGGCGGCCGGTCTGATTTCTTCTGCAGCAGCCTCTTTTTTTTTAGTCAGTTTTTCTTCAGAATGCATCAGAGATACTACTGGTACATAGAGTTCTTCTTGAAGAAGTCTATAGTTATTTTTAACCCTTCGGTCCTGTCAACCCTGGGCTGCCAGTTCAAGAGAGTGCTGGCGCGTGTAATGTCGGGCTGTCTGACCTTCGGATCGTCTTCAGGGAGTTCCTGGTAAACTATCCTGCTGCTCGTACCTGTAAGTCTGATTACCTCCTCGGCAAACTGTTTAATGGTAATCTCCGAAGGATTGCCGATATTTACCGGATAGACCTCATTAGACATCAGCAATCTGTAGATACCATCTACCAGGTCCGATACGAAGCAGAAACTCCTGGTTTGGCTGCCATCGCCGAAGACGGTCAGATCCCTGCATAAAAGTGCCTGTTTGACAAATGCCGGCAGCGCCCTGCCGTCGTCGAGCCTCATACGCGGACCGTATGTGTTGAATATCCTGACAATACGTGTATCTACTCCGTGATAGCGGTGATAAGCCATCGTGATTGCCTCAGCAAATCTCTTCGCCTCGTCGTATACGCCGCGCGGACCTATCGGATTTACGTTGCCCCAGTAATCTTCCGTTTGTGGATGTATTGCCGGGTCACCATAGACCTCAGAAGTTGAAGCCAGCAGAAACCGGGCTTTCTTTTCCTTCGCAAGTCCCAGAGCTTTGTGAGTACCGAGTGATCCTACCTTCAGCGTCTGAATCGGGAGCTTCAGGTAGTCTATCGGACTGGCCGGTGAGGCAAAATGCAGTATATAATCCACGCGGCCCGGAACATAAATATAATTTGTTATATCGTGTTTGACAAAAGTAAAGTTTTCGTTGCCGAAAAGATGAGAAATGTTATTCAGGTTTCCTGTGATGAGATTATCAATACAGACCACTCTGCAACCCTCGGACAGCATTTTATCACACAGGTGTGATCCCAGAAATCCGGCTCCCCCGGTTACAACAGCTGTAGGTTTATACATTTCGACTCCAGTTTTCTAATGATTAAACATATACAAAATTCAGATATTATTTATATACCTGGATTTGTCAGAACGGTAAATTACAAACAGAGACACCAGACAGAAAACAAACATAGCTCCTGTAACCGTATGGAAAACCAGACGGGGACTCTTTTCGCGCAGCGGTGCAATAGCCGGGTCCAGTATTTCGACTGTCGGCACATCCTTATTTTCCTGTATGCTTTCGGCATAATAGTTTTTCTGCAGCAGCAGATAGACCTCGTTCTGGATTTTCACATCGCGCATAAGTCTGGCCAGTTCCAGGCTGGTCTTCGGAACATTGCTGAAGTCCGGGAGATAATCGTCATTCAGTCTGTCACCTCCCTGGATTATTGCATACTGTTTTTTCAGCTGTTCAAGTTTCGTTTTTAATCCTTCAAGACTCAGGTCATTCTGGTTATTCAGATTTTTGCTGAGAGTCCCGATCTGAATTTCTGTAAAAATAATTTCGCTTTTTATTTTTGAAGCAGTTTCAATCGAGGCAGTAAGCTGTTCAGGCAGTGAAATAGCCTTATTTTTTTCCTGATACATTCTGAGAGAGTTTTCTACCGAATCGAGATTTACCTTAGTTGCCTCCAGCTGCCTGCCGACATACTCTCTGGAACGTCTTGCCTTGGAATTAAGTTTAAGTCTGTTGATCCGGTCGAGTGCCTCGGCATAGGCATTTGAGACACTGGCAGAAAGCGAACGTACATATTCCTTTTCGGGCGAAAATCTGGCAAACAGGCCAGTCGACATATCCGCAGTAAGTGATATTATTCCCTCTTTACTGACCTCAACGCTTATAATATTCTGCAGTTTGCTTGCCGCAAGCTCCGGATTGTCTGTCTTGAAATATTCTTTAAGTCCGCACTTACCCACGACATACTCCGCTGCTGTACGGCTTTTCAGTATTTCTGCATACAGCTGTGAATTACTGCCTGAGCCCGGAAGATTCATCATTCCGGTCAGATCAGCTGCAGCAAACAAACCTCCAAGAGCTCCCATTCTGCCCTCTTCGGGCGGCAGTACCCTGACCTCAGATGAATAAGTAATCGGGTAAACAAGAAGCAGTATCAGAAATAGCAATACAGCAGAAACAAATGTTGTCTGCAGTATAAATTTCCGGTTGTTTTTTAGCATCCGGAAAATAGTCCCGTAATTCAGCTTTTTATTTTCGGTTTTTAAAGTTTCCATAAAAAGGGTTTTATTTAGTAGTAGCAATAATTGCGACTGTAGCTGCAATAACAGTTGCTACCTGTCCCAATACGGTTAATGTAGTCGTAAACACGTTCCAGAATTTAGGAGGAGGTGTCTCCTCCGGCACCCAGATTATATCGCCTGGTTCGAGCTGTTTTACTTCATCGGCTTCAAACCATTCATGAGTAGAAGCTTTAATAACTCTGATGTCATTTTCAACGGCGCGCCAGGAGTAACCGCCGGACAGTCTTATATAGTCCTCAACTTTAAGCGCAGGGTCAAATGTAACATTTCCCGGCCGGACGATCTGGCCGACAAGAGTAATGTAATCCTTTTTTTCCGGTACATATATCTGATCACCCTTATTGAGAATGAGATCCTCTGATTTATCGTTATTCAGGAACAGCCGCTCAAAATCCACGACCATGCGTCCCTTCTTATGCCGTGATTTGGCCTTGAAGTAATCGTATTCCTCATCTGACATGTCCGTTCTCTGTATAGTCTTAAGTCTCTCATACTCCTGGTCGATTTCCTCATCACCGGTAGTACGTACTATATATGCATCTTTCAGTGATGCTTCAGGACGGAATCCGCCGGCCTCCTTCTCTATCAGTTCGCGCAGTGTAGTCTTTTCTTTTATAATTTTATACGTGCCGGGATACTTTACAAAGCCATTTATGCTGATAAAATAATCGGGCAGATATTCAGGTTTTTCCCTTACGATTATTCTGTCTCCGCGCCGCATAGTATATGATGAGAGCTGACCGGCTGTAAAATACTGACTTCTCAGTGTTTTATTATCTTCCAGATAGCTGGTTATTTCTATAGAATCCTTGTGCGAGCGGTCCAGAAACCCGCCGCAAATATTTATGAGGTTCCCGGCATTTTCACCTTCCCGGTATTCATACGTTCCGGGGTACAAAACACTTCCAAGTACTGAAACAGTCTTATCTGATTTGCTAAGGGAGATAATATCACCCTGATTTACATAGGGATTCTGAGATTTATCGCCCAGCCTGAGAAATGAAATCATATCGGAGTATTTTTCCTTTCCGTCACGGCTGATAATTCTGATATTGCGCAGGTCAGTTGAAGGCTGCATTCCGGAAGATATTGAGATCACATCGAGTATTCGGCTGTTAGCAGGGATTTCGATGGAGACAGGTTTCAGAACATTTCCAATAAGACTGATTTTCACCGTCTTGTATTGAACCAATGAAACAGACATATCCACATTTCTATAGACCTGAGCAATCTTTTTCTTGATCTCGTCTTTAACCTGATGCAGTGTCTTGCCGTCAGCCAATGTTATTCCCACTCTCGGTATGAAAATTTCTCCTTCGAGATTTACAATAGCTTCAAAGTTGTATTCGCTGACGCCGGTAATTGAAATGAAAAAACGGTCACCGGGTCCGACCAGATATTCATTATCATCCACTTTTCCTTCAGTAGCCATTCCGGAAAATGTATTTCTCTCCGGTATGTTATCAACAGGTTTTTCCTCCTGTTTAGCTGGGATTCTGGTTGTCAGTAGTGATCGTTCCGAATAGTCAGGGAAATTCTGAGCGTAAATTTCCTGCAGACATCCGGTCAGAATGAACAGAACAGCTGCCGATACGACAGCTGTTCTAAAAATTCTGCTGAACTGTATACCCGGTCTAACGGGCACGCGGTAAGAAGTCATCAAATTTATACTTTAGTTGTTTTCCGAAATCTGCTTGAACTTTCTTCCTTTGGACGGGAATAGTAGTAGTAGTACTTGTAATAAGAACCGTAACCGGCCCTGTAGCTGAAGTTATTCAGCAGGACACCGATAAACGTATTCTTTTCGTGACGGAGCAGCTCAACTGACTTCTGCATCAGGTCAATTTCCGTAGTATTAGCCGATGTTACCAGTATCGAAGCATCCACGATCCTTGAAAGTATTTCTGAATCGGTAACTGCGATAATTGGCGGAGAGTCCAGCATGATTATATCATATTCCTCGCGCAGTTTCTGCAGGAATTCTTCCATCTGAGGAGATCCGAGAATTTCAGACGGGTTCGGAGGAATTGTTCCGGCCGTGATGTAATTAAGGTTAGGAATTTCAGATGTCCTGAGAATTTCTTCAAACGTAGCCTGACCGAAGAAGTAGTCTGTGAAACCCGGATAGCGGTTAGCCCTGAACACATTGTGCATTCTGGGCTTGCGCAGATCGCAGTCTATGATAATAGTTTTCTTGTTTGAATGGGCAAAACTTCCGGCAAGATTGACCGAAATTGTGGTCTTCCCTTCCTGCGGGGCGCTCGAGGTAACTAGCAAAGTCTTGATGGCATTCTTATCTTTCTTAGAGAACAATACTCTGGTCCTGAGTGCTCTGAAAGCCTCGGCGGGAATTGAATCGGGTTTTCTGGCCACGACAAATTCAAACTCTTTGTTTCCGTCAATACCCAGACCATCGATCTGTGGTATCCACGCAAGCACATTGACACCCTTCTTCTGTATGTCATCGGGTGTCTTGATAGTATTGTCAAAGTAATCCCTGATGAATGCAAATCCAACGCCCATACCCACGCCCAGCACCAGTCCGATCACCACGATGAGCATCCGGTTGGGTTTCGAAGGTCTAAAGGGCCTGCGCGCAACATCAATTATCTGTACATTGCCAGGCTGTGACTGCTCATTGATAAGAGCCTCCTGATACTTTTCCTCAACCAGAAGGTATAATTTTTCATACGCCTGTCTCTGGCGCTCGAGTTTTGCGAGGTCAATTGTGGTTTTCGGCAGAGAATTGAATTTCCCCTCATACCCGTTTACAATACCCTTCAGCTGCAGATATGTAGCTTTTGAGGCCTGATTTTTTATATCTTCCTCTATAATTTTCTGGCTGAGCAGTTTGACCTCTTCAGGACTCGAAGCGAAAATGCCGGCTTTGTATACCGATATTTTATCTTTGACTTTCTTTTTCAGTCCCTCGATTTTCATATTCAGTTCATCAACCGCAGCCTTTCCTTTGAAACCTGTCGGATCACTTCCGGTAGATACCAGATCTTTCTTTGTCTCCAGCTTGGCAATTTCTTCCTGAAGAGCCTTCAGATAGGGCTCGGCTGCAAAACTCTCCAGGTAATCTGCAAGTCTTGGGTCCTGTTTTTTCAGTGATTCACGATACTGCTCCAGATTCTTGGTACTGACACTGTAATCTATGTTTGCAGCATTCATCTGAGCTTCAAAGGCAGATAACTGTTCAATGAGTGATTTTGCCTGTTCATCCAGAGCAATAATACCGCCCTTCTGCTGATATCTCTTCAGACTGTCTTCGGCTTTATTCAGCTCGCTTTGTTTTTCTTTTTTCTGCTCGGCCAGGAATGATTTAACCAGCGTCAGCTGCTGCCTGTTCGACATAAGGTTCAGTTCATTGTATGCAGATGCATAATTATTTGCAATAAGTGCGGCTTCATAAGGTGAAGTAGACTCGACTGAAATTTCCACAATATCAAGTCCGCGTTTCTGATCGACTGAAACCCTCTTGCCCAGCATATCAGCTATAGCCGGGATGGACATTACTGAATGTTTAGAATCATTGAAGCTGTTTCTTATGATCAGGCTGAAGCTGTCTTTTCTGCCTAGTGCCCTCAGCGAATCAACCATAGCGACTGCAACTCTTTCCCTTATCGTATAGCTCTTCAATATCTCTATCTCGTTTGCTATAAAGCGATCGCTACCGAAATCCTGGAACTCAGGCATCAGTGGTGATTCGAGTATGCTGCCCTGTGGTTTTGAAACTTTGAGACTGGTTGTGGCTTTATAAATATCGGGGGCCTTATAAGCATATATTATTGCGACCAGTAAACCGACCATGCTGATAATGGTAATCGGAGCAAGGTTGTTCCTGATCAGGTTAAGATAATCCTTTATTGTATTAGTCTCTGGTTCTCTCTCAAACTGTCTCATATTTTCCATTTATATAGTGCCAACTAATTTTGAACGATATTAATAATTAAAATAGCCAATGATATTAGTGTCGAAATTACTGAAAGCGTCATAGTAAAATAATCTCTGAAATAAAGTCTTGGTTCGCCGGGTACGAGCAAAATATCTCCAACCGTCAGATTAGGGATGTCAAGTTTCTTGCTTTTCAAATCCTTTTCCCACAAAAGGTCGTTATAGTTAAATTTCAGCATTGTCTGCGTAGAATCAGGCAGTATTCTGTATAATCTGAGATCGTCCATATGTGCTTCATCTGTAGGTCCGCCGGCATACGACAACAGGTCGCGTACGTTAATGTATGAAGGCACGAGATACCGGCCGGGAAACTTAACAAAGCCCCAGACTGAGACCTTTATGTTAACTGCTTCCGGGTCAGAATAATCATAAAACGCACCCTGTGCATTCCGGTAGTTAGATGGATCTGCTCCAATTTTCACATCTCCTGTCTGAGCTCTGAATAAAGAAGGTGAAAGGAAAGTCAGAAAGCATAAAAACAAGAAAAATTTTTTCATATTCCCCAAAGTCCTGATTAGTGAAAAAATGTCTACAGAATTCGCTAAATTCTCCAAGAGGGTTAGAATACCGAATTTTATAAAGTTATAAAGTACAAAATTATGCCAACTATATCAAAAGATTAATTTATGGATCTTGAGGGATATTTTTCTGGATGCTAATATACTGCCTACCATTCCGATAGCCGGTCCTCCCAGAAATACCGTAAAAATCACCAGCAATGAAGTATTAATATCCATTAAGACTATATCATCACCTAATATTACCAGCATTATTTTGAGTCCCGCGAATGTGATCAGCGACGAAATTATACCTATAAATATGCCGGTGAGGTATATGGGGATTTTAATAGCGGATAGTCTGGCCCCGACCAGTTTCATCGTCTCGATCTGGCGCCAGCGGGCCTGAATTATCAGCCGGTTTGTACTGTACACTATGTAGAGCGAAATAATTACCAGAGCAGCCGAAGCGATGAGAATATAGAACTTCAGCGAGGAAATAAAATCAAGCGCCTTATATATTATGCCGGCCTCAAATACCACTTCCTCCACCCCCCTGGTTGAACGCAGCAACGATGTTATCGTTTTTATTGAGTCCTTATTCAGGTATGAACTCCTGATTCTCAGTTCGATCGACTGAGGCAAAGGGTTATAATCCAGCACCTCAGAGAAATCTTCGCCCGTCTGCTGCAGGAATTGTTTTCTGGCTTCCTGTTTGTCTATAAACCGTATGCTCTCTGTAAAATTATACCGGCGTATTCGCTCGAGCAGTTCGGTCCTGAAGGTTTCATCGTCCGACTGTTCATCCAGAAAAAGGTTGAACGATGTTTTTTTGTTGAACTGTTCTGTCAGCATCGAAGACCAGAAGAACAGCAGAGATGACATGGTTACGAGGAAAACTGCAATGGTGGTCGTAATCAGCGATATTACAAATGACAGTCTTGCACGGCCGAAGGATTTGAACATTTCTGTAATATAAAAACGCAGCATTATTTATTTCCGGATTATAATATGTAGAATTCTGAATATAAAACTAATTATCGGACTATTTAACATTTATTTTAGCATGTGCATTTATGCGCATGCATTCAGCATGTATGACACGCTTTTCAGTATGATGATTCATCATTCCAGCGCCTGATCTGCCATTTACCCGTTGCACTGTTTTTGGCGAGTTCCAGGTTTACCCTTCCGTCTATTCTTATTATATCGGTCGGATTGAATGTAATTGTAAGGTTGAAACTGCGCACTATATTCGTGGAATCGTCTGAAATCAAAAGTATGTTATTCCATATAAGATCAAGACGCTGTGAGTTCTGAAACAGTCCGCTCGTTACCTTCATTTCCTCATCGCGGCCCCAGGACTCGTCAAAATTGACCTCGTTGTCTCTGTACGAGAACACAAAATTGCCGCTTAAAAGCTGACCGTAAATAGTTGTATCCTTGAATGAATATGCATACTGCATGTTCTTAAAGACACCATCCACATCTGACTGGTCGGAAATAAGAGAACTGCCGCTGTTCTTTCCTTCATCGAGAGCAGGGGCAAACGGGTTTACACATCCGGAGATCATAAACAGCAAAGCCGTAACCAGGGACAAAGCGAGCAGCCATATTTTCCCGGTAACTTTAAGCATTTTCAGTACAGGCTCCCTTTTAATTCGCTCCAGCTGGGATATTTCTGATCTTTGATATCCTGCCAGTAGGATATAGCCCACTGCAGTCTCTGATCACGGACAAGCGTAAACTTTAAGGATCCCTGATAATATTTCGGGCGCGATTCATCCTTAAAGGGAACAGAGAGTGAATAAGCAGCCGACACTGAAGCACTGTCGCTGTAATAATTCACAGTAAGATTGCTGTATGTAAGCGATATTGCAGATTCGCTCTGCAGTGCGTTTATCAGGTTTATGAAATACTGTCTCTCGGCCTGCAGATTCCAGTACAGCAAATGCGGGTAAGTAAGGACGGACCCGGCAGACGGAGTATATGAATATTTCCTGGAAGTAAATGCGGAATCCACAAAACAGACCAGATAATTTTCAGTAATTCTGTCTTTGAATGAATTTCTGAAATTATCCATCAGTATCTCCGGCGTACTGGCAGCAGTATAATCGGTCCGGGGAGCAACCGGGCTTTCGGGATCGCGCGATGTGAACATATCGCATGAGGCCAGCAGCACCGGCAATATCAGCAGGACACAGAAATATACGCAAAGATTTGTACCGGTTTTTATTACCGGCAATTCCGTGTTTTCAATATAAATGCCCTGTTTTTTCAAATTTCATGCATATAGTTTTCTGGCAATGATGATAATTCTCGGAGATGTGCATTCAACAAATTCAGACTTCATATAATCCCCGAAAAGATGAGTAACGGCAAAGCCCCTTTTTTCAAATTCCGATACTATGCACTGCTTTTCATACAGTGCAACCGATTCGGTATAGGATTTTTCCTGAACATTGTCCTTAATGACGATTGATTTAATTACGCGCCCGTCCTGAATTTTCCTCCTCTGTATCACCATTTTCCCGCCTTTGTTTCCAATGGTTTCACTTTTGAGGCTGCTTGTCAGGTAGACGGGATTCATATAATCAAACACAAAATACCCGCCTTTCTTCAGGCAGGCGTATGCCTTGTCAAATATGGCAAAATTCTCTTCAGGGTTCTGAAAGTATCCGAAGCTGGTAAACAGATTCGTGGCCACATCGAAAGAGCTGCATCTGAATGCAGGCCGGCGGATATCGCAGCAGAAATAATTCACTTTCAGTCCGAGCATAGAAGTTTTTTTTCTGGCAATATTGAGCAGGTTGCGGCTGAGGTCAAAAGCAAATACACTGCAGCCGTAGGAGGCAAATATATTTGCGTGCCGGCCGCTTCCGCAGGCAAAATCCATCAGTCTGGTGTCTTTGCCGAGGGGCACAAATTCACGAATTAGTCCGCAAAGCTGAGCAGCATCGTTGTCATCCCTGTGGTTATAGATCTGCAGATATTCCGAGGAAGCGAACCATTCCTTAAACCATTCAGACATAAATTTTCCGTAGTTCGGTTATTGAAGTTGATTAAAATGAAATTCTGGCAGACACCGCGCGCCCGATAGTCGCTTCGTCGGTAAATTCCAGATCACCTCCGACAGGAATACCTCTGGCAATACGGCTTACCCTGACATCTGAGGGTTTAAGAAGTTTTGCGAGATACAATGATGTAGTTTCCCCTTCGGTATCCGGATTCAGGGCAAGTATAACCTCTCTGATACCTCCGCCGGCTATTCTTTCGACTAGTTCCCTGATTTTCAGGTTTTCTGTACCTACACCGCTCAATGGAGACAGGACACCGCCGAGTACATGATAGAGTCCGTTAAATTCGTTTGTTTTCTCTATTGCCAGCACGTCACTTGCGTCCTCAACCACGCAGATAAGACTTCTGTCGCGTTTTGTACTGCTGCATATATCGCATACATCTCCAACAGACAGGTTAAAGCATACTGAGCAGAACCCGAGTTTTGTCTTCAGGTCGGTCAGTGCCCTGACGAGGCTGTCAACGGTTGATTTGTCGCTTTTCAGCAGGAACATCGCCAGACGCTGCGCTGTTTTTCTGCCTATGGAAGGCAGTCTGCTTAGTTCATCTATTGCTGTTTGTAATGGCTCTGCTATTTGCAAAGTATCCTCTTTTCACACATTTTACATAATTAAGCACTTAATTATCATCTTGCAGGGCTTATTTCCTCCCCTCTCAATTGAGCTGTATGTTCGGCATTCTCTGAAGATCAGGGAGGAAAATTATCCTTAACACACTGATATCAGAATCCAGGGATATTGAATCCCGGAGGGATCATACCCTTAGTCACTTTAGACAGCTCGTCTTCAGAGAGCTTGTCTGCAGATTCAAGTGCTTTATTCACAGCTGCAACCACCAGATCTTCGAGCATTTCTTTATCACCGCCACCTATAACTTCCGCATCTATTACCACAGACAGCAGTTTTTTCTTTCCTGACACAGTAGCTTTCACCATACCGCCGCCTGCTTCCTCTGTAACAGTCTTATTGGCCAGTTCATCCTGCACGCGCATCATTTCAGACTGCATTTTCTGCACCTGCTTCAGCATATCCTGCATGCCGCCTTTCATTATTCCTCCTGATTTTTGTATTTATTATTGAATTTTCGGTGATATAAAATACGAAATTGTTATTTGACTTTGAACACCTATTTATTTATTATTTCAGGTCATTTACAGAAATTTACTCTGCCGGTAATTTACTCTATTTGTAATTTACTCTCTGTATTGTTCAGATAATATACAAAAATAACAGGTTTTAGTTTATTCAATAATTTCCCCTAAATTGCTGGTCAGAAATTGTATTATGGAGTAACAAAAAACGATGCAGAAAAATAAGGATAATATCGCTTCAAAGACTGAAAACACCAGACAGTCTCGCCGTATGAAGTCCGCGGACAATTCCTGCATTGTAATATACAAGGATGAGTACTATTTTAATCCCAAAGACAAAACCAGGATAAAAAGTCTTGGAGCAAAGTTTTCCAATATCAACGCCTTCTTTTTCGATTATCTTGGCGCCTATAATATACTGACCGGTTTCAGGCAGTCTGAAAATAACTCAATTGTGCTGTCGCAGCATAAGAGATATCCGTTTGGAGTCAGGATAATCAACTCCGTCGATAAACGGACAGCCAGAATATTTTCATTACCGGTGGGAACACCGCTGACGATTCCCATAATTGAATTTCACTACGGGGACCTGCAGGACAATCTGATCTCAGAGGGTACGATTGTCGCGCTGGATGTCTGCCCGCTTGAAGAGCTGAAGATAATAAAGCGTATGTGCTCAAAGATCAATGCGGTACTGCGTTCTTTCTTTGAAAGACGCAACCTGAACATGCACGAGGTTTACTGCTATTTCGGCAAAGACGAAGATAAGATCTTTGTGGTAGATGATTTCACGCCCCGCAGTCTTAAAGTCACCGGAGAGGTCCTGGACAGGACCGGAATAAACCCCTACAGGCTGAAGACTCCGGCGGACCTGAAGCAATACGTCGATTTTATGTTGGGAGCAATAAAAAGCTGACAACTTAACGTATTTTTTCTTAAGTTTGCAGTGTCTGTTCCGGAACTTAAATACGCCGGAATGGTATTATCGTTTTCAGATCTTTTTACTGGTAGTGAAATCTTCATTTTTAGATCTTAATACTAATTTAATATATATATGACCAAATACGGATATTCTACAATAGGTATTGCCGCAGTTATATTTTTTGTTCTGATGTGTATTGGTATTTTTTCCAGCAATAATTATCTCAGAATACTCTTAATTTCTGGCGGATTGCTGCTGCTCGTTTTTACACTGAATTTCTTCCGTGATCCGGAGCGCGTTGCTCCCGCACAGGACAATGTAATCGTTTCCCCCGCCGACGGGCGTGTTATACTGATCAAGGATGTGAGTGATGACCGGTATATTAAAAGTGAAGCCGTTCAGCTTTCCATTTTCATGTCGCCTCTGAACGTACACGTGAACCGTATTCCAATAGACGGCAGTGTTGAATATGTGAAATATATCAAAGGTGAATACCTGGTGGCCAGTGCTGACAAAGCTTCTGAAAAGAACGAGCGTGCCGAATTCGGTGTGCTGAGCCGCTACGGCAAAGTTTTCTTTACACAGGTGGCCGGCTATGTGGCCCGCAGAATCGTATATGAGCTGAAACCCGGTCAGCAGGTCAGGATCGGAGAACGTTTCGGCATGATTAAATTCGGCAGCCGTGTGGATGTAGTTGTGCCCCGGGACTGGAAACTCAGGGTCAAAAACGGAGATAATGTCGTAGCCGGAGAAACCATATTATTTGAGCATGCAAAATAAAATGAAAAACATCAGAATTACACGTTCGGTGATCCCGAACCTATTTACGGCCCTGAACATGTTTTGCGGCTTTGTTTCGATCGTCTATTCCAATCAGGAGAAATTTCTGGATGCATCGGTACTGATCATCATCGCCGCTGTTTTTGACGCTCTCGACGGAGTAATGGCAAGGCTCACGAAATCCAGCAGCGAGTTCGGAGTTGAACTCGATTCACTCTCTGACCTCGTTTCATTCGGCGTCGCACCCTCGTTTCTTATGTACCAGACGTATCTGTACAACCACGGCATAACCGGCATCATTCTGGCATCTCTGCCCATGATATTCGGCGGGTTCAGACTTGCAAGATTCAACGTTCAGCTGACAGGCTTTGATAAGTCATATTTTACCGGCCTGCCTATACCATCTTCTGCCATTACTATTGCATCATTTGTGATAGTGTATTTCAGAGATGGTGTATTCATTGAACCATTCGGACAATACGTGATACCGCTTATAATAGTGCTATCCCTGCTCATGGTCAGCAAGATACGCTATGAGACGCTGCCTAAGATATCTGCAAAAGGCATAAAGGAAAAACCATACATGTTCGGTTTTCTCGTTCTATCAACCATAAGTGTTGTGTTCTCTAAGGGCTATGCCCTGTTCTATGTCTTTGTTTTGATGATTCTATTTGGTATTTTTAGATATATTTATTCCACAGTTTTTAAGCCAAAACAAACTATTGTAAAAAAATAAACGGATACTAAATTGTATAAAGCAACCATCATAGTCAGAAGAAGACCTTCTATTCTGGATCCTCAGGGAAAAGCTGCTGAACACGGAGCCCAGCTGCTGGGATTCAACAATATTACACAAACCAGGATCGGAAAGTATATTGAATTCAATATAAACGTAGGCGACAAGTCTTCTGCTGAAAAGGAAGTCACAGAATATTGCGATAAGCTGCTTACTAATCCCATTATGGAAGATTACGAATATACTCTGGAAGAGGTAAAATGACAGCTAAATTCGGAGTAGTAGTATTCCCCGGCTCAAATTGTGATCACGATGCATATTATGCGTTGAAAAAAGTACTGGGCTACGAAGTCAACTTTCTATGGCACAAGGATAAGGATATCAAAAACTCTGACGTGATCGTCCTTCCGGGTGGTTTCTCGTACGGAGATTATCTCAGGACGGGCGCAATAGCACGTTTTTCCCCTATTATGGATAAGGTTATAGACTTTGCCATAAACGGCGGAATAGTGATCGGTATCTGCAACGGATTCCAGATACTCCTCGAGGCAGGTCTGCTGCCCGGTGTCATGCAGAAAAATTCTTCGCTCAAATTTATCTGCAAGGATGTATATCTGAAGGTCGAGAACAAAGATACTATCTTCAGCAGGGGTGTCAGCGATGTAATAAAAATTCCGGTAGCACACGGCGAGGGAAATTACTTCGCCGATGAAGAGACTGTCAGGCAGCTGCAGGAAAACAATCAGATTGTTTTCAGGTATAGTTCTGCCGGCGGTGACACAGATACTGTTTACAATGCAAACGGTTCAATATTCAATATCGCAGGTATCATGAATAAGGGCGGGAATATTCTGGGCATGATGCCGCATCCGGAAAGAGCATGCGATCCGGTGCTGAAAAAGCAGGATGGCATCATGATATTCAAGTCAATTGCCGGAAGTATTCTGAAATAGTCACTGTTTATGAAATTTATTATCTGCTCCTTTATTCAGGAATAATTATTTAACAGAGGTGTCATTATGTTTGGGAATATAGGATCCACTGAACTGATAGTAATTGTACTGATCATTCTGGTGCTTTTCGGGGCGAAAAAAATTCCTGAACTTGCACAGGGTATTGGCAAGGGTATGAAGGAATTCAAGAAAGCCCTGCGCGATGTTGAGGACGATATCAAGAATGACGATACAAAAAAGAAAAACGACTGAGAAGTCAGCCGGCTATACATTTCCACTTTTTTTATTTAATTAGGATGATCCCATTGCCCGTTTATCGTACACATTCAGAAAAACTGCAGCTGATCAGGGATGGAAAGCTTTCGCTGAAAGAAAACGTACAGGAATTTCTGAAAAAAATAGAAGACAACGCCAGTTTAAACGCATTTAATTTCGTTTTCGATGCTGACTCCCTCAGTCAGGCCGTAATAATCGAGGAAAAGATCAAAAACGGCAGTGCCGGCCGGCTTGCCGGTATGGTGGTGGCTATAAAGGATGTACTCTCGGTAAAAGACAAACCGCTTACCTGCTCATCGAATATTCTCAAAGATTTTACTGCACTCTACAACGCCACCGCAGTCGAACGACTTGCTGCTGAAGACGCAATTATTATAGGCAAGACTAACTGCGACGAATTTGCTATGGGTTCGTCGAATGAAAATTCGGCGTTCGGAAAAGTACTGAATCCCGTGGATACCTCAAGAGTCCCGGGTGGTTCGAGCGGCGGATCTGCTGCTGCAGTGGCTGCAGGACTGTGCGATGTTTCGTTGGGGACTGATACGGGAGGCTCTATCAGACAGCCCGCATCATTTTGCGGTATATACGGACTCAAACCGACCTATGGAAGGGTTTCGCGCTTCGGACTTACAGCCTATGCATCCTCGTTTGATTCGATAGGACCATTTGCCAGTTCCACAGAGGATATTGCCGCTGTTATGAATGTGATTTCAGGCCACGACAGCAAGGATTCTACTTCTGCCGCGGTTGAAGTGCCGGATTATCTGAACTCGATTTCCGAGTTCTCCGCTTCAGTGAAAAAATACCGCATCGGACTGCCGAAGGAATATTTTACCGATGCCCTGGATCCTCAGATCCGCACAGCAATCGGGGTGATGATAGAAAAGCTTAAAGGTCTGGGCTTTGAATTTGAAGAAATTTCGCTCAGGCATACTGAATACTCCATTGCCACCTATTATATACTCACTACTGCCGAGGCTTCTTCAAACCTGGCACGTTTTGACGGAGCCAGATATGGCTTCAGAAGTCCCCAAAGCCCGACACTGAAAGATATGTATGAAAATTCGCGCACAGGAGGATTTGGTCAGGAAGTCAAACGCAGAATAATGCTGGGAACATATGTACTTTCTGCCGGTTACTACGATGCATACTACAAAAAAGCTCAGAAAGTAAGGCGGCTGCTGAAAAATGATTTTGATGAGGCGTTCAAAAAAGTGGATTTGATACTGACACCTACATCCCCTACTGCTGCTTTCAGGATTGGCGAGAAACTCGAGGACCCGTTGTCCATGTATCTGAGTGACATTTATACTACTTCTGCAAATCTTGCCGGTATACCTGGCATTAACATTCCTTGCGGTAAAAACACTGAAGGACTGCCCGTAGGATTGCAGCTGATGGCACAGCAGTTCGATGAAGCCAGACTGCTGAACGTGGCATACCTGATGCAGAATCTTTCTGAATGATAGGCGTGCTTTAAGTTCTGATTTGTTCCGGCAAAGTCTTCTGACAGCGGAGTTTATTCACTAATAAGCCCCGCTTTTTTTATTTTTGTCCCGGTCATTATTTTGAGGGATATATTTTCATTGAGCAGTATATTTTTTATTTTTAAGGATGAAAGATCATCCATGACAAATAAAGGGGTATAAAATGAGTATACTGATCGACAAGAAAACCAGACTAGTGGTTCAGGGAATTACAGGCTCGGAAGGTTCATATCATACTCAGCAGATGCTTCAATATGGTACCCGGGTAGTAGCGGGAGTAACTCCGGGAAAAGGAGGACAGAAATTTGAAGATGTACCCGTTTTTAATACCGTCGAGGAGGCGGTAAAACAGACAAAGGCAAATACTTCCGTAATATTTGTGCCTCCCGCATTTGCAGCCGACGCGATATATGAGGCTGCTGCCGCCGGTATAAAAGTGATCGTATGTATTACTGAAGGTATCCCGGCAAAGGATATGACGGCGGTATTTGATAACATAAGACACCTGGACGTCAGACTGATTGGACCTAACTGCCCTGGAATAATTTCGCCAGGCAAGGCAAAAGTCGGCATAATGCCCGGATTTATACACAAAAAAGGCAGAGTTGGCGTAGTTTCGCGCAGCGGAACTCTTACCTATGAGGCGGTCAAGCAGCTGAGTGATCTGAATATCGGCCAGTCAACTTGTATAGGTATAGGCGGCGACCCGGTCATAGGAAGCCAGTTTACTGATATCATCAGACTGTTCAATGAAGATCCCGATACCGATGCTATTGTAATGATAGGTGAAATCGGCGGATCTGCCGAGGAAGAAGCAGCCCGCTATATAAAAGCACACGTCAGCAAACCGGTTATAGGTTTTATAGCAGGACAAACTGCACCGGCAGGCAGGCGCATGGGACATGCCGGCGCAATAATCTCCGGTGGTAAAGGAACGGCAAAAGAAAAGATTGAGACAATGCGCAAAGCAGGCATAAAAGTCGTGGACGACCCGTCTGAAATCGGTCTTGCAATGTCTCAGGCAATTGCTTCAGCCGCAAAAAAAAGCGTAAAGGTTAAGACGGGTAAAAGCATCGGCAGCAACCTTAAAAGTATGAAAAAGATCAGCAAGGAAATCGGCACTGTGAAAATAGTTACAAAAAATAAACAGTAAATAAAATATCCACTTGCGATATTACCAGCATAATTAAAACTATCAAGGAGATGAATTTGGGTAACAGAACTCTCGCAATACTGAAACCGGACTGCGTCAGGAAAAATCTTGCCGGCCAGGTAATTACAAAGATCACTGAAGCTGGCTTTAAGATTAAAGCTATTAAGATGGTACGCCTTACAGACGATTCTGCAGGCGGATTCTATGAAGTCCATAAAGGCAAGCCTTTCTTTGAAGGACTGGTTGAATTCATGACTTCCGGGCCGTGCATTCCAATAGCTCTCGAAAAGGAAAATGCGGTGGCCGATTTCAGGAAGCTCATCGGTGCAACCGATCCTCAGCAGGCTGAAGATGATTCAATCAGAAGACTCTTTGCAGACAGTAAATCCGAAAACATTGTGCACGGCTCAGATTCGGATGAAAATGCAGCCATCGAGATCAGCCACTTTTTCTCCAGAAAAGAACTTCTGGAAAATTATTCAGACTAAGAAATAAATGACTCTCAGACGCTGGAAACAGACAGACAGCAGGACCGTCATCAAAACCGGATACTGGGACTACAAACTGGACCGGTTTATTCGCGATGGTGACAACTACGAGGGTGAGTACCATTACGTGCACACTCCGGGGTCCACAATGATTATACCCGTCACGGGTAATGGTAAGCTGCTTCTGGTCAACCAGTTCAGATATCTGAACCGGCGGGAAAGCCTGGAATTCCCCTGCGGCAGCATACACGAAGGATTAAACGAAACAGACAATGCGCTGAAGGAGCTTAGAGAGGAAACTGGTTTCTCGGCTTCGGATATCCGGAAAACAGGAGAATTTTCTCCCTACACCGGTGCAAGCGACGAGATGTGCAGTGTATTTATTGCCAGAGGGCTCGTTCACTCACCGCTTCCAATGGATAAAACCGAAGAATTTGAACTTGTGGAACTGTCGCCTGCGGAACTGTCGGCACTGATCGAACGAAACATAATATGGGACGGACTTACTCTTTCAGCCTGGGCTCTGGCTAATAAATATTTCTTATGACCGTATAAAACACTTACTGTAATAATTTTTATCGGGTTCTAAAATGAAAAAATATATCATAATTTGCTTTATATTGCTGGGAACAATCGGATTCTGCAAATCTCCAGTGGTTACTCCGGGTGCTGACCGTCTGTTCTCGGATTATTTTCAGCTCATAAAGGGCAAACGCATCGGACTTGTGACAAACCACTCTGCCCTTCTGTCAAACGGCGTACATCTGGCCGATACACTGAACGCCCGGAAAGATACAAAAATCACCGCTCTGTTCGGACCCGAACACGGCATCAGAGGCGATGCACCCGACGGACTGTCTCTCAACAACCAGACAGACACCAAGACCGGGCTGCACGTATTTTCACTGTACGGAAAAGTAAATAAACCGACACCTGAAATGCTCAAGGATGTAGACGTACTGGTATTTGACATACAGGATATTGGTGCAAGATTCTATACATTCATATCGACTCTTTATTATACGCTGCAGGCTGCTGCAGAGAATAACATCCCGGTAATAGTGCTCGACAGGCCAAACCCCATAAACGGATTAAAAGTCGACGGACCTATCCGCAAGGATGATGTGTCTTCATTCGTGGGAATTGCTCCTATTCCTGTTATGCACGGCATGACTGTCGGCGAACTCTCCGAGATGTTTGCAGGTGAAAATATGCTCAAAACGTCGCGTAGGCCCGATCTTACTGTAGTAAAAATGAAGGGCTGGAAACGCAACTCATACTACGATGAAACCGGTCTGAAATGGCTGAACCCGTCACCCAACATGACCAGCCTTGAAACCGCCATTATCTATCCCGGAGCATGCCTTATCGAAGGGACGAATGCCTCGGAAGGCAGGGGTACCCGTCTGCCATTTCTGACCATCGGTGCGCCATACATCAAATCATCGGACCTGATAACAGAACTTAATAAAAGCGGTATGCCGGGACTTACCTTTTCCCCGGTTTCGTTCACTCCGGTTGAAATTGCAAACATGGTCAAGGATCCTAAGTTCAACAACCAGAACTGCAACGGCATTAGAATCAGCGTGACAGACCGGAGTGCGGTAAAACCGGTAGAGATGGGTATTAAGCTCGTGTGTGCTTTGCAGAAACTTTATCCGAATGATTTTAAGATCAACTCTGGCAGGTTTGACCGCTTGTCGGGAGATAGTTCTATAAAGGATAAAATACTTCAGGGAACAAAGCCAGCAAAGATAATTTCCGGCTGGGCCAGGGAACTGAAGGGATTTTTGACTATAAGGAAAAAATATCTACTTTATAAATAGACCAAGGAACAATCACGAAAATGTTTAAAATGAAAAAAGTTGTTTTCTTATTACTCATCTCCCTGTTTGCCTTCGGGTGCGGAGATAAGAACTCAAAAAACCCGGCTCAGAAAAATCCGCAGGGAGAACTCAGTACGAGTGTGGACAATGCCCCGCCAAAGGAGATTGCACTGAATTATTCACTGCAGAAGAACCAGCATCTGTCCTATAAAGTCACGTCGGTTTCAAACTCAACGCAGAGCATTGTAGCCGACACCACAATGTCTCAGAACATGAAACAGACAGTTACCTATCTGCTCGATATGGACATAAAGGATGTGGATGCTGAAAAGGTAATGGAGATACAGATCAATCTCAAATCTGTTGCCATCAGCGCTGAAGCCAACGGACAGAAGGTTTCATACCAGTCCGGGCAGCTTAAATCCCCCGCCGAGAAGAAGCGCTTCGCACAGTATGAAGCTTTCGTAAATAACCCGTTTATTCTCAGGATCAACCCCAAAGGTGAGATACAGGAAATATCGCGGGTTGACCGGATAGTGAATAAATTCCTGGAAATTCAGGGGATAAAGGATTCAGTATCTCAGATGCAGAAGAAGCAGATGCAGACCAGTATTGCCGAAGGTGAGCTGCGTCCGCTGATACAGCAGGTATTCCGTTCACTTCCCGGCAAGAGTGTGGGAAAGGATTCTTTGTGGAATTTCAGTTCACCGGCAAGACTGGGCGTGTTTGAAGTGGAAAATATAGCGAAATTCAGGCTGAACGGTTTTGAAAAGCTGGGCGAAGAAAGGCTTGCGGTAATTGATGCAGGGCTGGATATTGTGCCGAAGGGAAAGACAAAGTATACGGAACGGGGCATCAACTATAATTTTAAGAAACCCGAAGCTACCGGCAACGGCAGAATTTACTTCAACGTCAGCAAAGGCTGCATACAGCGGTCAAAAACATCCACTACACTCAGAATGTCTCTGATGATGCAGATGCCAAAGTCGCCGCGCGGACCTATGAAAGCCACACGCAACGATGTCATGGAGACCACGAATATAGTTGAGCTGCTCTAAACTAAACGGTTCTCTCCCGCCACGGGCGGGATCCCGCCGTTGGCTGGAAGTTCTCAGTTTTCAGTTCTCAGTTAACTGAGAACTGAGAACTATTTACTCCCCTTCTTTTTTCCCCTTAAAGAGTTTGTAGAGGCCGTAACTGGCGATAGACAGACCAATGAGTCCCCCGGTTGTTTTGAGCACTTTTGAGTTAGCGAGATTTTCCAGGCTCATACCGCCGCCGACCTGTTTCATTTCCTTATCGCTGTATATGGAATCCATAAATTCCACGCGGTCTTTTATGGACTTGAATACAATGGTAATCTGCGCACCCTCGCTCTGCGGGGAAAACCTTACGGCACATTTTTCAGGATCGGTTTCATCCAGCTGATCCATATTTTCAAATTCCCAGCGCCCGTTAAACATAGTATAATTTACTATGCTGCGTTTCTCCCGGGAATAGAGCGGATCGTGGAAAACAATGATTTTCTTGCCGTCCTCGTCGTAAATGGTCTTTGGCTCAGGCACCTCTGAGTGCTCGTCGCCGGTCTGTGCTTTTTCCTGGTCTATAGTGGATTTCAGCGATCTGCTTTCGTTTGCTTTCTGCTGCAATATATCTTTGCTTTTGAACATTATTTCACCTCTGAATAATTAAACTTTAAATGGAATTTATTCTCCACTTATTCCCTCTGAATCATCTGTAAATATAGAAAATATAAAACCCTTAGACTGAAAATACTTGTCATTTTTCTGGAAATATGCTCTTATCGATTCAACCGGTATAGCCTTGGTGATCCCGTATTTTATTATGGTCTGCCGGTCTGCATACAGATCGCCCGAATAGCGCATCGGTTTATCGGGCTGGTGTTTTTCATACTCCTTGGACGGCCTTATAATATAATCATACTCAACTGGAACCGATTTTACAAGTCCCACCCACTCAAAATTCGGCACACCGTCCCTGACTGCCAGAATTATTCCCCCGCTGAAGCCTCTGTTGAATACCGCGTCCAGCAGAAATGAGCCATAGCTGTCGCGGTTCGGACTGCTCACCAGTGCTTTTGTCAGCAGTTTGTAACCCATCGGATATCCGAACAGATATACGAACGAACCCCATTCCAGTTCCCGGGCCTTGCCGATAGCGAACTTTGCGGGAAACATCATCTGAGGGTGATAGTCCCTGAATGTCCTGCCCAAGACGGCGATATCCAGTGCCGTATCCTGGCCGAGGATCTCAACTTCCCCGCCTTCCGGGATATCGGGTATGAAATTACTCTGGCGGTGCTTAAATGAAATGCCCTGCACATACTGACTCTGAGAACCGTCGGGATTCGGATACATATTGTATACTGTATCTGGATAATTGATGACATGTGCACAGGTAATCAGACCGATCCTCTGATTCTGGGAATATATTACCATGGCTGTACCTGAACCCGTGCTTTCAGCAAACTCCGAATATGCACAGAGCTTCTCTGCCAGATCTTCGCTCATATTTTGTTTTTTTATTTTCGAGGAAGGATCAAAAACGTAAGTCTTATAATATGCTATCGAGTTTATGGATTTGATAGAAAGACTCAGTTTCTCCAGCTCCTCGGAACACATACGGTATGGAAACTCGCTGTCGTATCTTCCGTCAATCAGCGCAGGATACGCCTTTTTGTAGATTTCAGAGGATGAACATCCCGGTAAAGTCAAGAACAGTACAGCAGAAAAAACAATAAACAAAAACACAACGCTATTACGAATAATAAGTTTTGCCGGAACTGGCTGCATATTACCACCTATAGTTTTCCTACAGCAAAATAATTATTATTGATCAAATTTTCTAATATTATTTATCAAACGCCCTTGATACCGGGAGGAATATTTTTCCTTGAAGGAATATTTTTCCTTGAAGGAATATTTTTCCTTGAAGATTCTTTTTCCTCTATTCTTTCTTCTCCCTTACAATGATCTTCCCGCCCTCTACTTTTACTACCTCTACTGTAAGTCCTTTGTCGATAAAATCGCCTTCACTTATTACATCCAGTCTTTTTCCGTTTATCACAACCGTACCAGCCGGTCTCAGTACCGTCTGCGCCGTGCCGGTCTGTCCCATAAATTCCGACTGCTGCGGATTGGAAACAAATCCCTCGCCGTGGACTTCCTGCTGGTGCAGTATCAGTTTATTAAATGTCTTTGTTTTGGGAAGATACTTCCACAGCAGCATTACCAGTATGATACCCCCAAGGAAGGATGCAGCCATCTGGATCAGTGCCGTCTCGATATTGCCCATGCTTAAAAAACGGAAGTCTCCAATAAGCGCCATAAAAAGTCCCGATGCAATCAGCACTATACCTGCAATGCCGGCGAACCCGAAACCAGGGATCACAAATATTTCGAGTATAATGAGCACCACACCTGCTACAAACATGACAATTTCGATCGTACTGGCCAGGTCGACTATATATCCCGCACCGAAAAAAAGCACCAGCGCAATAAGTGCCGCAGTTCCGGGCACTCCCCAGCCGGGAGTCTTGATCTCGACAAATAATCCCACAAGGCCGATCATTATAAGAATAGAAGAGACGAGAGGATTATTGATAAAACGTACGAACTGTTCTGCCCAGTTGGTATCCCGGTATGTAATTTCCGCACTATTCAGTCCCGCTGACCTGACATATTGCTCAACTGACGAAATCACTGTATCGGCATAACCATATTTCCCGGCTTCCAGTGCGGTGAGCGTCACGAGTTTTGTACTGTCATCGAGTCCTTCGACCGTTATGCGTTCATCTACCATGGCCTCAGCGATATCCGGCCTGCGTCCGTTTTTTTCAGCGGTTGAACGCATTTCAGAACGCATATACGACTGATATTTCTCCGACTGTTTGTTGCCCTGTTCGTCGACAACGGTGGAGGCGCCTATGGAAGAGCCGGGGGTCATCACAATTTTCCTGCATGATATGGCCAAAAGAGCTCCGGCAGAAATTGCCCGTTTGTCAATAAATGCAACGGTTTCTATATCACTGTTGAGTATTGCATCCTTTATCTGCGTTGCTGCATCAACTCTGCCGCCGAATGTATTAATTTTGAAGATGATGAGTCTCGCTGAAGAATTCTCCGCCTCGTTGATTACCCTTCTGATATAGGGAACCATTCCCAGGTCAACCGTCCCTTCAATTTCCGCTACAAATACCTGCGGCCTGTCTTCCGCATAGAGCTGGCAGCTTATGCAAAGCAGCAGAAAAAGGAATATGGCTTTTATATGCTTCACTATACACCTTGCAATTTACTTATTCTGGAAGGCATAATTTAATAATTTATATACAAGTTTCGCGGTCGTAAAGTTCGACGAATCAGAGCCCTTTGCAGGAGCCAGTTCAAGTACGTCAAATCCGATAATACTTCTTTCCCGGCCCACCAGTTTCAGAAGATTCATGATCTCATCCCAGAACATACCTCCCGGTTCAGGTGTTCCGGTTGCAGGAAGCAGAGACGGATCGAAGCAATCGACGTCGAAGGAAATGAATACTTTTTCTTTCAGACTGTTCAGCACCTCCTGCGGCCAGTTTTCTCCATATGTTCCCTGGCGTATGTTCCTGGCGTAGAACGTCTTTATAGAATTCTCTCTTATGAACTTTGCTTCCTGAGCACACTGGGCACGTATGCCTACCTGGACAAGATTTTTATTGAATTCAAACACTCTGGCCATAACAGATGCATGCGAATATATACTGCCTTCGTAGCTGTCTCTCAGGTCTGAATGGGCGTCAAAATGCAGTATGCTCATATCTGGATAAATTTCATTGAAAGCCTTTACAACAGCCGAGGTGATGGAATGCTCTCCGCCCAGAATTACCGGAAATTTTCCATCTGCAAGTACTTTGCGGACTTTCTCATAGATCATGTTCAGCGATTTTTTCACGCTGTGATCCTTGAAATTTATGGGTGCAGCCGAACAGATGCCTTTTTCAAAGACCAGTTCGCGGTCCAGTTCCTCGTCATAGAACTCCACATAGTGCGAAGCTTTAAGTATCTCCTCCGGTCCTTTTTCTGTTCCGTGTCCGTAGCTGACGGTTTTTTCGAACGGAGCGGACAGTACGACAATTTCGGAATTATCGTATGAAGAGTACTGATCTTCAATTGCAAGAAAGTTTTTATTTATACCGAGTGTTTTCATTGGCATTTCAGAATTAAGGTGATTTTATCCGTATGATTTTTAAGTATAATTCTTTACTTCAGCAGAATAAAGTGTCCGAGCTTATCGCGTTTTGTCTCGAGGTATCTCTGGTTATTTTCATTAGGTTTAATTTCCAGGGGTACCCGTTCTGTAATTTCAAGTCCGTAGCCCTTCAGTCCGATCACTTTCTTGGGATTGTTAGTCAGCAGGCGCATTTGCTTTACTCCGAGGTCGACCAGTATCTGTGCTCCGATACCGTAATCCCTCAGGTCTGCCTTAAATCCCAGTTCCTCATTAGCCTGTACAGTATCGCGGCCTTGTTCCTGCAGTGCATAGGCTTTTATTTTATTAGACAGACCGATGCCGCGTCCTTCCTGACGCATGTAAACAAGCACGCCTTTTCCCTCAGCTTCTATTCTGTCAAGAGCAGCATTCAGCTGATCGTGGCAGTCGCATCTGAGCGAATCAAACACATCACCGGTAAGGCATTCTGAATGCACCCTGACGAGCAACTGTTCATCCGGTTTGATATCACCCTTGACCATTGCAACGTGTTCCTTGTTGTCCAGTATGCTCCTGTACACATGGACTTTGAAGTCACCCCTGTGAGTGGGCAGATTTGCAGATGCCACCCGTTCGACGAGCCTGTCCTTTTTTATCCTGTAGAGTATCAGATCACTGACAGTGAGTATCTTGAGATCGAATTTCTGCGCAAACACTTCAAGATCAGGAACGCGCGACATGGTGCCGTTTTCATTCAGTATTTCGCACAGTACTCCCACTGGTTCCAGACCTGCAAGTTTGCATAGGTCCACAACCGCCTCGGTATGCCCGGCGCGTCTGAGCACTCCCTCGTCAAATGCACGCAGCGGAAAAATGTGTCCGGGTCTGGCAAAATCATCAGTATGGGCGTTTTTTTCGGCAAGTTTTTTCAGCGTAACGGATCTGTCACTGGCAGATATACCGGTGGTAGTGCCTTTTGCGGCATCTACTGTGACGGTGAACTGTGTGCCGTGCAAGGCTGTATTAGAATCCACCATCAGGTTCAGACCAAGGCTGTCGAGCCTTGTACCGGACATAGGGGCGCAGATCATACCGCGTCCGTACATCGCCATAAAATTTACCATATCGGGTGTTGCATACTGTGCAGCACAGACCAGATCGCCTTCGTTTTCCCTGTCCTCATCGTCCACAACAATGAGAAGTTTACCGTTTTTTATCTCGTCAATAGCCTCTTCGACCGTACAGAACATTTTTAATATTTCCTTTCGATTAAAAATAGATTGATAATGACAGCTCCAGAAAGAATTTAACCGCCGGTCAGGAATCAATTACACTGAGCGGCACAACTGATACCGTGCATGCCGGATATCTCCGGCATGCAGCAAGGGGAAAAAATCCTCAAAGGGAAACTGTATTTTCCTTATGGAAGCTGTCCTGTATCCATATTGAAAAACTTTCCCTCATCAGTAAATTATTTTTCAATTATATTTATAGCAGCTCTTTCAACTTTAATCTTTACGTTATCGCTGATCTGAACGAGAGCTGTTTTTTCTTCTAGACCGGCAACAGTACCGTGAATACCGCCTGAGAGAATTACTTTATCGCCTTTCTGAAGAGCCGAAAGCATCTGTTCGCGTTCCTTAGCTTTTTTCTGCTGCGGTCTGATGATCATGAAATAAAAGATGGCAAAAATGGAAGCCATCATTATAAGTGTGCTCACCATGCTTCCGCCGCCGCCGCCCTGGGGCGCAGCCATTGCTAAAATAAAATTCACTTAGTCCTCCTTGATTGAATTTACATTAACCGATAATTTATTAATAATAGAATTTTTCCATTCCACAAAACTACCATCGAGTATTTTTTTCCTGGCGGCAGTAACCAGATCCAGATAGAAGTGAAGGTTATGAATACTCGCCAGTTCAAGAGCCAGTATCTCACGGGCAACGAACAGATGCCTTAAATATGCCCTGGTAAAATTACGGCACGTGTAGCAGCTGCATTTTTCATCTACCGGAGAAAAATCAGTTTTGTATCTGACGTTTCTCATCGAAAGAACTCCGTGACTCGTAAACAGCTGGGCATTTCTGGCATTACGCGTAGGCATGACGCAGTCGAACATATCGACACCGCGTTCTATGGCCTCCAGTATATTCTCGGGGCGTCCGACTCCCATCAGGTATCTTGGCTTTTCCTGCGGCAGTATGTCAGTTGTGAAGTCAACAATATCATACATATCCTCTGCCGGTTCACCGACGGCAAGCCCGCCGATGGAATAGCCGTGAAAGTCCATATTGATCAGATCCCTGGCCGATGACTCGCGCAGATCCTTATAGACACTTCCCTGCACAATTCCGAACAAAAATTGTCTGTGTCCGTACAGCGGTACTGTTTTTTCAAAAGCCTCCTTATTGAGCAGAGCCCAGTATGAAGTCAGCTCTTTGGATTTCTTTGCATAGTTATAATCGCATGGATATGGTGTACATTCATCCAGGGGCATCATGATATCAGAACCGATACTGCGTTCAATGGAAATTACTTTCTCCGGTGTAAAAAAGTGTTTTGATCCGTCAAGATGTGAACGGAATTCCACACCGTTGCTTTTCATTTTCCTCAGATCAGACAGGCTGTACACCTGATAGCCGCCGCTGTCTGTAAGTATCGGTTTGTCCCAGTTTATAAACCTGTGCAGTCCTCCGCCGGCTTCAAGCACACTGGTGCCCGGGCGCAGATATAGGTGGTAAGTATTGGATAAAATGATCTGAGCCCGCACGTCATCGGCAAGCATCGACTGGCTGACTGCCTTAACGGTGCCCTGAGTACCCACAGGCATAAAAATAGGTGTATTAATAGACCCGTGGTCAGTAGTAATGACACCGGCCCGCGCCTTGGAGTTACTGTCTGCAGCAATTAAATTAAAAAAGTTCAAAAGTAATCTACTCTTCCTTTTCAAAAACATTAAAATTCAATACCAAATGTACGTCAATTTTATGACAAGTGCTACAGATATCAGAGTTCACCGGGCGGGTAATACTGAGCGGAAATAAGGAAACTAGCGGATCAGGATTCTGCAGCAATGACCTTTATTTTTACCAGTTCAACCCTTATCTGGTTTGAACGAAGTATAAGTATCTGAAAGCGGCCGATGGTCAGTGTCTCACCTTTCTGCGGAATACGCCCCAGATGAAATGTGATATAACCGCCCAGAGTTGCATAGTCGCCTTCAGGTATTTCTATGCCGAACAGCTCATTTATATGGTCAACTTCAACTTTTCCGCCTATTACATACGTATCTTTTGCAGTTTCCCTGCAGATCTCCTCGTCGGTATCATACTCGTCCTTTATTTCCCCGAACAACTCCTCTATGATATCCTCCATAGTAAGTATTCCGGCCGTGCCCCCGAATTCGTCGATGGCAACTGCAAATGAAACTCTTTTTTCCAGGAACTCCTTCAGCATTTCAGTACTTTTCTTAGTATCAGGAACGAATATCACTTCGCGCATTATGTCAGAAAGTTTTTCCGGTTTTCTGAACAGGTCGTATGCAAACACGACTCCCTTTATATTGTCAAGACTGTCTTCATATACTGGTATTTTTGAATAACCTGATTCAATGAATATCTGCAGAATTTCGTCAATAGTACTGTTGATCTCAGCTCCTACAATATCGATCCTTGGCCGCATTGCTTCATATACACGCTGGTCTCCGAGGTCGATAATCCGGTTGAGTATATCGCTTTCGCGCGGATTGACTACACCGGCATTCTGGCTCTCCTTCAGCAGCATTCTGATCTCATTGCGGCTGAAAAGCAGATCTATATTGTCTTCTCTTATACTTCTCTGACCGCTCAGGTACCCGGAGAGACGGGCCAGAAGTTTTACAACCGGATAGAGTACCCAGGAAATAATTCGCACAGGAACGACTGATATCATTATCACGCTGTCTGCGGTCTCGCGTGCAAGAAATTTCGGGATGAGCTCACCGATAAAAAGGATTATGGCTGCTGCAGTCAGCAGAACGCTCCAGTCACCGTATCCATAGTTTACAGAAAGATACAGTGTAATAAGCGTTGTGAATGTTATGCTGGCAAGGTTTGCACCAAGCAGTGTTGCAGAAAAGAAATAACCGTTATTTTTCAGGAAATACATGGCAGTCTGAGCTACTACATTTTTCTTCATGGCCATGATCTCAATTTTTATCTTATTGGCAACCACATATGCCATCTCGGTAGCCGAAAAAAAACCGTTCAGTAGTGCAAGCAAGATTATAAAGACTATTTCCATATGCATTTCTTCATATGTTCAGGAGTATACTATAAAAACAGTAACAACCACATACAGAATTATATTCACTATCATAGGTATATCAGTCAGCATAATTTCCGTGGCATTTTCACCTTTGCTTTTTTTGTAAACAAGGTACATAAATCTGAATATGCCAAATACCACGAATATAGTAGTGTATACGAGGCTTTCGCCGTTCAGATATTCAATGGTTTTCTCTGATACCGAATAAAGGGCGTAGCAGATAATTACACCAGCTGCAGATATGGAAGCCATCTGTTCTGTGAAGCTCAGAGAGTATTCGCTGAGCACTTTTCTTGTAACCCCGTTGCTCTCTTCGGCACCCAGCGAAAGTTCCGAACGGCGTTTCATTATTGCCATAAACAGTGAAATGAACATGGTGGTAAGAACCAGCCAGCTGGAAACATATACACCGATCACATACGCGCCGCCCAACACCCTCAGCATAAAACCTGCAGCAATGCTTATAATATCGATAATAACAAGATGTTTCAGCTTCAGCGAATACAATGCATTCAACAGCATGTACCCAAACAGAGCAAAAGAAAACCTTTCATTGAGACCGGTGAGCAGTACGGAGATGATCGCCACCAGCACGCCCATCAAGAGCATTGCCTGAACAGGTTTTATTTTACCACTGGCAACAGGCCGGTTCTTCTTTACCGGGTGCAGAGCATCCTGCTTTCTGTCCAGAATATCGTTCATGATGTATACTGCGCTTGAGGCAGCGCAAAAGCAGCAGAAAGCTCGCAGTGACAGGCTAAAACAGTCGGTAAAGAACAGGTTCTTCGAAAACAGCAGAGGCACGAAGACAAATAAATTCTTTATCCACTGGGGAATCCTGAGGAGTTTTATGTATTCGGTAAATTTGTTCAAAAATGTGTGTCCGGTAATTAAAGAATTTTTATTTCTGAACAAATGTAATATTTTAATAAATTCTCTACAAGAGTTTTGTATCGGAGTTCACCTATTAAAATACTACGGATTCCACGTATTCACCATACGTTTTTTTCAGTTCGAGTACCATCTCGCCCAACGTTACATTATTCAGTGCTGCTTTTATCAGCACGGGCATTATATTGTTTCCGTTTCGTGCCGCCTCAGAAATTTCCCGCAATGATTCTTCGACACCGGCGCTACTCCTGTGTTTTTTCAGTTCAGTTATCGATTTTCTCTGCTCCTGCTCAACGGTTTCCGGTATTTCTAGTATCGGTATATCTATACTCTCATCGTCTTCCGTGAATTCATTTACTCCAACGATTATCTTATCTTTCCTTTCGAGTTCCAACTGATAGCGGTAAGCAGCATCCGCAACGTTCTTCTGAAAGTATCCTGCTTCAATTGCCGGTATAACACCGCCCAGTGCATCGATCTCAGAAAATATTTTATGCACCTCGCGTTCCATCTGATCGGTTAATGCTTCGACGAAATAGCTGCCGCCGAGCGGATCGACGGTATTCACTACTCCGGTTTCATAAGCTATCAGCTGCTGAGTGCGCAGTGCAATTTTCACTGCCTTTTCTCCAGGCAGTGCTAGAGTTTCATCCATGGAATTCGTATGCAGCGACTGGGTCCCCCCCAGAACCGCTGCCAGAGCCTGAAATGCAGTTCTGATGATATTATTCTCCGGCTGCTGCGCCGTCAGTGTAACCCCAGCTGTCTGAGTATGAAATCTGAGCCACTGCGAGCGCGGATTTTTTGCATGATAGACTTCCCTCATTCTGCGCGCATATATTCTGCGCGCCGCGCGGTATTTTGCAATCTCCTCGAAGAAATCAAGATGTGAATTAAAAAAGAAGGAGAGCCGGGGAGCAAAGCTGTCAATATTCATTCCCCTGTCCAGACACGATTCAATATATGCAAATCCGTCGGCAAGCGTATATGCAAGTTCCTGAACCGCGGTTGAACCAGCTTCGCGTATATGATAACCGCTGATTGAAACCGGGTTGAATTCTGGAATCTCTCCGACTGAATATTCAATCATATCAGTAATGATCTTCATAGACGGATTGGGCGGAAATATATATTCCTTCTGTGCGATATATTCCTTGAGGATATCATTCTGCAGCGTGCCGCGCAGTTTTCTTTTATCCACTCCCTGTCTGACGGCTGCAGCAATATAAAAAGCAAATATCATCGCAGCAGGTGAATTGATGGTCATTGATGTAGAAATACTGTCAAGACTGATTGAATCGAAGAGAATTTCCATGTCTTTCAGGGAAGAGACAGACACGCCGCAGATTCCGACTTCTCCGCGGCTAATTTCAGCATCGGCGTCACAGCCCATGAGCGTGGGCAGATCAAATGCAACCGAGAGTCCCGTCTGCCCTTTTTTAAGCAGGTATAAGAACCTCTGATTGGTATCGTACGGAGTTCCAAACCCGGCGAACTGACGCATTGTCCACAACTTTCCGCGGTATCCGTTGGCGTGTATTCCGCGGGTATAGGGATATTCTCCGGGGAATCCGGTATCTTTCAGGTAATCGATCGCCTCGGTATCATCAGGTCCGTAAAGTACATTTACCGGCACTCCGCTTACAGTTGTATATTTCTTCGCCGCCTCCTTTGCCCCTGAAACCTTATTTATATATCTCGCTTTGGCCTTGTCAAATTCCGATTCCATAGTCAATACTCACTTTCTGTTGTATTGTTTTCTGTAATACACACTTAATAATAATTAAGTCAAATCATCAGAGAATGTCAAAACACTCTTAATTCCATTTGCATAAACTGTTTTGTACTGCTCAAAAAAGTATTATTTTTGTGAGCAATGATTTCCACTATCAGGAAATCAGCAGAAACGGGCAGATAGCCGCTTTCTGCAACAGAAACCGGAATATAATAACAATCAATGCTGTGGAAATATGACAAAAAAGATTTTACTACTGGGCTCGGGAGAGCTGGGAAAGGAATTTGTAATTGCGGCCAAACGCTTAGGCCAGCATGTTATAGCCTGCGACTCCTATGCAGGGGCGCCTGCAATGCAGGTATCTGATGATCAGGAAGTGTTTGATATGCTGGATGGTGATGCCCTGGCTGAGGTGATACAAAGGCATAAACCGGATATTATTGTTCCGGAAATAGAAGCCATCAGAACAGAAAGGCTGTATGATTTTGAGAATTCAGGAATTCAGGTGGTTCCCAGCGCCAGGGCTGTAAACTTTACCATGAACCGCAAGGCTATTCGCGACCTGGCAGCAAAGGATCTGGGGCTGAAAACCGCAAGGTATTTCTATGCCGGTTCACTGGATGAACTGAAAAGTGCAGCGGGAAAGGTCGGATTTCCATGTGTGGTTAAACCACTTATGTCTTCTTCAGGAAAGGGGCAATCGCTAGTCAGATCGGCTGATGAACTGGATAAAGCCTGGCAGTACGGAATAAACGGCAGCCGCGGCGACATTAAGGAACTCATCATAGAGGAATTCATCAACTTTGACAGCGAAATAACGCTGCTGACGGTGACGCAGAAAAACGGACCAACTCTGTTCTGCCCACCGATCGGACACGTTCAGAAAGGCGGCGACTACCGCGAAAGCTTTCAGCCTGCGGCAATTAATACTGAACATCTGGCTGCCGCTCAGGAAATGGCAGAAAAAGTTACGGGTGCACTAACCGGTTATGGAATATGGGGTGTTGAGTTTTTCCTCAGTCATGAACACGGTGTGTATTTTTCCGAACTGTCACCCCGCCCTCACGATACAGGCATGGTGACGCTTGCCGGGACACAGAATATGAACGAGTTTGAGCTGCATCTGCGCGCAGTACTTGGTCTGCCTATACCGTCAATTGAACTCGAACGCGCCGGAGCAAGCGCTGTAATATTATCAGGCATCGCAGACAATAAGGCGCCTGCCTACAAAGGTATTGAGAATGCACTGAAGGGAGACAGAACCATTGTGCGCATTTTTGGAAAACCATACACTAAAATCAACCGCAGAATGGGAGTGGTACTCTGCTATGAGACTGCCGCTGGAGCTGATATAGATAAATTGCGCGAAAAAACAAAGGCGACTGCTGCAAAGATCGAAGTCTGCTGAGAACTACCTGATCTGAATATTTTCAGACGACAGTATAAAAAATACCCCTGCAAATAGGCAGGGGTATTTTTTTATTATATTATCCAAGACGGCCGAACCGCTTGTCAAACTCCTCAAGGGGAATCTTGATAATTACCGGGCGTCCATGAGGACACACATACGGAGTAGTAGTTGCAAACAACTGGTCTACCAGCAGGCGCATCTCTTTTTCTGTCAGTTTATCACCAGCCTTTATCGCACTTTTGCAGGAGAATGATTTGGCGAGGTTATCCCTCTGTTCAAGATGCTTTTCCCGGTCATTCCTTTTATATTCGTCAAGTATTTCGAGCAGTATTTTCTCTTCGGTTCCGACTTTTACGTCCTGCGGCACGCCGTCAATAACCACAGAATTCTTCCCGAAGAATTTCAGTTCGAAACCCAGTTTCACCAGGAACGGATATAGTTCTTTCAGAAGTGCAAAATCAGAAGGATCGACAGTCATCGTCTGTGAGAAGAGCAGCTGCTGCGAAAACGGCATATTTGCATTGAAAGATTTCAACGCTTTTTCATACAGTATCCGCTCGTGCGCAACGTGCTGATCTATAATCATGAGTCCGCTTTTTATCTGTGAAAGGATATACTTGTTGTGCAGCTGGACGATAAATGAAGTTTCATTTTTTGCTTCACCTTCCTGGGCGGTAAACGAAACAGAATGATATATCTCCCGGTTTTCGCTCTGACTGAAAGGATGGTCGACTTCGCTTTCCGGGGCTGTCCTTCTTATTTCCCTGTTCAGTCCCCCGAACAGCATCTCCAGATTCTTTTCCGGAAAATTCTCCCTGCGGTAATCCGTTCCCTGGCTTCCGTGCGCCGGAGCGCCAAAACCGCCTATGTTGGGACGGTCGGTAAAATCATTTCTGTCAATGCGGCGGAATTCGTTTTGATTCAGCTGCGGTGAATCACTTGTGTTTTCCTCAAATGACATATGGGGTATAAGGTCGTAGCTGTGCAGGGTTTTCTTGATAACAGCGTGCATGAAGCTATAGATATCCTTTTCATCTTCAAATTTCACTTCCAGTTTTGATGGATGGACATTTATGTCAATCCGGGCCGGATCGAGCGAGATGAACAGCACGAAAAACGGGAAATCACCCCTGTCGATCATATTCTCGTAAGCACTGAACACGCTGTGGTTGACCATTTTACTGTTTACAAACCGTTTGTTCACGAACAGGTACTGCTCGCCCCTGCTCTTCTTCAGGAACGATGGTTTGGATATTACACCTGTAACGCTCATAAACTCCGTAATTTCTTTGACCTCAAGAAGCGCATCATATATGTTGTCTGCAAATACCGCTTCAATTCTCTGTTGTACCGAACCGGGTTTATAATCAAATATAAGATCATCGTCATTATAAAACTTGAAATAAATTTCAGGCTGGCTGAGCGCAGTTTTTTTGAATGTTTCGATTATATGCTTCAGCTCGGTAGCGTCAGATTTCATGAAATTTCTGCGAGCAGGCGTATTAAAGAAGAGATTTCTCACAAATATTGTGGTTCCTCTGCCGAAAGCTCCCCTGCCGGTAATCAGTTGTCCCGAATCATCCAGAATAACAGATGTACCAAGTTCTTCATCCAGTCTTTGAGTGCGGATTTCAAACTGGCTTACAGAAGCAATCGAACTCAGTGCCTCACCGCGGAACCCGTATGTGCGCAATCCGCCCAGATCCTCGAATGAAGATATTTTGCTCGTTGCATGGCGCTGTAAGCTGAGAAGGGCGTCCTCTTCAGTCATACCCTCACCGTCGTCAATTATCTGTATGAGCGTCTTTCCGGCGTGTTTTACGATCACGCTGATATTTTCAGCACCCGCATCCACTGAATTTTCCAGGAGTTCCTTGACTACTGATTCAGGGCGCTGTACAACTTCACCGGCTGCAATTTTGTTGGCTACATTATCGGGTAACAATTTTATTTTATTAAAAGTCATATTCAAAGTTCTTTATACTTTCGGTTTTCAGTTATCAGTCTTGCGTTTATAAATAAATACGGTAAATTCCTCATGGGGCAGTTGCTGAACCTCCTGCCACTGCGAGTAATCAATTTCAGGAAAACATGTATCTCCTTCCGGTTCGATTCCGAGTCTTGAAAGGTACAGAAAATCTGCAACCGGCAGAGTCTGTCTGTACACCTCTGCCCCTCCGATAAAGAATACCTTACCGGTATTAACAGTCTTCGCACAGAACTCAACGGCTTCGCCAACAGACTTAAATGCAAGAAGGTTGTCACATTTCTGAATCTTCTCAGGGTGCGATGTCAGAACAATGTTAAGTCTGCCGGGAAGAGGCTTATTCAGCGATTCAAACGTTCTGCGGCCCATAATTATGGGAAATCCCATCGTGGAGGACTTAAAAAATGCAAGTTCCTCCTTTATATGCCATGGAATAGTCCCCTTGTTGCCAATTATACCGTTACCGGCAATAGCGGCAATAATGATTTTTTCCACGAAATTCTCTCAGGAAGTGTATGATAAATCCAGATTAAAAAAATAATATAACATGAAAAGTAGTTAAATGGCAAGAATTACCTTAGAAACTTTCATTTCTACAATGAAAGAAGTACCTGCTCCATACATACTCTCAGCCCAGATCCGGCCGCCGTGGAGTGATATAATTTCTTTCACTATCGACAGTCCTAGTCCCGTAGAAGACTCTCCGGCGGTCGGTTTAGCCGACAGGCGCTGGAATTTTCCGAAAAGGAGCCTTTTATCCTCATCTGTCAGACCCGGTCCTTCATCCTTAACACATATTCGGACAAATTCTTCGTCTCCGCATATATCCACATATATAGTTTTACCCGCAGGGGAATACTTTACTGCATTGCTGATCAGATTATCCAGAGCTTCTCCGAACCATTTTTCATCAGCACTTACCAGGTAGTCCCTGTCGCGCGTAAAAACAATATTCTGCCTCTTCTGTCCTGCGCGGTGCCTGTTCTCAGCTATGACTTTATCAGTCAGCTGAACCAGGCTTATATCAGCCGTTTTCAGCACCAGTTTTGTGCTCTCGACTGCAACGGAATCGAGCAATTCGGTTATAAGATTCAGCATTCTCAGCGAAGAATTGTAAATTATATTTCCCATATGTGAAATATTCGGGTTACCCATCTCCTCTTTTATCATGCGGGAAAAGCCGATTATTGCCTGCAGCGGATTTTTGAGGTCGTGAGCAGCTATGCTCAGCAGGTCGCTTTTCAGTTCATTTGCCCGTTTCAGATCCGCGTTAACCCTCTCAAGTTCACGTTTTGCCTTTTCGGTCTCCTGCAGGAGTGATTCTGTAATTTCCTTTTCTTCCTTAAGATCCCTTGTCTTTTCGTGAACCAGTTTTTCCAGCTCACGTTTGCGTTTTTCGAGTTTCAGGAATTTTCTTTTTTCAATACCCGAAACGAACCAGGTAATGCCGGAGAGAACAATTATCAGATAAATAAAATACATCCACCATGACTGGTACCACGGCGGCATGATAATCAGCCTGAAAGCCAGTACGTCAGATGGCAGACAGCCGGACTGCTGCGCCTTGACCAGAAGTGTATATTCACCCGGAGGCAGATTTGAATATACTATGTTATTCTGTGACCCGGGCTCTGACCATTCGTCCTTAAACCCCAGTAGTTTTGTCTGATACAGTATCCTGTCAGGAAAGCTCAGCGATCCGAATGAAGCTTCAAGATCTGAGTTGCCCGTAAATGAATTACCATTTTCCAGAATTTCAAAGCTGTTTCCGTTTACCGTAAGTCTGGTAAAAACCGGTGTAGGAGTAATCCGTATATTTTCGACTGCCTTCTGCCAGTATGCCAGTCCGCTGGCTGTACCCACCCAGAGCCTGTTGTCACCGTCCATTACAACAGACCGGCTGGAAACGGACGAATTGGGGAGTCCGTCGTTTTTATTGAATGCCACGAGTTGTTCATTGTAAAACAGATAGACTCCCAGCTCTGTGCCGAGCCAGATACGTTTCTGCTGGTCAATATGTATAGCTTTAACAGCGGGCGTTTCCAGTCCATCAATGACTATTTTTTCCCCTGTGCCATGTTTCTTAAGTTTCTGCAGACCATGATTCGAGGCAATCCACAGCGTATTATCATCGTCGATGAACAAATCGTGAATCATTATCCTGAACGGTGAGCTCAGTTTTACGCGCTTACTCAGGTCATCAAACTTGAATTTATACGGATTGAAACTTAACAGAAAATGTTTTTCGTCGTTCAGTACACAGTATGCCGTGCCATCCGGAGCGAATTCAAAGAAAAGCACTTCACCTGGAAGAGGGGTGTCTGATATCTCTCTGACCGTAAAATTGCGGTCAATCGAAATAACGTGCCGCGTCCTGTCGTTATATCCCCATAGGTTTCCGTGCTTATCAATTTTTAGTGCACTGATCCTGCCGTGCAGCTCTTTCTCAGTGAAGAATTTTTTACGTCCCGTACCGGAATACTCCAGAAGCCCGTTTCGGTAAGACACCCACATTTCGCCATTATGCACGTCAAAACTCAGCACGCGTTTATTCATGCTGTTTTTTACATTTTCAAACCTGTAAGGATAATGTGATCTATCTGTCAGTGATTCTTCAACCCGGTAAATGGATTCCTGATCAGAGAAATACACCCGCCCATTTTCATCTGCCATCAATCCCAGTATATATGACCGGCTGGTATTTCTTCTGTCCGGCTGGCGGTCGTATGCGGCGCGCGCAAAGAAAGTCTCCTGAATCAGTGCCAGCCCGTCATCCGAAGACAGCCACAACAAACCTTCCCTGTCCATCTGGATTTTATTTATGACATTGAATTCAATCTCATCAATATGTCTCAGGTTTTCCTGTCCAGGATTACCTTCGCAGATAAATGCACCCAGCATCCATGTGCCAATGTACAGATCACCAGCAGTGTTGAATCCAAATGAAGAGACGGCGCTCAATTTCAAAACAGGACTGACGCTAACCGTTTTCCGGATATCGGTAATAATAAATTTATATAAGCCTAATCCCGTGGCAGCCCATAATTCCTTATTATTCACAAAACGTATCTGATTAATATTCATCAGTGCGTCCTGAGGGGTATATATCAGCTGTGTAAATGTGTCTGACCTATCGTTGTAATAGAACAGATACCCGCGCCAGGAGGAAACGAACAGCCTTCCCGAAGAATCTTCAGCAAAACAGAAAGACCTTAGGAAACTGTCGCTATAGTACTTAGGAGAAAAATAATACTTTTTGAGTCTGCCGTTTTTGAAACGGGAAATACTCTCCTTTTCGCTTATCCACAGGTTCCCGTTTTTATCAAAATACATACTTTTGGGATAATAAAGTCTTGAATCACTCTGATAAGAGGCCCCTTCGATGAGTTTCATGTATCTGAAGGAATTTTTATTCCTTTTCAATATACCGACACCCAGGTCATTTGCAACGTATATGCGGCCGTCCGGACCGGTGAGCATCTGTTTAACATAGAGCGAAGGCAGTCCATCGTTAAAAGACACGAAATTTCTGCCGTCATACCTTACTATACCTGCATCCGTGGATATCCACAGGAATCCGTCACGGTCCTGAATAACATCCTTTGTCAGGTTACTTGCAAGTCCTTTTGCATCAGTAAAAATACTGGTGCGTATATCGGAGGCTTCCAGCCGCAGAGGCAAGGTCAGAAAAACACAAAAGAGCACAGCAATATGCAGCATACCGGATAGTCTGGAAATACTGTTGTCATTTAGAGCATAATAATTCTGCAAGGCAAAATGCTGCATATGGTTCCTGTTAACAGGTAGACAATTGCTGATTAAACAGCTACTTCAAATTTAATCTTTTCGTGGCTCTTGTATCCGATCAGTTTGAAATCCTCAAACTTAAGCTCATCTATTGGCTTTGCTTCTATTTCGAGGCGCGGCAGTTCCAGTGGTTCCCTCTTCAGCTGTTCTTTCAGTCCGGCGAGGTGGTCATATTTTTCCATCGGGGTTCCTTTGTCGGCCACATATATATGAGCATCCACAATTGTATGGGCGAAGTATCCGGGCGCCAGATTGACCTCACGCGCAATGATCTGGGTAAGTATCGAATAGGCAGCAAGGTTAAACGGTATGCCGAGTGCAATATCACCGGAACGCTGTGTAAGGTGGCAGTTGAGCTTGCCGTCGTTTACATTGAAAGCGTATGTATAGTGGCAGGGAGGCAATTTGCTGTGTATAGCATTACCTGGTTCCCAGGCCGTTACTATAAGACGCCTGCTGTACGGGTCTTTTTTCAGCGTGTCAATAACGTATTTTATCTGATCGACTTCAGTAACATGCCAGTTCCCCTGTTTATCCTTTTTGGCGCTGGGGAAATGCCTCCAGAAGTGACCATAAGCGGTCTCCAGATTACCGTTTTCATCGGCCCAGGCATCCCAGATTTTTGTGTGCTTCCTGAGATTTCTGATATGATCTTCGCCCGAAAGATACCACAATACTTCATGGAGCAGTGAATTCCACATCATTTTTTTTGTAGTAAGCAGAGGGAAACCCTTTGACAGATCGACCCTGTAAAAAGCACCGAAATAGGATATTGTATCTATACCGGTCCGCGAGGGTTTTCTTACTCCCTCATTGATAACCAGTTTTACCAGATCAAGATATTCTTTCATTTTGTCCCGAAAATTTCATTAAACATTTTTTTAAGAGTCAAAAACTACCATTTACCATGGTGTATTTTAGACTGATCAAATTTTTCTTTAGGTTTATCCACTCCCACCGGAATACCCACTGGTATTACGTTCAGGGGGATGATATTCTTAGGTATGCCGGTATATTTCCTGACTATGGCTATTCTGTCGTCGTATGGATATGCAGCAGTCCAGATGGCACCCAGTCCGAGCGATTCTGCAGCCAGGAGCATATTCTGACTGGCCAGTGTTGCATCGATGACCGCATACTCAGTCAGTTTCAGGTGTGCTTTTTCCGGGTTACCGCATACAATTACCGCTGCTGACGCCTTATAGAGCATCTTTGCGTATGGCAGTTCATCTGCCAGGCAATCCAGGATGTGGCGGTCCCTGACCACTACAAATTCCCACGGCTGCTGGTTTACGGCGCTCGGGGCAGCCATAGCAGCTTTCAGAAGCATCTGAAGCTGTTCATCGCTAACTTCCCCGCCGGTAAAGTTCCGGACGCTCTTCCTCTGAAATATTATCGCAAGCACCGGATTATTATTTATATCAAATTCCATATTTTTTCCCGTGTGATAAAATTTTTCAGGATAAATTACTAAAACTAAGCCATGCTGCGGTATGCATCGATAAGCCTGTATTTAAGCTCCAGCAGATCCTGCGAAATAACTTTCACTTCGCCTAAGACAGGCATGAAGTTCATATCACCGGACCAGCGAGGGACTATGTGATAATGAATGTGCGAATCTATGCCTGCACCTGCAACACGTCCTATATTGGCTCCTATGTTGTAGCCCTGGGGTTTGACGGCGGCGTCCAGCGCACGGCATGATAGCTGAATATTCATCATTATCTCAGAGTTTTCCTCTGAGGAAAAGCTGCCGATGTTCCCTGTATGTCTGTAAGGCACTACCATAAGGTGGCCGGCATTATACGGGTAAAGATTCAGTACAACAAATGTGAGTTTGTCTTTGTAGACAAGCAGATTATTCTTGTCTTCAACATCGCGCTGCTGCATGCCGCAGAAAATACAGACATTGTCTGTCTGCCCGTCCTTAAAAGAATCGATGTATTTTGAACGCCAGGGTGACCAGAGTTTATCCATACTGATATCCAGAAATTTCAGAAAATATATTCAGTAAAATTAGGCATAAAAAAAGGCAGAAGCAAAAGCTCTGCCTTTATAAAAACCATTTTTAAGCTTGCCAGGAAAAATTTTCCTATTCTTCTTCTCTTGACTTTTTATATTCCTCAATGACCTTGGCTTCAACTTCCTTGGGTACTTCTTCATAGTGAGAGAAGCTGCGTTTATACAGTCCCCTGCCGGAAGTAATACTGCGCAGGTGTGTCGAATACTTGTAAAGTTCTGAGAGCGGAACATTGGCCTTGATGATCTGGAAAGGACCATCAGAGTCCATACCGAGTATCTTGCCTCTGCGGCTGGAAAGGTTACCCATTACATCGCCCATGAATTCTTCGGGCACTTTTACCTCAACGGTGTAGACAGGTTCCAGAAGAACCGGTTTTGCCTCGAGAAAGCCTTTCTTGAATGCCTGTGAAGCGGCGATCTTGAATGACATTTCATCAGAATCCACATCGTGGAAACTTCCGAAGAACAGTGTTGCTTTTATGTCTATTACCTTTGAGCCGGTAAGAATACCCTTTGTCATAGTCTCAACAATACCTTTTTCCACAGCAGGTATAAAGCGTCCCGGAATCACACCGCCTACAATTGCATTGACGAATTCAAAGCCGTTTCCTCTCGGGAGCGGTTCGAGCTTCAGCTGAACGTGTCCGTACTGACCGCGGCCGCCTGACTGCTTCTTGTGCTTGTATTCGGCATTATCACACCTGCCTTTTATGGTTTCACGGTAAGGGATTCTTGGTTCTACAAGGTCGACATCAACGTTATAGCGGTCTTTCAGCATTTTCACTGCAAGTGCAAGCTGAAGTTCACCCTGTCCTGAAATTATTGTCTGAGAAAGTTCAGGATCAAATTTTACGTTGAATGTAGGATCCTCTTCGTGCAGTGTATGCAGGCCGGCTGAGATCTTATCCTCATCACCCTTTGCCTTAGGCTGTATAGCAGCATTGATGATAGCTTCAGGGAAACTGATCGGACTGAGCTGAACAGAAAGATTTTTGGAAGTAAGAGTATTGTTCGTATGAGTATCTTTCAGTTTTACAACCGCACCGATATCCCCGGCGACAATCTTAGTGACATCCTTCCTGTTTTTTCCGTTCAGAAGTGAAATCTGTCCGAGGCGTTCGACTTTATTATTTGTCTGGTTGATCAGATCCAGACCGGTAGTAACCGTTCCTGAATAGACGCGGAAAAGCGACATTTCGCCTACGTGCTGCTCCGAGAGAGTCTTGAAAACGAACAGTACAGTTTCACCTTTCGGATCGCATGCAAGCTGAATTTTCTTATCCGAGTCCTTCATTTTGACTTCAACAGCTCCCCTGTCGAGCGGTGACGGGAAATACTTCGCTACAAAATCCAGGAAATTATTTACACCGACGCCTTTAGTTGTAGATACTGCAAAAACAGGAACGAGGCTGCCCTTAGAGATGGCAATTTTGAGTCCTTTCTGCAGTTCTTCCTCTGTAAGAGTACCGTTTTCAAAGAATATATTCAGCAGATCCTCACTCGACTCGGCAACTTTCTCAATAAGAGCTTCGCGCATCGTTTCTGCCTCTGTCTGCAGATCGCCGGGAATATCTGTTTCAGTTATCTTTTTTGTTCCGACTGCGTCATATTTCACAGCCTTCATTTTTATGATATCTATTACAGTATCGAATGACAATCCCTCTTTAGCCGGGAAAGTAACCACAACGGCGTCAGGGCTAAGAATTTCCCTGGCCATATCTGCTGTCTGAGAGAATTTTGAGTGTTCATTATCAACTTTATTGATAATTATTGATGCGGGCATGCTGTATTCTTTGACGAAGCTCCAGGTGGCTTCAGTGCCGACTTCCACACCTTCAGCTGATTTTACAACAGCAACGGCGGTATCAGTAATGGCAAGAGCACCCTTTACCTGTCCGATAAAGTCGGTGTAGCCGGGAGTATCGATGAGGTTGACCTTGACATCCTTCCATTCCAGATGCAGAGGAGTTGCATTGATGGATATCTGTCTTTCAGTTTCGTTAGCATTATAATCAGAAACAGTATTTCCTTCTTCCACTTTACCAATACGGTTAGTTTCGCCAGCCGTAAAAAGCACCAATTCGGACAAAGAAGTTTTTCCACTTCCACCGTGACCAATAAACGCAATATTTCGGATTGACTCCGATCCGTACTCTTTCAAGTGACCTCCACGAGATTAGATTTTCACAATTGCTTTACTATTTTCTCAATGTAGTCCAGAAAGCCGATACACCGTGTGCAAATGCGGAAAGCCGGTTGTACCAATCGCCAACGGGACCGCCAATATCGTTTTTTATTTTCCTGCCTGTATGAAGTATACCATCGACTTTTTCCTTGATATCTCCGCTGATGTCCTTCACTTCCGATACCAGATTTTCAACTTCTACTGTAACCAAAGCAGCTTTTGTAGTAATAGTATTGACATTCGTCAGTATCGGATCTAGCTGTTCCGTTAGCTGGCGGATATCCTGCTGTACGAGAGAAAGAGTTACCATAAGCTTTTTAAGAGTCATTACAAGATAAACACACAGTACCGCCGCAGCAACTATCAGCAATATAAGAAAGATCTCCAATATCGTACTCATTTTTGTACCTCCGTCATTCTCAACTTAAATAATGTTTGATATAAAGCTGCTCCGTCATTTTTGTAGAATCAATCTCCTTAATGAATCATCGTCTGCCGTTTTCGGCCAGACAACAGCCGTCTGCCGCGTGCGCGTTCAGCAGAACTACTTACGATTTTTTCTCATTCTTGTATGCATCAACTCCGGCTTTGAAAGCGGTTTTGATCTTATCGCCTTCCTTTCCCAGAGTATCTTTGCTATTTTCAATTATGCCCGAGGTCTTTTCCTTTACATCCGAGAGCATTTTCTCGGCATCATCCATGATCTTGTCGGCCTTGATTTTTGCCTCTGAGATCAGTTTTTCAGATTTTACTTTTCCTTCATTGATGAGTTCGGTTGCTTTTACGCGCGCAGAAGAAATATATTCCTCAGCTTCGCCCATCAGCTCGCCGGTTTTTTCCTTGATATCACTGCGGAATTCCTTACCGCTTTTAGGTGCAAACAACAGTGCAGTCAGTGAACCTATAACAGATCCTGCAATAAACCCCAACAGCATTCCCTTGGCTTTATCATTTTCTCTGGACATGAGGCCTCCATATTTTATAATAATTTAGGTTAAAATAACAAGTCCGTTGTTGAAAATCAACCGCTTCCATCCCTGAATCTCTTAATTTACACGTTTTTTATTGAAACAGTATTTACCTGAGGCGAATCACCGCCGCATACAGGGAATCTGCTGTACAGCAAATCACCATGTTATACCGTTCACAGTATTTTGTATCTCTCACCATTTCTTAAATATAAAGAATACAGCTGCAATTATAAATAAAAATCCGACGAGATAATTCCACCTGAATTCCTCTTTCAGGTAAACCACCGAGAATACGCTGAAAACGACCAGTGTGATCACTTCCTGTATGGTCTTCAGCTGCGCTGCATTGAACTGCCCGTATCCCAAACGATTTGCCGGCACCTGAAATATATACTCAAACAGAGCTATCAGCCAGCTGACAATGATGACGACTATGAGCGGCTTCTCTTTAAAGCGAAGGTGCCCGTACCATGCAAAGGTCATGAATATGTTGGAAACCGACAGAAGAATTATTGTTCTCATATTATTTACAACTTTCTTTATATTATTCGTTACATCATGTGCATTTTCATTCTGCAAAATTAACTGTAAATTATTAAACAGCCAACAAATTATATTTGCAGGCAATAAATACGGGCATATGGTGTGAAATTTTGGTATATTTGCGCAGAAAATTTAATAAATATATAAGGAATGAAAGTGGATTGGTTTTTTAATTTATTTACTCAGAATTCGGTTGCGCACTCCGTACTAATTTACTGCATTGTTGTTGCCACAGGTATTATGCTCGGGAAAATAAAAATTTTCGGTATCTCTCTCGGAATTGCTTTTGTCCTGTTCGCCGGAATCATACTGGGACACCTTGGGCTTACTGTAAACGAGGAAGTGCTCGATTTCACCAAAGATGCCGGCCTTATCATGTTTGTATATACCATTGGACTGCAGGTCGGACCGGGTTTTTTTGCTTCTCTGAAAAAAGAGGGGCTGACACTCAACCTCCTGGCTATTGCACTTGTTTTCACCGGTGTTCTCACAACCTATTTTATACATCTCTTCGGACACATTCCGATGCCGGTTGCAGTTGGAATCATGTCAGGAGCCGTTACCAATACTCCGGGACTCGGTGCCGCACAGCAGGCTCTCAAGGATGTTGTAGCTCATAAACCGGGACTCTCGTTCCCTCCTCTTGGACTTGGTTATGCCGTGGCTTATCCTTTCGGAGTACTTGGAATAATTTTTACTATGATATCACTCAGATGGATTTTCAGAATAAATATTGCTAAAGAATCTGAATCGTATCTCAATAAAAGAGAAGACACAAAGAATCAACCATCCAAGGTAAGCGTTCTTCTCAGGAACCCGAAACTCTTTAACCAGCATATAAAATCTGTCGACAGTCTGCTGGATACCCATATGGTTATTTCGCGCGTACTGCAGAACGGAAAAGTCATCATTCCAACTGCAGAAACGGTACTGCACGAGAACGATATACTCCTGATAGTTGCACCTTCGAGGAATATAGATACGCTGGTCAGTCTGGTGGGAGAAAAAAGTGAAGTGGATCTGTTCAGACACCCCAGCGATCTGGTTTCCAGAAGGATCATGGTCACTAAGAAAGGAGTTCTTGGTAAGTCTCTGAGTGATCTGAAACTGAATATCCGCTTCGGAATAACCATAACCAGAATTTACCGTTCGGGTATCGAATTCGTTCCTACAGGTTCAACGCTGCTATCATTCGGCGACAGGCTTACGATTGTAGGTGAAGAAGATTCGGTCAGCCTTGCCGCAAGTGAAATGGGCAATTCAATGAAGAGACTGAACGAACCCAACCTGGTGCCAATACTGGGCGGAATAATTCTGGGCGTTCTGCTCGGCAGTCTGCCAATATTCATCCCTGGGATACCTGTACCTCTGAAGCTCGGACTTGCAGGCGGCCCGCTGGTAGTGGCTCTGCTCATCAGCCGCTTCGGCAGCAAGTTTCTCCTCACCTCTTATGTGACGCAGAGCGCCAACCTGATGCTGCGGGAAATCGGTATTGTGTTCTTTCTTGCAAGTGTGGGACTGACTGCAGGGAAAAGTTTTATTTCGACGCTGCTGCAGGGTGACGGATTCCTGTGGATGGGTTACGGGGCGCTGATCACTATCATACCGCTGATTACAGTTTCACTTTTTTCGAGAATAGTACTCAGGAAAAACTACCTGGAAATAATTGGCTTGCTTGCAGGTGCTACTACAGACCCGCCGGCACTGGCATTTGCCAATTCTGCTGCCGGCAGCGATATACCCGCCCTTACTTATGCCACGGTGTATCCTATGACCACGTTCCTCAGAATAATGGCTGCACAGCTGCTGATTTTGTTTTTCACATAAATCATATTTCACAGCCGGGATCTCAGGCACTATTGCGGCCTGAGATCCTTTCCTTATACTTCATACTTGGATCACACTCACACAGAATCTCATCACTGTTCCGGCACATTAAAATTTCATGTGCAGGAGATCTTCCCTTTCACAAGTTCCTTATCACCTCGGCTGCAAAAGCTGAAGTGGTCAGTTCAGAGGCATTCTTCATCTGGCGTGCAAAATCATAAGTTACTGCTCCGGACCTGATCGTCTTTGACATGGCTTTTTCTATCATACGTGCTGCCTCATTCCAGCCCATGTACTCAAACATCATTGCACCCGATAATATTACACTTCCCGGATTGACTTTATCCTGTCCGGCATACTTTGGGGCTGTGCCATGTGTTGCCTCGAACATTGCCGTATGATAACTGATATTGCCTCCGGGTGCTATGCCGAGCCCTCCGACCTGTGCTGCCGCAGCGTCAGATATATAGTCACCGTTCAGATTGGAAGTAGCAAGGACATCGTATTCCGAAGGTCTCAGCAGCAGCTGCTGAAACATGTTATCGGCAATTCTGTCATTCAACACAATTGTATTTTCCGGCTGAACTCCACCGAAGTCTTTCGTCAGCTGTTCTTCGGTAATAATTTTTCCTGCATATTCTTTCGTCCCGGCCAGTTCATATCCCCAGTTGCGGAATGCCCCCTCTGTATACTTCATTATATTCCCTTTATGCACGAGTGTTACACTCTTTCTGCCATTTTTCAGAGCATAATCAAAAGCCTTTTTGATCAGGCGCTTTGAAGCAAATTCGCTCATGGGTTTTATACCAATTGCACTGCTGCCCTCCAGTCCGGCCTTCAGACTGTCATTCATATATGCAATCAGTTTTTTTGCCGCAGCAGAGCGTGCCTTGTATTCAATTCCTGCATACACATCCTCTGTATTCTCCCTGAAGACCACAATATCCAGTTCCTGCGGATGTTTCACGGGACTTGGTACTCCGGAAAAATATTTTACAGGTCTTATGCAGGCAAACAAATCCAGCTTCTGTCTCAGTGTCACATTCAGACTACGCATACCCTCGCCAACCGGTGTGGTCAGCGGTCCTTTTATCGAAACAATGAATTCTTCAGCAGCCGAAATTGTTTCCTTCGGCAGCCACTGGTTCTCACCGTATATCCTGGCGGCTTTTTCACCGGCATAGATTTCCATCCAGAATATTTTCTTTTCTCCCCTGTAGGCTTTCTCTACTGCAGCATCAAAGATTTTTCTGGCAGCTTTCCATATATCCGGGCCGGTTCCGTCCCCTTCAATAAAAGGAATGATGGGATTTGAAGGAACACTCAATTCTCCTCCAGTCACCGTTATTTTCGTTCCGCCAGCAGGAATCTGTATATGTTTATATTTTTTTGCCATACGGCCGCTCCTCCTCGTCTTAATGTTGTTTCATATTAATTATGGTAATTAAAACTTAAAGGATCAAGATGTATGTTCAAAAAATGAATTCTGGAGGACAAAAGCTGAGGCCGGTATCAGAAAAGAGAATGGAGAAGCAGCTGTTCTGAGATCAGACGGTGACCTGCCTCACTGAAATGTATCCCGTCACCGAACAGATAATAATCCTTCGAATTTTTCAGATGCAGCTGCTGAAGCAAAGAGAATGCGTGTATATCCCACTTTGACAGTTCGCGCGTAAGCAGTTGCTGAGGGAAAAAAACGGAGGCAGTACGTGGTTCCCGCAGCTGATACTCATACGGCAGCAGTATCACCTTAAGCTCAACATTCTTTCCTTCAGCCCTTTTTTTCATCTCTGCAAGCATACTCACAGTATGGTTGAAAGAAGTATTGGAGGTATTATAAAAACGGCTGTCATAATCGAAATACGATTTCTGCCGGTCAGTAAACAGATCCTTTAAGAACTGGTATCCCATACTCTCCGCACGCAGGGAATTCAGTATCCAGTTAAAGTATTTGCGTATTCCGCCTCCCGGCTGTTCGATCTGATCGACAGAACCGGCATAGACATCATTCAGACAGAAAAATACAAATACCTTCCTTAGATGGAATTGTTTTTGTACGAGAAAATGATCCAGCAGATTCGAATAGTCACCTATATCATAACCGACCAGCGATGGGTTCAGCACATTCACATCAGGCCTGGCCCTCTGCAGTCTTGCTGAAAATACGGAATCTGATTCTACACCTATACCCATGGTGACCGAATCACCCAGAAGAAGAATACTCTCCTTAGATGTGTCCACTGCCACAGAATTTTTTCTGAACCCGTACTGATCAGTGGCAAATGCAGCACCGTTTGATTTGCCCTCCACTGAAGGTTTAAGTCCGGCAGAACTGCCGTACATTCTGTCTGTCATCAGTTTTCTTTCTGTACCAAGCGGGTGAATAGAAGGCACGGCAATGCGGATTATCATTTCGAACAACAGCATCAGCACAGAAACAGAAACTATATTAAACAGAATGAGCAGTATGTATTTTTTATATTTACCGGCTGCAGTCATTATACTGTTTCCGATTTGTCATATTCCTGCAGGACGCCAAACCACTTCTGGTAAACAGATATACTCACTATACCTATTATTACTGCAAACCACAGAGTAACAATTCTGGCGACAAATGTGGCAGATACGGCTATGTTTGACTTTATTCCGTAGTGCACCAGCAGATAGGTCATCGATCCGTCAGTAACTCCCAGGCCACCCGGCAGCATACTGACTGCTCCTGCGATTGTAGAGAAAGCATATATAAATGATGCAAAGAAATATGTCACGTCGGTCTGGAAATTAATAACTATCAGATAGTAGGCAAGGCATTCAAATGACCATGAGACGATACTGACAGCCGACATATACAGTAACGGACGCGGGCGCAGAAGCACGTACGTGCTTTCATATGCAGTCAGCATTTTTTCCGTGTACTTTCTCAGCGCTTCAATTTTCGACATCCGTCCTATTATGCTCTCAGTAATTTTGCGCGAGCTGATGATCAGTATAACCACCAGGAAAAACACTCCCGTACCTATAACAATTATGCGGCCGTAATCAAATGTCCACGCGCCTAGAATAGCCAGCAGCACCAGCGCAATAAAATCAGTAATGCGTTCGGCAAAAATGACAGGGGCTGTTTTCGCGATTGGTTCACCTGTAACCTGTTTTACAAGATAGGACTTCAGCAGTTCACCCATCTTGCCGGGAGTAACACTCATAATCAGTCCGGACATAAATACCAGAAAGGAGTTCCTGGCTGCAAGTTTAATATCTATTGTTTTTAGATAGTAGTGCCACTTTACGAAACGAATGAAGTAGTTGGCAAAAATGAGCAGCAGCAATACCGGAATAATCATCCAGTTAAAAACCGAGAAAGCATCGCGGATCTTGTCAATATCTGTATAAATGGAAAACAGCAGATATATGGCTGCTGCCAGAGCCATTGTGATGAAAATGTTCCGTTTTATTTTTTCCAGCATATATGTCTGTCTTAAAGATCCGTATTTGTAATTTTAATCAGGTCCCTGTATAATCTGGAGAGCGGAAGTCCGACAACGTTATAATAGCAGCCGGATATTTTTTCCACAAACACGGCGCCAAAGTCGTCCTGTATTCCATATGCCCCGGCCTTATCCATTGGGCTGCCGCCGTCCACATACTCTTCAATTTCGTGCTGTCCGAGTGTGCGGAATGTAACCGCAGTTTTCTGCAGATCAGTGATTGTTCTGCCGGTCTGGCTGTTGTAAATGGAAAACCCCGTATATACTGTATGCGTTCTGCCGCTGAGAAGGTTCAGCATTCTGACAGCATCCTTTTTATCCGCCGGCTTTCCAAGAACATGATTGTCCAGCACGACAATAGTATCGGCTGTAATGATGATCCCCTTTTTGACCTTTTCGCGTGCAAGTGCGAGTTTTTCGACGGACAGTCTTTTTACAGAATCTGCAGGGTCTTCCTGTTCCGGAATATCCTCGTCTAGATGCACCTCGAGAGTGCGGAATTTTATGTTCAGCAGTTTCAGGAGTTTTTTCCTGCGCGGTGATTTACTGGCCAGTATTATTGGCGACGAAGTTTTAATCATATTTTTTCCAGTCTTGTTCCGGGGAAATATGTGTACAGTATTTCATCGAACTCTTTCCCCTGCCTCGAGAGTCCGATGGCACCCCACTGGCAGAAGCCGACGCCGTGCCCGTTTCCTTTCCCAATAATTGTAATTTTTCTGATTGAATCCCTGTTCCTCTGAGTTTCAACCTGGAACATGGTGCTCTTAAGCAGGCTTCCATTTTTCTGTGATTTGATCACATAACGGATCAGGTTTCCTACTAGTATCACTTTCTTCTTATCACTGCCGTCTGACAAAATTATTTCCAGCTCATTTACGCGGCCCGAATGGTAGCGGCTTTTGACCGAAATATTCTCAACTGCACAGGCTTTGGAAGAAATGTATTTGCCTTCATACAGCATTTTCACAATCTGTTCTGATGTATATTCCTCTTTCCAGCTGAAGGATGGAGAAATGCTGCAGTTGGCATGTTCACCTCCGTCCTGTACTCCGCAAAGATAATCCACCCCTTTTTCCCTGAAAACATTGTCACAGTCTTCTGTGAATCCGCCGCAGCTGGCGAAATAAAAAGTCTTTGCGGGCTGTCCATTATACTCCAGAACCAGTCCTCTGGTTTCTATAATTGCACGGTTAGTGTAGCCTTTTTCGCTTTCAAATCCGGAATATACCTGGTCGCGCTTATCTCCATAAACATCAAAGACAGATTTCCGGTTTTCCTTCTGCTTCATGACAGTATAATTTCTTATACAGACTGCAAACGCCTTGAGTGCCTCAAAGTCTTCATCCCCCGAGGCCACACCCATCTCTGAATATATCACGCTCTTCAGGTAGTCTTCAATATCGAGATAATTGATCAGGCAAATATTTCCTTTGAAGAGCTGCAGCACGAATGAACCCCGGTACTGGCGGCCTTTCAGGTCCAATAAGTCATTAAACAGATCAGGCTCGATAGTAAACCTGTCCCCGGTAATACTCCTGGAACCGGATGAAATGATTATACCGCTCGAAGTGTTTCTGACAGTCAGTGTCTGCCCTGCAGAAACTGAAATCGAATTTTCAGGTGATGAATACGCATTGACCGGAACTTTGAAGGACAATTTTCCAGAGAAGGAATCGTTCAGCAGAACCCGGATATTTTTTTCGGATTGCGAATATGTATCTGATGTTCTCTTATATACGCGTTTAGGACCTGCACATTGTATAACGAGCAGAGAAAACAGCAGGACAGGAAGGATTTTTTTCATTTGTAATTATAGCGGACCTCTGTATCAGCAGGTTATCTGAACATTGCCTTAATACTGCCCCATGTTCTTTTAACACTGGAAACATTGTGATTTACAGATACATCAATATGGGTAACTGATTTGTCTTTATCGACTATCTTTAACCTGTAGACATACAGCTGCCCGGAGGATGTTTTGTAGGCACTGTCATCGACATAATTATAATAGGAATAATTGCCTTTGGGTTCAAGAGAGGTTATGTAACTAAAGCTGCCGTTAACTGATTTGCGTTCCAGAACAAAATTTTCGACATTCTCCTCTTTCGAGGTCTTCCATTCAAGAGTAACGTTATTGCCATCACTGCTGGCGTTAATAAACTCAATAAATGCTCCTGCATTTAATGCACCAGAAACGCCCAGGAGGGCCAAAAACACGTATAAGATTATGGATTTTCTTTTCATGGCTGCAGCTGTTTATTAGATATAATTACAATTTAGATGTTTCTCAAAAAAAAGTCAACCTTTTTGTGCAATTTTTTCGCTAAAATTTTACTTTGATCTTCAGATTGACTCCCCTTTCTGCCATCTCCCATATCTGAATTTAAGAAAAATTATCAGTGAGTAAACTATCACATAGACCGGCATCATTATCCATGCACCAACCAGGCCATAGCCCATATATACACCAAGGAAGTATGCCAGTGGCACAAATATAATCCAGTTTGTCAGTACTTCGGCAAACATTACGAATACTGTCTTGCCGGCTGCCTGCAGGCCGTTTGCAAGTATGATTCCCACGGCATAGAACAGCTGCGCGGCACCTGCAATTCTGATCACGGGAACGGCAATCTCAAGCACTTCCCTGTTGTTTGTAATTATGCCCAGAACAGAACGCGGCAGAAAAATAAACAACGCTGCTATAAATGATGTATATAACGTGGCAATCTTTGCCGTTTCATAGCCGTAAATTTTTGCCAGCATAACCTTGCCGCTTCCCAGATTATTGCCAACAAGTGTCTGCACGGCAATGCCAAAGCCGAAACTCGGCATTATTGACAGGAACAGCGATGAAATAACCACCTGTGAAGCTGCCTGCTGCTCTGTTCCGATGAGCCCTGTAATAGCCACAAAACTGAGAAATCCAATCAGGAGAAATACATTCTGCATTGATACAGGCAAGGAGATCCTGAATATTGAACGTATGATGTCGCGGTCAGCGTAAAAATTCCGGAAGTATTTATACTTTCTGCGGTAAGAAGGTGTAATTGATACAGCTATATATATAATCATTTCGCAGACAGTGGCCAGTGTAGATCCCAGACCGCTTCCGGCAATACCCATCGCGGGCAAACCGAAATTTCCAAATATCAGGCCATAGTTAAAGAGAATATTCAGCAGGTTAACCACCAGTCCTGAGAACATGAATACCTTTACCTTTCCGATCCCGAAATAAAAACCCCTGTAAGATACTGTCGTCAGAAAAAAAGGTATTCCCATGAACCTGTAGAACAAAAAATCGCCGGCAAGTTTACCCACTTTTTCGTCTGCGGCAAAAAAATCCGATATATGGTACGCCGAGGCCACACCGAGAATTCCTACAACCAGTCCCACAGAAAAAGTAAGTATAAGAGAACTGTTCAGCGTAACACCGCAGCCCTCATAATTTCCCGAGCCATACCTGCGTGCAACTATGACATGGGTACCGGTAGACAGGCTGGAAAAAAAACTGATCAGCGCCCATGTGGCAAGTACTCCCAGACCCATGGCAGCCAGGGCGTATTCCGCATTGCCGAGGCGTCCCACCATTGCGGTATCGACCAGAGACAGTATCATCTGCGTCGACAGTCCTGCAATCGCCGGAAGGGCCAGGCGCAATATATACTTTTTTATACCGGTATTATTTCTCATGTATCAAATATGCAAAAAACATCACAGATAATGAATAGACGCTAATTCATTTTTCATACACTGAATACACAGAGTAATGCATGCTCAAATAAATAAAACTTGACTAAAATGAATATTTTTATTTTCTTGCGGAATATTCCAAAATAAAACGGGGTTGTGACATGAAAAAGTTATACTCGCTTATTCCGGCACTCTCACTGTTTTTGCTTTTCTTTTTGTTCAACACTACTCTCTTTTCCCAGTATTCGCTTCTTCAGGATAAATTTGTAAGAAGTGCAATCATTGCTCCTCCCTCCTATGCCCTCGAGGGATATGGCGAACTGCTGGCAGGACTTGATCTGGATGAAGACGGCCTTCCGGAGATCTATGCAGTAAACACGAACTCTGTGGACAGGCCCGGAGAGCTGATCCCCAAAATTTATAAGTTTGAATTCAACGGTACTTCATGGGATTCTGTATGGGCTACAACGCTGAGCACACCTCAGAACACATGGCCCGCACTGACGTGGGGTGACCTCGACAAGGACGGGAAGAAAGAGATTATCTGGTGCCCGGTAAACAACCTTACAGACGGCACACAGGGCTACGTGCCAAATCCTGCAAGAATACTGATTTACGAGTCTGCCGGTAAGGGCAGCGACATTATGGGCGTTGATGACGGCTTCGGAGGATATCTGCCCAATGCAAAATTTACTATCACTACTCAGGATAACTTCAACCTGCGTCCTTTCAAAATGATCATTCATGATATAGACAATGACGGCACAGATGAAATGATATTCAGCGACAGAGTCGGCAATTCCACAGCAATGCACTTTGCGGTTGTCAGTGTAGACAAGGTGCCGGATAACGGGGACTTCAGCGAGACCTGGACGGTGGAGGTTTCCGGCCTGGATCCGGCAATGACACTTCCAAGCACAAAATCAAAATACGATATAGTCGCAATTGACAATACAATTTACCTGTTCGACGCCAGCGGTATGATCATTCCTATTCAGTACAGCGGCGGCAAATACAATGTTCTCAAAGCTCAGTACCCTACTCAGGGTTCGTACGTGTCCGACGCGGCAAGCTGGAAATCAGCCGAAGTAGTCGACCTGAACAAGGATGGCAAGAAGGAAGTGGTGTTCGGTGAATGGCAGGGATCCAGCAAAGTCTGGCTCATGGAACCCGGACCGGATTCGATGAAATTTTCTGTCATAGCCGACTTAACACAGACCGGAACACCGGGCGTAAAATGGCTCGACGGCGGCGCTGCAGGTGATGTTGACGGTGACGGGAATGTCGATTTTGCATACGGGTCAGATCCCAGACACTCAACTCCGGTTAACTCCGTGTATCTCGTAAAATATAATGGCGGCGCAATAACAGACACCAACAGCTATTCTGTTGCACTCATCGATTCTTTGGGCCTCTATGAAGGAGGACAGCTTGATATAATTGACATTGGAAACCTGGACGGTGATCCGGAAATGGAAATTGCATATTCCGACGGCTATACTCGTTCACACGCGCTAGATTCTGCGATGGCGATAATTGTACTGGATAAAAAACTGACGCCTGTTTCAGTAGAGAATACGTCAAAGCTCGTTCCTGAAAATTTCTATATGCACCAGAACTACCCCAACCCGTTTAACCCTGCGACAACAATTGAATTCGGGATTTCTGCGACTTCCACGGTTGAAGTTAAGGTATTCAACATACTCGGAATGGAAGTAGCCACTCTCATTAGCGATACTGAAATGCAGCCCGGCAGTTATAAGGTATCATTTGATGCTTCACGGCTTGCCAGCGGAAACTATTTCTGCAGACTCAAAGCCGGAGAGACTGTGCTTACCAGGAAGATGACACTTATCAAATAAGAACCCGTGTTTTATTATTCGATACCGGCATAGCCAATTGGCAATGCCGGTATTTTTTTATTGCACAAGATGCGAAAATAATTCATTCATACCAGACTAAAGCCCAGACATTTTCTTTTACTTTCACTTTCACTCCAAAATTCGAAATTATACATTCAATTTACTTGCATTTCTATAGCCTCTTACCTATTTTGCAAAAGATTTTGCTCGCTGAATTATATCTTTGTTTGTTCTTTCTTTTTATAAATGCCCCTCAGAAATCAATTCTTTTTTTATCTGTAGTAGGAGGAAATAAATGAACGATAAGGGTACTGTTATTCGGTTTCTACTCATATTGTTAGTGTCGTTGTACATCCCTGGCCAGGTGTTCGCCGGTAATACCGGAAAGATATCAGGCAGGATCACCGACGCCGCTACCGGAGAAGCAATTCCGGGAATCAATATTATTATTGAAAAAACATCTCTCGGTGCAGCCTCTGATTTTGAAGGCTACTTCACCATTAACAACATTCCTCCGGGCAGCTACGACGTTACTGTTTCCGGAATCGGTTACCAGAAACGGAAATATGTCAGCGTAAAAGTTTCCGCAGACTTTACCGTCAAGCTGGACGTGCAGATGACGGTAGAAGCAATTTCCAAAAATGAGGTTGTGGTTATTGCAGAAGCCCCAATGGTCAGAAAAGACCTTACCAGTTCCCAGGCATCTGTTGACGCCAGCCAGATCGAAACTCTGCCTG
>JBLMZS010000047.1:0-22040 GCA_050258935.1 Bacteroidota bacterium
TGTCGCCGGGAGCCTTTGCATAGCTTTCAGTACCGAAATTACCAACCCAGATCTTTCCGTCAGGATCTGTGGCTAAGGCATGTGCCTGGCCGAGAAGAGAAGCATCTGGAAAAGGTCCGACATTGGTCCACTGTGCTTTTGCTGCGACTGTCATAAACAGCAACAAAAGTAGTGTTTTAGTAATGCTTTTTAACATTTGTACTACTCCTTTTTAGTTAGAAGTTTTTGTTGTTTAGAGGAAATGACCGGTTAAATCCTTTAGCCATACAAGCTGGCTAAAGGATTTAACATAGTAAGAGAACACTTTTAATGTATAGAATATAATAAGATTTACAATAATATCCACTAAATTATGAGCTTAAGCTATATAGCTCTCAGAACCTGACACCTAAAGAAAAGTGCTGAACTTCTTCCAGAATATCAAAGTCCTGATACGAATAATCAACCGATATACCCAGATTATCATCTATATTGTAATTGATGCCAAATCCAAGTGTCAGACCTTCTGTTGCATTATCAAGGAATAATGATTTGTATCCTGCCCTGAGTGCCAGGAAATTATTGAACACGTACTCGCCGCCGACGTTGACCGACTCTGCATTATCATTTGGATGAAGTGCATCGGCACCGATAGTAAAGCGGTGCATGTTCGTATTCAGCAGATCCATTGCAAGCCCTACGCGAAAAGTAAGCGGCAGCGGATATTCATCGGTTTTGAGAGTCGCCAGTATCTGATCATTGTTACCCTTACCCTGCTGGTATGCATCATACTGCACGTAGAGGTCCTTGCCGTCAAGTTTCATATCGGTACCGAAATTGGATATAGTTGCTCCGATTCTGAGTCCGTAGATATCCGATATAAACAACGTTCCCAGGTCAAATGCAACTGCGCTGGCAGAAGTATTATAAATCCTGGTATTAACATACTTAACAGTACCGCCAATAGAAAACCTGTCAGTAAGGTTAATAGCATAAGTAAGTCCGATGGACATGTCATGTGGTGTAAAGCTTTCACCGGTTCCTTCGGGAGCACTGAGTGTAGTAACATCGATGCTGCCGTAGTCAAGGTAAGCCAGATTTAATCCCACCGTTCCCATGGATCCCATATTCAGCATTGCGCCGGCCCAGCTGTAATTGATGTCGGCAAACATGGTCGAATAAGAAAACATGGCGCCATTATGTTCTGCCCTTGACGCGCCGGCCGGGTTCCAGTACAGCGCGGTAACGTCATTTGCAGTAGCGACGAAGGCCCCGCCCATGCCGATGGCGCGGGGACCCAGAGCTAAATTCAGAAAAGGAGCAGCTGTTGAACCAACCTTTGTTTGCCCAAATAAACAGCCTGCAAGAATAAAATATATGATTAGAAATTTTTTCATGGTTATTCTCCGTTATTTAATAAGGGCAAATTTGCCTATTTTAGTAGGAATACCAGGCGCTTCAACTACATACACGTACACACCAAATGCAACATCGATATTTTCTTCTGTCCTGAGATTCCAGTACACATCGCCTACATACAGGTCGTCGTGAGTGAGTTCTTTGATGCGTTCTCCTCTGACAGTAAATATCGTGATTTTCGAATTCGGCGGAATATGGGTGAATCTGATCTCGCGTTCTCCGCGTCCGCTGACCTGTGTAGATGATAGTTTTGCTTCAGCCTGATGAGTGACAATGTAGGGATTAGGTACTACTTTTATCTGATCCAGCTGTGATTTTGCCAGTGACTGGTCTATTTCTGCACCCTTCATCGTAAACGTAATCTTGTCGTTTCCATTGAACGGTTTTACAGTAGACAGCCTAAGTGAACCTGATTTCAGCAGGTCAGCGTTGCCCTTATTATAGTTGAGATCAACTCTCCATGTCCTTCTCAGAACGCCGTCCATATCTTCCCTGAAAATGATCATATAGCTGGTCGTAATGGGTGTAGCTATTCTTTTGTATGTAAACTTGATCTCTTTATTCGTTGTGACGTCAATGACCTTAAAGTTTACATCTGTAGCAGGATAAATATCGCCCCTCGGGTTCCTGGATTTCAGCGTATCCGCAGTCGAAGTGGCAACCGTATGGTCGTAGAAATCGATACGGTAATCATGTCCGCGTTCAACACCGTTATTGACGGGGAATGAAGGATCCTTGAGCACTGTAAAATTATAGGTCAGAGTATCGCTGGCCGGTTTGTTAATAAAGCCGGTCTTTGATGTGTCTGTATTTACCTTTATTGAAGGCACATTATAGAGCTGTACACGGAAACCATCCCGGATAGGAGTGCTGCCCAGGAACATAGTCGAATTATTTATCAGAGAATCATACGGGGCAGTATATGTTGTGGCACCCCTGAGGGCATAAGCACGCTCATTAACATAAATCGTATCTGTTCCTGACGGAAGCGTTATACTTTCCATCGGTTTAACAATATATGTCTCCTTTATTGAAGGAACGTACACAGTATCCGGTGTCTGAAGGTCGAGCAGTGACCAGTTGGACGTGTATTCGGAAACTCCGGTATCCTTGAAAGCTATCTGATACTTATATCCGTCCTTGATTGCATGATCATCTATCACTTCAATTTCGACAGCTCCTGTACCTATAAATCCTTCGCTCTTAACAAGTTCAGATTCCTTTGCATCCTTATATCCCACCGGCCTTGCGCCAGGAGTGATATATCCGGTATTAAGGTCAGTGACTATCTGTCCGTTATCATCCTTCCTGATGAACTTTGGATTTTCAGTCGGGAAAATATCCTGTGATGCGTCACCATCGTCATAAGCACATACAGCATAGTAATATGTCTGTCCCTTAACGACGTTTGAGTCAATGTAACGGTTGACAATGCCGGTATTATCTCCAAGGTAGAAAGTAGTACCGCCCAGACTGTTGAGCAGTTCGGGAGATGGATAGAAATATCCTTTTACCGAGTCATTGCGGTCATACTGAACAAGGGGTTTATCAAATGACAGAACTCCCTGTCCGTTCGTTATTGTACGTGAATCGGCAAATTCTGCATCAGTTGCACGGTAAATCTTGTAACCCTGGAAGTCCTTCTTTTTGGTAATGAAGTCGACCGAGGATTCTGTCAGTTCGCCATTCCAGTAAAGCACAACCTTACCGTTGTCCTGTGTAACTGTCAGTTCTGGTTTGGCAGGGGCCTGTGGGAACTTATATCCCTGGTTGTATATCTTCTGAACTATCTTCTTGTTAGCAACTATATCGTTATAGTCTTCGCCGAAAAGAAGCGATACAGAGAATCTTTCCTTCTTGTCAAGGTTTCCGTTCTGCGGCACCAGCGGGAAATAGCCGGAAGCATAAATAAAGTCACCGTCCTGAGGAATAGGAGGAATTACGTCAAATCTGCCCGGTGTCATTCTGGCCCACAGAGTAGAGTCGCTCCTCATATCAGGAGATGCGCTCTGATTGAAGAAATTAAAGCTGGTCAGACCTATCTGGTCAGATTCATGCGGATCGGTTTTACCGAAATTCGGTTCACCCTGATCCGGAATGCCATTGCCTTCACCTATATCTTTCCCGGGATAGTTGGCATCCTGAGGACCCAGACCGTCGATACCCACGTCGTCATACAACGGATCCCAGTCACCATCTTCATCGATATTATTGTCTCTTTCCTCATCGATCAACGGGTCATTAAGACCGAGTTTATTCTGATAGTCTTTGTGTTTAAGTGCTTTCTGCAGAACAGGTACACCGCCGATAGTTCTTTCGAGATAGTGCACTGCCCTGTTCTCATCGATAAGACCGTCGAGATCATTATCATATCCGTCATAGGCAGTAACGTCGGGTATAGAAACACCGTTCTGTATCCTTGCTATATGTCCTTCGCGGAAATATGTCTTGCCCGGAACAATAACGAACCTTTTGCCCATCGAGTAGACAGTATCGGTAGTGGATTTAACTATATGCTCTGTTCTTGTATATGTAACCGGATCGATAAGTATGACAGTCTGACCGGCATCGTACTTCACAGAATCAAAGTCAGCAGATGTAAATCTGGGTGATGCAGGATCCTGTGAATCGTTGTCATTATCAATGCCGTCGTAGGGATTTCCCGGTGATTCCAGGAATGCATATCCCACATAACCTACTTTCTGGCCGTGGTTACCTATTCCGGGAGGGTTATCATAGGAATAAGTGATCCATTCGTCAGCCACGAAATCTCCAAGGTCATCACCCGAGTCACCGTCACCGCCGGCAAGAGTACCGACCACGGTACCGAAGTCCGCCTTTCTGTAAATTGTATTGCTCTCATTAGTGATATCATAGAGCCAGAATATTGCATCCTCGGCCAGGAAGCTAGCCCACTGAAATCCTCTTACGCGCATTTTCAGTCCCATGCCATGGCGCGAGGTATTTCTGCTGTCCGGCAGGAACAGAGTATCTACTATTCCGCCGGAAGTGTTGTATGTGAAGTTAAACTCATCATCCCACTGGTCATCGGCTTCAAAGAGACTTTCCTGGTCTGCATTTTTAATATCGCGTCCGAAGTATCCGTACCACTGTGTTTTTCCCTTGATATCCTTCCAGTTTGCGGCTATCGGGTCATTCCAGCCAGCCAGCGGGTATGAATCCGGAAGGTGGCTCATTGCCACTGATTCATAATTGTCATTTCTGAAGCCGGGACGCGGGTTCCATCCCCAGAAATAACCGAGTACCGGGTGTTTTTCTTCGGCCTGGCGGCTGCGTGGTCCGCGTGAAATGATGACCGACTGCAGCGTCCTGTTCCTTCTGTTTGTAAATTCAACACCGATCAGTGGGATACAATCACCTATATAATTCTCGCCGCTGCCGTATGGCCATTCACCTCTGATATCGGTACCGACGTTGTATCCGGCAACCTGACCATCGTCATAGAATGTAATACCAATCCTGTTTCCTGTATGTTTTCCCATAAATCTTATGGTTGACGTGGGGTCGCTGGTCTGTGCAAATATTGCAGATCCGGTAAACAACACCACAAAGAGGAAAACTTTTTGAATAACTTTATTCATATTTTTACCTGCAATTTTTAGAAGTTAAATGATATTCCAAACTCAACTCTTCTTGGCTCTGAGAAATACCCCTGGTTGGTATAGAACTCATTGAGTGTATTTCCATACTGTCTGGCGCCGATTTTTTCAGCAGCATACTTGGAGAATGTAAAATACGGATCTCCTGTATCTGTGTTGACATTGTTCGGATTATCCATATCGAGAAGGTTGAACACCTTGAAAAATACGGACAGTGTAACCAAATCGCCAAGTGGAATGTCTTTATAAGCTCTCAGGTCAACGTTGAAAGTTGTGGGTTTGTTTGCACTATTCCTCGGATATGCATTTTCTGTAACCAGTGTATACTGATTAACTGCAGGTGTATAGGGCTGACCCGAATAAATATTGCCAATGATCGAGAAGCCGAAATCCCTGGGCTTTGAATAGGCAAGAGAGATATTCAGCGTATGTGTCTGATCCCAGTTAAGAGGGGCAATATATGTTTCAGGCAATGCGCCGCTGGTAATTGCGTTTCTTGCATCAGCCGGGTTGGATGAATTACCCTTGGTCACAGAATATGTGTAATCAATACTGGTGGCAAGACCGCCGGAAAATCTTTTTTCAAATTTCACTATGAAGCCCTTTGAAAATCCGAAATCAGAATTGGCGTACATGCTGTATGCACTGCCCTTTCCGTAAACCAGTATCTCATCAGTCTGTGTACCGGTAAGATCACGGAAATCTTCAAAGAACATAGTGATGTCGACAGACATGTCCTCGCCGAGCTGCTGCTGCAGGCCGATTTCCCCCTTGACAGTTTTCTGGGGTTTCAGGTCGGCATTACCGAACAGTCCCTGATTACCCGAACCAATACCCATTTCAAATTCGGGGTTTTCATACAGCAGTTCGTAGGAAGGAAGCTGCATAAAATGTCCGTATGAGAAGTGGATCACTCCCCGGTCTGTAATAGGGAAAGCAAGACCTATTCTGGGGCTGAGCTGGTATTTTACCGTTGCATCTTTATACCAGTAGCCCATTCTGTCGGCAACCGTCTTTGCCGGTTCGCCGTCATCACGAACACCGTTGCCATTCAGATCTTTATACTGATTGGATGGTTTCAAAGGTGAAACGATATTAGGATCGGTAGGATCGCTCAGGATTTTGCCGTCCGGGTTAAATACGTCGAGTCTTAAGCCTACATTGAATATCAGGTTGAATGCTTCAAATTTTGACTGAGCATACATTGAAGCTTCCTGCGGTTTATGCTGGTATTCATTATACTGATCGGTGAACCTGCTTGGTATTGCCATGCGCAGATTACCCTGCTCATAATAAGGATAGAGTGTTATATTCTGATAATATATCTGGTGCTGCTTAAATTCACCGCCGACCTGGAAGTTGACTTCCTGAGTAAGCTGTGTGGTCCAGTCAAGTTTAGCAGAGTAAGTGCCGGTATTGCGTTTTACACGGCTGTAATCGCTGCCGCCGATCTGGAAGCTGTAAGGCGGAGTCTGTCTGAAATTATTGTCGACATACTGAGTGGAGTTATCGCTGTTTATGTCCTCATAAAGATAGTGTCTGTAATCCTTGAAGAAATATGTCAGGTTGAGTGTATAGTAACTTTTTGAGCTGACAGCATGGTTAAGAGAGAGAGTATTGGTATAACCTTTTCTGAATCTCTGTAGATTATTATCCGGAGTAAGCAGTCTGTCGCGGTTGAAGTCCTTATACTCCTGATAATCTATCATATAGTTATAGCTTACTTTCATACCGTCTGTCACGCGAGAAGTAAGTTTTCCCTGACCGAAGAATCTTTCATTCGGGTTCATAGCTACGTATGAATCGTCGCCGCTCTTAGAAATCACATAGTCGGCTCCGGCAGAACCGGCGAGTTCCTGTGCGAAATCTGTAGTACGATAAGTCCTCTTTCCATAGAAATAGCCGTCGTTATAAAAGTAACGGCCGTTCACGAAGAAGAACAGTTTATCTTTGAGTATAGGACCGCTAAGGCTTCCTTCCACACTCTTAATTGAAAGAGGTTTGAAGTTATTGATATCCCAGAATATATCAGTCTTGTTTGATGCATAATCACCTGCGTAAGCCTGGAAGTTACCGGTAAGTTTATTGTCGCCGTCCTTAGTAACTATATTGACAATACCAGACATAGCCTGGCCGAACTCGGCATTGAATGCACCGGAGACGACCTGAAGTTCCTGTATGGAATTTGTAGCCACGTCAACAACGTTGCTGTTGTCGAATGCGTCGGTCATTGGCACGCCGTCGATCTGATATGCGATCTGTCCGGAACGTCCGCCCCTGAGGTGGAGTCCTCCGCCGCTCGAAACCATACCGGCCTGAAGCTGCAGGACGTCTCCGATATCAGTGACAGGCAGTTCACTGATAAGTTCTTCGCCTACAACAGAAGTAGATGCGGTAAGATCCTTCTGTACAAGGGGCCGGGTGGCAGTAACCACGACTTCCTGATTCAGCTGGATACTGGTTTCTGCAAGCTGGAAATCCTGCTTGGTAGTAAAATCGATCGAGACTTTTATATTCTGAACTGTAACTGAATTATAACCGATGGCAGATGCCTTAACACGATAAACGCCGGGAGAAACGTTCAGGATGGTATAGTATCCATCCATATCGGTTGCAGCGCCTAATGTTGTACCTTCGATGACAACATTGATAAATGGGAGAGGCTGACCAGTAGCTGCATCTGTTACGCGTCCGGCAATCTTACCGGTAGTACCCATGGCAGAAGCGAGGCTGGTCAATAGTACCAGGAACAAAAATGTAGAACAAAATCGTAGAAAAATTTTCATAATACCTCCAAAAGTCGCAAGATTTGATATTGTAACACGTTATACCTCAAATCAAGTACATGCACACCTGGTAACACAAATAACGAGCAGCACTTTTTTTGCAATCATAACATAACAAATGTTAAATTAAAGAAAAATAGAAAATTTATTTTTTTTTAGTTGCTTTTAAGTGCATTTTTTTGTGCATTCCGGTAATTATTTCACCCTGACGCGTAGTAATTACCGGTCGTTTAAGGTGATACCAGCTCGCCCCATCGTCAAATGCTGCTGATATTACGGCGGAAACAGAGGTATCCGGAACTTGAACAGTCTAAACTTTTTACTATTATAACATATTTTTGTGAGAGTGGGATGCGGATGTTTTTCCGTGAGTGAATTCGCAGCACGCAATTCAGGGCAAAAAAAAAGCGTCCTCATTTTGAGGACGCTTTGCCATAGACCGGAAGGTCTGTCAGTCAGATGATAATGAGAATAATACTATTCTCTTACCACCCAAGTCTTAACCACAGCAGTAACTACCGGGTGCAGTTTGATATTAACGCTGTATATACCCAGAGCTTTAATAGCTTCAGGGATATCGATTTTGCGTCTGTCAATATCAAAACCTTTTTCCTTGAGTGAATCAGCGATCATCTGAGTAGTCACCGTACCGAATATCTTGTCTTCTTCGCCGACCTTGACCGGTATAGTGACAGAAACCTTTTCAAGTTCTCCTGCAAGAGTTTCAGCGGCAGTCTGCTCTTTGATTTTTTTCTTAGCGAGCTGCTTTTTTTCCTCTTCGAGGGCTTTTATATTTCCCTTTTGTGCTGCGTAAGCAATGTCACGGGGGATGAGAAAGTTACGGGCAAAGCCGTTTTTGACGTCTACGACGTCGCCAATCTGCCCGAGCTGGTCAAAGTTCTTTCTAAGTATGACTTTCATCTGTCCTCCTCCTACTTCAATGCTTCGGAAATATATGGCAGCAAAGCAATTTGCCTGGCTCTCTTAATAGCAGTTACAAGTTCTCTCTGGTGAGAGGTACAGGTGCCGGTAATCCTCTTGGGGATTATTTTGCCCTGTTCGGTAAGAAACTTTACCAGTCTCTTCTCGTCCTTGTAATCTATATAAGTTACGTGAGCGTCGCAAAACTTACAAATTCTTTTATTTTTCATAGTTCTTTTTCAAGCCATTTTTGGTTATTGATTATTTAATAATTCAGATTCCTCATCCGACAGGAATTTGTCGAATGAATTATCTTCATATGCTAAATCATCTTCTGCAGTATCAAAAGTACCGTTCTCACCGTTTGAAGCAAATTTTCCTACTTTATTAAGGAATTGAATTCTCTTAGCCTTGATTTCCACTATGCTCCTGTTGTGTCCGTCCTCAGTTTTCCAGCTGCGGCTCTGGAGTTCGCCGTCAACCAGTACTGCGCTTCCCTTTCTCAGTCTTTCCTTGCAGCTTTCAGCAAGTTTATTCCAGGCTACAACCCCTACATAGCAAACGTCTTCCTGCCACTGGTTTGTTGAATCCTTGTACTTTCTGTTTGCTGCTATAGAAAAATTGACAACAGGCGTATTGTTGGAAGTCTGTCTGAAAATAGGATCTTTTGTTAAATTGCCCGCGACCAATACACTGTTCAACTCAGGCATTTTCAATTCACCCATGCTTCATCCTCCATACTAATCTGAAATTATTATTTATTCTTCGTTGTCTTTTGTCTGTTCATCTTTAGATTCCGGATTATTCACATTTTCCTCAGCTGGTACTTCTGCCTGTTTTGATTCAACAGCATTTGCCTGAGCTTCTTCAGCAGCCTTATCAGCAATAGCTTTTTCAGCCATAGCTTTTTCTTCTGCCAGTTTTTCTTCGGCCTTCTGTGTTTTTACTTTTTCGATGTATTCGAGTGCGAATTTATCGAGGGCAATAGTAAGATGTCTTAATATGAATTCATCCAGTTGATACATCCTGTCGAGCTTAGCAATAAGATCGGTTGGAGCAACAAACCTGAAAATTGCATAATAACCACTTTTGGTCTTTTCGAGTGTATAAGCGAGTCTTTTTCTTCCCCACTTGTCGACTTCGATAATCTCACCGCCATTTACGCGGATAAGGTCTTCAATACGGCTGATAACAGCTTCAATCTGATCTTCCTCAATGGCAGCATTGATTATGACAGCGCTTTCGTAATGCTTCTTCTGCATCGTCCTTCTTCACCTCCCTCTGGACTTATGGTCCCCGGTTTTCAATATAATGCCGGGAACAGGGATTACAAAATATGTAAATTATATTTTACGAACAGTTAACATAATGATTTTTTCATTAAAACTCAAATAATTCTTTTTGGCCCGAGATCTGTGTCCTGACATCGGTAATCGCATTTCATCAGGAATTCCGCTGGAACCGGCTGTAGCTGTCAAACAGTGCTGTCACACCACCCGTTATAAAGCTGTCTAGCAGCGGGTCGGTAAGCACAAACAGCTCGTGGAGCTGCTGCAGTTCCACTTGTGTAAACTCCGAAAGGACGTAGTCGGCCATCTGACCTCTTTCGAAACTGTTTCCCACCCCTATTCTCATTCTGGGGAAGTCGCGTGTCCCGAGCTGTTCTATCAGTGAGGTTATGCCGTTATGTCCCCCGTCGCCGCCTGAACGCCTGAGCCGCATATTTCCCGGCTCAAAATTATAGTCGTCGTGCACCACGAGCATATCCTCTGCGCTGCAGCCGAATTGTTCAGTGATCTGTCTGGCGGCAATGCCGCTCAGGTTCATATAAGTAACCGGTTTGACGAGCAGGAACGGTTCAACGTCTAGAGTTCCCCCGGCAAAATAGTAGTCACCTTTACCCGCCCGGAACTCCAGTTTATGCCGGCCGGCCATGTAATCGCACAGCAGGAATCCCGCATTATGTCTGGTCATCGCATAGCGGCTTCCCGGGTTACCAAGTCCTAAAATGACACGCATGATTTTTCCGATAATAAAAAAGCCTCAGAGGCATAGTTTGCTTCTGAGGCAGTACATAAATAGTTTCAGTCTGAGCCATTGAAATATAGAGAGCAGGCTTATTCCTTATCGACTTTGCCTTTTGATATAACTTCAGGTTCTTTCTGAGCTTCGCCTTCTGCAGCTGTTTCCTTTTCAGCTCTCGGAGTCACTATAGAAACGATAACTGCATCTTCAGCTGTCAGAATTTCGATGTTATCAAACTTGAGGTCAGCAACGTGGATTGACTCACCCATAGCCAGTTTGGAAACATTAACGACCAGGTGTTCAGGCATGAACATCGGCAGGCAGCTGATGTCAAGCTTATGCAAAGACTGCTGCATAACACCGCCCTGCTTGATACCCTCTGGATTTCCTTCGAGCAGAATAGGAATTTCAACTTCCAGTTTCTCGTCACTGGAAATTCCCTGCAGGTCAAAGTGTACTATTTTATCGGTCACCGGATCGAATTGAATATCCTTGAGTATGCAGGATACTGGTTCTTTACCGTCGACGACAAGCGATACGATGTGGGCTTCAGAAGTATAAACGAGCGGTTTCAGTGACTGCTCAAGTACAGAAACTGCTACAGGCTGTATGTTCTTACCATAATACACGCCCGGCACTGAACCGTCTCTTCTGAGCTGTTTATTGGCACTTTTACGCGAAATTGATCTTTCATTGGCATTTAATGTAATCTCTGCCATTTTATCTCCATTGATTTAATTCAAAATTCAAACTATTTTAACTCAACCCTTGTCGATCTCAAACAGAGAACTGATGGATTCATTTCTGTGTGTTCTCAGTATTGCTTCAGAGAATATTTCAGAAGCAGTTCTGACGCTGATTTTTCCGGCACCCTTTGATTCGTCGAAATAAATCGTATCAGAGATGTATAGCTTTTCAATCGGACTCTGTTCCAGTTTCTCAGCGGCGTGATCTGACAGCAGAGGATGAGTAACCGCTCCGAAAATTCTTTTTGCTCCGTTTTCTTTCAGTGCATTTATAGCGCCCACAAACGTTCCGCCCGTATCAATAAGGTCATCCACCAGCAGTACGTCTTTCCCTTCCACACTGCCGATAATATTCATCACCTGGGCGACATTTGGTTTAGGTCTTCTCTTGTCTATAACTACCAGACTTGCATTGAGACGTTTTGCGTAGGAACGCGCCAGCTTTATGCCGCCGATATCGGGAGAAACCACCACCAGATTATCACTCTCAGCCGTAAATAATCCCGAGAATATCGGGGAGGCATAGAGATGGTCGAACGGAATATCAAAAAAGCCCTGTATCTGTGCAGCATGCAGATCCATGGTAATCACCCGGTCTGCTCCGGCAACCGTAATGAGGTTGGCTACCAGTTTGGCAGTAATGGACACCCTGGGCTGATCCTTTCTGTCCTGACGCGCATAACCGAAATACGGTATGACAGCGGTTATTCTCTTTGCCGAAGCCCGCTTTGCTGCGTCGATCATTATCAGCAGTTCCATCAGGTTTTCTGCAGGAGGATTGGTCGACTGTACGATAAAGACATCACGGCCGCGTATATTCTCCTTGTACTTTACCCAGATTTCACCGTCACTAAAGCGTTTCAGATCCACTTCACCCAGATTTACGCCAAGATCTTCGGCAATCTTATAGGCCAGCCTGGGATTTGAACTGCCCGAAAATATTTTAAATTCTAATTGCGACATTTTTCAGTTATACTATAAATTATGTCCGCTGCCGGACTGATGCCTTAAAGCGGGCGGTTACAAAATTATTCCAGCCCCAAAACGATAAAACTATATAAATAAAATAAATAGACCCTAAATATACGCAAATCCTCTTGGTATGTCAACAAACACCACCATTTTTCAGGATTTGTTCTTTTTCAGCAGGAATATGATTACTATCAGAAGCACACCGCATCCGAGTATGTATATCCATACGGGAGTTTCCTTCAGTTTGTACGGACGGAATGTTGCCGTAATGGTTTTTCCCTTCCCTATATCCGACAGCTTATATGTCCACGTCAGCTTGTTGCCGCTGAGTTCATTGGCATTGTGAGTGATTACTTCGCCAGGCAGATAGTAGACATAGGTAAATGTAAGATTGCCTGCATCCACTCCGAAACCGGTAGCAACCGGTGGTATAAACTGAGAGAATATCTTGTGGTTCTCGGCGCCGTCCTTCAGCGAGATATTGGCGTCCCGGAATGCCTTTGTATGATTGAGAGAATCTATGTTCTGGAATGTAATTTCGACTTTTGCATGAACTGTAGAATCTGTAGAATCCGAATATACCTCAACGTTTGTTATTTCATTGTGGTGAGATGAAAACTCTGTTTTTATAGAGTCTGCGTTAAATACCGCCGTCTGCAGCATAACAACCGAATCCTGGGCTGTTTTTACCTTCATCCAGTAATGGACAAACATGTTGCCGGATCCATCTGTTTTCAGCGTGGTTTCCTGGTAATAATTCAGACAGCCGCTGATAAAACATACAAAACACAGTAATGAAGCTGTTAAGAATAGCTTTAATGGTCTTTTAGATTTCAATTTAATTCCGATTTAAAATATTATAGACAAAAATATGGAAAATTGAATAATTATTGCAACATATGAAACCTATAAACGTGAAACTTTTTATAATAAAAATAAATTGTTATTTTTACAGGTTAACTTTTGTGAAATGGAATTTTGGAGTTTTCATGCCAACTTACGATTATAAATGCACTGCATGTGATTATACTTTTGAACATTTTCAGGCAATGACCGACAAACCTCTTACTACCTGCCCCAAATGCAAGGGCAAGGTTAAAAGGCTGATTGGGGCTGGTGCCGGCCCGATTTTCAAGGGAACCGGATTTTACCAGACAGACTACAAAAACAAAGGAAACGGCGGAAGTTCCGGTTCCAAGTAGTATATTAGACCGGAAAAGACCGGCAAAATGCCGCAGTATTCGTCTTAAATCCGTCTCAACTACCCGGCTTTTCCATTGCGTTACTGACAATTCCTGCTTAAATTGATTTTCAATTATGGGGAAAATATGGAAACGTATGGGGAAAATATGGAAACGATTAAACCGCTATTCGCACCTGTCAGAAGAGCTGACAGGAATAAAATAATGGAACAGGCCGGGTATTTTGAGAGCTTCAGGGATAATGCCATCTCTGTAGAGCACGTCCCGGACAGCGTGGTAATTCTGAATGCACAAAGGCAGATAGTATTTGCAAACCGCCATCTTCAGTCCGTTACCGGAATGTCTCCCGAAGAAATCCTCTCGCTCAGACCCGGAGAAGTATTTGACTGCATACATTCACACGAACCACCCGAAGGATGCGGCACCACCGAATCATGCAGCACCTGCGGAGCTGCAAAAGCCATATTCAACTGCCAGCAGGGACAAACAGATGTACAGGAGTGCCGCATAATCAGTAAGGGCCAGGCCTTTGACCTGCGCGTTTGTGCGACACCCGCCGAAGTCAGGGGCGAAAATTTTGTAGTATTCGTGATTTCTGATACGGGCAATGAGAAAAGACGTATCGCACTCGAGCATATTTTTTTTCACGACGTCCTGAATACCGCTGCCGGTATAAAAGGACTGGTGGACATTTTCCACATGATAAAACCCGAGGAAATGCAAGAATATAATGCGATAATATCACAGCTTACAGAACGCCTTATCGATGAGATCAGGGCACAAAAATTACTTGCGGCGGCCGAAAATAATGAACTGATACTATCAAAACAAAGAATCAACAGCAGAAGGCTTCTGGAGGATATATGCGGACCGTTCGCGACTAATCCCGACCTGGGACATCTGAGGATTGTCATTTCTGAAGATTGTACAGAACGGGAATTTGTCTCGGATCCGGTAATACTATCACGTATATTGCACAACATTCTGAAAAATGCCGTGGAAGCTACAAAAAACGAGGGCACAATCCTTCTTGGCTGCACAACATCTGATAACACCATCTCATTTAGCATACATAACCCGAGCTATATACCGAGGGAAATACAGATGCAGATATTCCAGCGTTCTTTTTCCACAAAGGGGCTTGACCGCGGACTCGGTACCTACAGCATTAAACTACTGAGCGAGAGATACCTGCATGGTAAGGTATCATTTGTCAGCACTCCCGGTGAAGGTACAACATTCTGCGCATCCTATCCGCTTGAAACCTGAACCCCCGGCAGACCAGAGCCCTGACCTTTAAGAAATCATTCCATTTCAGCACCATCTCTGTTGAATCAAACTGCTGCAGACGCTTCACTGCTTGCTTATTTTACCCAGTATTTTATATATAATTATATCTATAGCATACAGAGTATTTCACAAGTGTTCAGAGATGAGAATAATTTTACACCTTCATTCAGAAAAGATCAGAGTGCTGCCGTATAACTATCAGTACCCCCTGTCAGCAGCAATATATAAACTGCTCAGATCAGGTTCCGGAGAATATGCAACATTTCTGCACGACCGGGGATATAAACTTGCGGGCAAGACGTATAAGCTGTTCTGTTTCGCCCTTCGGTTTGAAAAAGCTAAATTTTCTTCAGATCACCTTGAGATGCTTAGCCCAAACGTCAGACTCTATATCAGTTCACCCCTAATAGACAAATTCATGGGCAGCCTGCTGTCGGGTGTCTTCAGGACACCGGAAATTCTGTTCGACGATCCCGATATGAACGTAAGATTCCGCGTTTCCAATATAGAGACTGTACCATCTCCGGTCTTCAGCAGTGAAATGAAATTCCGTCTGCTCTCGCCGCTGGTGGTTTCGACCAGGAGAGAAATTGCAGGCAGACTGGCTACTTATTACCTGCGGTACGACGACGACATTTCGGAACTGAACCGCATTATCAATATGAACCTCCGCAACAAACTTCAGCTGCTTACCGGAATACCACATGATGACAAATCTATTGAGTTCGGATGGGACAACAGCTACATAGCACAGCGCACTGCCGAAGGCAAATCACTAACTTCCAGAATTACTATCGGCAGCAAAAACAGGAATATCAGCGTAATCGCCAATATGATCCCCTTCATCGTAACCGGTGACACCAGCCTTATCGAAACCGGTTATATGTGCGGATTCGGCGAAAAAAATTCGATGGGATTTGGTTTTTCTGATACTATTAGAGCCGGAACCCGGTGAAATTATCTTTTGTATCTTTCATTTATTTTCTATATTTTGTTGCTGTCCATTTCCTGCATTTAATCATACTATCATAGTGAATGATGACTTGTGTTTTAGGTTGTCATTTTTCTCATTCGTACTGCACTTTCGTTTCAATAATATGGGGTAACAAATGAAACAGAGGATACCGGTTTATGCTCCCGGAACCACGGAATTTCTTTCTACTGAAAATAATCGCAGAACCATGGCAGTCAGATGCAAAACAGAGATTGCTTCTGACCGACCGCTGCTTAGTGACTATTTGAGACTACACCATATTACAAATGCTATTCATGAATTTACTGTTTCTGCGTTCGGAAGCTATATAGATCAGTCGGTTATTACCGGCTCCGGTTCATTTACATTATCCCTGAAGGATTCTGACTGCCGCGGACTTAATGAACATTTCAGATATATCTCAGATACTCTGTTTCAGGTGTTCAGTATAACGTATAATTTTTCTTATTCTGTCGACCGCACTGATAGTGAAATTGCCCCTTCTTCATACGCAGAGGGAAATATATGTCCGCACCTTCTGTTTGCTGTCCGCCCGGTGTCTGCAAAAAACGGATTGCTGGAAGAAACTCTGTGGAGCATTAAAAACAGATCACCCCGCTCCATAAATCTTCCTGACGGGCTGCTAGTAGCCGGATTACCCGGAGCAGCTGCTGACAGTGAAACAATAAACAGATATTCCGGTCGTCAGTCACTTCTCTTTTCTGATGTTCAGTTATTGATAATAACTGACAGAATAGACAATCTCTTCCGCCTTGCAGCTGCACTGCACAGCCAGTATATGAAAGCTGGCATGCCCATGTCTGCCGGAATACTTCATCCGGGAACCATGGAGATTGCCGTGCCCGATGCGGAAGATAACCGGTTTACTTACGCTGGAGAAGAATTTTCATGGCAGGATGCTGATACCATTCTGAATATCTGCAGCGGACTTGAGAAGTACAGAAATTCGGCAACACCGAGAGAATACAAATCTCTCTCTGCAGGTTTATACAAAGCCTCTTATGAACTTTCCGGAAAATATAAATCGGGTTATGCCCTTTCACTAAAGGATGCCTGGTGCTTCAGATATTCACTCAGAGATGCCGGCGACGAACTTACTTCGATTTACAACAACATACTTTCTCAGAACTCACACGACAGAATCCCTATGGTCAATCCACTAGTATTCGGTGTGGCCTCACAACTAACCGGACTCTCAGATAATTATTAGTATTGAATCTTAGATTCAGAATTTCTATTGTTAATTTACGGTTGGAATAGCAGATAAACATCAACTGGTAATTTAATGATAGATACAAATTATTTCAGAGAATATTTTACAGATAATCCTGTTAATTATATATTAAAATCCTATCGGGAAGCAACGGAAACCGATGAATTTTTGAGCTCTGTGGACCGGTTTGCATTCAGGACAAAAAACGACATACCTGTATCACAACTGAAGACACTATATTCGGAGATCCGCCCGCTGGAAACAGCAGACCTGAACAGACTGAAAATGCTGAGGATCAATCTGGCTTTCATAGCGGGCAAGAACGACAAAAGCCAGGCGACTCAGAAATTGTGTGCCCTGCTGGATGCTTTGCTGCAGAATGTAAACGAAGATTCGATGGACAGTTTCAAGGATTTCTTTGAAGCACTGCTGGCATACTACAAATTGCACAATCCTAAAGCGAAATGATTAACTGATGGAAACACTTAAGGCGAAGATATTTATAAATGGGAAAATCGAACTGCTGACCGGAATGCATATTGGAGGGTCCACTACAATACTGGACATAGGCGGTATTGATTCCGCGGTCGTCAAGACACCCGACGGAGTACCCTATATTCCGGGCAGTTCACTGAAAGGCAAACTCAGAGCACTGTATTCATCTACAAAAGGTTATGCAGGACTTGTACGCCCGAGAGATGAAAATGAGGGCAGAGTTAAATATGACGAGGACGATGCCGATATGACGCGCGTATTCGGTTCAGGCGCAACTGACGGCGGCATCAGAAGCAGACTGATTGTAAGCGACAGTTATCTCGATACAGATGACTTCGACAGAAAAAGAAAACTGAAGTTTTTTGAACTCGAGCGCAAATATACAGAAAGCAAGTGGGAAAACTCTATTGCCAGAACTGACTCAAAGGCAATTCCAAGACAGATAGAGCGTGTACCGGCCGGTTCTGTATTTAATATGCGACTTATATACTCTGTCTACGACGCTTCCGATGTTGATAATCTGAAAATATTGTTCGAGTCATTAAGGCTCCTGCAGGATGATTACCTTGGTTCAAGCGGCTCGCGGGGATACGGACGGCTTAAGATCACAATTGACAGTTCACACATCAAGACACACCGGAACTATATTACAGACAATCAAAGCAATTCCCTGACTGCAGCAGCCGGATTAAGCGATAATGATTTCGATAAGTTACTGGCGGGGATAAAAACACATTTGTCTGATCAGCTTTCTTCATAACAGTATAGACAGCAATGCCGCTCTATTCAATAAATACCATTACACCTGTTCATATCTCGGGGGGAAATATTATTTCTCCTCCCGGATATATTTATCACGACAATAAAGTCCATTATGTCGTGCCGGACAGACTGGCCGAATTGCTGGGTGACGACGAGTTCAGCCGGCTGATGCTTCATTTCTACGCTCCTTCGCGTGACAGTAATATGAAAATATCCGATACCGTACGGAAATATTTGCCTTCTGTCACTTCTCAAACCGCCGAATGCAGCTTTGATCCTCAGAATAAGCAGATAAGAAGATTCATATCAACTGCCGGACAGGTGTTCATACCCGGCAGCAGTCTGAAGGGCCTTTTCCGCACGGCAATACTGTATGATTATCTGAAGAACTCTGAGGACGGGATTAAATACATCAGGAACCTGGGCTTCCTGCTGGATAATATAGGCAGACAGATTTCCCGCATCAGGCCGGAGCTGATGAGCATTGAAGGACAGACCAGGTCGGCAAAGGATTTCCGCCTGAAGAACCAGATGAAGCAGAAACTGGACGGCCTGCTGAGACCTTTCAGGAACAAAATCTCCGCTTACCTGAACGATATGGAAAAACTCCTGTTCGGACCTTCGACTGCTACTGATTTTATGAAATATGTTTTTATCTCGGATACTCTGGACTCCGGAGGTGCTGATAAACTCTATATTGACCAGCTCTCCAGAATAAAGTATTCAGACGGCAGCCTGAAGAATATTCCACTGCTGCCGGAATTTCTTAAGGAACACACCGGACTGACTTTCCGTATGGAAGTCAGAGATCCTTCAGCTTCAGTATTCAAATACGAATATTTCCGCGATCTCACTGCAGAAAGAATACAGATTCTGACATCCGGCTACTGCCGCGACATGCTGATGCGTGAAACGACAACCGTCCCGAAATCCAGAGAGTTCATGAAGCTGAGAGCCGGGATGAATTCACTGCTGCACACACCGGAAGACATTATTCTAATCAGACTCGGACACGGAAAATCCTTTTTCTATAACAGTGTACTCGGTCTGCTCGATGACCAGATGCTGCTGACCTACAGGGAAACAGAACGCATCGGGACGCATCCGGGAGCCGGAACGCTTGCCCGTTCACTGTTCCCTGCTTCGGCCAGATACCTGACAAAGAACGGAATAGTAACAAAACCCGCCGGATGGTGTGTGGTCAAAAATATGGCATGAACGCTCAGACTCATATTAGTATTATGTAATTATGAAGAAATATACACTATACCGGTTCCGCTGCAGAAACAATACCAGAATACAGACGGGTCTTGGGCTGAAAACACCCTCGGACGACTTTATTCATTCAGACACGCTGTTTTCCGCCATCATCAACACGTTTGTACTGCTCTACGGTCAGGAGCATGCCGAAAATTTTATTGAGGAATTTATCAGCGACCATATAAAAATCAGTTCTCTTTTCTATTATGCTGATATATTCAAAGGGTCCTCAAGTGTCGCAGCTATTGAATTCTTTCCTGCACCGAGAATCGCGTATGACATCCCGGTACAGACTCGTACAAATCCGTATATAAGCTACAAGGTCTGGGAACTGATGCGGAATGATGTTGCAGATACACAAGATAAATATTCATTTCCATCCGGTGTATTGTCAATGAACAATGAATTTTTCTACCACGAATCCGAACTGCCTGCCGGTTTTGCGCGCAGTTTTAAGCAGCCTGTTCAGGAATCCAAAGCCGAGATCAACCGCCTTACAGTACAGGCAAAAAAAGACAGGACATACTATCAGTCCGGGTTTCTGCTGTCCGAGTTTACAGAAAACGGATACCGGGTGGTTCCGGGCATGTATTTTCTGGCAGATATGAATTCTGCGATGGAGGATAAATTCCTTGCCTCGCTCAGACTGCTTTGCGATGAAGGTATCGGGGCTGAAAGATCATTCGGCAAGGGAATAATGACATCTGTCGAGGCAGGTGAATTTCAGGCATCGGTCAAAAGAAAACTGCGCATGAACATATCTCTTGTTTATCCTTCAGAAAAAGATTACCCCGTTTTGGATACATCGCTCATAAAGTATTCACTGATTGAACGGGGCGGGTGGAGTCAGAAAGGTGTGTTGAAAAACAGGGTAAATATGATCCGGGAAGGTTCACTGATGAAGGACGAAATTGCCGGTCATATAGTTGACGTTACGCCCCAGAAATTTACCGAGCACCGTTTATACCAGTACGGTAAGGGCCTATATATATAAACCTGCTTTTCCGCGCTGCAGGTTTATTTCTATTGCTTTAGTCCTTGATAAAGTGAGAAATAACACGAAGATAAAATATGTATAATTGCAAATTGACAGAAGTTAAAATTCTTCTTATTTTATCCACATAAGACCAAGGGGGTATAAAGACTTTAATTTTCTTAATGCAATTCACGTCCATCAAAGATCCTGTATTTCAAAACTAATGTTAACACAACAAAGGTCTTTAAACTGATAAACTTCACTCCCATGCTTATACTATCTGTTTGGCAGCCCAGTGATATTTAAATTACCTGTTGCCTGCATACGATTTTAATGATTCGAATCATTGTATCCGCACTATCTTCCCAAATAATCTTAATTGGAGGCATGACTTCAAATGATAAGCATCAATCATGTTAGTTTTGAAACAGGGATACAAAAAATACTAAACGACATAAGCTTTGTAGTTCCGCAGAATACATGTGCAGCACTGCTTGGCCCGAACGGAGCTGGGAAATCCACACTGATAGATATCATTACCGGTGCCATCCACCCCTCTGAAGGTGAAGTAAGAGTTTCAGGAAAAAGCTTTAAGGATATAAGAAAGCGGGCAGGCATACTATTCGAAAACCCGCCCATGTTTTATTACTCAAAAGTTAAAGAAATTATTTTCTATATATGCACCGTCTACGGTATAAAGCAAAAAGACATCCAGCCTTTAATCAGAACCCTTGGTATACACGATATTATGAATAAGCTCACAAGAGTCCTTTCCAAAGGAGAGAAGAAAAAGGTTGGCCTTCTGATTTCACTTGCGCATCACCCTGAAGTACTCATTCTCGATGAACCTGGTTCGGGCATGGATCCGTTTTTCAGAAATGAGCTCTGGAGCATCATTCGCTCCTGGCCATCCACGATCCTTTTCACAACGCATATCTGGGAAGAAGCAGCTAAGTATGCAGATAATGTCATATTTATTTCCAAAGGCAGTACACTTTGCTGTGATACCCCTGATAACCTGCTTTCACAAAAGTATACCGGGTTCAGTCACAAGGTCACTATTCCCAAAACCGGACATATGATGACTTGCCTTGAGCAGATGCAGTATATGGAAGACGAAAATTCTATTCATATTTTCTCCAATGAGCCTGGCAGAGTTGTAGAGGTATTGGGCAGTGAAGTAGCTGGTTATTCTGTATCAGAAATAAGTCTTATGGACGTATTTATGTATCTTGAAAGAAGGCAGAAGTGATGCGAAACATAAAAATATTATTAGTATCATGCTATGTGGAAACACTATCATTTTTGAGACATAAAGAAGCATTCTTTTTTGGTCTGATCTTCCCGGTATTCATGTTCCTGCTTTTCGGAAGTATCTGG
>JBLMZS010000048.1:0-76057 GCA_050258935.1 Bacteroidota bacterium
CGCCGAACGGAGGCAATGACGGAAAGCTGGCAAACGGGTTTGAGAATACATCAATAACCACGGAGACAGCATACACCGGTACGAAGTCGCTGAAGTTCGATCTGCCGTTTAACCGTGCACCCCATGACGCATGGGTCGGTACGCAGAGGTTCCCATTGGAAAATGGTCCCGAACCCACTGCTGTAAATGCTCCGGCTGATATATCTGTGCTGAATGCAAGACCGGGCGATCTGCTGCGTATCAGCATATGGGTTAAAGCAAGCAACCTTGTACCTGACTCTGCGGCGATGTACCCGGGAACATGGTCGGTTGGTCTTACACCAATATTCCACAGCGGATACACAGCCAATGCTCCATACGATGAGATAGGTGCAAAAGATCTGGTGTTTGCATTCCCTGCGGTTACTGAATTTGACTGGACCCAGTATTATGTGGATGTTCAGGTGCCTGATGATCCGAATGCAAAGGCACTGTCAGTCAGAATACATCCATATTCACGCTTTACAGGAAAAATATACTTTGATGAACTCGAAGTCCGGAAGATAGGAACAACAGGAGTGACGGATAATGTGATTCCGGTATCATACAGTCTGGAACAGAATTATCCTAATCCTTTCAATCCTTCGACAACAATCTCATATACTTTGCCTGAGAGAGCATCTGTCAGTCTGAAAATATATGATATGCTGGGACGTGAAGTCAAAACACTTTTCAGCGGTGAACAGAATGCAGGTGTACAGAGAGTTGTATGGTCGGGTGATTCCAATTCCGGGTTAAAGGTTTCTTCCGGTATATACATTTACAGAATTGAGGCGGGCCGGTTTATCCAGTCTCGCAAGATGATATTGCTCAAGTAGTCGGTTAGTAATGCTGCAGGCCGGTAGTGGAAGATGCTGCCGGCCTGTTTTATCATTTTAGTATATGTTTCTTCAAAATGAATATAAGTTGAACAGGTGGTTGCATGTTCAATAAAATACAAATAATAATACTTACGGTTTTGCTCTGCGCTGTACATATACATGCAGGCACTACCGGAAAAATTACCGGCAGGGTAATAAATGCTGCCACAAATGAAGCACTGATAGGTGTCAACGTAGTAATTACCGGGACATCAATGGGCGCTTCTACCGATCTGGACGGAAATTATTTTATATTGAATATTCCCCCTGGAGTATACCGCCTGAAAGCTTCAGGAATCGGGTTTGCTTCGGTGACAATAGAAAATGTAAGGGTTTCAGTCGATCAGACGACTAAAGTTGATTTTTCGCTTAGCGAAGAATCTGTAAGGGTACAGGACGTAGTTATATCTGCCGAGAGGCCTATTGTACAGAGAGACCTGACATCAACAGAAGCAAAAGTCTCCGGTGATCAGATATCCATGCTTCCGCTTGAGGATGTACAGTCGGTGATTAATCTGCAGGCAGGAGTAGTAGACGGCCACGTTAGGGGCGGACGCAGCAGCGAGGTAAAGTACCTGATAGATGGTGTATCGGTAAATGATGCATTTTCGGGCAGTTCATCACTCATGGCTGAAGTCAACAGTATTCAGGAGATACAGGTTATAACCGGCACCTTCAACGCTGAATATGGTGAAGCTCTTTCCGGAGTTGTAAATCAGGTTACTAAAGTTGCCGGCGATAATTATTCAGGCGATGTGTCTTTCTACACGGGAGATTATATAACCTCCAGGAAATCTCTTTATCAGAACATTGACCACATTTCGCCGGGTGATGTTTATAATTTCCAGGGAAGCCTGAGCGGACCGGTACCCGGAGCAGGGCAGATACTAAAGTTCTTTATAGCCGGCAAATATCTTTATGATGACGGTTACCTGTACGGAAAGCGAATGTTCAACCCGTATGATTCATCCAATTTTTCTGATAATAAACCGGAGAACTGGTATGTCGGTGCTACCGGCGATAATAAATATGTTCCGATGAATTACTCAAAGCGGTTTTCTATGCAGGGTAAGATCAGTATAAACATAGGAAATGCAAAGGGAATCATACTGCATGGCCTGTATCAGAACAGGGAGTACAAAGACTATACGCATGCCTACAGGCTGAATCCAGACGGCGATTATACGAAGTTCCAGAAAAGTTTTATGGGTAGTGTAAGTTATAATCACGTTTTCGGATCATCGACTTTCGTTGACATACTGGCATCCTACCTCGGTACTGATTTTCAGCAGTATGTTTACGAGGATCCGTATGCGTATGATCTTATCACCAATGCTGACGGCACTTCCTACAGAAGGTATAAATATGTAAACCCTGAACGCAAGCGGGATGTAAGCGGTAATGCATTTCTGACCGGCGGAACTGAGAACTGGCAGGTCTCGCATATGACCGAAACTATAAGCGCAAAAGTGGATATCACTTCACAGATAGATAAGATCAACGAAGCCAAACTCGGAGTTGAAGTAAACAGGCACGAACTTCACTATAAGGATTTCCAGATCCATGTTGATGCGTCGAGCGGCTTCAGGCCCGCAATCTCCGACCCGGGAAGCTTTGACTATAATGTGTACAAAAACAATCCATATCAGATTTCGGCCTATATACAGGATAAGATCGAGCTGGAATATCTTATTGTTAATGCCGGTGTCAGGTTTGACTATTTTGAGCCGGACGGACTGGTGCTTCGCAACCCGGACAATATATCTGTACTGGACTCGCTTAGGCCTCCGTATCCGGGGCAGTATTTCTACAAAGCAAAAGCTAAATACCAGCTGAGTCCGAGGCTTGGTATATCATACCCGATGAGCGATAAGGGTGCAGTACATATCTCATACGGACATTTCTTTCAGGTGCCTCCGTTTGAATTCCTGTACAGAAATCCGAATTTCAGGATAGCTCTGAGCGGAACATTTCCCGATTTCGTAGGAAATGTTATAGGCAATGCCGATCTCGAGCCTCAGCGTACTACTATATATGAAGCCGGACTTCAGCAGCAGATAGGAGAAGAACTGGGTATAAGCCTGACCGCATACTACAAGGATATCAGAAATCTTCTGGGCACGGAGATACATATTAAAAATGATGTGCGGAAGTTTGCTAAGTTCATTAACCGCGATTACGGTGCGGTAAGCGGATTCATAGTCGCTATAGATAAACGGTTTAGCGATTTCTTCGGATTCAACATTGACTATACATATCAGATTGCCAAAGGAAATGCTTCCGATCCTAACGATTCATTCAATAAGGCTCAGGCAAATCCTCCCATCGAAGCCAACAAGCAGCTGGTATACCTGAACTGGGACCGCAGGCATTCTCTCAATTTTACACTGACGGCAGGTGAGCCCGATAACCTGATTGCGAGTTTCATAGGACGACTGGGCAGCGGCCTTCCATATACTCCTTCGCTGCAGAACCAGCGCACCGGGCTGGAAAACAGTGACAACAGGCCGTCTATATTTAATATAGATCTGTACGTGACAAAATACATAAGGGTCATGGGCACCAATATTTCCGCATTTCTGAAAGTATACAATCTCTTTGATACAAATAATGAACTGGAAATATTTACAGATACCGGCAGGGCAGGTTATACTCTCGATGAAACCAGAGCTCAGGCTGCACCGCGCGGTGTAAACACTTTACAGGAATATTTCTCGCGTCCTGAGTTTTATTCAGCCCCGCGCCAGATGATTATTGGTGCATCTGTGACTTTTTAATTGGTTTACTGATTGTAATAATCGTCCGGAGAAATTAAACTTGAACTGATACTTTGTTCATGTCTATGGAGGTTGCAGCTGTGATTAGAAAAATATTTACAGTCAATAATATCAGGATAATGGCTTTGTCATTATTGTTGTTCCTGCTGATGGCAGATCTGTCTAATGCCCAACGGCTGGTTGACAAAACCAAGGGAAACCATAATTACAGTAAAAAAGGTTTTATGGATGGCAACCTGGTTTCTACGGTATATTATAACTTCGGTGAAATTGCCGACTGGGAAAATGAACCATCGAGAAGCGGAGTCTGGCCCAAGGGAACGAACCACACGTACGTCGATGGAATTGCAATAATTGTTCAGGCAGAAGCTGCCGATCCGCAGGGCCGGATAATACACCCGCTCGAAACCAATTACTACGAGTATACCAGGATTGACCCTGCAACAAAGGTCACTTACGGATGGTGGCCATTACCAAATTATTATAACCCATATCAGTCGAGTCCTGCGCAGAGCAATGATTCACACACCTGGCCGCTGCACTGGCCGGACAGACCGTCAGACTGGGACGGCGTGTGGAACGGATTTTTCGGTAAGGGGGTACAGAACGCTGATCTGGAATCATACTTTGTTTTTGATGATCATGAGGACCGGGAATATATACTGAAAAACAATTTCCACCCGGATCAGGACGATCCGGACAGGGGCGGGCTGGGTATGCAGGTTCATGCAAGAGGCTTCCAGTGGTCGCAGGTGCTGGCTGAGGATGTGATTTTCTGGTACTACGAGATTACAAACATGGGGACTTATGATTACAATAAAGCACTGTTTGCACAGTACGTGGACTGGGGCATTGGCGGGCACGATAATTCATCTAATAATGCTGGTGACTATGACGAACAGCTGGATATTTCCTATGCCTACTCGACAGTATCATTCGGGAGTCCTGGCAACTGGAGTCCTGTAGGAATTTCCGGATACGCATTCCTCGAAAGTCCCGGCATCGCCGATGACAACCGGGATAATGATGACGACGGTCTCCGCGATGAAAAACGCGACAACGTGGCAAGTGTATTTGTCCAGCAGACAGGTCAGGACAGGTACCTAACTGATCCGGCTCAGGATACTCTGAAGTTCAAAAGATTCTACGGGTATTCATGGCGGCCGCACTGGGATGCTGACGAGAATGCAAACTGGAGAAGCTTTACGGATCTGAACAAGGACGGAGTTTATTCGAAAGGCGAACCGCTGAATGATGACGTTGGAAGCGATGGTATCGGACCGTACGACGAAGGTTATGGGTCGGAAGATGCAGACGGTACAGAAGGAAACGGCAGACCCGATCAGGGTGAGCCGAATTTCGGAATGCTGGATAAGGACGAATCCGACCAGCTCGGACTTACCGGCTTCCTTATCTTCCCGACTCATACTCCGTATGATCTGGATAATGATGAGGAAAACTGGAAAGGACTGTCTTCACTTCCGGCACCTCACGGACAGTCTCTCGTAGGAGTAAATCTTGCCAACTTCTTCTCGTCATATTTCATACATCTTTTCGGCAGAAATACATATTCTGCCAGAACCGGTACGCTTCAGGAAACCGGTGAAACTGAGAGATTCTCGATGTCAATGCTGTTCGCTCTCGATAAGATGGACCTTTTCAGAAGAAAGAAGACAGTACAGCAGATATATAATGCCAATTACCGGTTTGCCAAACCTCCGGAGAAACCGATAGTACGTGCAATTCCCGGCGACGGCAGGGTTACACTTTACTGGGACAACAGGGCAGAGCTTACATTTGATGCATTTTATCAGAGATACAACTTTGAAGGATACCGGATATACAGAAGTACTGAAGCCAATTTCCTCGAGAACAAAATTATTACAGATGCATACGGAAAAACCGTTTACAGAAAACCACTTGCACAGTTTGATGTTATTGACGGTATAAAGGGCCTGCATCCTGTCACGGTTGCCGGTGCAACATTTAATCTTGGCGATGACACCGGACTTCAGCATTCATTTATTGATTCCACAGTTCAGAACGGCCAGACATACTATTATGCTGTAGTTGCCTATGATAAAGGATTTTCGGATACTTCAATAACCGGTGAATTTATAGGCATACCTCCGACTGAAACTACAAGCATAATCAAGCTGGATATAAACGGCAGCTATAAAACAGATATTAACACTGCAGTGGTTACACCGCGCGCTCCTGCCAGCGGATATGTAAAGGCGCAGCTTGAAGGATATGTTCAGACCGGTCCGGCTACCGGCAGTGTAAAAGTCGATATCATTGATCCGGATTCTCTTAAACGTAATCACCAGTACCGGATTGATTTCTTCAACAATTCCAGATTCAATAATCTTCATCATCCTTCATACCGCATGATAGATATTACAGAAAATGATACCATTGTGGCTCTGACCAGGATGAAGGGTGAGCAGGAGCAGACACTCGTGATCGATGGAATGTCTGTCACAATAAATAATGATACACTGGTTGCCATAAACAGCGACAGTACCGGTTGGGTAAAAGGTAATAGCAACTATGTAACTAAAACCGGATTTGATACGCGATACGTAGCTACATATCAGGCAAAGCGTATCGACTATCCTGCTGATTTTGAAATCAGCTTCCTGGAGAAAGGTCAGGGAGATCTTTCATTTCCAGCATCAACTTTCCTGAAGCCTCAGCCATCGGATATAAAAATCAAAAACCTGACAGAGGGTATTGACCACTTCCAGTTCATTTTCCGGGACAACAACAGGGATTCTCTTTTCAATGCAGGAGATGCAATATTTGTCGTCTTCGGTGATTCTGCCGGCAAAGCAGCGAAGACTTTCCTCGATGTCCGCATAGGCTGGTCGCTGTCTCTTGAAACTGATACAACCATCGCTCCCGGATTAAGACACGCTCCGCAGCCGGGTGATGTATTCAGGATATCCACACTGAAACCCTTCAGAACCGGTGACTATGTGGAATTCACTTCCAAACCAGCCGGCTTTGATCAAGCCAGGGCTAAGACCGAACTCTCAAACGTAGCAGTAGTTCCCAATCCCTATGTGGGTGCAGCTTCCTGGGAGCCTGCAACATCAAGCGTTGGACGCGGCGAAAGAAGGATTTCATTTATACACCTTCCGGCAGAATGTACTATCAGAATTTATACAATGGCCGGACGGCTTGTAAAACAAATTGAACACAACAGCACACTTGATGACGGTCAGGAGTCATGGAATCTGGTGTCTGAAGATGGGATGGACATCGCATATGGTGTGTATATTTATCACGTGGATGCTCCAGGGATAGGCGAGAGAATTGACAGGTTTGCAATTATAAAATAACTGATGACATCAGGGCATAATGGCGTTGCACCGGTAAAACGGTTGTAATGCTTAGCCTGTTGAAAGTTTCGAGGATTTATATGAAAACAGTAATATATATATATATTGCATTTTTACTGTGTTGTTGTCAGGCACAGGCGCAGAACAGAAATGTCTCCAAAAGCGGAACGACTGCCGCGGTATTTCTCGAGATACCTGTCGGGGCAAGAGCTATCGGTATGGGCGGGGCCTATGTCAGCATAGCCGATGATGCAACTGCGACATACTGGAATGCAGCCGGGATCGCCAGAGCAGAGGCGAATATGGTCTCTGTGGTTCATACCGAATGGCTGGCTGATACAAAATTTGACCATGCCTCTGTCGTCTTCGGTCTTGGAAGTATTGGAGTGCTGGGCTTTAGTTATACTTCTCTTTCCATGCCTGATATGATAGTCAGGACAGTAGAAAAACCGGAAGGCACGGGAGAGAGATTCTCGGCCGGGGATATTAGCGTAGGAGTTTCTTACGCAAGAGATGTTACTGACAGATTCTCAATTGGTTTTACTGCCAAATATATACAACAGACAATATGGCACGAGACCGCATCCGGTTTTGCAATAGATGCAGGGACAATTTTCAGGACGGACCTTCTGAACGGTCTGGTAATTGGTGCATCGATTTCCAACTTCGGTACCTCAATGCAGCTTGACGGCAGGGATACCAGAAGCTTCGGCAGAATAGATGACACAAAGCAGGGGTCAAATGAAAGGATTCCGTTCAATATTGAACTTGAAAGCTGGGACCTGCCGCTGCTGTTTCAGATCGGATTGTCAACAAGCCTTATAAAGGATAAGAACTATAATATACTTGTTGCCGTCGATGCACTCCACCCGAATGACAATTATGAGAGCGTGAATTTGGGGACTGAAATATCATTTATGCAGGTGTTCTTCCTGCGTGCCGGATTCAATTCATTACTCCTGAAAGACAGAGAGGGGGGCCTTACACTCGGTGTCGGTTTGGAAACGGGCAGACTGTTTAACAATACTTCTGTTGGATTTGACTATGCATACAGGGATTTCGGGCGGCTTAAAAATATTCACGTGTTTGATGTGAACATGAAATTTTAATTTTAGGAGCATCATCATACACCTTCAGTGAATGATGATGCGGAGGTAGTAATGAATTGTTTCTTTTATGAAATTTAAAGTTTGTCCCACGGGTTTCACCCGTGGTAATTCACAGCCAACTCCTCCAGAGTTGACGATGTAGTTTGATTCGTTGACCGCGGGTTTCACCCGCGGCTATTCACAGCCGACGCCTCCGGCGTCGAACACAGATAAGGTTAAACTCTATGATCCATATTGCAGCTTTGCCCTGACAAGGGCAAATGGATATCAGCGCAGGGCTTCAGCCCTGCGTTAAATGGTCACCACCCAATAACGCACGCTGAAAGTGTGCGGGGATGGGTTTTGGGTAACATGAACTCAGAACAAAGTATGCTAATGAACAAATTATACATAACGCTGATTATATTTTTGATGCTGCCGGTTACTCTGTACTGTGCCGATACTACCGATGTCAGGCGATACCTGGAACACCCCGGCAGTATTACGCCTTCTGCAGTTGTTGCGGAGGTGGGCCCGATCAGTATAACAGCAGAGGAATTTATTAATAGCTATGAATTCGGGCCTGCATTCTATAAGCGCGACAAGGATTCGAGGCGGAAGTTCCTGGACTTCCTTGTATACGAAAAACTGCTCGCTCTGGAAGCCTATGACAGACATCTGGATACTGCAAGAGATGTCAGGGATCTCTTGTATGAAATTGAAGCCGATCTGGCTGGTGAGCAGCTGTATAGGAATGAGATACTCAATACAGTGACTGTTGGTCAGGATGAGATTGACAGATCGATTGCAGATGAAATGATTGAACTGAAGTTCAGATGGTTGTATGCGGAGACTGAAGAACAGGTTAGCAACTACACAGAACAAATAAAAAACATCCGTGCCTTTGATTCGCTGTTTAACGTACAGAACCCCGATTTTACCGGCAGAAATGAAAGAATGCTGAATCTCACTCTCCGTGAACTGAAAAAAAATCCCCGTGCAGCAGAGGTCGTCGCATACCTTTCTAAAAATGAAATATCAAAACCGCTCAAAGGCGATGACGGCTGGTATCTGTTTATTCTTGATGACAGAATGGAAACTGTTTTGTCAACACAGAGCGAAACAAACAACATGAGATACAGTATCTATAAGAGTCTTGTAAAGGCCAAGTCTGATTCTCTCTCAGACCTGTATGTCAGAAATCTCATGGATATTGAACAGCCTGTAATATCGGGAACAGCATTCAGCGAGATGAATGATGAAATGTGGAAAAGTTTTCAGGAGACGGACAATTTTACAAAAGTCCTTTCATCTTCAGGTTTATTTGAACAGAATACTAAAATCCTTGTCCGAATGAAATCTTTTGCATTGACAGTAGGGGACTTCATTCAATGGGCCCGGCTGAGAAGTACATACATACGTCCTGAACTAAAAGGAAAACAGAAATTCTATGTGTCGGTCGAGGCAATGATATGGAAGGCGGTAAGAGACAGGCTGATCATCAAAAGAGCTGCAGACTTGAAAACATTCGACGACCCCTATGTCAGAAAACAAATCCGTCTGTGGAGGGATAAAGTAGTATATCAGAAGCTAAAACTGCAGACTGCGGCTGAACTGAAGCAGGACAGCAGTTATGCCTTTGAATATACAAAAACCATATTCAGGAAAGTGATGAAGCTGAAAAATAGATACAAAGTTACGATAGACGAAAAACTTCTGGACAGTATAAAGGTTAGTGATGAGGACAATCCGCAATCTGTTGAGATGTATGCAGTAAAAAAGGGCGGGACGTTCATACATCAGGTGTTTCCGGTAATAGACTATGAATGGCAGTTCTGGAAATGACAGAAGCTAAAACATATATGAAGTTTTCAGCACCGGCACTTTTACTTCTGGCACTGCTCAGTTCCGGCTGCAGCAGAAACAGCGGAGCACAGCACGATAAGATTACTTACTGGTCGTCCAACAATACCGATGAGATCACTTTCGCTGAGATGATAGTTAACCAGTGGAACAGCGGACAATCAGGACCGGTGGTACACGTGCAGCCCGTACCGGAAGGACAGTCGAGCGAGGAAGTCATACTTGCAGCAGCAGTTGGAAATACCACCCCTGACATATATTCGAATATGTGGCAGGGAGATGTGGAGTTCTATGCTCGCAGCGGCAGACTCGTCCCGCTCGATACCATACCAGGATTCCTGCAGTTTATATATGAAAGGTGCGACTCTGCAGTGGTAAAGGAAATTACTTCGGATGACGGCCATATTTATCAGGTGCCGTGGAAGATAAATCCAATAATGATAATATATAATGAAAGGATATTCAGTGAGGCCGGTTATAACATTCCGCCGCCGACTTATGACGGATTCTTTGAGGCCGCCCGCAGGATGAAGGACCGGAACATCTGGATCGGTTATTCAGAAGTAATAGTCACCTGGTGGCAGAGATTGTTTGATTTCTATCCGTTTTATCTCGCAGCTTCAAACGGAGGCAAACTGGTCGACGGTAACAGAATAGTATTCAACAATGAATATGCGGTCAGGACATTCGGCTTTCTCAAAACGCTATATGATAATGGCTATATGCCGCGCGAAAGAATATCTGCACAGCAGGACCCGTTCCTTTCGGGAGTAATCGCAACCAGATTTACCGGTCCCTGGGAAATAGTGCATGCAGAGAAATTCAAGCCGGATGGATTCAAATATTCATATGCACCTCTTCCTGTTCCGGGCAGCAGCGATTCAATCATCAATAAACAGGACATATCTTATACGTACGGCGATACGAAAAATATTGTGATATTCAATACATGCAGGAATATAAACGCCGCATGGAACTTCATTAAGCTAATGTTGAACAGCAAGAATGAACTGCTGCTGCTTAAAACAACTGCACAGCTGCCGAGAAGAAAGGATCTGGAGAGCAATCCGGAGTTCATTGAATTCTTTAGAAATAATCCCAAGATGCAGCCGTTTGCCAGACAGGCAAGATTTGTCAGGGGACCGGATAATTGTCCGGTGCTGAAAGAAATATTCGACATAATATCGCAGGAATATGAAGCGTGTGTAATCTATGGTCGCAAAACTCCAGGTCAGGCGGTGAAGGATGCAGCAGATGCAGCTCAGTTATTGCTGAAATAAATCTCTGAATATTTGCTTAACGATAAATAATACAAATGCCGAAGAAAACTAAAATAATACCTTACATCATGGTGCTGCCATACATTGTGCACTTCCTTGTCTTTGTATCGTTTCCGGTGATATTCTCATTTGTACTGATATTCCATAAATGGAATATCATTTCCCCTATGCAGTTCATAGGTCTTGACAATTTCTATCACCTGTTTCATGACAGACAGTTTTTCTACGCTGTAGGCAATACGCTCATTTTTCTTCTGATACATATACCTCTGCAGATAGCCGGAGCTTTGTTCTTTGCTGTCATGCTGAACCAGAGACTCAGATTCATAGGATTCTTCAGAGCCGCGTATTTCCTTCCCGTAATAGTCTCCGGTGTGGTCGTTACTATTCTGTGGCAGCAGCTTTTCGGATATGAGACCGGACTGCTGAACAGAATGCTCTCAGCTGCCGGATTGCCCAGGATCGGATGGCTGGTCAATCCGTCTGTTGCCATGTCGTCAATTGCAATAATGGCCACGTGGAAAAATGTCGGACTCTATATTGTGCTTTTCCTGGCCGGACTGCAGACAGTTCCTAATCATCTTTATGAAAGTGCAGAACTGGAAGGTGCAAATTCATGGCAGAAGTTCAGATACATTACTCTGCCGATGATCAATCCGACGGTAATGATGGTGATAATTCTCTCGACCATCGGCGGATTCTCACTGTTTATTGAACCATATGTCATGACCGGAGGCGGTCCGCTTAACAGCACTCTATCAGCAGTGCTGTATATATATAAGCAGGGATTCTTCTATTATCATATGGGGTATGCTTCGACGCTTGGATTCTTTTTTGCAGGAATAATCCTCCTGGTCATAGTAATTCAGAAAAAGTATGTGGAGAGAGAAACATAGAACAACTTATTTCCGGTGCAGTCTTATTGTCGCTAAAAATGTGGATGCATGGTAATGAAAAAACTGAATATGAAAAATGTAATATCGTACCTGGTGCTTACAGCAGGAGCGTTAATGTTTGTATATCCTTTCATCTGGATGTTCAGCGCTTCAGTCGCGCAGGAGAAGGAGATTACTGATCTTGTACTGCTGCCGGGCAGTTTCTCAATGGATAATTATCTGCAGGTTGTAAATAAAATTCCTGCATTCAGGGCGCTGCTCAACAGTATTATTGTATCCGCCATTGTCACCGCAGGAGCTGTAATATTTACCTCCATGGTAGGTTATGCTCTTGCACACCTTGAATTCAGGGGCAGGCAGTCATTGTTCTATTTAATAATATTTACAATGAGCATTCCTTTTCAGATTACACTCATTCCGCAGTACATACTGATGGTAGAGTTCAGGTGGATAGATACTTTCTTTGCTCTTACAGTACCGTATTTCCTGAACGGACTCGGAATAATAATGTTCCGCCAGTATTTCAGGAGCATACCAAAAGATATGATAGATGCGGCAAGGATAGACGGCTGCGGTGAATTCAGAATACTCTTCAGCATAGTATTGCCCAACTCTGTCCCGGCAATAATTACCATCGGCATAATTACTTTTATGGGCAGCTGGAACGAGGTACTTTGGCCGATTATAGTAATACGCGATCAGAATCTGATGACAATGCCTCAGCTGATCGCACTGTTTGCAGTCGGCGGAAGAGCCGAATCTCAGCTCGGTGTCAAACTTGCTTCGGCAACAATGCTGGCTTTACCAATAATAGTCGCATATACATTCTTCCAGAAATATTTCATACAAAGCATGGCTTCAACCGGATTAAAAGAATAAGGGGTCGGAAGGTGAGAAAAATAAATGTCAGAAAGCAGGATATAAGGATCAATGCGGATCCGCAGCGCGTGATTATGAATTTCTTCTTTCCCGGAACACAGGAGCGCGCTGAACGTGTAATTGAACGGGTGCTGTCTCTTCCGGCGAAAAAAATGGAGAGCTGCCTCGATGCAGTGACTCAGGAATTCTCGTTCAGGCACAGATCGGTCGGGAATATATTCCTTGAGAATTTTGCAAGGATACAGAAAATAATGGATAAGAATTCCGAAAACACGGAACTGTTTATCAGGCTCGGAGAAGCAGATCAGATCGCCAGAATGCTGATTGGTGCATATTTCTCTAAAGAGTATTCGATCGAAGCCGCTGCTATATTCAATCCTTCCATAGTACTGCTGAATGATGATTCCGGTCCTGTAAAGTTTGTCATGAGTCTGCGCGCTGCGGGTGAAGGCCATATTTCATCGGTCGAATTCAGATACGGTACAATTAACACTTCAGGACAAATCACTCTTGATGAGATTCCGCGATATGTGAATACAGGGAAAATAACTTCTGGAGAAAATGAGAATTCTTATTCGGTTAAGTTCGACGACAAAACCGGCATTACCGAAAGAGTATTGTTTCCTCATTCACCGGATGAATCCAACGGACTCGAAGATGCCAGATTTGTATTTCACAGCAGCGATAAGAAATATTATGCAACCTATACTGGTTATAACGGAAAGAAAATTCAGACCAAGATGATAGAGACTGAAGACTTCCGGTCGTTCAGGCTGTTCCCTGTATTTGGTGATGCGGTAAAGGATAAAGGAATGGCTCTTTTCCCTGAGAAGATAAACGACCGGTATGTCATGATATCGCGTCAGGATGGTGAAAATCTGTACATTATGGAATCCTCCAGAATAGATCACTGGGAGAAAAAAAAGCTGCTGAAGGTTCCATCTGAATACTGGGAGTTTGTACAGATCGGAAACTGCGGATCACCTGTCAGGACTGAAAAAGGATGGCTGCTGCTGACCCACGGTGTTGGTGCAGTAAGGAAGTATTCAATATCTGCATTGCTGCTGGATGCTGAAAATCCGGAGAAAATTGCCGGAGTACTGAAAGAACCGTTGATTTCACCCGGCAAAGAAGAACGCGAAGGATACGTCCCGAATGTTGTATATACCTGCGGATGCGCAATAGTTAAGAATAAACTCATTATTCCTTATGCCATGTCCGATGCAGCCATAGCAGTTGCCTGTGTCGATTTAAAAGAGTTACTGGACAGGTTTGAACCGGCAGTATAAAACAGGAGGTAAAATGGAAAAGCACCAGAACAACCCAATATTGACCAGAGAAGACGTTCCGTTTCCGGTCAATAGTATTTTCAATGCGGGAGCTGTGAAATTCGGCGATACGTACCTGCTGTTGTGCAGAGTCGAGATGCCTGTAGGCCGGTCAAGTTTTGTGATTGCAAGGAGCAGTGACGGATGCAGCTTCAGTGTCGACAAAAAACCCTGCCTTACACCACAGGACCATAATGAGTTCTATGAATATGTGGAGTGGGGAATAGAAGATCCCAGGATAACCCGTATTGGGGGAAAATTCTATATAACATATACAGGATATTCCAAATTTATGCCGCTTGTAATGCTTGCAGAAACAGAAGACTTTAAGAATTTTAATATCATCGGTCCTGTCAGTGAACCGTCAAATAAAGATGCAGCCCTGTTTCCGGAAAAGATAGACGGATACTTCTGGAAAATTGACAGACCGACCGCAGGCAGCAGGAGTGATATATGGATCAACAGAAGTCACGACCTGAAGCACTGGGGTGACTACAGGTTTGTGCAGGGGACGGTACCAGGCACATGGGAAACGGATAAAGTCGGAATTTCAACTCCTCCTGTCAGAACCGACCACGGATGGCTCTGTCTCTATCATGGCGTACGCAGCTTCGGTATAAGTACACTATACAAAATCGGGGTTATACTGCTGGATCTGAACGAACCATGGAAAGTCATAGGCAAGAGTCCGGAACCGTTCCTGTATCCCGATTACGACTACGAGCGTGTTGGCGATGTGGATAATGTTGTTTTCAGCAACGGCTGGATAATCGAAGATAATGGTGATGTCAGAATATATTATTCAGGAGCGGATACAAACATATGTCTGTGCTTGACAAATTTGGAATTTCTTATTTCATTATGTAAGTTATCCGGGTAGGCTCTCTCCTTATTTGTCAAAAAATCTTGTATGAAAAAACCATGAAAAAAACTTTACTAATAATACTACTCTTAGCGGCATCTTTATCGGCGCAGAACATTACTCTGATTAATACGAGCCACCTCGACCACCTCTATGATGAGGTCAACGTGCAGGGCCGGAAAGTCGGGATAGTCCACATATATTCCGAATATCCTGATTATCAGCTCGTAGGTGACGACGACGAGGGAATTGCATGTGTGGACGATGCGGCAAGGGCTGCAATTTTTTATCTCAGGTATTATAAAATAAAGGGTGATAAAGAACTGCTGCGCAAGGCCAAACAGCTCATTCAGTTCCTGCTCGTCATGCAGAGTGACAGCGGGTTTACCAACTTTATAAAAGATGACTTCTCCCGCAATACTTCCGGTAAAACAAGCGTCGCTTCTTCAAACTGGTGGACATGGCGTGCAATGTGGGCAATGAGTGAGGCTTACAGCCTGCTTTCTGTTAAAACAGATTCTTCCTATGACCGCAGACTCGCCGACCGCACCAGAAGGTCCCTTATACGTGCTCTTCCTCTTCTGAAAAAAATGTTTACAAGTTATCCGGCCACATCTGCAAAAGAAAATGTAATTATGCCCCAATGGCTGCCTCATAAGTGTGCATCAGACCAGGCTGCAGTGCTTATAATGGCGCTGGTACCTTTATTTGAAAAGGCTAAGGACAATACGCTGTATGACTATATAAAAAAGCTGGCTGAAGGTATAATGCTAATGCAGATGGGTGACAAGGATAATCCGCCGTATTATGCACACCTGAGCTGGGAAAACAGCTGGCATGCCTGGGGTGCAAATCAGGCTGAAGCTCTTCTGAGGGCGGGCCGTTCACTGAACGATAAAAAAATGATCCAGTCGGCACTGAACGAAATTGACAGTTTCTATGACTATCTGATCGAAAATCAATATCTCAGCAGCTTTGTATTCGAGAACAGGAAAATGGAAAAATCCGAGAGGTATCCACAGATCGCCTATGGCTTTTCGCCGCTTATTTCGGCCTGCATGCTTGCCTCAGAAATAACCGGAGATCAGAAGTACGCTGAAAAAGGAGCACGTATTGCACTCTGGTTTGCAGGCGATAATCCGGCAAATGCACCAATATATGACCTGTCATCAGGCAGGGTATATGACGGTATAAATGGCCGTACCGATCTGAACCGCAACTCAGGTGCTGAATCTACAATAGAAGCATTGCTTGCCATGCTCGAGATCGAAAAAAATCCGGTTGCCAGAGGCATAGTTCTGGAACGATTTAATAATAACCAGGGAAATTGAAATCAGCAATCTATCATATAACGGGCCGGGCAGCCGGCCTGCTGCTGTATTTATCTTTGAATCTCTGCGCCCAGCAGATCAGTATCGGCCGAATAGAACAGATTACAGGCCCTCCGGATCCATATGAATTGCGGCAGTGGAAAACGGTCGCACGTCAGTACGATTCTCTCATATTTAATCCCCAGCTCTCCGGCCAATACCTCCCTGTAATACGAATAAACAAAACCGGTATCAATTACCCGTCCATCAGCACTATCAACCTGAATACATTCATCGGTACTAATTATCTCAGTTCATCTGAGGCCATTAACGTGATTCCGGCTGTGATCAGCGGCCGGCTTGCCGGTAATAACAAACGCAGCCAGTATGGTTACGACTGGGTGATGATGTGCAGGGATTATTTCAACCTGAAGAACGGACAGAATGTATATCTTAATCATCCATCTGCTCAGACCGGCAACGACTGGTGGTATGAAACAATGCCCAATGTGTTTTTCATACAGTTGTACGCGCTTTATCCTGATATGGGCGATTTCCATGTGCAGTTGATGGCTTTGGCAGACCGCTGGCTCGAAGCGGTTAATCATATGGGCGGAAGTACGACTCCCTGGAGTGTTCCAGAAATGAACTACAGGGCGTTTGACCTGAGGACTATGAAGCCTAACAATTCCGGAGTACCGGAACCTGAGGCCGCCGGTGCGATCGCGTATATATTGTATAATGCATATAAAATAACCGGAGCGGACAAATACAGGATCGGTGCTGAATGGTGCCTCGAGTTCCTTGATCAGCTGCAGATAAACCCATCTTATGAACTTCAGCTGCCCTACGGCGTATATACGGCAGCCAGAATGAATGCGGAACTTGGTACAGATTACAATATTGAAAAAATGATAAACTGGTGCTTTGACGTTTCTCCTCTGCGCTCCTGGGGAATGATAAAAGGCAGGTGGGGGAAATACAGTGTTGACGGGCTCATCGGCGAGGTAAATGGCAACAATGATTATGCGTTCCTGATGAACACCTTCCAGCTTGCCTCTGCACTGGTTCCTGCCGTCAGGTATGACGACAGGTTTGCCAGAGCAATCGGGAAATGGCTGCTGCATGCATCGAACTCCGCCAGACTATTTTACAGCAGTTATCTGCCGGATATAAATCAGGACAACGAAGCCTGGTCAAAAAAATACGATCCTTCCAGTGTCATAGCATATGAAGCGCTGAGACAGTTCCGGTTCACAGTTTCACCACACGCTACCGGTGATGCAATGGCAGGAGGCTGGAGCAATACCAACCTGGCACTATATGCATCATCGCATGCCGGAATATTCGGAGCAATTATAGATACGACGGATGTCAGAATGATACTGAAGATAGATGTTGCTGCAACCGACTACTGGAATAATTCTGCATATCCGGCCTACCTGTATTATAATCCGTATTCTGTGGATAAAGATGTATCTGTTCGGCTCAGCGAGACAGGCGATATATATGATGCTGTAAATAATAAAGTCATGTATCAGTCTGTTTCAGGAAACGTGAAAATTTCCATACCGGCCGATCAGGCAGTCCTGCTGGTCATACTTCCATCAGGAAGTATCATAGAGAAACATGATAATAAGGCGTATGTTGACGGTACTGTGATCGATCATAATGCTGGGAATGAACAGTTGCAGCATCCGCCCAGAATAAAAAGCCTTTCTGCTGATTCATCAGCTGCTTACATAAACGGCAGCGTCAGAATATACTGCACAGCGGGCGACATTGACGGAGGTCCGCTGGTATATGACTGGAAGGTGAGTAAAGGTGAACTGAAAGTGTTTTCAGATTCAGCTCTCTTTACAGCTCCCTCTGAAGCCGGGGAGGTAATAGTCTCATGTGTTGTCCGCGATAATTCCGGCTATACTGATTCTGCTGTTACCGTCATAAAAGTGCGCGATTCTTCGTCTGTTAGTGTCGGATCAGGTGGTCCGGTGTTGCCGGTGAAAACAGAACTGTTTCAGAATTATCCGAATCCTTTCAATTCATCAGCTTCTATTTCATATCAGCTAACGTCAGACGGAGTGGTACGGTTGTCAGTCTGTGATATTCTGGGACGGGAGGTTGCAGTGCTGGAAGACGGATACAGGAAAGCAGGAACGCATCTGGTAAGGTTCAATAAAGATTTGCCCGGAGGTGTTTACTTTTATACATTATATACTGAGACAGTCACTATTTCAAAGAAAATGGTTCTATTGAAATAATTCTGGAATATAGCTAAGAACAGTCGGGGTAATATATGAAAACGAAACATTACATCAACAGCGGCTGGAAATTCTGCCTGAAATCTGACGATGCAGGGCTTGAAAAAATTATAAGGCGGGGAGTATGGTTTGACGCATCGGTACCCGGTACCATACATACCGATCTGCTGAGACACCGGATGATCGAAGATCCGTTTTATGCAGATAATGAAAAGTCGCTGCAGTGGATCGGAGAGAAAGACTGGATATACAAAACGGAATTTGACCTGCCTGAAAATTTTGACCCCGCCAAATCTGCCGAATTACTGTTCGAAGGTCTTGATACTATTGCAGAAGTATTTCTTAACGGGGTGAAGCTGGGTAATGCCTCCAATATGTTCCGTTCCTATGTCTTTGATACTACCGGTTCTCTTATGTCTCTGGGTAATGTGCTGGAAGTCCATTTGTCATCTGCCGTAGAATATGCCCGGCATGTCGAAAAAATGCACGGCAGACTCCCGGTCGCACTGAATTCAGGTCGTGTTTATATAAGAAAAGCCCAGTATTCGTTCGGATGGGACTGGGGACCCTCGTTTGTCACATCCGGAATATGGAAACCTGTCTGCCTGCGCCAGGGAGAAAGAGCAGAAATAGAATATTTCACTTTCAGTACTACCGAAATAGCCGGCAGTTCCGCCTCAGTTACTCTGAGTGTTTTGGTGAAGAATCCGTCTGAAGAGGATCTGATGCTGGAGGTGAGTCTGAGTGATTCGTCATCTGCAGTATCAAGGCGTTCTGATGTTAGTGGTAACGGACTAATAAATATCAGCATGAAAGTGGAAAATCCGGTGCTCTGGTACCCGAACGGCATGGGCAAACCGCATATGTATGATCTGAAAATTAAATTAACTGACAGATCTAAAAAGATGCTGGATGAAAAACAAACAAAAACTGGAATCAGGACAATATCTCTGCAGACTCGAAAAAAAGATTCTGATCAGAATACTCTCGGGAACAATCAGACTGCTGAGCCGGGGACAGACTGCGATTTCTGCTTTATTGTAAACGGTGAACCGCTGTTTATTAAGGGAGCAAACTGGATACCAGCGGATTCTTTTCTCCCCAGAGTTACTGAGGAAAAATACCGCAGACTGATCGGGTATGCCAGGGATGCACATATGAACATGCTGAGGGTCTGGGGCGGCGGAGTATATGAAGAGGATATGTTCTACAGTATCTGTGATGAAATGGGTATACTCGTTTGGCAGGACTTTATGTTTGCGTGTGCTTCATATCCGGAAATACCCGAATTCCTGGAGAATGTAAAGTATGAAGTTCAGGAAAATATCAGGCGGCTTCAGCCGCACCCCTCAATTGCCGTCTGGTGCGGGAATAACGAAAATGAATGGATATGGTACCAGGAACAGAAATCATCATACAGAAATATGCCGGGCTTTGTTATATACCACCAGCTGATTCCTGAAATCCTCTCTAAACTCGACCCGTCACGCCAGTATCTTCCGTCTACTCCGTTCGGAGATGATGAGGATCCGAACTCTGAGGCAAGCGGAAACCGGCACCAGTGGGACGTCTGGAGCAGGTGGATCGATTACAAACAGGTACGTTCTGATAACAGTCTGTTCGTAACTGAATTCGGATTTCAGGCGCCGGCAAACTACAGCACACTGAAGAGTGTCATCTCCAAAAAGGACAGATATGTGCAGAGCGAGATATTTGAATTTCATAATAAACAGATAGAAGGCAACGAAAGACTGTTCAGGTTCCTTTCCGGACACCTGCCCGTTTCAACAGAGATAAAGGACTTTATATATCTTACTCAGCTCAATCAGGGCTTTGCTTTGAAAGAATGCCTGGAACACTGGCGCCTGAGAAGTGAGCGGACAAACGGCGCAGTAATATGGCAGCTGAATGACTGCTGGCCTGTTGCCAGCTGGTCACTTGTGGACTCCGGAAATGTTCCGAAACCAGCCTGGTATTTTGCATCAAAAGCATTTGCACCACTAGTGATCAGTATCAACAGAAACGGGAGTAAATTTGACCTTTCAATACTGAATGATACAGCTAATGTGTTTTCCGGCCGCTATGAGATCACTGCAGTATATCTTCCAAAAGCAAAAACAGAATTACTCGACAGCGATATCGTCAGACTCATTCCTCACGAGCACAGGGTCATTCCGGATGTACTGACTTCTGAGTATCCCGATCTGAAGAATTTAGTACTTGTGGCCACATTATACGACGAGAAGAACGGCCGTATAAGCAGAAATTTCTATACTCACGATGAATGGAAGTATATGCAGATACCTGACCCGGGGATTGGATTCAAATTGAAAGAAGATGATGCCGGCGGTAGAAGGCACGGTGAAATAAAAGCTGTATGCAGCAAACCTGCATTCTTTGCGACATTTTACAGAAGCCATACCGCATTTTCTGACAACTGCCTTATTATGCTGCCTGGAGAGGAACACGTTTTAGGCTTCAGAAACCTCAGTCAGGAGGGAGCTTCTTCCAAACTCGGGATATTTACATTAAACGATTACCTGCATAAATGAGGGAGCACGGGAAAATGAAACTGTACCGGATTGTGTGTTTCTTTATCTCAGCTTCCTCCTTGTTTGCACAGTCATCTGCACAGGGCACCATAGCGGGCCGTCTTTACGACAAGAGAAAAGAACTGTTGCAGAAGGAATTCACCGCAGATGCCCAGATTGAAACAGGCTCCTCATTCATAGGCGTGGAATTTCACCATGGAAATCCATGCCCACAGAGGATCAGCTATTTTTATCCTGCTGCAAACAGTGCTGATATAAGCACGGATTACTGGAAGCGCGACAGTACTCACATTATGAAACTCAGGCTCAAGGCAGGAAATTTCTCTGAGGCTATTGAAACCAAACGGTTCCACACCGTTCTGACACCTTATTCTGTCGTGTTTTCAGACAGCAATAATTTGCGCACCATAAAGATATCATACCGTTTCTGTCTGTCAAAACCTGCAATGGTGGTCAGCTGCACGATCAGGAATAACTCAAAAACGAAACGGAAATTCGAACTCACTGCAGCGTTCGCGCAGCTACTCAGGACTTCTCATACTTTTGCGGCCATGTATCCTTCTGCAATGAGATTTTATAGTAAATCAGGTGCGGTCATATCCGAATATAATTACACTCAGACAAGAAGGGCATATACATATATCTGCAATGCCGCCACTGAGGCGGAGTATGCATTCGACAGCAGGCAGATGTACAATCATGATGGCAGCAGCATGGAGCTGTCGGGCATGGTAAAATCACTGTTTGAAAAAACACCTTCGGCCGGATTTATTTACTCCAGACAGCTTTCATACAATGAAGAGATGAATATCGTGCTGATAGCCGGTACGGCGTCAAAAGATGAATATGAGGCACATTTAACATATCTCAAAAAAAATTATGAGCGCGAAATAAAAGATTACGAATCAACTGTTCTGAATTATGCTTTCTCTGACAGGGTATTCATAAGCAGCGATGAAGATTTTGATGATACAGACAGATGGGCCAGGGCTGTTCTTGCTGTTAACCGGCACTATCTCGATAGTGCGGTAGTACCCATGCCGTGTCCGGCTGAATATAATTTTTATTTTACTCATGATGTACTAATGACCGACCTGGCAGTAGTAAATTATGATACCGGTCGCGTCAGGAATGACCTGGAGTTCATTGCTTCTCACTGCAGAAAAGATTCGGTAATACCGCATGCGTATTACTGGAAGGAAAGCATGTACGTAACAGAATATGCTTCTGCAGATAACTGGAACCATTTCTGGTTTATCATATTGTCTGCTAAATATCTGAGACATTCCGGTGATACGTCCTTTATTCAGAAAATATATCCAAACCTGAAAAAAAGCAGTGAGTTAATGCTAATTAACCTGAAAGACAGCCTCATATGGGCCTACCGGCCGGACTGGTGGGATATAGGGTGGAAGTGGGGGCCGCGGGCATATATGAACATACTTGCTGTGAGGGCGCTCAGGGATTTAAGTTTTATTGATCTTGTTTTGGGAAAGAATACAAGTACCGTAAGTCGTAAAGCACTGCTTGCAGATGAAATCAGCAGCAATGTTATGTCAGGCCTGTGGAGTAAACAACATGGCTATATCATGAATTATTTTGAAGACGGCAGCATGGATGAGCATCTTTATATGGGGTCACTGCTTGCTGCACACATGGGAATAATTCACGGAGCGGAACTTAAAACAATGCTTGCGACGGCTGAAGATAAACTGCTCGATAAAACACTTGGGGTTTGTACCGTTTATCCGATGGATTTTCACCGTTTGATTGCCTTCTGGAATTTTGCCGGAAATGAGGCCGGCGATCCCTATTTCTATATTAACGGAGGCATATGGCAGCATGCAAACGCATGGTATCTTCTGGCGCTGAAGCAGAATGACGAAAGAGGCAAGGCACTCAGGCTGATGAGGAATATCATGACCATCGCGCACATTATGCGCAGTCCGAATGGGTATCCGGCTATGCCGGAATACAGAAATGCAAATAAATCGGATGAAAATCAGTACGGCAGAATTGATAAGCCTCAGTTTATGTGGGCAGCCGGATGGTATATATACTGTTTATATGAATTGCTTGCTGTTTCAGAGAACAGTTACAACATCACTTTCGATCCCTTTATACTGCACACCGGTCGCAATATAGAATTTCCAATTGTCTGGAACGGTGAAAACATTCACTGCAGTGTTTCAGGCAGCGGGGAAGTAATAGGAGAAATTACGGTAAATGACGGTCAGTTATATCCGTCAGCCGTTTTGCCCCGGAAACTTTCGGGTATTCGTAACATATCTGTAAAAATGGGCGTGCCCGGGAATCTGTTACTCAGATCAATACAGGGCATGCTTGAGGAGGTAAGCCGGACAGGTGACGGAGTGCTCAGAATACGGTCAAAGGCTCCGGCAGGTACAAATGAGAAGATTACTCTGTATTCACCTTATGAGATCAGGCGTGTAAGTCTGAACGGCAGAGAAATGTCTGAGGGCGTTGAAAGGATAAAAATGAAAGGATATAGTATAACGACAGTTGAATTTAAGTATGATGACAAAGAGTGTGTTCTGGAAATTTCCGGTACATAACCGCGGCTGTAATAAAGTTATCAGAAACATTATTTCTTCCGGATAAAAGTTATTACAGCCGCAGGCCAGACACAATTTGTCTGAATTAACCTATTCTGAGTGGATTGCAGTAGGTTCTTATTACATTTCTGAGCTTACCGAGTTCAAGCGGCTTGGTCAGGAAATAGTTGCCGCCGAACATTTTTATATCCTTTTCACTTATCAGCTCCGGATATCCGGTCATTACGACTACCGGGATTTCCGGGTTGTTTTTGCGTATCAGTGTAAAAAGCTCAATGCTTGATTTTGTTTTAAGCATAAAATCGGTAATAATCAGGTCGATCTTTTTGCCCTGTATTTTGTCCATCACTTCGTCAATATCTGTGGCCGAAATCATATTCAGATTCTCGCTGGTCATCAGTATTTCAAAGGCTTCGAGAATTTTTGTATCATCATCTACAACAAGTACCGTAGGCTGCACAACTTCGGCAGCGGTATTTATTTCCGGTTCAGGAGCGGTTTCAGCCGGTCCGGTAAATAATTCGGGTTCAATAGTTGGGGCGCTGTTTTTCTCGTATCCGGGTTTCACATCATCTGCATATAACATATTACCTCCTTTATCTTAATTCAACTGTTACATATATAATATTGTGCCACATAAAAAAGCGAAAAATATGCGGGAAAAACGATTTTATGCCGTAAATTATGCCAGCAGGTGCCAATTTATGCTTGGCAGTAATAATAACAGGAAATGGCAGTAAAAAGTTCTGGATTTAATATGGTATTACAGATCTCTGAAATCTTCAGACTTGATGTTATATTTTTTCATAAGGCGCTGGAGGTTTTGCCTGCTCATTTGAGACAGTCTGGATGCCTCGGTCACATTGCCGTGTGTTTTTTTCAGTATGTGCTGAAGAAACTTAAGTTCAAAAGATCCGACAGCGGATTCTCTTGCTGCTGAAAAAACGTCGCTGGAAATCGGGGGTGCGGACTGTTTGTCTGATCCTCCTGAGACTAATTCCTGCAGGTGGTCGCTGAGAATTACATCTCCTTTGGAGAGCATTACCGCGCGTTCTATGAGATTCTCAAGCTCGCGCACGTTTCCGGGGTAGTTGTACCGCGAAAGCCACTGAACAGCCTGCTTAGAAAAACCCTTAATATTCTTCTTCATGTGAAAATTATATTTGGCCAGGAAATAGCTGGCCAGCAGCGGAATATCCTCTTTTCGTTGCCTGAGCGGGGCTATATAGACTACGGCTATATTGATGCGGTAAAAAAGGTCTTCGCGGAAATTGCCCTTTTTAACTTCGCTGTCGATGTCAGTATTGGATGCGGCGATAAATCTGGCCCGGATGGGGATGGTATCCAGTCCTCCTACGCGGTCGAGTTCTCTTTGCTGCAGTACACGCAGCAGTTTTTGCTGTATATTTATAGACAGACTGCTGATCTCATCGAGAAAAATTGTGCCGGCTCCGGCTGCTTCAAATCTGCCTATTTTTCTTTCGACTGCGCCGGTAAAAGAGCCTTTCTCATGCCCGAACAGTTCACTCTCCAGCAGGTTCTCAGGCAGAGCGGTGCAGTTGACAGCTATAAAGGGTTCGGAGGCATTTGAACCGTGATTGTGAATTGCTCTGGCTACCAGTTCCTTGCCCGTGCCGCTTTCCCCGATTATCAGTACAGAAGTATAGTTCGGTGTAGTGGAAATTGAACCGATCATTTTATAGACATCCTGCATGGACGAACTGTTGCCCACAATTTCATAGCGTTCGGGGATTTCAGCCCTGAAGATGTCTGTATGCGGCTGTTTCTGCGGCTGAGTTTTTCTGCTGAGCCGTGCCTTTTTTATGATCTCTCGAACTTTTGAAATGTCAATTGGTTTTGTGAGATAATCGAAAGCGCCGTTTTGTATTGCTTTTACCGCGGTCTGCATCGTGCCGGCGCCGGTTATGACGATTACCGGTATGGATGAGTCTATTCCTCTGAGTTTTTTCAAAGCCTCGAGTCCGTCCAGCTTAGGCATGGCTATATCTAAGAAGATTATATCGGGCTTTTCAATTATCGTTTTCGATACGGCATCTTCACCGTCTTCGGCCAGTACTGGCAGGTAATTATCCCTTTTCAGCAATGAATCAAATGCAAATCGTATAGATTCATCATCATCCGCGATCATTATTTTGAATGAGTCAGGCATAAATAATTTGTCCTGCATTTGTTAAACAAATCAGATTTTCAAAGGCAGATAAATCTTAAAGACGGTACCGTGATTTTTTTTGCTGGTTACAAGAATAATACCTCCGTGCGCATTTACAGTTCTTTTTACTATTGACAATCCTAGTCCGGAGCCGGTCTTTTTTGTGGTGAAGAAAGGTTCGTATATTTTGCTTATATGCTCCTTATCAATACCGTCTCCGTTGTCCTTAATTTCTATGCAGGCGCATTCAGTTCCCTTCATCAGTCTTATTTCCTGGCCGTCATCGAGGCGGTTACGGATTCCGATGTGCCTGCTTTTAGTGCCGAAATCGTAATCATTTATAGTATGGTCTAATACAACCGGTTTTGTAGTTACAGTTATTGTCTTTCCTTCCATATCCGGAGAGCTGAACGATTGTATTGCATTCAGCAGAAGGTTGATAACCATTTCCTTTATGCTGGTGGAATGCAGTATTATCGGCGGGATCTGTGGATCGAGTGATTTAATTATCTCCACATTCTTTTTATTTGCCTGCATCTGCACAAAGCTTATGCAGCTTTTGATGATATTGTTCAGTTCTTCGATCTGGAGCTCCACCGGCGCCGGATGTGCAAAGGTCAGAAGCTGCTGCACTATGTTTTCCATATGCTGAATTGAATGGACAGCCACACCAAACGAATTTTTTTCTTTCTGAGTAAGATTATTCGATTCATTCAGCAGCTGGATTATCATTTTAACAGATGTAAGCGCATTGCGGAATTCATGGGCAATCATGGCACTCATTTCACCAATGGCCATTAGTTTCTCGGTCTGTATCATCTGCTGCTCAAGCTTCTTGCGTTCGGAGATATCGCGCGAAACAATTACCCCGCGTATCTCTCCGGATGCAGTGGTAAACTTCTTACCGGCACTCTCGAACCATATCCATTCACCGTCTGCATGCTTGAGTCTGAGAATTGCGCGTCCGGGATTCTTTCTCAGTTCCCTGATCACATTTGGAATGTCATCCAGATGAATGTAGTCGAGAAGATTATTCTTTGCAAATGCTTCGGGTGAATAGCCCAGCAGTTCGTGTACATTGGGACTGATATATAGTATATTCAGCTCATTGCCTACCTCACTGATCAGATCATACGAATTTTCGGCGAGTGTTCTGTATCGTTCCTCACTGTCCTTCAGCAGCTGTTCGGATTTTTTTCTGTTAGTAATATCTATCATCACCCCCACTATTCCGTATACGGAATTATCCTGATTATATAAAACCGCTTCGGTCACCAGGACATCATGCGGTGTTCTGTCCGGATAATTGAATTTAGTCTCATATAACTGTATGCCGCTTTTCTGGAAGTTATCCGGGTTGTACCTGATAAATCGTTCTGCCTGTTCAGAAGATATAAGCTCATGTATCGGCCGGCCGATAATTTCCTCTTTTCGGAACCCCAGAAAGTTTTCAAACGCAATGTTGCAACCCTGGAATACTTCTTCAGTATTCTTGTAATAGATCGGGTTAGGTATGGTATCGATAAGTTTCTGCAGCAGCATATACTGCTGCTTGAGTGCGTCTTCTGCATTTTTACGGTCGGTAATGTCGATGATGAAACCATCAAGGCGTATCAGCTCACCGGATTCATCTGTGAATACGGTAAATGTATTTGATATCCACCTTATTGAACCGTTCTTGTGTATGATCCTGTGTTCAATGTTTGTCTGCTGACGGTTCTGAGTGAGGTTCATAAAGAAATTATTTATATGTGTACGGTCGTCGCGGTGCACCATTTTGATCCACAGGTCCGGATCGTTTGCATATTCTTCAGGAGTATAGCCGGTAATGCTGATGCAGCGGGGACTGTGGAATGACGAGATGGCCATGTTATCTTCATAAAATACACTGTATATGTAGCCGTTAAGGTTCTGAATGACCGAACGAAAACGTTCCTCACTTTCCTTAAGAGCTTCCTCGTAATGCTTGCGCCCGGTAATATCATGGCATACAATGAGCAGTGCCCATTCACCCTGAAAATTGAACGGCGAGATGACGATATCAACAGTCAGTCCGGTGCCGCTGAGGCACATGAGTTTTATTTCAAATGAGCGGCTTTCACGGCCTTCTACGATTACCTGCCTGAATTTCTCTCTGACTGCTTCCTTGTAGTCCGGATGCACGAAATCGATGAATGCTTTTCCGGTGATCTCATCGGTGGAAGCTAACCCCAGGAGCTTTGAACCAGCCGGGTTAATGAATATAATTTTCCCTTCGGAATGGACAAGAACCATGTCCGACAGAAAATATACCAGCTGCTGGTATCTGTCTTCGCTTTCTTTTAATGCTTTTTTTATCTGCCTGTCTTCCAAAAAGATTCTCCTTTCTGTCTCAGGAAGATTTGCCATCACCGCTGTACAATACAGGAAACAGGGGCACTAATATTTTTTAATATACAAAAAATTAAAAAAAGAAATAGCGGCATACCAAATAGAAAAAATCCTTTAAATTTGTTATAATTACATTCAGATTGCATGGCATTTTACTGCCCTATGTTGCACGTGACATTATCTGTGCAACAAGAGTTCCGGATAAATTTTTATTTGAAAAATCAGACTTATGAACCATGTCTAATTTTCATTCAGAATTCAAAATTTACATCGTTCATTAGCATTTACCTACTATAAAATCGGATATTGTCATGAAGCCAAATATTTCTTTTATCCCTGCATTACTTCTTTTTACTGCATGCAGTCTATATGCGCAAAACTCGCAGCTGTATAATTATCAGCTTGATGGAAAAGGTGATGGTGTAATGAAACTTTCCGGGCAGCTCTACGAGATTTCGGGTCTTGCGGCTGCAAAAGATGACCGGGTATTCGCACATAATGACGAGGAAAGCTATATTTTTGAACTGGATACAAAAACCGGAAAAATTAAAAAATATTTTTATGCTGGCGACAAACCGGTAAGCGGTGATTTTGAGGATATCGCTTATGTAAACGGAAAATTCTTTCTGCTGACGAGCAACGGAACACTGCTTGAATTCAGGGAGGGCGGCAGCAAGCAGGGCAGTTCTGTAAAAAAGATTTCAACAGGTCTGAAAAGCAGCAATGATATTGAAGGACTGGAATACGATGCCGCCACAAATTCCCTGCTGCTGGCCTGCAAGGGGAAAGCAGGTAAGGGCCTGAAGAATAAAAAAGCCGTATACTCATTTTCTCTGAAGTCATACAGCTTAAACGAAAAGCCGCGCTTTCTGCTGGATGAAAAGTACATAACCGGGCAGCTGGGGATAAACTCATTCAGTCCGTCGGCAATTAAAAAGCATCCCGTTTCTGGAAGTTATTTTATACTTTCAGCAAATGACAATGCTATCGTCGAACTGAGTTCTGACGGCAGAATACTGGCAATGATGAAGCTCTCCAAAAAACTTCACCCTCAGCCCGAGAGCCTCTGCTTCCTGAGCGACAATACACTGCTGATCGGAGATGAATCGGGAATACTGACCCGCTACCGTTACAGGAGGAAATAGATTCCCCCATTATTTGCTGAACATCAGCTGCAGGGTGTCTATATTTGCAGTGGTCGGGTACATGAGTATTGAAACGAAGTATGCAAGCACACTGATGATCATGCCAAACATGAATATGTTATAGCAGACGTTCATGTGCTTGTATTTTCTGCCCAGCACTTTCCCGAGGAAATAGAAGTCCTTGATCATGCTTCCGTACAGGTAGTCCTTATCGTTCATCATTTCATTCATACCCCATACAAAATCGTCCAGTTCCATATTGAAGAAATTGCCGAAGAATAAAAGGTTTGCCTTTTTGTTCCGAATATCCTCCTTTGTAAATGTACCGGATGTAATTTTCGGGCGCGTGGACATGGTTGCAAATACTATGGACAAAAGACTTGTAGTCATCAACAGCAGTGTGGGAATGATCAAATGTGGATTGGCATCCAATTTCCTGACGAGCAGTGTTACCACGACAGATATAATGATGGCATTTATACTTATCATTATATGGGCTTTGTTATCGGCCATGGAACTCAGTCGTATATGATTTGTGGAAGTAATCCTGAACATGGTTTCAATGCCGCGCTCCGGTTTTTCCTGCTTTAGTTTTTTCAGCTTGATTTTTTCGCTGGCAAGGGAACTCTTCTTATCAGTCTGTTCAGCATTTATTCTCCTTTTTTTAAGGCGCCTGTGCAGCCTGAGATAATTGTCTATCCTCTGGTTTTCAAACTCTTTTATGGCATATCTTGTCCTGAAGGAATATGTACTGATGAACTCCAGGTTCTTCTTCAGCCATTCCTCGTCAGAGAAAAATTTGTTCTGTGTCTGTTCAAATTCAAGTCTTAGAAGGTCACTGCGGCTGGAGAAACTCTTCCTGCCGACATGACTCAGATCCGCATCGCATACAATCTCTTCGAGCAGGTTCTGCGGTGACTGCGGCATTTTTGTTGCCAGTATACAGTTCCTTATCAGTGCAATTTTTTCAGGCGGAAAGAATTCTTTTTTCAGAAATGTCTCGGCAATCTGGGCGCTGATCTCCTCATGGTCTTCAATCTGCTGGAAGAAACCGGCATCGTGAAACCACCCTGCAAGAGTCACTATTTCAATATCACTGTCAGGCAGCTTCAGGCCTTCAGCAATTTCCTCGCAGGTGTCGGCGACATCCATCAGATGAGTATAGTCGTGATAAAGATAAGTACCCGGAGGTACCACCTTATATAATTCAAATATGTATTCAGAAGCTTTTTTGATCAGATCACGTTTACCCATAATAAAGATTCCTTCGGGGAAATATTTCTCGTAAAAATATTCCTTTTTATGTTAATAGTAAACACGGAATATTCTAATGTGGAAGAAATATACAAATATTTTTATTACTTTAGCGTTACTATGGTTTATTGGCTTTGCACAGACCACTGCTGGAACTTAATCTGTAAATAACAGGAATCCCTATATGAATAATAATTCTACCGTCAGATTGTTTTTATCTGTTTTTGTTTTCCTGCTCACTGCCGCATGTTTTACAGTCGCCGAGGCACAGGAGAAGATCAGCTTCAGCGGTTACGGCGCAACCGGTATAAAAATTTACGACAGGAATAAACTGCGTAAGTACAACCAGGAAACTTACTATGAAGGGAAACTGCAGGCTGACATAAAGATTAATAAAGACATCGACGCACAGGTGGATATGCGCGGCAGCTCGGAAGACGGCCGTATGATACTGAGAGAATTTTCTGTGAAGTTTGATTATTTCAAGTATATGAAAATCAAGGCTGGAAATCTGAAAAAACCGTTCGGACAGGAACAGCTGCTGAATACGGAAGACCTGCCGACAATCGACAGAAGCTACATCAGGAATGTCATCTCGGATTTCGGATACGGCGGAAGAAGTGTGAGCCTGATGGCGTATTACAACTACAAGGAAAAGAATCCTGAATTTCCGTTTTCTTACTATATTTCTTTCTTCAAGGATAATTCGCTCTTTACAGGCACTGCTGCCAGACTGGCATACCACAACAGCGGTATCGCTTATGCGTTGAATTATCAGCTCCAGAATAAGGGCGGGGAAGAGAAAATTACTACATACGGGATGTCTGCCGATATTTCTCTGGAAAATAACGGATACTATGCATCTCTCGAGGGTATATATGCGCAGGATCCGATTGAAAGCATCCGCCGGAGAAATTATATGGGTATTGATAAGAAAGTATTTACTGCCGGATTAAAGGCTACTGTGTCTGCAAACTATGCTGTCGGCGGCAGAATCGTGGAGTCTGTAGAACCGGTTATACTGGGCGGACTGTATATACCCGATTCGGACAAGGACGAATACCGTACGTATGAAGTACTGGCAGGCGTGAATGTTTACCTCGACAAGGATGTGAGGCTGAGGCTGAACGGTGATGCTCTGTTCACAAAGAATCTTTATGACGACGATTATTCGACAATAGGATCAAAAGTAATTGCTGAAATACAGGTTAAATTTTAATGCAGTTCAGAGTTAATTTGGAATTGAATACTATGTCAGTACGATTGTATAAAAATGCGCTTTGCTTTGCATCCTGCCTGCTCATGGCAGTACTTTTTGCCTCATGCAGTACATTTACCGAACCGGAATGGGCCTCTGAAATGAATTCCCGCATGCTGATGATGGATCTGCAGGTTGACAGCGACGAATTGCAGATGCTGAATGAAAACAGGTTCAGTAACCTGCAGGTGCCCGGAAAACTCTACTATATGAACGGGGAAAACGGAAGCCGGAGGATGGTAAGGACATATCTTGAGGCTCAGGGTGCGGGATCAAGATATTTTACGAAATGGGGATATACCTTCACACTTGACGGCAATGAAAAAATATTCGGCCTCAACAGGTTTAATCTTAGTATACAGGCCTACGACAAATCGAAGATTCGTTCAATTGTAACTTCCCGCATATTTGAGAAAGCGGGATTTCACGTGTTCGAGTCGCATCACGCATTCCTGAAGATCAACGATAAAACAGAGGGACTCTATCTGCTGACGGAAAGGGTGGAGGAGGATTTCTTCAACAGAAGAAATATAGGCGTTGCCGAACTAATAAAAGTGGTATTTGGTGCGAAGTTTTCATATGAAAGCAGGAACCATTTGTCCGATAATTTTGAGAAAAAAATCCCGGATGATGACAATTACAACAACCTGGCCGATTTTATTTCCGTCCTGGATACCGCAAATCCTGCGCACATTATGAGCATTGCAGGCAGATATCTGAACATAAGACAATACTTAACTTACCACGCTGTCTGTTCGATAATTAATAACGTTGACGGACTTACTAATAATTTTTATCTTTATAGAAGTGCGGTTGGAAAACCTTATGAGATAATTCCATGGGATTTTGACAAATCATTCTTCTCCTCTGAACCGATGGGATTGTATGGCGATAGTGACATAATACGGAAACTTTTTGCAGACCAGGAATGTTACAGAATTTATAAAGAGATAGTCAGAGATTTATTAGAAACCGTATTCACAGAAGAAAATCTTTTTCCCATTATCGACAGTGCATACGATTCAATCCGGGAAGCGTATTATAAGGATCCATATCTGAGAATAAAGGAGAACTCGCTTGAAGATGAAGTCCGTGATCTCAAGCAGTTTATAACCGAAAGACGGCTGCAATTATCAACAATTTTATAGAGTATGGGATATTTCTTATTTGTATTTCAGTTTTTAGCCCTGGTGTCATTGATATATGCACAGGAAGGCAGAACAGTTACAACTTTCAGGGGAACTCAGGGTCCGCTGAGCGGAACCATGTCCCATATACTTAAAGGAGCTTCCAGATCTTTCGAATGGTATGATGTGCCTATTGCCGCGGCGTACGGACTGCGCAGCAGTATCAGGCCTGAATACAATAACCGTCTTATTGTGCGCCCGTTTCACTTTGAGGAGGAGCTGCAGGAACATGTGGGGGTATCCGGCAGATACTCTATCGGCAGCATGGACAAAGATCTGATCCCTTATTCGGTTTTCTTTGCCGGCCTGGCTTATACTGCCGGGGCGGATATACTGACCAATGCAAACATAAACGATGAGGATTATCAGCGGCTGTTCGTGTTCTACAAATCCCTGATTTATACACATACCGCGACTGAGCTTGTAAAAAATTTCACGAGAAAAGACAGGCCTGACGGCACAGACGGGAAAAGCTTTTTCAGCGGCCATTCATCCACAACATTTGCTGCCGTCTCGTTTATCTACAGGGAAGTCGATGATTTTATAGACAGAGGCACCATATCCCGTAACAGCAGCACGAAATTCCTGATGAAATCTCTTTCTTTTACTGCACTCTACGGATGGGCTTCATTTGTCGCATACAGCCGGCTCAGGGATAATAAGCACTACCTGATGGACGTTGCGACAGGCGCGGCTGTGGGCACACTGATAGGAAATATGCTCTATAGCAAATATTTCAGCAGCCCTTCTGACAGTTTTAACTTTTCTATGGGCGTAAGTGACAATACCCCGCATCTTAACTTCTCGTATTCATTTTAACCGGTACAAAATATCCGAGAAACACCAGAAAACAATTGCAAACCCGGTAAATAATTTTTATTTTGCCTCTCGATAATTCCATTTCAAAAAACAATATGGTAAGTCATGGACAAAATAAAACCTCCCAAACTCAATAAGGGTGACCTTATTGGCATAATATCTCCGGCTTCGTGTCCCGATGATGTCACCAGGATAGAGAAGGGCGCTTCATACCTCGAAAAACTGGGCTACAGGGTTGTCATTGGCGAAAATGCCAGAAAGAACTACGGATACCTCGCCGGCGAAGACAATCTGAGACTCGATGACCTGCACAACATGTTCGGGAACAAGGAGGTTAAGGCAATTTTCTGTACCAGGGGCGGATATGGTACACCAAGACTACTCGACCGCGTAGACTATAACCTCATAAAAAAGAATCCTAAAATATTTGTGGGCTACAGCGATATTACTGCTCTGCAGATGGCAATACTGAGGAAAACAGGACTTATCAGCTTTGCTGGTCCCATGGTTGCCGTGGATTTCTGGAATGAGGTCAACCCGTATACAGAAGAAATGTTCTGGGCAATGATTACTTCAGATAAAAAATACGGCCGTGTAAATAACCCCGGAAACGAAAAAATCGACCTGCTAAAGGGGGGACAAACCGAAGGTGAAGTAATTGGCGGAAATCTGGCGCTTCTGACGTCTGTTATCGGAACCCCGTATTCTCCTGATTTTAAGGACAGGGTGCTGCTCATCGAAGATATCGGCGAACCGCCATACCGGATCGACCGAATGCTAAATCAGCTGAAACTCTCTGGAGTATTCAAAAGTATTAACGGCATAATTCTGGGCTGTTTTACAGACTGCGTCGAACCCGATCCGTATTCCAAAACACTGTCTCTCAACGAAGTGATCGACGGATATCTCGGCGGGCTGGATATGCCGGTTATGTACAACTACAAACACGGACACGTAAAGGAAAATATCACCGTCCCGTACGGCATTACTCATTTTATCGATGCGGATAAGGGAATAGTTGAAATTACAGAAAGTGCTGTCGTCTGACACAACTGGTAAAAACTGCGTTGACTGAAATAAACGGATATTTAAAGATTATTTAATGAAATATTCTTGACTGAATAGTATTTAAATTCTAATTTAGTACAAGGTAAATTGTATTCTAGTATTATGTCTAATATAATTGTTTGATTTCTATTTTAATTATTCCGGAGGTGAAATGAAAAGATTCCTTACAGTGTTACTTATGGTTATATCAGTGAGCGGTCTTTCCCAGGCCCAGTATAAAACAGTTTGGGAAAAATCCAAAGCGGCGGGAAGCCTTCCCACCTATATGGGTACTGCAAATACCGAGCGCGGTTTTGCGTATGGAAACGGTCATGTATATCTTGTTTCCAGAAAATCAGGCAACAATATCGTTATAATTGATGCTGCTAAAGGCGACAGTCTTGGTACATTGAAAGTTCCTTCTTCAGTTGTTACGGGTGGAACACTTGCAATTAACGATGCTGAAGTGTCAGAAGACGGAGTAATTTTTGCAGCAAATCTGAGTACAGGTACCGGAGCTGATACACTTTTTAAGGTATACAAATGGACTTCCGAGAGTGCAGATCCTGTAAAAGTTGCTGAATATAAGACAAAAGGAACTCCTGCTATTCGCCTCGGAGATAAGTTTACTGTAACCGGTAAGGCTTCAGATAATACTCTTGCTATCTGGGCGGTACAGGCCAGCGGTACAAAAGTTATAAAGTTTGCTACTGCCGACAACGGCAATACTTTTACCACAAGTGAAATCACGCTGGCTTCTGCAGCAGGCGGCAGCGCTTCAATCGCTCCTATTGGTGACGGATCAACAGGTTTTTATATCAATGGCGGCGGCGTAAATGCAGTTCAGTATGATGCTGCTGGTGCTTTAGTTGGTACAATCAGCGGAACACTTGTTGCCACTGGCAGCAACGCTATCAGGTATTTCGAAAGCGCTGCAAGAAAATATATCGTTACTTATAATTTCGGCGCAGGTAACGAAAACCTGAGGGTCGTTGATGTTACTGACGGTGCAAAAAATGCAACCAGAGTATACCCGACCAAATCAATTGGCACCAATGCAAATGCAAATGGAACGGGTGATGTTGCAATAAAGAGAAACGGAACAACAGTTGATCTTTTCATACTCTCTACAAACAATGGTATGGCTGCTTATAAGTTCTATGCTCCTCTTACACTTTCAGAACTGAAGGTTGATGCTGATAAGAACTTCGTTCCGGATCTTAAAGTAACCGGCGATACAGTATACGTAAAGGGCGTTGTATTTACTCCCAATATCGGAAGTGCTACAAGATCTTCATACTATATGGCTGACGGTACAGGCGGAGTCAATTTCTACTCTACACTGAAAAACTTCAACTTTGATAAAGGCGACAGCGTTTCAGTTATCGGTAAGCTGGATCATTATAATGGTCTTGCTGAGATAGTTCCTATCGATACAAGCTCTGTAGTTGTTATCAAGAAAGGTGCTGTAGAACCCGCAGCAGCTGAAGTTACTCTTGCTGACATAAAAGCTAACGGCGAAGCCTTTGAAAGTGCACTCTATACAGTGAAAAACCTCAACAAGGTTTCAGGAACATGGCCTACTGCCGGAAATTATGCAACTTTGAAAGTTTCTGACGGTAAAGATACTCTGGATCTCTATATCAATAAGTATACAGACCTCAGCCAGAATACCGAACCGGTATGGCCGCAGGATGTAACCGGTATGGTTACCCAGTTCATCAAGACTGCACCTTACAATTCAGGTTATCAGATCTATCCGAGAACATATGCTGATTTCAAAGCAGCTGTTGTTCCTGTTGAACTTACTTCATTTGCAGCTTCAGTAAAAGGCAGCTCAGTCAGCCTGAAATGGCAGACAGCAACTGAAATCAACAACTCCGGTTTCGAAATCTACAGAGATGGAGTTAAGATCAGATTCATAAAAGGTGCCGGTACTTCAACTGAAAAGAGATCTTACAGCTATTCAGATGAAAACCTTGCAAACGGTAACTACAGCTATAAACTCGTTCAGGTAGATCTGGATGGTACCAAGACTACCGTTGGTACAACAGAAGCAGCTGTAAGCAGCCTGCCTGCTGAATTTGCTCTGTCACAGAACTATCCTAACCCGTTCAATCCTTCAACAGTTATTAAATTTGCTCTTCCCGGCGATGCAAAGGTAAGCCTCAAGGTATTCAACCTTCTTGGCGAAGAAGTAGCAAACATACTGAATAAGGATATGGCTGCAGGAAATCATGAAGTACGTTTCAATGCTTCAAACCTGAACAGCGGTATTTACTTCTACACCATAGAAGCAAAATCGGGTAACGGTCAGAACTTCAGAAATACAAAGAAGATGGTACTTGTTAAGTAATTATCTCCTTTGATGAATGTTATAAAAGGCTCCTGCTGAATCTAAGCGGGAGCCTTTTTTTATAAAGACCAGGACTCAGATAAGTTCTTAAAATGGTTGAGATCAGCAGTGTGCAGCGGCTATTATGTATCTCATTCATAATTCCCCGCCTCCGGCGGGATCCCGCCAAAGGCGGGACATATTTCAAAATGAGTATGGCTCATTAGCGTTGTTAATAGTAAAAATGGGGACGATTCAATGAACTCAGTAAGAATTATATTTTTTTTCTTAATATTATCGTCAGTATTGTTTTCTCAGGATTCGAAGAAGGTATACAAGACCAATTTTGGTTTTACATTTGGCAGAGGTTTTTCTTTTCTTGACCCGCCTAAGGGGATCAATGTAACTTCAATTGAATTTTTTCTGAGACCAGGGCTAAGAAACTGTACCAGCAGTCGCTGGGCATCTCAATGGGGTGCTTCATTTATTCAGGCCCAATCTGAAGAAAATATAGAAGATTCATACGAGAAGGAAAAAAAAGATATTGTATTTTTCGGACTATCCTATCTATACGGTAAGTATTTCTATATTGCGGATAGTCAAGGGCTGTATGCCTATGGTGGAGCGGGATTTGGTGCAATACTAAGCCAATCTCTTAGTCTTCCAATGATTCTGCCACAAATTGGATTAAGCTATAGGAATAGCATTATACTGTTGGATCTCAAGTGTACTCTGGGGACTGCAGGCTTATCTGCTGGTCTTATATTTTAAAGACAGTCTGTTGCGGATGAGGATAAAATTGCCAAGTATAAACTAAATTGATCTGTAAAGTCCGCGGCTGGTAATATAATCCGAAACCTTATCAGGTACCATGTCTTCCACAGTCCGTCCTTCTGATGCCAAAAGCCTTACTGCGGTCGAAGAAATGTTTATTACCGGCGTGTCGACAAATATTGCTGCATTGTAAAACCTGTCGTGCGGTATATCGCGCCTGTCGGTTTCGCGGCGCATTACGATGAGTTTTGCCAGTTGCAGAATCCTGTCGGGATCCTTCCATGTATAGAATTTTTCCAGATTATCAAACCCGATAATCAGTTCCAGTTCACCAAATTCCTTTTTAAGTTCGGTCAGTGTATCGACCATATATGAAATTCCGCCCCGGAACAGTTCCAGTGTGGAGATCATAAAATCATCGCTGTCTTCTATTGCCAGCTGGAGCATATTCAGCCGGTCTTCGGGAAGTGATGTGCGGAATTCGGTCTTGTGCGGTGAAATATGGCACGGCACAAACAGAATTTTATCTAAATGTCTTATCTCCTTGACTGCTGCTGCAGTAATCAGGTGTCCTGAATGCACCGGGTCAAATGTCCCGCCGAATACGCCTGTTTTCATACTCTACAGCAGTTCCTTGTATTCGATGAAAAGATTAGTAAACTGTTCGTGAATCTCGTGGCTGCAGTATTCAATACTCTCTTTGGTAGACAGCAGCTTGTACAGTTCCCTGAAATCATCCAGCGTTTCGACTGTAAAAAAGCCGTCGAGAGCAAACAGATAATTATTCATTTTTCCGGCCAATCTCAGAAAATCATCCCGGCCGGATGTGAACGGGTTGATCTCCTCAAAAAGCAGTGGATCGAAGTGGTTGATGCCGTAAAATGCCAGCTTATCCTGACTGGAAATTCCTGCTACAATATTGTTGTCATCGTTGTTCAGCAGATTGAACAGGGAATTGATCCTTGCGGGACTGATCCCTATGGAATGTGAAAAAAACACCAGCAGATTGGTGCCTTCCTGATTGATTATCTTTGATGAAACAGACGATAGCAGATTCCACTTCTCACCGTTCTCGTAGAATTTGCACCGGGCGCTCTGAGATATACTCTCCGGCAGGAATTCCATATCCCTTGAATCAAATATGAAAGTAGTATCTATGCTGCCGTTAAACCTGGAGAGTACGTCAATATAGTTCGAATAGAGCGTGGAATACAGCAGTGCTGAGTCTTCCGGGGTGAAGTTCTCGAATACCGGTACTGAGTCTGTATTGTACACAGGCGTCGGAGGAACAATTATAACATTATTTTTCGTTGCCATTACTAAAATATCCGCTGATTTATCATCCGCATCATTGCAGCGGATTAGTTATTACTGAAATTCCGGCGGGTATTCGGTTACCACAGACCGGAGTGAAAAACAGAATGAAATTACGAGTACACGAAATTATAAATAAGAAAACTAAAAGTAAAGGACTTACCGGCACTGACATAGAATGCGAATGCAATAGTCCGCTGCATAACTGCCTTATATTTAATATACGGTTTTCCTCAAATTATGTTTCCATACTCTGACGTATTTCACCTGGGCCTGCTCGTTCCGGTCCCGTCTTTATTAGCCGGATTACCTCTGCGTCTGAAAATATTTCTGCCTCCCTGATCCAGTACCGCCGATGAAAATGCGACGGATGAAAACCATATAACCACTATAACTGAAAACACCATTATCAGTATTATAGCAGTGTTTTCCCAGGCACTGGTCTGCGAGGAAGCCATCCGGATAAACATGACGGAAGGGGAGGTGAGAGGGAAGAAGCTCAGAATTTTTACCCAGAATGCATCCGGGGTTTCCGCAACCTTAAGAGATAAGACCATAGGCACTACTAACAGTATGCTAAGATATGCCGTAATGTGCTGTGCCTGCTGTTCAGTAGTGACTATGGAACCTACACCTACAAACAGCGAGGTAAACAGAAGATAGCCCAGAAGGAAATATACTATGGACAGTCCGGCATTGGCAAATATTCCGACAGGCAGAATACCCTGTCCTGAAAGCACCCAGGCGATCATAATCCAGACCGACAGCTGAAAGAGTCCCAGAGCCGCAAGTCCTGCAATCTTGCCCGTCAGTATTTCACCCGGGCTGCAGCTCGAAAGCAGTATTTCAAGTATCCGGTTGGATTTTTCTTCTATCATGCTCCTTACGAGCAGTCCTCCGGAGAACATTATGGTCATGAACAGCAGTATAACAAAGAACAGGGCAGCCATAAGCTGCATTATAGTTTTATCATCATCCAGCTCTGAAGGAAGTTCCGATATTCTGATACTGCTTACTGTACTCCCCGGGAGTCCGAGTCTTTCGAGTCTGCGTACAGTAATAACCCGGTTGACCGATGTCTCGAAATTTCTGATGTCCTCTTTAAGAGCTGTAGTTCTGCCTTTGTAAACAAAGGACGAATTATCCAATAACAATATGCCCGCAAAATTTCCTTTCTTCAGATCTTTAACCGCGTTTGTCCAGGTCTGTGACGGATTTTCATCGATCGGCAAGTTAACCGGTATATACCTCGGCTGGCCGTCGGGCAGCCTGAAATTGTTCAGTTCTTTTGAAAGCGGCTGGACAAATGTGCCTGTCTTATCGATAATAGCTATTACAGAAGGTGAACTGCCGGAAGGCTGCGAGAGAATTGCGGGGATCACTGCAGAGGCCATTACAATAACAGGGAATATAAACATGTATATCAGGAAAGAACGGGTCTTTATTTTCTGAAGAAACTCAAAAGAAGCAACGGCAAGTATTCTGCTTTTCATATGTGCTGATCTCCCTGCGGCAGTGCGGTATTCTCTGCATTTTTTTTGTGCACTATGTCGATGAATATTTCGTTAAGTGCAGGAACATCCCTGCTGAATTCCCGGAGCTTTACTGTCTGTGCGAGTTCCTTTATTATTGTCTCAGGCGGATTGTTTTCTCCCGGTGAAATCCTGATGATATATTCACCTCCTGCAGTCTGTTTATCATCGCTCAGGATCTCATATGCGGTCTTCAGGTCATCCAGAACCGCGAAGCCATCTTCCGGCCTGCCTGCAATTCTGGCCCTGTAGCGCGGTGACATATAGTTTTGTCTGATATCTGCCAGATCTCCGCGCAGAAGCTGTTTTCCGCGGTCTATAAGCATAATATCGCTGCACAACTCTCCTGCAATGTCCATCTGGTGTGTAGACAGAATTATATGTTTCCCAGCCGCTCTGAGTTCTTCTATGAATCCCTGGACAAAGTGTCTGTTTACCGGGTCAAAACCGCTGAACGGTTCATCAAGTATCAGTATTTCAGGGTTGTGGATTACAGCCGCTATAAACTGTATCTTCTGCTGGTTTCCCTTCGAAAGTTCATCGATCCTTTTGCTGCCGGTGCCGGCTGTCACCTGCAGCCTTTCGAAGAGCCTCTCGCTTTCTATCTGGAAATTCCGCTTCTCCATGCCTTTCAGCCGCGCAAAGTATGCGAGTACATCACGGACGGTGCTTTTTTTATACAGGCCTCTTTCTTCGGGCAGATAACCGGTAATGCTGAAAAATTTCTTATCCGGCTTCAGACCTTTGTAAAGTATATATCCCGAAGTGGGCTGGAGTATACCCAGAATTATGCGGAGCAGTGTAGTTTTTCCCGCTCCGTTTGGACCCAGAAGTCCCATAATCCTTCCGGGTTTTACGGTAAAACCGATATCCGAGGCGGCACAGTGTTTCTGATAATATTTGGTGACCGATCTGATTTCGAGCATAAGATAAAAAATATACGGTTAAAAATTAAAAATGAATATTTTTATGTAAAAATTCATTATTTTAGTACCTGTTTTTATCTGTTCTTTTTACCGGGCACAACGTAAATGTGTACGTGCAAGAATATTTAAAAACGATATAGTAAATTATGAAAAAAAAAGTTAAATTTATGTTTGTCTTTAAATATAATGAAGCAAATTAGGTTCTGCTGATATTGACTCTGAGGTTCGTTATATTTATATTAGCTTGCTTTTTAAAAAAGCTTTTGCAAGTTTGATGATTGTATGAATATTGACGATTGGCATTATTATGATTATTAAAATTACGAACTATGCCGAAGGGATTCACGAATTTGACTTTTCGGAGCCGGTCGAGAAGGTCGGTCTGGGAACACCGTTCTGCGGTGATTTGAAACTGAACGTCAGAATGGACCGCTCGCATAGTCAGATAGTTTTTATGTGTGACGTTTTTGTGAATGCAGAGCTGAACTGTGACAGGTGTGCAAGGACTTTCAAAAGAGAATTTAAGAACAGTTTTGTTATCACATACATAATCCAGAATAATCCGGCTGTGTCGGAGGATCTGAATGTGTATTACATATCACCGGAGACCGACAAGGTAAATCTGAAAGAGGATGTTCGCGAATATGTCCTGCTGGCGGTACCGATGAAGAATCTGTGTGAGGAAGACTGTAAGGGGCTTTGTCCCCGCTGCGGCAAGAACCTGAACGAAGAGGCCTGTGGATGTACTTCGGATGAGGTTAATCCGGTCTGGGCTGAACTTTTGAAGCTCAGGAAAATAGAAGATTAGAATTTAATCGAATAAACTAGAATAATAAATAAATAACGGGACAACAATGCCAAATCCAAAACGTAAGTGGTCAAAAAGCAGAAGAGATAAAAGAAGAACACATTACAAAGCAGAGGCTCCGTCATTATCGACATGTGATAATTGTGGCGAACTGAAACTCAACCACAGAGCTTGCCCGAGCTGCGGTTATTATGCTAAACGCTCAATGTTCGTACCAAAAGGCTAAGAAAACTTATCTCTATGGCACAATCCGGCCAAAGGTCTCGATGTAGAATAGTAGTCGACGCAATGGGGGGAGATTTTGCCCCTCAGAACGCCGTCGTCGGTGCTATTGATGCTCTTCGCGAGGACCCGTCGATAGAACTTCTTCTTGTCGGAAGGAAACAAGATATCCTGGATGTATTGGAAAAGAACCATCTGGAATTTGATGCGGGGAATATAATCCACGCTGATGAAGTGATATCTATGTCCGATTCGCCGACAATGCTCAAAACCAAAAAGGATTCCTCGATTGTCGTGGGTGTGAACCTGGTCAGGGACGGCCGTGCCGATGCGTTTGTTTCGGCTGGTAATACCGGTGCGGTTCATGCTGCTTCGACTCTTTTTATGGGACGGCTTGAAGGGGTCAGCCGCCCTACTATTGGCACATTTATGCCTTCTGAGGGAGGAGTATGTACAATATTCGATGCGGGCGCCAATGTGGATTCCAAGCCCCGTTTCCTTTTTGAGTACGCTGTTATGGGATCCATTTTTGTCAGGGAAATCTACGGCATTCAGAATCCTTCTGTCGGATTGTTGAATGTAGGTGAGGAGGATTCCAAAGGTCCCGATGTAATTAAAGAAACATTCGGGCTGCTGAAAAACTCGCAGCTTAATTTTATAGGCAACATTGAAGGCCGCGATATTCTCAAGGGCAGGGCAAATGTAGTGGTGTGCGACGGATTTGTTGGCAATATTATACTCAAATTCGGTGAAAGCATGCCGAAACTGCTGAAGGCTATGCTCAAGGAGTATGCCGGTAAGGGTATTCTGAATAAACTGAAGGTGGCCTTTGCCTACAGTGCCCTTAAGGAAGCTCTGAAGCCAATGGACTACCAGCTGCACGGCGGTGTGCCGCTGCTGGGGGTGAAAGGCATTAGTATTATAGGTCACGGTTCGAGTACTCCGCTGGCCATAAAGAATATGGTCTTCCGTGCCGCTGAAATGTACAATAAAGATCTAACCAATAAAATTGAAACATCAATAAGGCAATATGCAAGCAGCAAATAATATATATATGCAGGGAGAAAAAAAATACAGCGCAGTAATTACCGGTGTGGGAATGTATGTCCCCGAAACGGTAATGGATAATGCATACTTCGAAAAAATAGTCGATACATCTGATGAATGGATCACTGTCCGTACCGGTATCAAGGAACGCAGAAAACTTGAAAAGGGCGGTACGAGTGTGCTGGCCACAAAGGCTGTTGAAGATCTGATGAAAACTACCGGCCTTAAACCGGAAGAAATAGACATTATAATTGTGGCAACGGTTACACCCGATATGTTTTTCCCTTCAACTGCCTGCCTGGTACAGGGGAATATCGGTGCTGTAAATGCATGGGGATTTGACATGAATGCCGCATGCTCCAGCTTCCTGTTCGCACTCAGAACTGCTGCCTCTTTCGTTGAAACCGGCAAGTATAAAAAAGTTGTGCTGGTTGGTGCGGATAAAATGACCGCCATTACTGATTATACAGACAGAAATACGTGCGTCCTTTTCGGTGACGCTGCTTCGGCAGTTCTGCTCGAACCCTCTGAAGATCTCTCTATCGGTCTTCAGGATACCATTCTCCATATTGACGGCTCCGGCAGAGAACATCTTTATATGAAGGGCGGCGGTAGCCTTAATCCCTCTACTCACGAAACTGTTGACAAGAAACTTCATTATATATATCAGGACGGTAAGGCAGTATTCAAGGTTGCAGTAGTTTCAATGGCCGACGTATCCTATGAAATTATGCAGAAGAATAACCTGTGCGCAGAAGACGTGGCTTATCTCGTTCCTCATCAGGCCAATCTTAGAATTATTGACGCAACCGCCAAAAGAATGGGCGTTTCCACCGATAAAGTAATGATTAATATTCACAAGTACGGTAACACTACTTCGGCAACAATTCCGCTCTGCCTAACCGAGTACTACCGTGCAGGAAAAATTAAAAAAGGAGATAAACTGATACTCGCGGCCTTCGGCGCCGGCTTTACATGGGGTTCAGGTTATCTCGTATGGGGCATGGACTGATATGGGTAAAAAAGCTTTTGTATTCCCGGGACAGGGATCACAGTACGTAGGAATGGCCAAAGAACTGTTCGACAGCTCGGCTGAAGCCAGACAGATGATTCAGCAGGCAGACGATGCTCTGGGTTACAGCCTCTCTGATATACTTTTTCAGGGACCTGAAGAACTGCTGAAACAGACAGAACACACTCAGCCGGCAATATTCCTGCACAGCGTGGTGCTCTCTACATTTATTAAAAATATAAAACCCGATATGACTGCAGGTCATTCACTTGGCGAGTATTCTGCTTTAGTTGCTTCGGGAGCTGTTGACTTTCTGCCGGCACTTAAACTGGTCAGAACCCGCGGCTGCGCCATGCAGAAGGCGGGTGAGATCGAAGCCGGTACAATGGCTGCGGTTATAGGACTGCAGGCAGAAAAAGTAGTTGAAGTATGTGCTCAGGCTACTGCTGAAGCTGGTATTGTTCAGTGCGCTAACTTTAATTCTCCCGGCCAGATAGTAATATCCGGAACCGTCGAGGGTGTGAAAAAAGCAATGGAACTGGCAAAAGCCGGCGGAGCAAAGCTGGTTAAACAACTGGTTGTAAGCGGCGCGTTCCACAGCCCGCTCATGCAGCCTGCAGCAGAGAAACTGCAGGAGAAACTTAACGAGACCGAATTCAGGGATATAACTGTACCGGTTTACGCAAACGTAACAGCAAAACCCGTTACCAGTGCTTCTGAAATAAAACACCTGCTCTTTGAACAGCTCGGTTCACCCGTAAGATGGGAAGAATCGGTCAGAAATATGGTCAATGACGGAGCAGATGAATTTTATGAAATAGGCCCCGGAAAAGTACTCCAGGGTCTTATCAAGAGGATCAGTCCTGACGTTAAATGTATCAGTATTGAAAAACTATCTGACATAGAAAACATATGATCGACATTAAAAGCCTGAAAATCGATCCGGTCGTATTCACGCACAGATTTGTCAAGGGATGCGATATCAGTATCTGCAGCGGGGAATGCTGCTATTATGGCGTCTATGCCGAGGTGTCTGAAAGAGACGACATACTGAAGATCAAAGACGAGATTAAGGCTATAATGGACGAATCACAGACCACTGATGACAGTCTGTGGTTTGAAGAACCGGTTGAGGATGACGACTTTTCATCGGGTTACGCCGCCGGTACGGAATTGCACAACGGCAAGTGCGTGTTCCTCGACAAGCAGGGCTTCTGCACGCTTCAGAAGCTGGCTATGAAAAAGAACGAAAATAAATGGAAATATAAGCCGCTTTATTGTATATTATTTCCTCTGGTTATTTCTGAGGGCGAGCTTTCGGTAGATGACGATCATCTTAACAGGATGCACTACTGCAACAAACCTGAAAATCAGCCGTCTAATGTTTTCGATGTTTGCCGTGACGAAATTCTGCATGTTTTTGGTCAGGAGGGTCTTGATCACCTGATAAAAATGAAAGAAGAGATGCAGATAGATAATTCAAAATTAAAAATTCAAAATTCATAATTATTTTAATATTATGCTTAAAGGAAAAAGAGCTTTAGTAACGGGGGGATCGAGGGGTATCGGCAAGTCAATAGTGCTTGAGCTTGCCTCTCAGGGCTGCGATGTTGTTTTTACATATCACAGCTCGCCTGACAACGCAAAGGCAGTTGAACAGGAAGCTGCTCGGCTGGGAGTTAAGGCATTATGCTTTCAGGCAGATGCAGCTGATTTTGCCAAAGCTGAGGAAGCAGTCAAATTTACTATAGACAATCTGGGCGGAATCGATATACTGGTAAACAATGCCGGCATAACGAAGGACAACCTGCTTGTAAGAATGAGTGAACAGGATTTCGATGCAGTGATCGCTGCCAACCTGAAGAGCGTTTTTAATTATACAAAAAATGCTGCCAAATCCATGATGACACAGCGCTATGGCAAAATTGTCAACATAGCTTCTGTCGTGGGTATAATCGGCAATCCGGGACAGGCAAATTATGTTGCTGCCAAAGCCGGAGTGATTGGAATGACTAAATCCAATGCGCTTGAACTGGCATCGAGGAATATAACCGTGAACGCAGTTGCTCCGGGATTTATATCTACCGATATGACCGGTAAGCTGAACGACAAGCAGAAAGAAGCAATACTGACGGGTGTTCCTATGAAACGCGAAGGAAAACCGGAAGACGTTGCCAAAGTAGTGGCATTCATGTGCAGCCCGGCTTCTGATTACATAACCGGACAGGTGCTGAGCGTGGACGGCGGAATGGCAATGTGATTTTTGAAAAGTTTTCACAGATATGAATTTATGTTATGTTTTATATAATGACTGATATGGGAAATTTCACAAAACAATAAACAAAAGGAGACAAAATGGACGTTGAAGCAAAAGTAAAAGAAATCGTTATGGATAAACTCGGTGTCGAAGAATCACAGGTTACACCCGAAGCTTCTTTCACTAACGATTTAGGTGCTGACTCTTTGGATATTGTAGAACTGGTAATGGGTTTTGAAAGCGCATTCGGAATTTCTATTCCCGATGAAGATGCTGAAAAAATCGGAACTGTCGGTGATGCGGTATCTTACTTAAAGGATAAGGTTTCCGAATAATCCTACGCATGTTTTCTTTGGCGGAAGCTGGCTTCCGCCACGTAGTATATAATGCAGCTGGATTATAGTGCCGTTATTTTGATAATAGTTTGAATGTTTCACTGATATCCGGCTTCTCCGGCAGATAATGCGGAGAACCGCAAAGTTAAAAATTAATTTCAGGAGAGTATATATATGAGCAGAAGGAGAGTAGTAGTAACCGGACTCGGAGCAGTTACTCCAATTGGTTTAGGTATTACTGAATACTGGCAGGGACTTGCAGAGGGACGCAACGGAGTTGGTATGATAACCAAATTTGACGTATCTGATTTTGATACCAAGTTTGCTGCAGAAATCAAAAATTTTGATCCCTCGGTCTGTATTGATAAGAAAAGTGTCAAACGCATGGATCCTTATGCTCAGTATGCTCTCGTATCTGCTGATGAGGCGGTAAAGGATTCAGGACTTAATCTGGAAGCAGAGGATCTGGAGAGGATAGGCGTCGTTGTCGGCAGCGGCATCGGCGGCATGGATACGAACCAGAAACAGCACTTCGCATTCTTCCAGGGCGGTCCCGGCAGAATAAGCCCGTTCTTCGTGCCTATGATGATCTCCGATATTGCAGCCGGTCAGGTTTCCATAAAATTCGGACTCAAAGGCCCTAACTATGCCACTACTTCTGCATGTGCAACCGCATCCCATTCAATTGCTGATGCTTTCATGCTTATACAGAGAGGATCTGCTGACGTTATGCTGTGCGGCGGCAGCGAAGCGGCTATAACTGAAATGGCCATCGGCGGATTCAATTCGCTGAAAGCTCTTTCTACAAACAATGAAGACTTCTGCCATGCATCGCGTCCTTTCGACAAACGCCGCGACGGATTTGTAATGGGTGAAGGTGCAGCAATACTTGTGCTCGAAGACCACGAACACGCTGTAAAAAGAGGTGCGAAAATTTACGCTGAAATCGTTGGAATAGGCCTTACCGGTGACGCATACCACGTTACTGCTCCGGCTCCCGGCGGTGAAGGTGCTGTCAGATCTATGCGCGAAGCTCTCCGCGACGCCGGCATAAATCCGACGGATGTCGATTATATAAACGCCCACGGAACGTCTACACCATACAATGACCTGAATGAGACACTTGCAATTAAAACACTCTTCGGCGATCATGCGTATAAAATGGTGGTGAGCTCGACAAAATCCATGACAGGACATCTTCTGGGTGCAGCAGGCGCAGTTGAAGCAGTTGCTACAGTACTGGCAATCAAAAACGAACTCGTACCGCCTACGATTAACCTGGAAGAACAGGATCCTGAATGCGATCTTAATTATTCGCCCAAAAAAGCGACACCAATGCAGATCAATTATGCAATAAGCAATACGTTCGGATTCGGCGGACACAATGCCTCGCTGTTATTTAAGAAATATGTAGGTTAATTATAAACATTAGGTGTGAGTGTTGAGACTCAGAATTTCAGGATTTTTCAAAAAACTGGTGTCTTTAGGCAGGGCCTCGAAATTGGATGCATATCCGGAGGAGTTTGCCCGCCTTCTCGATGAGAAACTTTCGAGGCTCCAAAAACTTATCGGCTATAAAATAAAAGATCCGACCTTCTACATAAAGGCGATCACTCACCGCTCTTATGCGGATTTTACTGATTTTAACCTGCGCTCAAATGAAAGACTTGAATTTCTGGGCGATTCAGTGCTCAGCATTATCATTGCTGAGTATCTGTTCAAGGATTTTCCCAATGAGGACGAGGGTTTTCTGACGAAAACCCGCGCCCACCTGGTTAACCGTGCAGCTCTGGGACATGCAGCAGCCAAGATCGGACTGCTTGACTATATGCTGGTCAGCAATAGTTTTGTAAATACTGCCAGCAGCAAGGGCGCCCAGTCAATCGTCTCAAACGCTATAGAAGCCCTTATCGGTGCAATATACCTCGATGCTGGTCTGGAAGCTGCAAGAAAATTCGTGGAAAAGGTGATCATTAACCCTGGCATACAGGAAGGCATTCTGCTGGTCGATAAGAATTACAAGAGCCAGCTGCTTGAGTTTACTCAGGCCCATAAACTCGACAGCCCGATATATAAGCTTCTGAAAGAAGAAGGCCCGCACCACAATAAGATATTTACTATTGAAGTACTGATCGAGGACATCAATTACGGGGTCGGAAGCGGTAAGAATAAGAAACAGGCAGAACAAAACGCCGCTCAGGACGCACTGATCAAAATTGGCGAACTGAAACCTCAGACGTAGTTATACTGATAACCCGCATTTCCTTTGTCTCATTCTCTCTTTGAGGATCGTGATCTGTTCTGAAAAATAGTTGTATAAGATTGCTGGTAAGCTGATATGAACATCAATCCTGATCTGACTGATTGCCTGACACTTTCCCCCTTTTGGATTTCGCAGTCTGTTCTGAGATTGTCTTCATCAGTTCTTCAACTACGACCCTCAGTTCGGTCAGCTGCTTCTCCAGATCGACAATCTTTTTTTCAATTTTGTTCTTCTTAGCCGTATTGTCTGTTGCCATGATAGATATTTTTGGTAAATAATTGGCTAAATTAGTTATTTGAACCATAAAAAGCAAATTTCAATCGAAAAAGTGCTGCAATCTGAAACCGGTTTACTGCTTTTATTGTTACAGTATACAAATAAATGACAATATTACGCAACAGAAATAACAGGCACAACATGACACTAAATACTGGCGATAGGGCTCCTGAATTTTTACTGAATGATTCCGAAGGGAAACAGGTCTCGTTGAAGGATTATGCTGGAAAAACAATAATACTGTATTTTTATCCGAAGGACAGTACTCCGGGGTGTACCAGGGAAGCATGCGACTTCCGCGATTCATTTGAGCGGCTAAAAACTGCGGATGCGGTGGTGGTCGGTATAAGCGCTGATTCTGTCGAATCACACAGGAAATTCAGCTCTAAATATGAACTGCCGTTTACTCTGCTGAGCGATCCGGAACATAAGGTGCTGGAAGCATACGGAGTATGGAAACAAAAGAATATGATGGGCAGAAAATTTATGGGTATAGAAAGATCTACGTTCATTATCGACGCTCAGGGAAAAATTTCCGCTGTGTATAATAAAGTTAAAGTAAACGGCCACGTCGATGAAATACTGGACTTTCTGAAGAGACAATGAACGCCAAATAATAAACGTTTTTACATAAAGGCTTTTTAATGTACAAAAATCAGGACCAGGACAGCGGTCTTAACCTGGAAATAATTGAGACACACGTAAAACAGCTTCTTGAGGAAATTGGAGAGGATCCGAACCGCGAAGGACTGATCAAAACTCCGCACCGCTATGCCAGAGCCTATGAATTCCTGACGCAGGGGTACCGCAAGAATATCAGGACAGTGCTGAATAATGCCATTTTCGAGGAAAAATACGACGAAATGGTCGTGCTGAAGGATATTGACTTTTTCAGTATGTGTGAACACCACCTGCTTCCGTTCTTCGGAAAGGTACACATTGCATACGTTCCGAATGGTAAAATTGTTGGACTGAGCAAACTGCCCAGACTTGTGGACGTGTTTGCACGGAGACTGCAGGTGCAGGAGCGGATGACACAGGAAATTGCGGATACCATAAAGGAGTATCTGAATCCCAAGGGGGTTGGTGTAGTCACTGAAGCAAGACATATGTGCATGATGATGAGGGGAGTCGAAAGACAGAACTCAATAGCCACCACTTCTGCTATGCACGGACTATTTAAGACCGATGCGCGCACCAGAAGCGAGTTTTTGAACCTCATAAGCAAAAGCCTCAGCGGTATATAGTACTGCAGCAATTCTTTGCCTCAGATCACATAAAATGACCGGTTTTGTGTGATCTGTGGCAAAAATTACCTTCTATTGTGATATATGTCAACTCTACATGTAAAATTTTCCCGCAAAAACTATCAAATATCTACCCATTATCCTTTTATTATGGCATAAAATCGGCATTTATTTCGCGGCACAATATTTGAACTTCAGATGGCAGTAATATTACTGCTAAATATCTAAGTGCGAATAACAATTAAATGATCGGTGAATACTATGATTAGAATGTCGGTTAGCATCAGAATGATATATTATGCCTGGGTACTGATTAACCTGGTACTGCTGATTTTCTCGGGCTATTTCCATAAAGTTGCTCTGGTCCTTTCGCTGAAGCATGTACCGGACTTTGTTCAGGTGCACCGTATATTCTATCTGTACCAGTCATATGATATTTCGTGCTACGATATTACTGAATTTCTGGTCGCCTATCTGTTCCCGCTATTGATGGTTGCCCTTTACAGGGGAGTGCGCCAGCCGTCGCGCAAATACAGGACTAAAGGTTTTCAGTGCTGAAGTGTTATATGCCGCCCGGTGATGCCGTGATTGCTTTTGCGGCCTTGTGGCAGGCTGTGCATGATACAGTGGGAAAAAGAATCTCAGCTTCTGCGCGCTGACCCTGCAAAAAGCTGAGATTCTGTTCCTGAAAATTGAGTTAGGTGTTTACCTGTCACCGGTGCTCTGAACACCACCAATCCGGTTTCAGGGAAACATGGTGTGTTCAACTGAGTATTCTGCAATTATTCTGATTATGGAACACTTCAGTGCAGCATTTACACGAATTCGGTACCACGCCGAAGTCGCTTATAGAATTCATAATTCAAAATTCAGAATTAGATTATAAAGTTGTATCTCTGGGTGCTGTTTTGTCCATATGCCGTTTTCTGAATTTTTCTACCCTCTCCATCATTTTGCCAGCTCTTTCTCTGAAGAGGCGGCCGTTCTCCCTGAGCATCGGAGCCCGGTTTTTCCATATTTCCTTCTGCTGTTCATCCAACTGCTTGTAGCTGTCAATCCACATTTTGACTTCACTGCGCTTCAGTTCCGACTGAATTTTGCTTATTTCATCTGTCAGAGAGAGGATCTTGCTCTCGCTGAAATCTTTCTGGGCCAGGAGCGTCTTAAGATCGATTCTGAGTTTTTTGATCTCTGCTCTCATATCGATCATCTTTTTCTGATATTCCGACTTGATCCTGGAAATCTCCTGTTTCTGCTGATCTGTCAGATTCAGCTTTTCTATCATTCCTTTTCTTCCAGGCATTCTGCAATCTTTTCTGTCATTTGCTGGTGTCTGCGCCCCCAGAGCGTTCTGGAGTACCAGTAATACCATTATGAGTAATCCTGCTGCTTTGCTTTTCATTTTTTTCTCCGCGTTTTGTTTATTGATGTTTTAAGACAACTTTATCGCATGTCTGTTGAAATCCGGTTTACGTAAATTCATGTGACTTGTTTTTCAATTTCTGTCATTTTGACACTGCCTGCAGTCAAAGGGTTTAAAACTCAGGATGGAAAATACGACTGGAGGGAAGATATGGCATCAGTTGTAAGATATGAGCGTAAGGGAAAATTGAAAAATAGACAGCAAAAGTCTATTTTAAACCAGTGAATTTTAAACCTGCGCCGGTTATTGTGTGTCAAAGATTTGAAGTAATGGATAAATATGACTGAAGAGGAAAAGGATTTTCAAAATATACGCGACTACATTGCTGGTTCCGAACAGGCATTCAATTCGATTGTGCGAAAATACAGTCAGAAAATATATTGGCATGCCCGGCGGATGCTGGGCAATCATTCGGACGCCGATGAGATTACTCAGGAAGTGCTGATAGTACTATATGAGAAACTTAAAACCTTTGAATTCAAGTCGTCATTATATACCTGGATATACCGTATTACTTCAAACAGGTGTATCAATATGCTGCGCAGGCAGAGTATACGCAATCTGTTCTTCTCCGGCGATACAGATCAGGAATATCCGGAAAGCGGAAATGATATAGTATCTGGCATAGAGAACAGGGAAAAGGTGCAGCAGCTAAACCGTATACTTCAGACACTGCCTGCGAAACAAAGGGAGGTCTTTATACTCAGGCATTTTGACGAAATGAGCTATGAGGAAATATCCAAGATTACCGGAAAGAGTGTGGGCGGACTGAAAGCTAATTATTTCCACGCACTCAGGAAGGTAATGCAGCTTCAGGAAAAAGATGACTAAAGGAAGTGAAATATCATGAAAAAATATGACAATCAAATATTTGGCTACCTGGCCGGGATTATGACCCCGGAGGAGAAAGCAATTTTTGAAGAACAGCTGCAGAGTTCTTCTGAACTGAATTTCAGATACCGCTACATGAAAGAAATTCTGGACGGTATCAGTGAAAAGGGAAACATACCGCTGGATGATGCTTACTTCAGCAGACTGAATGTTGAATTGAACCGGAAAATTTCTGAGCGCGATACTAATGTGAAGAAAAGGATATATGCGCGGCTTTCACTGGCAGGCGGTATGGCGGCCGCTGTAATAGCGGGGGCCCTGTTCCTGCTGCGCCCTGCAACCAGTGTAAACACGGTAGAAGGACTGGTAGGCAACCTGAATGAGGATGCCAAAACAGAACTGCTCGATCATTTGTCGGATAAAGAAGACCTGACAAATTTCGAAAATCAGGTTACAGCTGCAGCAGACGATGTTCAGCAGATAGTTGAGGAGAAACTGAATAATACCTTATCGGATGAAATACTGAATACCGGTTCGTCAGACGCATCAGCACTCGGCGCTATTGACAATATTGATGCTGAAGAGGTGATCGGTGATCTGACAGACAGTGAAGCTGAGAACGTGTATCAGGCAATGCTAAGCAAAAAAATACTGTAATAATATATAAATCCTGTAGACGGGAGACTTGAGATGAAAAGAATATTCTATTTAATTTGTATCGTATGCCTTTTTGGCCAGTCGGGATTTGCCCAGGAAGGGCAGCCGGGGCATCATAATGCGAGAAAAAGACTGGATGAACTGGAGAAGCTGAAACTTATGGAAATACTGAACCTTGATGAGGAGAAAATGGTGAAATTTTTCTCGAAGCGCTCGGAATTTTCAGACAGGGTGAATAACCTGTATTCTCAGAAGAACCAGAAGCTGAACCAGATAGAGAAGAGCCTCGAAGGTACAGACAAAAATGACGCGTCATTCAAGCGGCTCAACAATGAGATACTTGAAATAGAAGAAGACATTGTAAAGGCCAAGGTAGATTACATATCCTCGCTGAATTCAGTGCTGTCCCACGAACAGATTTCAAAGGTAATTCTGTTCGAAAGAAATTTCAAGCGTGAGCTCAGAACTCTGATATTTAATGAAAGGCGGGGGAAAAGACAGGGAAAGTCGGTTTCTGACACAAAATGAAAGAAAAAGTGCAAAAAAAATGCATTTATACTTGCATTTTAATGAAAGTAATGTTAATTTTTGAACCTGACAACGCGGAAGTGGTGAAATTGGTATACACGCTATCTTGAGGGGGTAGTGCCCTTTGGGCATACGGGTTCAAGTCCCGTCTTCCGCACCATACAAAAAAGCCCTTCTTTTCAGAAGGGCTTTTTTATTTATACTGCGGTCTTTTTTATTTCCCTGTATTACAGTCCAAAAGCTACACCTGCATTTATTCCAAGATAGTTAGCATCGCTTATGATGTTCATCTTAACGTTGACATCAAGCTGCAGCTTTGGTCCTATATTGTAATAGAAGCCTGCCAGAGGTGCAAAACTGAAATCAGATGTGCTTTCATCTGTGTCAACCTTGCCGAATGGTCCCATATCAACGGTCACAGAAGCACTGCCGAAATGCAGACCGAGTTCTGCGCCGGCATAAGGTTTGAACTCACCACTGGTAACAAAATTGTAGCGCCCGCCCACAACGACCGGGATGAAGTTAAGGCTATAGTCAAATCCTTCCGGAATGTCACTAGCTGCACCAAATGTAAGGAAGCCAATTGTACCGGTCAGATCTATCTGAGGATTCAGACCGTAGTAGAATGTTCCCATTGCTCCGAAGCCTGTAGCATGTACATCACCGAATGTGCCCATAGGCATTGCGAGACTAACCTGAACACCACCTCTCATATCCTGGGCATTGCTGTTTACTACAGGTGCAAAGAGCATTGCAAGAACGAGTATTGTAAATAATTTTTTCATTATGACCTCCATATTGTTTGTGTTGAGAATTGTTGACAATTTGTAATTTGGTGAAAATAGTTTCGATTGTCAAGCTATTTTCAACTTGAATATTTCTAATTTAAATTTATGTGATCATAATCAAAAATTCATTTTTCCTCGTTTTATCATTAACGTGGCTTGTAGAGGATCATTATGCTCAGGTTCAATGAGCTCATAAATTTTTCGCCCTCATCTCTTCCGATCAGGTTTAACATATTCAGTTTCAGGCTGGCATCCAGATCAATCTGGGGCAGTATTGTAAAATCAATACCTCCGCCGAGACCAAGTCCATATCTCGCTCCTCCGCCGACGCTTCTTTCGATCGACCGGTCAGAACGAACTATTGTAAATGAACGGTCTCCGAAAGAATTGATGAGTAAATCGGCCCCGAGATAGGGAACAGCCGGGGATGCGGCGGGCATCAGCAGGTATTCGGCTCCAAGCACCAGTGAATATACTTTCAGTGAAGTCTCAAGATCGGCTGCTACCAGGTCAGGAAAAACAAAATTTTCGCGTGTTCCGCTGAATGAAGTATAGACCAGCGATCCGGAAAGGCGCAGCGGCTGGCCGGGAAGTGTGAACCTGGCTTTGAGTGCAAGGTGAAAGTTTGACTTGAAGCCGAAACTGCTTCCCAGCGTATCTATCTCATCGGTGTATGCCGATGAGGTTAATATATATGTCAGACCGCCCCCGGCTCCAACCTGCGCGTTCTGTGCACCGAGCTGAGATGCGATCAGTATAAACATCAGTGACGGTAATATTATATGTTTCATTAAACGTAATTCCTCTCTGTATTCTATTATTCCGGACTTGCCCGTACTACACTGCTCCGGCATTTCATCATTACAACATATAATTTCAATAAAACAAACGGGCATATAAAGTAAAGCCATTTTATACGGCAGTGCAGGGAACAATAGATACGTGTAAAGCGTATAATTTCAATGTTTCCATACCAGCATTGTTATTTTTATCTGTATTGATTTGTCCTTTTAATTATTATATTTGTAGGAAAAATTTTTCTGAAGGGGAACTGTATTATAGAAGAAATTCTGTCCGGAAATAACTTCCGTCCGGAAAAAATTAACCCTTAGCATCCAAACATTCACGCATATGAAAAAGCTGTTTATAATTATACTGGTTTTAGTTTATTCTCAGGCCTGGCCGCAGCAGCTGAATCAGCTGTCCGGTACCGGTGAGGTTTCCGAAGGCAAAGAAATTCCCGCCGGGTTTTCTAAGGCTATGGAATTTTACAATAAGGCTGACTATACCAGGGCATATACTGAATTTGAAAAGTTCTATTCGTATTACGGCGTTGAGGACGAGCTCTCTGCTTCTGCAAAATACTACGCTGCTGAAAGCCTGCTGAAGCTGGGTCAAACGAATGCGGCCATACCTGCTCTTGAGTATTTTATATCGAGGTATGAATGGTCTTCATTCAGGGATGAAGCATTGTACCAGCTTGGAACACTTTATTTCGAATCGGGTAAATATGCAATGAGCAGGGAAAAACTCAGGATGCTGCTGGACAATTATCCCCAGAGCACTTACACCGGCTCAGCCATGTACTGGATCGGTGAAGCATACAGCCGCGAAGATAACCTGCAGGATGCGGTGAAGTTTTTCGAGGAAGCGCTTGCTTCAAGAAAGAACAATAAGTACATCGACAACAGCATATATGCACTCGCGAATATTTATGAAAAGACGGGGGATTATACGCAGGCGGTAAAATATTATGACGAATTACTTGCCTACTATAAATCAAGCTCTCTGGCTCCTTATGCCCAGATCAGAATCGGTCTGTGTTACTTCAAATTGAAGGATTATGACAACGCAATACTCGAACTGACCGATCCGATGATAAGCGAACTGCCGCCCGCGCTGCAAACAGAGGCGAATTATATACTGGGAAGTTCTTACTACAGACTTAGCGAATTTAATGATGCCGCGAAAACATTCACGGATATTATTGGAAAAGACCCGTCGGCTGCAATTATCAGGGATGTGCGCTACAGCCTGGGCTGGGTATATTTTCAGCAGGAAAAATACGACGAAGCCTATAAAATATTTAACCTTCTGTCAAAGGACGCATCTGATACCACCGGCATCAACTCGCTCTATTGGAGCGGTGAGGCAAAACGCTATGCCGGCAGCGAAAACGAAGCTCTGGAGATCTTCAGACAGTTCATGGAACAGTATCCGAACCACCCGCTTGCCTCCAGAGTCAATTATCTGACCGGCGTTACTCAGTATGGAAAGAACAAACTGAATTCGGGTGAAAAATTCCTACTTTCTGCCGCAGCTTCTGATGATGAGAATACACGGGCACGCGCATATATCGCGCTTGGCGAGATGAAGCTTACCAACAGCGTGTTTGACGAAGCAAAGAAGTATTTTTCGCAGGCTTATTCGCAAAAGGGCATTATCCCAGATCTGCAAAACCGTGCCGCCCTCGGTATGGGCGTTGCTCTATATTTCCTGAATGACTACGACGGAGCTATATCTTACCTGAAGAATCTCTCTTTGAGTAACCCGGGATTTGAAAAAGATAAGGTCAGGTTCTACCTGGCTGAAGCTTATTCGGGCGCCAAGGATTATCCTAACGCACTGAAAAATTATAACCAGGTAGAGCAGGGGAATCTGGAGCTGAAACCCCGGGTTATCTACGGAAAGGCTTATGCCTATTTCAATATGAAGGACTTTGTAAACGCTTCAAATTATTTTTCTGAATTTACAAAGCAGTACAAGAACGACAAAAATTATACAGATGCGAGACTGAGACTCGCTGATAGTTACTACGGCAACAAAAAATATACTCTGGCCGGAAATATTTATAAGGAAGTTTACCTGAATAATGCCGCCAGAGGAAAGAATGATTATGCCTATTACCAGTATGCTCAGGCTCTGTATAAGGCCGGAAAAATGAATGAGGCCATCAGTGAATTCAGGGCGCTGCAGGATAAATTCCCGGCATCATCCTATATTGAAGAATCGCAGTACCTGATCGGCTGGATCTATTTCCAGAAAACCGACTACCGAAGCGCAATCAATAACTATAAACCCATACTCAGCAGGTTCCCGGAATCTTCGATCATTCCTGTGACACTGAATTCCATAGCTAATTCTTATTTCAATATGGGTGCGTATGATTCGGCTCTTGTTTATTATAATACTGTGGCTTCGAGATATCCTTCCACACAATACAGCCTCGAGGCTGTCAATGGCATCAAGGACGCTTACCTGGCATCCGGCAAAACTACCGAGGCAGTTCAGGTGCTGGATGATTATTCGGCTGAAAGCGGTAAGACCGGATATGCCGACCAGCTGATGTTCAAAAAGGGCGAATTATATTACGACCTGAAGGATTATGAAAAGGCAAAGGAAGCATATAAGAATTTTATTTCAGCATATCCCAAAAGCCAGCTCATACCGGATGCCCACTACTGGGTAGGCAAGTGTGCTGAAAGCCTGAACCAGTCAGATGAAGCACTGTATCACTTCAATATAGTGTATAATTCTTATCTGAACACTGACCTGGGTGTGGCTTCTGTACTGGAACTCGGAAAAATTTACAGCGAGCAGAAGAACTATGACGCAGCTATACGGGTCTACCAGAAAGTAAAAGATAAAATGCCCGAATCACCAAAACTACCCGAAATAATGTTCAGCAAGGCGCAGGCGCATATTGCAAATCAGGATATTACTTCTGCGTACCAGGAGTTTAATTCTATTATACAGAATTACGATGATTCCTATTTTACAGCTGCTTCGAAGGTTGAGCTTGCCCTGCTGGAGATGGTGAGGAAAAATTATGAGTCGTGCGATATGCTGCTGAAGGAAGTCGCCGAAAGCAACAATGAGGAAATGGGCGCCAAGGCTCAGTACTACTACGGTGTTTCGCTGATGGAACAGGGCAAGACTGACGATGCCATCTCTGCATTTGTCAGGGTTAAGTTTGCATTTTCAAAATACGATGAATGGCTTACCAGATCATTCCTGTCTCTGGGTGATGCTTATCAGCAGAAAGGAGACATGCAGAATGCCCGCGAGATGTACCGTATCGTGCTTACCAGGCATACTGACGATGAATTTGGCACCGAAGCCCAGAATAAGTTGAGGTTATTAAAATGAAAATATTCTTTCGTTTAGTGCTGACCATTTTATTTGCAGTGCCGGCATTTCTGCAGGCACAGGACGACAATAAGAATGTCGAACTGCCGGACTTTGTAATCACAGGAGTTGAACGCGTTACAATTCAGAATGCAGACAAGCCTAAGACCGAACCGGTGCCTATACTTTCAAAGGATTTCTTCAAACCGGTCTATTCCACCGAGGAACTGCCCGTTGCAGAACTCTCGAATCCTATTAAAAAAGATATCAGACTGCTCAGCGACGAGCCGCTGCCCGAAGGCACGCTTACCCTTGCAGCCGGAATATATACAATGCCTGCGGGCAGTTTTTCGTACAATAAAAATCTGAGTGGATTTTTGTTTAACGGCAGCGTTTGGGGACTGAATCAGAGAGAGTACGACGATCATACTGAATATAATAATTCGGGACTGAAGCTCGGCGCTTCTTTTTTCCCGTCAGCTGAAAGCGGATTGTTTCACGGATTGCAGATAGATGTTTCCGGACGCTATAACCGTGAATCGTACAGGTTCTTTGCCTCACAGACTCCGGATTTTCTGAGAAATATGCACGAGGGAAACCTTAAACTGAATTTCAGGAATATGCTCGATGAGAAATTTAATTACGGATTACTGTTTGGCGACGATATTTTTTACCTGAAAGACCGTGACCTGAACGAAAATGTATTTTCGCTGGAAGGGTTTACACGCAACCGTTTCGGCAGTTTTGAGTTCAACGGAAACCTGCAGTACAAAAATCAGACATTCGAAAAGAAGATTTCTGACGGCATCAGCGGCGGCAGCTTCTTCAATCTGCTTACTACAGTTGACTATAAACTTGCCGAGAACCTGAAGGTCGGTGCCGGTATCATGTATGCATCCGCTGATTCAATGCACATGTTTTCTCCTGTAGCATCAATTGCGATCAGACTCTCAGACCAGCTGTCAATATTCGGCAGCTTCAAACCTGAAGCTCATTTTATGTCATTGCGGGATATTACGCTTATAAACAGGTATTATGAGCCGCAGCAGGATTATTTGTTCTATAAGAGCAAAAACAAAATTGAGGTCGCTGCCAGATACGAGTATGAAACCTATTTCGAGATCAACGCAGGAATGAGCTACGCGAAACTCGGCGATTACTATTATTTTACAGACACCGCAGACAGGGGCTTTTTCAGCGTCAACAGGACTGACGGTAAACAGGTAACTGCATTTGGAAATCTGCTGTTCCATCTCGGTCCGTATGGTAAATTTTACGGAGGCATTGCCTTCAACGATACAAGGGACAATAACGACAAGACACTGCCGTATCAGCCGTTTCTTACGGGAGACCTGCGATATTCATACAAATTTGATTTCGGATTGTCTGCAGAAGCCAGCGTAGTGTTCAGCTCAAAGGCTTATACCGATAGTGTGAACAGCCGCAGCATTCCGGGCTATTTTAATGCCGGAGGCAGGCTGGGGTATGATATAATGAAAAATTTCGAGATTTTTACCGAACTCTCTAATTTGTTCGACAATAAGAATTATCTGTGGCGCGGATATAAACAGAAGCCTATAGATATAGCGTTTGGTATACAGTACAGATGGTGATGCTGAATACAGCTGCATTTATGGAGAAATATTTTATTTTTGCCGCTTAAAAATATTTTGTTTATATTATTCCGGCAAACAAAAAAATCAAAATGAACAAAGAAGAATTTTTACAAAAAATAGCGGAAATGTTCGGTGCCGAAGGCAATGACGCCAGAATTGCGCTGAGTGTTTTTCTGCAGAAGATTTCGGAATCCCTCGAACTCAACGGATCGGTCAAGATTCCTGAGCTGGGCATTTTTCAGCTGAAAAGGAAAAATGCGCAGAAAGAGTTTGCTGCAGGAAAAGAGGATCCGTTATTCAGATTTGTCAATAAAACGGATAATCTTCTGTTCAATATCTCAGGCGAAGCACCTGCGGCTGATAATGAAACTGTATCTGAAAATCTGTATGAGTCACCTTACTACCTGATCTTTATGCCTCTTAAATACGAAAATAAGGAAGAGGGAAAAGTATTGTGCTTCAGGATGCAGAATCTCGACAAGCTGGAATCTGATGTCAACGATTCTGTATTCAACTTATCCGTAAAGAAACCGCTTATCCCGGTTTCCGCATCGGCGAAAAAAGAACTGATGATGAAATCTTCTTTTCTGCTGCAGCAGAAGGGTTTTGAGGAAAAGGCAGATAGATTATTATCAGGCGCCGTTAGTCTGAGCAATTTCAACATAAAATACACCAGGATAAATGAATCTGATGTAGTTGATAATGTCGGTGTTATGAATGAATTTCCGGAAGCAATGCCGGAGAATGAAGAAAGTATAGAGCTTGAAGCTGAAATAAGCAGCCTGGCACCCGAAACAGGAGAGTCTGCAGACTTTGCACCTGATTTTATGAATCCTGCGCCTGAGGAGATAGTGCCGGATCTGCAGAATACCGGTGAAACAAAGATTGAGGAACCGATTCAGTTCGACATTCCGCTGGAACCGGTGCAGGAAGAAATTCCGGATAATACGTTACCCGAGACAAGCATATTGCCGGAAACGGATTTTAACATTGATAACGCGTTTGCCCCCGATTTTAATGCTATGATGGATTTCCCGGATCAGACTGATGCTACTGCAGGGACACCCGGCAATGAGGATCTGCAGAGCCTGAATCCTGATGAGATGAAGGAAATCGAAGACCTGATCAGCATGTACAATACCAACCAGGATACAGCTGCGGCAGAACCTGATCCCTGGCAGATAATTTCTGATGATTCTGCACAAGGCGAGGAATTCCATACGCTCGAGGTTGAAGGTGAGCCGGTAGGCGAGGAATCATTTGTCGTAGATTCATTCGAAGAAGAACTGAAAAAACAAACCGCCGCACTCGATTCACAGACGCCGCCTCCTGCAGAGCCTGAACCTGATACATATGAACCTGGTCTTGGGCACGACGATGAAAGTTTACCTGAGGCAGCGGTATCGGGAGAGGATGAGTCACTCAGGGCAAGCAGGCGAATTTCACCATTGTTCCTGACGCTTGTAATTGCATTTGTTGCGGTGACTGCAGGCGGGATATACTTCTTCTTCTTTTCAGGATCTGAAGTTGCTCCGGTGTCACCCGCAGGTAAGCAGGCAGGGAAAATACAGACTCAGATAATTGAAAGACAATATGATATTCCGGTCACTGTTGTTCCTGAACTGTCGAACACAAATGAAGGTACCGTAGATACTGCAAACTCTGAAGCCCAGGCACAGCTGTCACAGCAGCAGCCAGAACAGCAGCGTGCCGGTGTTGTAAAACCCAATAACGGCGGCAATAAAACACAAGCTGCAGCAGCGCAGACTCCGCCTCCTGCAGCAGCAAAAGAACAGAAAGCCGGTGTTGCAGTCAGTCCAGTCAGCAATGCGGAAAAGAGAGTAGGGGAAAACATATTCTCGGACGGCAGCAATTATATGCTTCAGATCTCTTCATGGAAGACAAAGGGAGTTGCAGTAAAAGAGGCAGAGCGCCTGAAAAAAAGCGGATACAATGCGTTCATCACTACCTCAGGCGGAGAAGGAAAAGTTGTATGGTACCGGGTGCGCATTGGCGGATTTAAGAGCTTAAAAGATGCTCAGGCCGCCGCAGCCATGGTAAGATGATGCCTCTAATTATGAATTCTGAATTATGAATGTGCTTTAATTCAGAATTCATAATTAATAATTTATTCGGCAGTCTTTTCAGAGTAGTACATCCTGTAAAAGAAATACTCTCCTATGGTCAGCAGCACCAGCGAAAATGTATCGCGGTCAAAATAGAGTCCGAACCCTTCTTTTTCCATAACCAGTTTTGCAATCATACCGGTAATCGACCATCCCACTGAAAACAGTATTATGATGAGTGCAAGATTTGTAGCGGCAGCTGTAATTGATTCAGTCTGCCATTTCTTTGTGAATACTACTGTGACAAAAACAAGATGAATAAAAAATACAAGTGCTGAAATCATTTGTAAATTCCGGTCTATTTTGACATTTCATTATTTCTGTTGTTGATAACACGCATTCCGATCAGCGCGCCGATGAGTCCGAATATCGAGTCCATGATTATACTGCTTACAAGAACTGATGCGGTGTACAGGAAAGAGAATCCGTAATTTGTAATATCATTTGCCATTCTGTACATCATATCCAGCACGTCTTTTTTTACATCGTCCTGCGGAAGATTTCTGAGCACAGATTCAAATTCGCGTACAGCATTCTGCAGATCGCTGTTACGTGTAATAAAAAGTATGAGTGTGTCAAACGCAGTAGAGAACAGCGCGGCAAACAGACCTGTAAAGATTCCCAGAAATACTGCCTGCGGGGCTTTTATTGTATGAATATCCTTATTGGATTTCAGATAAAGGACTAGCGCAAAGTATGCTGCAACCGGAACGATAAAGCAGCAGGAAAAACTTTTAACTATCGGTACAATATTCAGCACTCCTGCAGCAAAACCGCATACAAGCGCCGGGAGGTATTTTTTCAAATCAGTTCCTGGAATTAGTTGTAGTAAAAAATCTTTTATCAAACGCACCCAAAATATATAAAAAACCCGCCGAACCTGAAAGTATTCCGGTAACAAATGCCAAAGTTTTTGAATAACTGTATAATCCAGTTCTGTACAGAATTGTATCGGCCAGCATGGGCAGTGAAATGAATATCAGGTGCCGGAAATTCATGCGGCGGCTCAATGCCGCGCCTCCATTAACTGGCAGGAGCAGCAGTAATGACATAATGAAGGCACCTGTATAAAGTCCGCTGCACCTTGCGCAGAGCATAAACGGCATGCCGCTGACAGAGATAGTCTTAGCCGGGAGCTGATGACATACGTGCGAATACATAAGTTTAACCGCGGGTGAAAACACCAGCAGATTATTATCTGCTATGGCGCAAATAAGATTGAACACAATTCCCGCCATCCACACCGTCAGTGCCGCAAAAAATCCCAATGCTATTTTTCTTATATTCATTTATTTATTAAATTCTGTTACACAAAACCCTTCTCCGCACACTTACAGCGTGCGTTTTTGGGTGGGTGATCTCTTTACGCAGGGCTGAAAGCCCTGCGCTGACATATATTTGCCCCTTCAGGGCAAAGCTGCAATACAGATTATCTGCAATACAGATTATCTGCAATACAGATTATCTGCAATACAGATTATCTGCATTTGAAATCTGGCTTACCAACATGCTCTAAAAAGAACCACCAGTAAATAGTTTCAGGTATTCAAATCTTCAGTTCTGCAGAGTGTTATATATACAACTATCAATTCCTAATATCTTTGTCTTCAGTCCTGTAAGGACTGATATATGTAAGCATAGGGCGCAGCCCTATGACCGGATATTCGCCACCCATTTCCCCGTGCTGTAAGTACGGGAAGAAAAGAAAATCTTAGAGGCGTGTAGCCGCGGCTGCAATATATATCAATATCGCTCCGAATGTCATTCTGAAAAATAAAAATAATAAAATTCTAAGTATTAAATGTTGAAAAATAAATAAAATACATTTATATTTGAGTCTTGAAATAAACGGAGGTATAATGTCTAGAGTTTGTGAGATCTGTGGAAAAGGCCCTATTACCGGTCACAATGTCAGTCATGCCCACAACAGAACCAAAACAAGATGGCTGCCCAACCTGCAGAATGTTAATGCAATGGTTGATGGAAAAAAGACAAAAATGAAAGTTTGCACGAATTGCATTAAAAGCAATAAAGTAGTTAAAGCAGTTGCATAAAAAGGCTGGTTAAATCAGCCTTTTTTTCTGCTGTATACCAGGATCTCTTTCATCGTAAGTATGAAGAGATTCTCCTGCCTGTAGACTGCTGAAACGATTTTATTTCCTTTCAAGTCAAACACCGCCTTTATTACTGCTCCGTTCCGGAGTCCCTGATTCAGATCAATTATTACTACGCTGCTGTCGTTGTATACTGTAAGATAGTTGTCATTTGCCTGCAGCCCCGTAACTGCATCCGGCATGCTCAGACTGCCCAATCCGTTTCCGTACTGATCAAAAAGAAACACCGTGCTGTCATCACTTACTGCTATTGTCTGTCCTGCAATTGCAAGCCTGCCGGGATTGTTCAGCTGAAACTTTCCCGACTGATAATTGCCGAACATAAGCAGGAAGTTGCCGCGCGAATCAAATTTCATAATCCTTTTATTGCCTGAATCAAGTACCAGATAATCTCCCGAGGTATTGACCGCAACAGAAGCCGGATATGTAAATTCAGATTCTTCCGTATTATCCGAACGCTCATTCCTGCCGTTCAGCATATAAAGATAGTTCAGATCCTTATCGAACACTGATATTCTGTGGTTGTTCTTGTCGGCCACATAAATATTCAGCATGGTTGCAAAAATGTCAGCCGGAGAATCAAAATAACCCGCATCCCATCCGTAGCCGCCCGCGTAATTCAGTACATTCCCGTAGCTGTCAAGTTTATATAACTCATTTTTCGCAGCATCCGTGACGTACGGAATTCCTGCAGCATCGAAGGAGAATGCGGATGCCGAAGTAAATTGTCCAACAGATGTAAAATATTCAAATTCAAAGGAATCCGTGCCTGTCCGGCCCGATATGTAGCTTGTGACTGCGGAAATGAAAAGCAGTATGGAAAAAATATGCTTCATGGTCTGACTGTTGTTATTGAAGAAATGCCGCTTCAGGAAAGTAATATACAAAAAATCGGTATAACAAAAAAAGACGGATCCTTTGAGGGATCCGTCGGAAACAGTTCAATATGTGTAAGACCTGATATTATTTTTCACTAAGCATCTCCTATATTGTTGGCGGATAGAACCACATTTAACAGGAGCATACAATTGATTGAGTAAGAGAATCGCGCGCACAGCGATACCATGCTCACAATTATAATTAAGTCAAATTGCCGGTTACAGTCAAGTGCCATTAAACAGCATAAGGAAATAAAAATGATAAAAAATGAATTTTTATCTTGGAAATAAGTGCGAAAAATTCATATATTTACATACTAAAATTTGCCCCGTGGTGTAATTGGCAACACGCCTGACTCTGGATCAGGAAAGTTCAGGTTCGACCCCTGACGGGGCAGCAAAAAAACGAAAGCCTGTCTGAATGTAAATTCGGACAGGCTTTTTTGTTTTCTGCAAAAATGGACATTAAAAAAGCCCGGACTCTCGAATGAGCCGGGCTTTTAATCTTTGCTGCTAAAAACAGCAGTCTTATCTTCCTACCAGATAGCGACCTGTTTTTCAGCAGGACGGTACATCGGATCTCCTGGTTTTACTCCGAAGGCTTCGTAAAATTCGGTGAGATTTGACAATGGTCCCAGAACCCTGTATTTGCCCGGTGAATGCACGTCGGTCTTCAGACGGAGCAGAGCAGTTTCATTTCTGACGTTGTTTCTCCATACCTGTGCATATGAAAGGAAGAAACGCTGCTCGGGTGTAAAGCCGTCTATTTCGGGCTGTTTACCGTTCTGTTCCCATGATTTCTTCATCGCCTGGAATGCAATCTTAAGTCCGCCCAGATCCGCAATGTTTTCACCCTGCGTCAGTTCACCGTTGATATGATTTGTATCGAGCGGTGTATATCCGCTGAACTGGTCAATTATAACCTTTGAGCGCTCATTGAACTTATCACCGTCTTCCTTTGTCCACCAGTCTTTGATATTACCGTCTGCTGCATACTGGCGGCCCTGATCGTCAAATCCGTGTGTCATTTCGTGTCCAATAACGACACCCATTGCTCCGTAATTTACTGCATCGTCCGCATTGACATCAAAGAACGGAGCCTGAAGTATGCCTGCCGGAAATACAATTTCATTCATGATTGGATGATAGTACGCATTGACAGTCTGAGGAGTCATTTCCCACTTGGTTCGGTCAACCGGTTTTCCGATCTTCTCAAGATTCTTCTTAAATGCAAATCTGTTTGCATTAAGTACATTCGTTACATAAGAGTCACGACTTATTTCGAGAGATGAGTAATCGGTCCATTTATCCGGATACCCGATCTTTACTCCGAATGCATTCAGTTTTGTCAGAGCCTGTTTCTTCGTTTCATCGCTCATCCATGGAAGATTCTTAATCCTTTCGCCGAATGCTTCTTTCAGGTTCGATACAATCTTCAGAGCGCGGCTTTTAGCCTCTGGTGGGAAATACTTTTCCACGTATACGTGTCCCAGTGCTTCTCCCAGAGCATCATCAGTAGAAGCAATAATGCGTTTCCACCTCGGGCGCATTTCCTTTGCACCTGTAAGTTTCTTTCCGTAGAAATTGAAATTCTCCTGAACAAACGGTGATGACAGGTAAGCAGCGGAGTTGTGTATCAGGTGCCAGCGCAGATATGTTTTCCAGTCGGCAACCTTCAGGTCACGTGTCATCTTGCTGACTTCCGTAAAGAATTTGGAAGGTACAACGTTTATGTCGCCTGGCTTTGCAAGTCCGATGTTCTTAAAATATACGTCCCAGTTGAAGTCAGGCGAGATCTTCCTTAGTTCCTTCAGCGAGATCTTGTTGTATGTAGCGTTTGGGTCGCGCAGCTCAAGGAGCGTAAAAGAAGCTTTTGCCAGCCTGGTCTCAATTTCCATTACGACCTTGGCGTCTTTGTCAGCATCAGCCTTCGATTCACCGAGCAGCTGAAGCATATTAGAAACGTGCTTCAGGTATTCATTCCTCAGTTCCTTTGACTGTTCATCTTCATTCACATAATAATCCCTGTCCGGCAGACCGAGTCCCCCCTGCGAAAGCTGAGCTATTATCATTGTGGAATTTTTTGCATCCTGTTCGCCGTAAAAATCGAACAACGGATATATTCCCATCTGGTGCAGGTGAGCGACTGAGTTTTTCACATCTGCAATTGATTTAATGGCATCGATCTTCTTCAGTTCGGGCAAAAGGGGATTGATGCCGGCTTTTTCTATTGCAGCCGAATCCATACCTGACGAGTAAAAGTCTCCGATTTTCTGCAGATCGGAACCCTTCACCGCGTTTTTATTTGCTGCGGCACCCTCGAGCAGTGCGTGCAGTTTTGTGTTATTCCTTTCCTGTAACTCCTCAAAAGCCCCCCATCTTCCGTATGCACCGGGAATAGGATTATTCTTAAGCCAGGTACCGTTTGCATACTCGTAAAAATCCGCGGCAGGACTTATGTTCAGGTCCATATTTTTCCTGTCGAGTGGTTTTACGGCATCAGGTGTACTCTGGGCAAATGTTGTGTTAAAAGAAACTGTGAAAGCCAGCAGCATAACACCGGCCCTCATAGATTGAAATGTTCTTTTCATAGACAGTTTTTCCTGATATTATTTTAAGAAGACAATAAAAATATTAGACGCTTGAAATTCCAATAAAGTTCCTTTTGCAGCCGGGCTATTAGAACGAAAAAAAAATTCAAGAATGATATGTATCAGACAATAGAATTTTTATTCGCCAGGAATTACATTATATTTATACTATATTATTTAAAAATCTAATGAGGAAATATGAAACTTGTCAATGCAACAGTAATCAATAACTTCAAGTTTAAGGAAGGTTCTGAAATTGTAGAGCACCCCAGTGAAGGCATTCAGTGCGTTAAAATCGGGGATAAATACTATTCACCTACGATTGTATGGATGGAATATCATCCTGAAGGGGATCCTGAAAACGGTGCAGCTTCCGAAGAAGAAGATGGCGTTTGGATTGAACTGGATGCTGATGAAGAGGGAGAAATCATAAGCGAGACATATTCGGAAGAAATCGATCTCAGAGAAGCTTCCGAAGATGAGCTTGAAGACCTTTACGGGGAAGAATAGCCGGAATTGTCATTCTGAGTAAGCACATAAATCGCGGGCATGCTGCATTTTTCTGGTTCCCATGATTAAAGGTAAGATTTAACACAGTTTTCCTACTTACTCAGAATGACAGCCAATTTTTACATTTTTCTTCTGCCCATACCTTCGTGTTTGGGCAGAGATTCATTCGAATACCCCTCAAATATATCCTCTACCATATTTTCAGTATCAGTTGTACCTGTCTCGTAGTGTCTGTAAGTGTCTATTGCGGAAGCGACTGCAGCTCTGAGGCGCTGATATTCATTCATGAATGCTTCTGAGGTGCCCTTATACTTTCCGGAGGCATAATCTTTTGTAAGCTTAAGCAGCTGGTTCGCCTTAGTTGTAATATCATTTGCCGCTGTTTTGGCTTCTGCTGCAAGTTTTTCACCCTGGCGGCGCGCGGCATCAATGGATTTATCAACTCCGTCTTTAATATCGCCGCGCACGTCGTGTCCGCTCTTGGGAGTGAACAGAAGTGTAAAAATACTACCGACCGTACCGCCAATTATAAGTCCCCTTATCAGGGCTTCTTTTTTCCTTTTGCTCGTGACAAACATACCGGCACCTCTAAGTTAGTTTAATTAAATATAATCGGGTCCATGACCGTGGCATGCACATTTTCTTCTTTGCACATAGTCGTTCCTTTATATAGAATAATATTAAACCGGGAATTTCGCAAGCAAAAAATGCCAGCAAGCAACCCGGAGAGGATAATCCGGGGTTCCACGGGTGAAACCCGTGGATCGCTATTATATTTAGTGTTTGTCTGGAATAAAAATATTTTTTAATTTGCACGGAATAACAAAAATCATTTCTGGCGCCAGGAGATACCTGACACAAATAAATAATATATCATAGATTTCTGTATTTACATTCCTCAAATGGAGACACATTTTTCTGACACATCATCTTCAATACCTGTAGATGTAAATTAACCGACAAATCCCGGGGTACCTGTTATGTCAAAATTTTCAGTGCCCGAATAACACCCAAAATGGAGATAGAAGTGAAAATACTGCTCAATATAACCATACTGGTAATCCTTTTTTTCTGCGGAGCACAGGCACAGCAAACCACGCAGCCAAATGAGCCTTCTGATAAAAGGGACACTTTATATGCTTCGGCAAATAATGACGTTTACGTACTCGGTGACCGCCTGACTAATAAAATAAATGACGTTATGATCAGATTTGAGCCTCACGCCTTGTTCGATGACTTTAAGACTGCTTCTGTCTCCAAAAAAAAGAAAATATCGGTTGACTGGAACAGCAATGCTGACGCGAAAAGATTCAGGACGCGTATAAAAGAAACATGCGAACAGGAAAAAGTCAATTTTGCCGGACACTACTGTTTTGTTTCCTGGGGCTGCGGAACTGAGTGTCAGGTAAGCGTTGTGGTCGATGCTTTGACTGGAAAAGTATACAACGGCCCGATGGCTACGCTTGGTTACAAATTTAAGGCAGATAGCCGGATGATAATTGTAAATTTCCCTGAAGATCCGTCAGGTTATTATTCCGACTTCTCTTCCTACAGCAAACCTTTCCTACTAATCTGGGATGAAAATAAAAAGGAGTTTGTTGAGCGTTAATAGTAGTCCCACTCTGTATATTGAGGTCAAACAATGTACTTTGCACAATTCCTGGCTGAAATTTGGGCGATTTTTTGTTATTTTTATGATGTGTATATATTAGAAATTTTGCATTATTTATAATAAAGATTTTGGCTTGGATTAAAAAAACGGACTTCCTATGGCTTATAACATAACTCTTATTCCGGGCGACGGAATAGGTCCCGATATTACTAACGCTGCTGTCGAGGTGCTTGCACACAGCGGCGTCGATATTGAATGGGACGTCCAGCTGGCCGGACTTAAAGCGATAGATGAATATAAAGACCCTCTGCCTCAGCAGGTCATCGATTCTATACGGAAAACCCGCGTGGCTCTCAAAGGTCCGCTTACTACCCCCATCGGAAAAGGCTTCCGCAGCATAAATGTTGCTCTCCGCAAGGAGTTCGATCTGTATGTGAATGAACGCCCGGCAAAAACGTTCAGGGGTATAAAAACGCTCTATGACCATATCGATATGATCATTTTCCGCGAAAACCTCGAGGAGTTTTATTCCGGCATAGAACACTATATCGACAGCTCAAAATCGGCAGCTGAAACCATCGGTATCGTAACCAGACGCGGATGCGAAAGAATTCTGCGCTATGCATTCGAATATGCCCGCAGCCATAAAAGGAAAAAGGTTACTGCAGTTCACAAAGCTAATATATTGAAGTTTACTGGCGGACTGTTTCTCGATGTGGCGCGCGAAATTGCGTCTGAATATTCTGAAATCGAATTTAACGACCGCATAATAGACAATATGGCTATGCAGATGGTCATGAATCCATACCAGTTCGACGTGATTGTTACGACTAACCTGTTCGGCGATATTTTGTCTGACCTCGCAAGCGGACTGGTCGGAGGACTCGGACTCGCACCTGGCGCCAATATCGGTCCCGACGTCGCTATCTATGAGGCGGTACACGGTTCGGCACCCGACATCGCAGGGAAAAACCTTGCAAATCCGTGCGCCATTATACTGGCTTCAGTGCTTATGCTGCGCGATCTGGGTGAGCATGAGACTGCCGCAAGGATAGAAAAGGCCGTTGCATCTGTTATTGAAGAAGGAAAATTTGTCACTAAAGATATCAATCCGGAAAATTTCGTCGGCACCGACGGGATTACCCGTGCAATTATAGAAAGATTATAGACTTAATGAAGAAAACCGCGCTGCTTATCATTTTTCTGACCGTTTTTATTGATCTGCTTGGCTTCGGAATACTTATTCCGATACTTCCGATTTTTGCCAGCAAACAACTGGGCATCACCGACTTCGAAATCGGCATCCTCTTTGCCAGCTTTTCACTCGTCCAGTTTATTTTTAACCCGATCATGGGCCGAATGTCCGATAAATACGGCAGACGCCCGCTGATCCTGATCTCACTCGTATCGACTGTGATATCGTACATAATATTCAGCTTTGCCAATTCATTCTGGCTGCTGCTGCTCTCGCGTCTGCTAGCAGGATTCGGCGGCAGCAATATAGCGGTTGCACAGGCATATATTGCTGACGTCACTCCCGTCGAAGAACGATCTAAGGGAATGGGCCTTATCGGTATGGCTTTCGGCATGGGATTTATGCTGGGACCCATGGTAGGCGGATTTCTTTCCGGATTCGGTTATTCTGTTGCAGGACTTGTGAGCGCCGGGTTTTCATTTACGGCCCTGTTTTTTGCATTCTTTATGCTGAAAGAATCTCTTAATTTTGGACAAAATACTGTCGGCAAGGCGCCTGCTGCACCGCTGGGTAAAATCTTCGACGTGGAATTTACACGGAAAGTCCTGAAAAATTCGGACATAAGCATACTGATATTTCTGTTCTTTCTGGTTACATTTTCGAGCGCAAATATATTCGGTACGTTTGCACTGCTCGGAAACAAGGTATATAAACTCAACGACCGGCACGTCGGGTATCTGTTTACCATTATGGGCGTTGTCAGCGCTGCTGTTCAGGGCGGACTTATAAAGTTTCTGGCGGGTAAAATAAAGGATAAGGTACTGATAGCAGCAGGCACATTCATCATGATTTTCGGACTCGGACTGCTGCCTTACGGCGGTAATTTTGCCGGAGTGGCTCTGATCATATCCATACAGGCAGTGGGCACAGGCATGCTTCAGCCGGTGGTGCTCAGCATGATATCCAAATATGCAGGTGAGAGTGAACAGGGAGGTGTGCTGGGACTTAATCAGTCGCTCTCTGCACTTGCAAGAGTGCTGGGCCCTTTATGGGGCGGATTTTCTTTCGAATATATAGGATATGAGTTTCCGTTCATTACCGGAGCAGTATTCATGTTCTTTTCTTTCCTTTTCAGCCTGGTACTGCTCAGGTCGCAGCGGTTCAATAAGTAACGTTTTAATAATCATCAGGGAAATAATATAAGTGTTCAGCGTAGGAAAAATAAATATAGAAAAGGCTCTGCTCCTGGCACCCATGGAGGATGTAACGGATATATCTTTCAGAAATGTCTGCAAGCAGATGGGTGCGGATGTTGTATACACGGAGTTTGTAAATTCTGAGGGACTCATACGTTCTGTCGAAAAGACAAAAAAGAAACTTGAAATAACCGACGCTGAAAGACCTGTCGGTATACAGATCTACGGCGAGAACATTGATTCCATGGTAGAAGCTGCCAGGATAGCAGAAAAAGAACAGCCGGAACTGATAGATATTAACGCGGGCTGCTGGGTAAAGAAAGTCGCCAGACGCGGTGCTGGTGCAGGACTTCTGAAGGATCCGCCTTATATGCAGCGGATGGTAAAGTCAATCGTGGATGCAGTTGAGCTGCCCGTTACGGTAAAGACTCGTATCGGGTGGGATCTGGAATCTATCGAAATAATTGATGTTTCAAAACGCATAGAAGATGCCGGAGCCAAGGCGCTTACGATACACTGCCGCACACGCATGATGGGGCATTCAGGTGATCCGATGTGGGAATGGATAGCCCGCGTGAAAGAAGCTATCAGTATTCCAGTGGCCCTCAACGGAGGCGTATTTACCGCCCAGGATGTTAAGGAAGCTTTTGACACGACCGGTGCCGATGCCGTAATGATTGCCCGTGGCGCCATAGGAAACCCTTGGCTGTTCAGGGAAGCTAAGGAACTGCTGAATACCGGCGCGGTTTCGACTGTAATTACTCCTCAGATGCGTATTGAAACGGCACTCTGGCACCTGAAGGATTCGATCGTAATTAAGGGCGACAGGCGTGCAATTCTGGAATTCAGGAAATATTACTCAATATATCTGAAAGGACTGCATGGAGTTTCGGCTATTCGCCAGGAACTGATGAGACTTCTTGACTATCAGTCGGTGGAAACCCTGCTGCTGAAATATCTCGACGAACTGAATTCCTATGCTGCCGGTCAGGAAACCGTACAGCCGGAAACTGACCTGTTAAGTCAAAATAATTAACAGCCAGGTTTATGAGAACACACCCCGTCCGTCCGTGTATGGACGAACACCCCTCTGGAGAGAGGGGGACTTTGGATAAAGATGATCCGATATTTCATTTTCTTTGCTAAATTATAATCCTGAAAAATCTCTGATAGGTAAAAATTGAAAGACCGTACTAACTCTGAAAAACTCGCGCGTATAGTATCCACACTGTTTGTGCCGCCGAGTTTTACACTGCTGCTGTTTTCTTTCCTGGCATTCTATCTCGAACACGATTTAAGCAAAAGTCTGGGTGTCCTGGGTGTCACACTTAGCTTCGGCTTCTTTTTCCAGATAGCCATGTTTGTCTATTTCTGGAAAAAGGGGAAAGTGACCGATCTTGACGCTTCTGTAAAAGACGAACGCACTATCCCGTATTTTGTCGCCATTGGCATCTATACGCTCGGACTGCTCGTGCTGATGATCATGCACGTACACCCGGTCATTTCTGCATTCTGGTTCTGCTATATCTCCAATACTCTCATCGTAATATTCATCAACAGGCACTGGAAGATCAGCGCGCACCTGCTGGGTATCTCGGGACCTCTGGCGGCCCTCACCTATGCAGTGGGTTTCAGCGCCTTTTACTTTCTCACGCTGCTGCTGCTGCTTGCCTGGGCAAGACTCAAACTGAAATGCCATACCCCGGCACAGCTGATTGCAGGTGCATTTTTCGGCTTTTTTTCTACATTATTTCAGATGGACCTGATCATTAAACTATTTCAATAATAAACTTAAAAGATCAATATATGTCACTGAAAAATGAAATCTCGGTACTGCTGAGTGATATTGCCGATATGCTGGAGTTCAAGGGTGATAACCCTTTCAAAATCTCTGCCTACCGGAACGGCGCAAATGCAGTTGAATCACTGCCTGCCGATATAGCTCCTATGATAGTGGACGGCACAATTAAAAATGTTAAGGGAATAGGGAAGGGGATACTTGCCGTAATCACAGAATATTATAACACCGGCATCAGCGAGGAATATAACCGGCTGAAAAGCGGCATACCCGAAGGACTCACTGAACTCCTCCGGATACGCGGACTGGGAGCACGCAAGATCAAACAGATCTACGACATCCTGGGTGTGAAAAACCTCGAGGATTTTGAGAAGGCATGTCTGGAAAATAAACTTGCCGGACTCAAAGGGTTCGGCGAAAAAACACAGGAGAAACTTCTCCAGGAAATCAGGCGCGTCAAAGCTGCCACCGGATACGTGCTGCTCTCCGAAGCAGACGTGATTGCATATGACCTTCAGAGCAGACTCAGCAGTCTGGGTTCAGTAAAAAA
>JBLMZS010000049.1:0-13734 GCA_050258935.1 Bacteroidota bacterium
CTGCCGTAAGGAGCAACGCTTGCATTATAAGTGATCGTACCGGAATAGTAAAACACCCTGATCTTCTTTGTATCGTACGGAGTATAGAATATATTATTGGAAAAATAGTTGTCGTCCCATATTTCGTCGTGAGTGATGGTTGCTTTTGATCCGTTCCGGTATGTATATGTAACACCCTTTGCAATACCAACTATCACAGTTCCATAAAATATATTATTATAGAACTCGTTGTTGCTCATGTCGAGCGAGTTATTTTTCGGATTGCTGATCAATGGAGGATTGGCATGCAGCCACCCCAGAAATGCGGCATACTGAACGCCGACGAATGTATTGTTGTAAACCTTGCCGCCCTGGGTGACCTCAAATGCAAGAGGATAACTGTAGTTGCCTGCACCAAGGTTTATCACGTTTCCTCTTACTATTGTATTAGTCTGTCTCATAAACTGTGAATGAAGCTTTATACCGTTGGCGGTTGTACCGGATACTAGGTTATATTCGACTATGCTCGAGTCACCGCCGCCCATATCTATAGCTTCCTCCTCCACATTATAGAACTGATTGTGGTGGAACCAGTTAAAACCCTGTGTTTCAGCAATATTGAATGCATCTTCACCGGTTGAATTTCTGAATACGCAGTAACCCACTTCGATGTGGTGCAGCGGTTTGCCTACATTAGGCTCCGGTGTATTGGCCGGCTGATAAGGATTCAGAAACAGAAGGCTGCTGCCCTCGAGTTCCAGGTTCAGAAGTTTTACATGATGCGCCCCGAGATCACCGTCGCCGGGGAAGAAGTACATGCCGCCGGTAATCTTGAGATCGCGTATAACGAAATATGACAGCGTCTTGGCGTAAACTCCGTAACTGAAGCTGCTGACATTTGAATTGGAAACGACTGGTTTTGAACCGGATCCGTATGCTCCAATCGTTATATAGCCATTTGCATTTCCGCTTTTATCCTTTGGGATTTCTATCACGCCACGGTTGGACACTGATGATGGAGCGAAAGTGTCCCCTCTTTTCAAGAGGATGCTGTCGCCCGCAGTAATGCTGCTCCATGAATTGTACAACTTTGTGAGAGATTTCCACGGACTGGAAGGTGAAGTACCTGCATTGGAATCATTTCCCGATGAGGACGAAATGTAATAAGTCCTGGCTTCTGAAACAACGGTCAGCATTAAAAAGAAAAATAGCAAATATTTTAAATGCGATAATTTTCTCCGATCTTTAGCTCTTAAATAATACATGAGTAACCTGTAAATAATTATGAAATCAATGAACGTTTTTCATATATCCGTTTATTCGGATATGACGTATAGTTTTCAATAGGCATGCCAGAGGATTATTTAACAGGACAGACTGATCTCATATGAAATTGAGGCAAAACGAAGCCTGGAAGTGGAGAATAATTGTCACTTGGCCAATAATATCCTTCACCTGATGCAGTTTGTCTGCAGTTTGGATTCTGATTGCGCGCGGTTTTAGTGGGTGAGCAGGACCTGTAAAACCGGCGCGGTAATCCTGCTCATTTCATGAGGAACATTTTTTTAATTAGTGTTCTGTCGGGTGTCGAAATCCTGCAAAAATATATTCCGGAGGCCAGACCGCTGAAGTCCAGCAGCATACTATGACTGCCGGCTTTCTTTATGCCTCCGTATACTCTATTTACTTCCTCACCCGTAACATTATACAGTACAATACTGACCGGCTGTTCTTTCGGGAGAGTAAATACTATATTCGTGGAAGAGTTGAATGGATTAGGATAGTTCTGTTCGAGAGTAAGTTCTTCTGATACTGCTGCACCGTCTGTTTCCGGTTTATCGTCTCTGGGGTTATTTTCTTCTATCATTCCGCCATTTGAAATATCGCCGAACGAATAGGCATAGCTGCCAAGTGCCGGGTCAATTATATTTCCTGCAAGGTCGCGGACATTTAAGACTGTAATCAGGTACCTCTCACCGGGCATATGTGGAGTAGTATTCAGGGCAAACAGTCTGGCATTGTCGTCCGCCACTATCGATTTGATTTTTACCCCGTTGCTAATAGTGTAGTTGGAAATATCTGTAGCAGATGCTAAATCCATTGGTTCGCTGAACATTACCATTATTGTCGAAGGCTCATCTGCCAGCACAGCCTTTATTCCCGGCCGTTTTATGTCACCAGTGGACGGCTTGCCCGAGCTTTGGTATGCACCCTTATCGGGTTTGACACCCTGGGGAATAAGATTATTCTCTATATCGTAAAAGTATTCAGGAATATTCATTCCGTTTTCCCGTGCATCCGAATCATCAGAAAGGTGATAATCCCCCGGATCCTCCGCAGAGTACCATTCCGGGCGCACAAACGACGGGTCACCGTAAACATCATCGCTTACATTTTTATTTTTGCTCCACAGTTTGTAGAATTGTTTTTCAGAGATATTGATTTCATCTTTTTTCAGTTCGGAATAATAGCGTCCGTATGGTGCCGTGGATGCATCGTAATTGATTTTTCCCCTGAAATTAAATATTCTTATTTTTTTTGAATCCTGATCGCTGTAGAACTGATTCCTGATAAAATGGTTGTCATCCCAGATGTCATCGTGTTTTATAACGGCACTTGAACCGTTTCTGTAGGAGTACCGGACATCCTTTGCCTGTCCTATTATTACGACGCCATAAAAAACATTGTTGATGAAATAATTGCCCGACATGTCTTTAGCCGGATCAGATTCGGTGACAAGCGGAGGATTTGCATGCTGCCAGCCTAAAAACGCTGAATAAAACCCGACAAGTGTATTGTTGTACACTTTCGCGTCTGACACATTCTCAAGAGCCAGTGCATAATTATAATTATCCTTTCCTATAACTATATGATTACCCCGGATCACCACGCCTCTTTGCTTTATGAACTGTGAATGTGCCTTTATTCCGTTTGCTGTAGTACCGGAAATATAATTGTACTCGATAACACTGTTTTCACCGCCGCCTATATCAATGGCTTCCTCATTGACGTTTATGAACCGGTTGTGGTGAAAATGGTTATATCCCTGTGTGGCGGTCACATTGAAAGCATCCTGTCCCTGTGTATCTTTAAAAAGCGAATATTCGAGTTCTATATGGTGACACGGATTGCCGGTGTTTGGTTCAGGAGTATTGGCCGGCTGATAGACATTGAAGAATGCAGCGCCTTCGCCCTCAAATTCGAGGCGCGAAAGTCTTATATGATGCACCCCTTTGGGATCCTCGTCAACACGAAACAATGCTCCGCCGATGATCCTGAGGTCTTCAAAAGCAAAGTACGAAACAGCACGTGTATAGATTGCCTTGCTGTATGCCGATATATTTCCGTTTGAAATTACCGGTTTTTCGCCGCTGCCGTAGGCGCCGATGACTATATATGCTTCTTCTGACCCGCTTTTCCCGTCCGGAATTTCCAGCACTCCGAGTTTCTTTAATTCTGATGGGGCAAATGTATCGCCCCGCCTGAGCAGGATCCTGTCGCCCGGACCAATAATGTCCCACTCAGCGTATAATTTATCCAGTGTCTTCCAGGCTGTTTCAGGAGATGTACCGGAAGCTGCATTGTTGCCGGATGAGGAGGAAATGTAGTATGTTGCGGGATAAATCTTTTCGGAAATATTCATAATAAGCACAAACACAAGTAACACGGAATACGCCGGTATCTTTCTGAAAAGAAGTGAAAAATCTTTCATATCGGTGCCCTATTGTTATAAATAAAATTCTGGAACACAACATAATTCCAAACCGAAACAGAACCCCTGAAAAGAACACAGATCTGACGTGCAGCAGCTGCCAACACAAAACAGACATCTGACCGGAAAAAAAATGACATAATAAACAAAACCGGTATCAGAGGAACAGCCCCGGAAGTTCAGCAGTGTAAAACATTTAATGTTAACTGAATAAAGATCAGATTTTTAACATTCGAAATGTCTTAAATAAGTTTAGGAATGTCCAATATAAAAGAAGGTCAAAAAAAAACGCCCTGAAAAACAGGGCGTTTTGTGGAACCGCACAGATTGTACGTAAATATTATAGAAGTGGAATTGTTCTCTTTCCTGCTATGCAGCAGGGATTGCGCTACTTCAGTTCGATCATTCTCCATCCGTAAGCTGGCAGAGGAACAGTAATCCGGCCTGAAGCAATTTCATATTTCCCGCCGCCGGCAAGATCCCTGCCCGATTTTATGTGGTAGAATTCCGGCAGGTCAATTTTCAGTTCTTCCTGTTTTGTCCCTTTGTTCAGTACCACCAGAACACGCTGCCCGGCATCAGAACGCAGAAATGCATATATGTTCTTTCCGGCAATCAGCGTCTGGAAATCACCGTATTTCAGCGCACTGCTGTTTTTCCTGATATTGAATATCTCTCTGGTTGCCTTCAGCATCTGCTGTTCATTTCCGTCGAGATCCTTGCCGAAGCGCATCATCCTGCGGTTATCAGGATCGGTAGCACCTGTCATGCCTATTTCATCGCCATAGTATACGACAGGAAGTCCCGGTATCGCAGCGAGATACGCCAGGTATAATTGTGTCTTCTTATAGCTGTCGGGGTTATCAACCTTAGGAGGGTTATTCCATGCAAGTTCTCCCGGGTCACCGATTATATCACCATCCGCATAGGCAATAAATCTGGCTTTGTCGTGGCTGTCCATAAGGTTGCCCATCAGGTGGTTGACACCATAGACTGAGAATGTCTGCTTCATCTGATTATTCAGCCCGCTGAACGAGGCAGCTGAATCAGTAAACACAGGGATAGCAGTATCGTACAGGTTGAAGTTGAACTGAGCACTCAGCTGGCCGTTATTGACGTAAGAGCTGATCAGATCGTAGCTGCCGAATGTCTCACCGATCTGGTAAATTTTCTTATTCAGCGGGATCTCGATCTCTTTCTTTATTTTCCTCGTAAGGTCACGCCAGAAAAGGTACGGTATGTGTTTCACTGCATCCTGTCTGAACCCGTCAGCATTCACCTGCTTCAGCCACCATACTGCATTGTCGGTCATATAATCGCGGGCTGCGGCAGATCTTTCATAATCGAATTTGGGCAGGTATGTTTCGAACCATGTAGTAAGCCTGAATTCATCCCAAAGTCTAAGGTTCTTCCTTCCGTCAGGCAGAGTGAAGCTGCCGAACCAGTCAGGGTGCTGCTTGAATAACGGGTGCTCGATGTGTACATGATTGGCAACAAAATCGAGCAGAACTCTCATGTTTCTTTTGTGGGCTTCATCAACCACCTTTTTCAGCAGAGAGATATCCCCGAAATGTTCTTCAACTTTGAAGTTATCTGTGGGCCAGTAACCGTGATAACCGGTAAAATATCTGTGCGGCTCGGGAAATTCCTGGTACACATTATTTGTATTATCAAATACCGGAGAGAGCCAGAGTGTATTGACGCCGAGAGAATCGAAATATCCCTCCCGCAGCCTGTCGAGTATGCCCTGGAGGTCGCCGCCCTGATAATTCGCTTTGTCAGACAGCTGCGGATGAATCAGAGGATTGTTGTTCGATTTGCTGCCGTCTGAAAAACGGTCTATCATTATTGAGTATATGACGGCATCGTGCCAGTCCTTATATCCGGCTGTCTCGGAAACAGGTTTACCATCTCTGAGGATTATGCACTGCATATTGGTATTCTGTCCGCCCTGACGCACTGCAATTCTAAGCACATCTTCATCTGTCATCAGCTTCTTGTTCAGCGTCACCGAAACCGTATTCTCCCGGATCACAATATTCTTCGGTTCTATTTTTGTATTATTAAGCAGTGCAATTATGTCATTCTGAGAAAGTTTTTCCTTCTGATTCTGCCTCTCGTACAGGAAAGTAAATATAATACCGCTATTCATTTTTTTGTTTCCCAGCAGATGCAGGTACGACTTATCCGTGTGCCTGGGAGGGACATTGACGATATTGTTAAAACTTCCCATGCCGTTGCTTACCTTTTCAGGATTTGCCGGATCGACAATTTCGTTGCCGTCTATAAAATATTTATATTCGTACCGGCCTGGTTCGACCTGTATAGTCGTTTCGTATATACCGTCCTTGTCATCATCCTTCATCGGTTGACTGCTTCTGTTCCATCCGTTAAAACTGCCGAACAGATAAATGGAGTTTTCACCTCCTGCTGCCTTGTATTGAAATTTCTGAGTCTGCGGTACATTGACATTCACCGGAATCTGGTATCGTGCACCCTGGGTGGTGAATCCGACGAGAGTGAGTCCCTCAAATCCTGCTTTTGGTTTCAGCACCAGGCTGTTGTCCTTTGCAAGATATTCAGCGTTGACATCCATGTTGGGAGAAAAGGTGATGTCATACTTACCGGCATAGAACAAATCGCTTACCACAATAGTATCTGCCGAACCAGAGGTCACATTCACCACTTTTATCAGGTCCCTTATTTTTTTATCAGCAGAATAAAGGGGCGAAGATGAAAGAAATGTAGCAAGCAGAATGGCAATACCGGTTGACCTTACATTTAACCCGTGCTTATGCATGTTTGTACCTTCCTTATACATTTTTATTATTTTCTTTACTTACTAACTGCTGTTACGCAAAACACTTCTCCGCACACTTACAGCGTGCGTGTATGTTTGGGTAATTTCCTGACGCAGGGCTGCGCCCTGCGCTGACATCCATTTGCCCCTGCAGGGCAAAGCTGCAATTAAGATCATATACTCTGAAAAACGGATGAATAATCAGCAGCACTTCCTCAGTTCAGTCTGCCCTTAGGGAGCGTAAATGTGAAACTAACCCCCTGTCGCTCCGGATTGTTTTCGACACAGATAGTGCCGCCGTTTGCCTCGACAAATTCCTTGCACAGCAGCAGTCCGAGTCCGGACCCCTTCTCGTGTTCAGTACCCGGTGTGGAGAAAAATGAATCAGCCCTGAAGAGCTTAGCAATGTTTTCCTGTTCAATACCTACGCCTGTATCAGATACGGTCGTTCTTACAAAGTCATTTTCTACGCTTGCACTAATTGATACTCTTCCGCCGGCAGGTGTATACTTGATGGAATTCGACAGCAGGTTTCTGACTATAGTAGAAACCGAAAAGTAGTCGGCATAGGCAGTAATATTCCTGTCCACCAAAGATTCGATACATATATTCTTGGCCCTGGAATTTGTCGAAACCAGTGCGATGCTTTCATCTATCAGTACTGAGAGATTTATATTTCCGAAATTCATTGGAATACTGCCCGTCTGCTTTCTCGCCCACAGCAGCAGATTTTCGAGCAGTTCAAATCCGTTTTCTGCAGACTTGAATATGATGTCCACGAGTGTCTGTCTCTCGGCAGAATTCTCAGCAATTTCCTTTTCACCAAGCAGCTTTGCAGAATTCATTATTCCGTGGAAAGGATTCCTCAGATCGTGAGCAATGATAGAAAAGAGTCTGTCCTTCATCGAGTTGATGGCGGAGAGTTCGTCATTCAGCCTATTCAGCTGACGGTTGGTTTTCTGTTTTAATTTATTCTGTCTGAATACCAGCAGTACGACCACTGCAAATGAACAAATGACAACAAGCAGAAGGCTGTTAAAAAATTTCTGTTTCTGGAGTGAGATTTCGTTTTCTTTCTGTATTTTGTTGAAAGAATATTCCATCTCAACTTTTACTATGTCCTTAACTTTTTCGATATTCTTCAGGCTGTCCACAACTGATCTGTTTTCAGACAGGTACTTATAAGCCTTTTTGTAGTCTCCCAGTTTCTGATATGCATCACCGAGTATTTCAGACGCTATGGCAATATTCTCTATGGAGTTTATTTCTCCCGCTTTAGAATACGCCAACAGTGAATTTGCAATTGCCTTCTTATAGTCGCCCTTCTGCTGATATACTTTTGCCATGCGGTTTCTGCTCTGTGCAATACCGTTTTTATCTATAAGCCGCTCATATATTTTCAAGGATTCGTTATAATATGATAGAGCATCATCAAATCTGCCCTTCTCGTGCATTACCCTTCCTATATTCTGAAGCGAGTAGGCGCTCATCTTTACATTTCCAAGTCTCCGGTTAATTGCAAGCGCCTCATAGTAATTTGACAGTGCCCTGTCATAATCGCCCTTCATCCTGTAGGTCTCACCGATATTATCGGTAAGTACGGCTATGCCGGATGAATCTTTCAGTTCAGTAAAAATCTGTTTAGATCTGGTCTGATATTTCAGCGCAATATCATAGCTCTGCATCGCCATGTACACGAGTGAGAGGTTGTTTGAAGTCATTCCGACGGCTTCTTTAAGAGAGAGATTTTCCCTGATCTTCAGCGATTTATGCAGATAATCCACAGCTTCTCTGTAGCGTCCCTGCACATAAAAAATTATTCCGAGGTTGCTGTACGAAGAAGAAATCTCTGCTATGTCACCAATTTCCTTGCGCAGTTCGAGTCCCTGAAACGAATAGTCGAGGGCTTTTCTCTGATCGACGTAAGTATAATGATATCCGAGTCCGCTCAGCAGGTTTGCCTCAGCTTTCTTATAGTGCAGTTTCCGTGCGAGCTCAAGTCCGGTCTGGCAATATTCAATTGCCTTGCGTGAATCGATATACTGGTATAGGTCGCTGATGGTTATAAGAAGGTCGACTTTTTTACGTCCGGAGGATTTTTCGAGTACTTTCAGGAGGCTGTCAGCTTCATTCTGCTGGGCCGGAATGACTGACGCCAGGCAGAGCAGACCTAATAGAATTGCAGTGTATTTTTTTAGCATAAGTATGTCTAATTTGAGAGTTTCAATATAACTACTTTTGCATAAAAAAAGAATACTGCTGACGGGGGATTTTGCGTGCAGTAAAGACACGGTCCTGATGCAGAATGATCAGGACCGCCGGGACAATAACACATGAATTATACACGGTATAATTAAGTGCAGGTATAATCCTTCTTATACACTTCCGCGCTTAAAATCTCAGAAATAAAATGCCAGTGTGAACACTCCCTGGCTGGTAATTCCAAAGCCTGTCGCACTTCCGCCGGTTGTAGTAGATGTAGTGTTACCAACGGTGGCTTCCTGATCTTTCTGCGATAATGAAGAGAATCCGAGCCGGTATTCTGCCGAGAGGCTCAGTTCGCGGAAAAGAAAGAACTCAGCACCTGCAAGTGCAAATATTCCGAATTCTGTACCCGCAGTGAATGTCTGTCCGTTGACATTCTCGCCGCCGAAACGGTTTTTTACAGTAACCTGTGGCGTATTGCCTATCGTCGCTGTTTCACTTTCTGTGGATGTTGAGGAGAAGCTGGCTCCGCCGCCTATATACGGGCTGACACGGCGCTGTGCAAGGTGATATTCCACCGCCACCGACAGTCCGAAAGTGGTTCCGGACTGGCTGCCGTCTGTACCGGTCTGTCCTGCAGGCGGGTTAGCCGGTATGTCTACGTTTGCATGAGCGAACTGCAGGCTTCCGCGCAGTGCAAGGTTCCGTGTAAAATACATCTTTGCGCCCATTCCGCCCTCAAAATTATTGGCGCGCAGATTGTCAAATCCGTTGAATTCAAAAAGCAGTGCAGTGCTCCCCGAAGCGGTCGCTGGGTAATTATCGTCCTGGGCCATTGAAACAGAGGATAATGTTAACAGGCTTATAAATAAAACAATGAATATCTTTTTCACTTCCCGACTCCTTTTCTGATTATTGGTGTTAAATATTATAATTAACAAATTATGAGGTGTAAAATCAAGAATTTGGTCTATAAAGATTTCATTTTAATTTTTTACTTATATTCTTATCGACGCTGCGGTCTCTGCAAACATATCCTTGTATTCCAGTATCATCTTCTCAAGATGTTCGCGGCTGTTAAACTGGAGGGTTTTGATTATGCTCTCGTCGAGCTGCATATCATCATCCCAGGAGAAGCTTCCAATGTGCAGTACCTTCGACATATAATCGGCAAGATGCACAACCGACACGAGTGCTTTATTGCCGGGTATCGATGAGGGACTATGATGATAGTTCAGCGCATCGCACAGCAGCACCGGCAGGTTCCAGCTCTCGGCCAGAAAACGGCCGGCTTCCTGATGAGTCAGTCCCAGCACCTTCATCTCGGCTTCTGTATATGAGAGTCCGTGGTTTTCCACTTCATCAATTATCTGCAGATACTGCGGGTGCATAAAATTGTGGATTATCTGTATTCCCATTTCATGAATCACACCCGCAACAAACGCATCGCTGCCGATATCCAGAAAGCCCAGATTCTGAGACAACCCCTTAGCCGCAGCACCGACGACCATGGAGTGCACCCAGAAATCCTCCTGATTGAAGTCTCGGTCACTTTTCACTCTGATTGCATCGCTCAGGGAAATAGCAGTAATGATATCGGATATTTCCTTGTAGCCGAGCACAATTATTGCAAATTCGAGTGAAGTAACCTTCCTCTGCACTCCGTACAAAGGTGAGTTGGATATCGAAAGCACCTTTGTTGTAAGTCCCTGATCCTTTCCGATCAGGTTTGCCAGCTGATTGGTAGTAACGCCCGGATCCTGAAGCAGCTTGGTTACTTCAAACATCACTTTGGGAATCAGCGGAAGCTTTTTTATATTCTTCAGTGCAGCTTCTGTTTTTTGCCTGTCCAGATATACATCCGGCTTTACTGGGGTCTTCTGAATCATATCGCCAACTCTATAATTTTCTTCTCAATATAAGAAATAATTGGATTTAAAGAATACCGCCCGGGCAGGTTTCCTTTTCAAAATTCCGCATGCCCGAATTTTTCTTTTTCTTTTATGTTATTACTGGTTAATTTTGATAATAACAAATTACACAAAATTATACAAAGGTGAATATGAAAAAGACACTCCTCTTCCTGCTGCTGATGCTTTCGCCTGCTCTGTATGCCCAGAGCTACAAGATCGAATTTACGGAGTTTGACCTGAAAAACGGACTGCACGTCATTCTGAATCAGAACAATACAACTCCGATAATCGCAATTACCGTTACATATCATGTGGGATCAAAAAATGAACAGCCGGACAGGACCGGATTCGCCCATTTCTTCGAACACCTCATGTTTGAAGGAACCGAAAATATAAAACGCGGGGAATACTTCCAGTATGTACAGAATGCCGGGGGTAAACTGAACGCCTATACAAGTTTTGACCAGACAGTATATCACGAAGTGCTGCCTTCCAATCAGGCCGAGCTGGGCCTCTGGCTGGAATCGGAACGAATGCTGCATTCAAAAATAGACAGCGTGGGTGTTGAAACCCAGCGCCGCGTAGTAAAGGAAGAACGCAAGCAGTCCCTGGAAAACCGTCCCTACGGATCTATCCTGGAACAGACTTTCTCTCACGCCTTTACAAAACACCCTTACCGCTGGACACCCATTGGTTCGGCTCAGTACATAGACAAGGCTGCAATAGAAGAATTCAGGGACTTCTACAGAACGTTCTATGTACCCAATAATGCCGTGCTTTCAATATCAGGTGATTTTAAGATAGGCGATATGAAAGAACTGGTTGAAAAATACTTCGGCGAAATACCCGCTGGTAAAAAAGACATATACAGGCCGCAGATCACAGAACCGGTACAGACCGGTGAGGTTCGCGATACTGTGCCTGATAACATACAGCTGCCTGCAGTAATAAAAGCCTATCATATGCCTGCTCAGGGTACAGACGACTATTACGCTCTCAGCCTGCTGACTACACTGCTTTCATCCGGCAGAAGCTCGCGCCTCTATAAGGCACTCGTCGATGAACAGCAGAAGGCACTGTATACCAGCTCGCTGCCGCTGGCACTCGAGGATCCGGGATTGTTTATTGTATATTCAATCGCCAATATGAACGTTAAACCGGAAGAACTGGAAAGGGCTATGGATGCCGAAATCGAAAAGATACAGCGCAATCTTGCAGACGAAAAGGAATTTGAGAAACTGCGCAATCAGACTGAAGACGATTTCATAAGCGGAAAAAATACAACGCTTGGTATAGCAACTTCACTTGCTAATTACTATCTGTTCTTCAACAAGAACACAAACCTGATAAATACCGAACTGGAAAGATATATGAAAGTTACACGCGAAGATATCAGAAATGCCGCCAATAAATACCTTACTGCACAGAATTCAACTGTACTGTACTATCTGCCTAAAAAATCAGTAAACGGAAAGGAGAAATAACATGAAAAAGCTGCTAATATTCGTTCTGTTCATCTCTTTTTCCGGATTGTATGCACAGCTCGACAGAACCCGGCCGCCAAAGGCAGGTCCGGCACCGGAGATAAAAATATCTGACTACGAAAGCTTTACTCTCTCAAACGGACTTAAGGTATTTGTAGTCGAAAATCACAAACTTCCAAGCGTTTCATTTTCACTTACACTGGATGTGGATCCTATAGTTGAAAATCAGTACGCAGGTTATGTTTCGCTGAGCGGACAGCTGCTCAGAACCGGTACAAAAACCAGAAGCAAGGCAGTGCTCGACGAAGAGATAGATTTTATCGGAGCCACACTGAACACATCGGCTACCGGCATATACGCCAGCTCACTGAAAAAACATACTCCGAAACTGCTTGAACTGATGAGCGACATTATACTGAATGCCGAGTTCAGACAGGAAGAACTCGATAAACTGAAAAAGCAGAAGATTTCGGAACTCGCTGCTGCAAAGGATGAACCCGATGAAATAGCCGGCCGCGTAATTCAGACTCTATACTACGGCAAGGGACATCCCTATGCAGATGTGGAAACCGAGGAAACCATAGGCAGTATTACACTCGATATGTGCCGCGATTACTATACATCGTATTTCAGACCTAACATTGCATACCTTGCCGTGGTCGGAGATATCAATAAATCTGAAGCAGAAACACTGCTGAATAAATACCTTGCTGCATGGCAGAAGGCAGAAGTAAAAAAATTCAGCTATACTGCACCGGCTTCACCCTCCGGAGTTAAAGTAGCTCTGGTGGAGCGCTCCAATGCAGTACAGTCCACTGTCAGAGTAGGTTATCCGATCGACTTCAGGATCGGGGACGAAAATCAGATAAAGCTTACAGTAGCTAACACTATCCTCGGCGGCGGTGTATTCAGACTGTTCGCAAACCTGAGGGAAAAGCATGCATTCACCTACGGAGCTTATTCTTCGGTTGCCCCCGACAGACTGGCCGGTAATTTCACTGCCTCTACAGAGGTAAGAAATTCAGTGACAGACAGCGCCATAACCGAGATACTTTATGAAATGAAAAGGATACGCGAGGAGAAAGTAGAAGACAAGGAACTCCAGAAGGCCGTCAACTACAACACCGGCAACTTTGCAATAGCGCTCGAGAAACCCGAGACTATCGCCAGATTTGCAATCAATATTGCCAGGTTCAACCTGCCGCGCGATTTCTATGCCGATTATCTGAAGAACCTTTCATCTGTCAGTGCATCAGACATACAGTCAGCAGCCCAGAAATATATTCATCCCGATAATACATACATCATAGTAGTAGGTAATGCAAAGGAAGTTGCCGATAAGCTGAAAAAATTCGGAACTCTGGAGTATTACGATATCTATGGCCGTAAATACGACCCGTCGTCGTCAGCTGTACCTGAAGGTAAAAAAGCGCAGGACGTAATCGACGAATATATCAGGCAGATAGGAGGAAAGGAAAATATCTCCGCATTAAAGGATGTCGTTACTGTAATCGGCAATAATGACGCCAGGATGTCTCTGGAAATTTCCGTCTGGCAGAAAGCTCCCGGCAAACTGCTCCAGAAAATGCAAACCCCCGGAGGCACTGTTACCATTGTGTACGACGGCAAACAGGGACTGCA
>JBLMZS010000050.1:0-193561 GCA_050258935.1 Bacteroidota bacterium
GGACAGCACGATACTGGTGCAGGGCGAAAGCGGAACGGGCAAAGAACTGTTCGCAAGGGCCATACACAACAAAAGCCGCAGAAAGGATAACCCGTTTATAAGGGTAAATTGCGGAGCTCTCAACGATAACCTTTTGGAGAGTGAACTTTTCGGACACGAGAAAGGAGCCTTTACAGGGGCAATAAAACAGAAGAAGGGCCGCTTCGAGCTTGCAAATAGAGGCACATTGTTCCTCGACGAAATCGGAGACATTTCGGCCGCCATGCAGGTAAAACTTCTGCGCGTACTGCAGGAAGGACAGTTCGAACGAGTCGGCGGCGAGATTACGCTCGACGTTGATATAAGAATAATTGCGGCTACACACCGGGATCTGAAAAAAATGATAATGCAGGGTACATTCCGGGAAGATCTCTACTACAGACTCAGTGTGATACCGGTCTGCATTCCCTCACTGCGGCATAGGAAAGAAGATATCCCGGAGCTGGCCGGATATTTCCTCAGGAAAGTGGCGGCAAAGAACTGCACTCCGGTTAAGTCCATAGATCAGGCCGGTCTGCATCTGCTTGTGGATTATCCGTGGCCGGGCAATATACGGGAACTTGAAAATCTCATAGAGCGGCTCTCGGTTATTTCTCAGGGTGAAAATATCAATACGGAACTCATAGCGGGTCACCTGTGCAGCCGGTCAGCCGTAATACCCTCAGGAGAAGGATTACCGCTCGAGGATATGATGTATGAATACGAAAGGAATCTGCTGATGCAGGCCATGAAAAAATCCAATGGTGTAAAGAACCGGGCTGCAAAATTCCTGGGCATAAGCACCAGTGTACTATACTATAAACTTGAAAAATTCGGGTTGTTATGATTTACAGGAAAATACTGATTTTATTTGCCATACTGCTGCCTCTGGGCTATGCCATGCCGCAATCTGTTGAAACACTCGAATCGCGCTTCAATGCACTGCAGAACCGGCTGTGCTATGAAACACGCATGCACGACTCACTGAACGCTCTGTGGAACAACCGCATGCAGGTGATAGAGCGCGTTAAATCCAATTCTCCGGAAAACAAAACACTCCTGTCGTCACTGATGTCGGGATCAGTAAACCTTTCCAAGTCCGTGACTGCCTGGGGAAACAAGATCGAAATTACCAACAGGGAATGTGATAAGCTGAAAAGCCAGCTTTATGAAAAATATACACAGATGCTTGAATCGCTGAACAATGTTAAAAATGATCCTGCAGTAAAGAAACAAATAATTCTGTATACGGAAAAACGGCTCTCCGTATCCCCTTCTGTCAGCCAGCTGTCTGTCAACCCTGAAAAGCTCATTTCACTGGATATAAGCAGGATAAAAAATTCGGAAGAAAAACAGCTCTATACCGAATACCTTCTCGTGGCGCGTCAGGAAGTATCGCGTGAGCTTGACAGAGTATCTGCCTCTTACAGGGAAGCAGATAATATTATCAGGCTGGAAAAGAAAAGCAGGCATTTTATCGAAGAGACTGAATTCGAAAATAAGGCTTTCTACAACCAGACGCGCGACTCGAAAAACAGGGGCGCCTATCAGAGCGGGCAGAATCCCGCTGAAGGTGCACCTCATTATAATATGGGCAATGCGGCATCAAATACTCTCAATGCACAATATGTTGCACACTCCATGGTACTGATGCAGCTGAATAATCAGCAGAAACCATCAGATTCGGGAAAATTTGAAAGTATATCGAAAAATAACAGAAATGTCAGCCTTATAGAATACAGAGAACTTCTGGCAAAATTGAAAACCAGGCTCCAGGATTATAAAACAATACTCACACACAAATACGAACAAATAACCGGAAAATAGTTTGCGGCTCATTGCGGTGGTAATTTCATTACTTTTTATTCAGAGCTATGTTTATGCCCAGTTCAGCTGGAATCTGAGTGCCAGCACCGGCATTGTCAGCAATAAGGACACACTCGGGTATACCGGCAGCAATAACTTTGCAGCTGCCGAAGGCAGTCTGCAGTTCCAGCAGTCAGACACCATGGGCATTTTCGGCATCGGCGCCAAAATACGCCCCGAAGTACGGAATGCGGATAATACAAAGCTCCATAGCCTGAAAACAAAATTCAGCATATCCATGCTGCGCGAAAAAGAAACGCTCTCACTGGGCATAGTAGGCAGCGGTCAGCGGCAGGTATATAACTATGAGGATATATCTCTGGACTACAGTCTGTATTCGGCCATGACATTTCTGACGTATTATATTGATGAATATGCATCATTTATTACAGAGGCAGCGTACTCGTACCAGAGCGTTCAGCAGCAGGATACAAAACTTCTGTTTGTAAGCCTGGGGCTGCAGAAAAATTACAGCGAATCTTTCAGTACCGGACTTAGCCTGCTGGCCGAACGGTTCGACTGCACGGTAACAAACTTTATTGGCAGAACTGAGCGCGGCACAGACCTGGGTATCAGGCTGAATTTCGAGTATCTGAAGGATTTCACGGTCAGGGGAGAACTGAGCTATATATTTTCGAGCGCAGAGGGAACCCGGTTTCCCGAAGGCCGCCAGTGTACAAGGTTTATGGCGGGGAAGATCATAGCAGAGGATTATTCATTATTCATGCTGGCAGACTATACTTTTATGAACCTGAGGAACTCCGGAGGGCACCATTTCACGTATTACTCCGACGACTTCGAAAACAACGTATACATCAAGGCGGCATATGAATGGATGGATAATTATTCGCTCTTTCTGAAGTGCGGTTTTTCGCAGATTATTTTTCAGAACACAAACAATTCACTCCAGTCCTGGTCAATTTCGCTCGGCTGCGAACTTGCGGATTTCTAAAATTACTGAATACCTTTTGTCTGTACTATGACTCTGCCTGGTATAACCCAGTGAAGAGTCACCGGCACAATACCACATTATTCCTTCAGGCTCATCGTATATACTGTACGCGCAGATTCTCCATTGTTCCGAGAAATGTCCTTACATTTTCTGGTATTTTTTCCTCGCAGCATCTAAGGCTGCCTGCTATTATGAATGTATTTTGCACATCCTCTGCATTGCCAGCGACGGTCACTTCAATACCCTGAGAGCCTGTACATCCGGTGAAAGTTTCTGGAATTATGTTCCCCTGTCCCGTGAGATGGTTTGCGGTTATAGATTCCCTGATACTGTTCAGATCATTCATGCTGAGATTTGCAGTGCGGCAGGATTTTGTTTTCTTCGAATCGGATGTAATTTCGGTATATTCGATTTTCCCCGATGCATATACTGAGGTAACATACTGCAAGGCATCCGGCACTACTGCTCCTCTGTCAGTCACCCTTGCCAGTACTATGCTGTCTGTATCTGAAGGAGCAACTGTTTTCTCGCACGAGGATAAGCCGAATAAAAGACTCAGTAGTATACAATATTTTAGTAACAGATTTTCCATATCAGATCCCCCGGTATTTTTGTTTCCGGCAAAATAATAAAGACAGCGTTTTTAGTCAACTACTATTTCATCTAATCCGCTTTGGGGAGGAGGGAACTTCATCTTCAGTGATTCGAGAGTTTCAACGATTATATTTGAGATTACCAGATTGCGGTACCATTTTGAGTTGCCCGGAATTATGTGCCATGGTGCCCAAGGTGTACTAGTCCTGCTTAGTGCAGCCTCATATGCCTTCATATAGCTGCTCCATTTGGCGCGCTCTTTCAGATCTGTCTTATCGAACTTCCAGTGCTTCTGCCTGTCGTCCAGCCTGGCCTGGAGCCGCCGCTTCTGTTCTTCCTCGTCAATATGAATAAAAAATTTCAGCAGAGTAACCCCTTCTTCCGCAAGCATTCTTTCGAAGCAGTTTATCTGTTCATACCGCCGTTTCCAGATCTTTTGCGGGACGAGGTCATTGACGCGCACGATAAGGACATCCTCGTAATAACTCCTGTTGAATATGACCATCTCCCCTCTTGCAGGAACGTGTCTGTGTGCACGCCACAGATAATCATGGTCCAGTTCTTCTGCCGTCGGTGCCTTGAATACCGCCACGCGCACTCCCTGGGGATTGACGCCTTCGAATACAGTTCTGATCACTCCGTCTTTTCCTCCGGTATCCATTGCCTGCAGTATTATCAGCACCTTGTGCCTGTGTCCGGCATACAGGAGTTCCTGAAGCGCTTCCAGTTTTTTATTCAGATGCAGAAGCTTTTCTCTTCCCACCTCCTTGCCCGCTCCGAAAGCCTCCTTATCGCTGACGGCCCATTTCTTCAGATCCACACGTGAACCGGGTCTGACCTCGTAAGTTTTCATATTATTATCCCGATTTTGTTTGAATGATAATCCTTACTACACATAAAATATGTATAACAAAATAAAATTTCAGCATACTGCCCCAAAAAAGCTTATCACAAAAACAACTTGATTTTGTGAAACGATAATAATAGTTTTGAACTTATACTAAAGTGGAGTAATAAGGATGGATTTCCCTGACTACGATTTTGAACGCCAGGATGACAATGCGGATTACAAGGAACTGGATCAGAAAATAGAATCTCTCAGGAAAGCGGTCATTGACGGACAGCTGTTTCTGTATAGCGAACAAATAGAAGAAATTATTGAATATTGCATTGATTATGATTACATAGAAGATGGTCTTTTCTTTACCGATGCCATGCTCGAGGTTTTTCCATATAACTCTGAGCTGTGGCAGTTCAAGGGAATTTTCCTGAACAATACCTTCAGGTTCGAAGAAGCATATTCCTGCTTCAATACATCCCTGTCTCTGAATCCGAACGACGTCGAGACACTTATCAATAAGGCAATGGCTGAAGATAACATGAACCAGAATAACGATGCTATTCTGACACTCAACTCCGCACTCGACCTGGAACCGGAAAATGAGGAAATTTATTTCACACTCGGTACACTATACGAAAAATTGAATGACTTTGTACAGGCCGAGCAGTATTTTCTTCAGGCGATATCAATAGATCCTGAATACAGCGAGGTTTATTTTGAGCTGGGCTACTGTTATGAAAGCCTGGAACAGTTCGACAAGGCAATCGGCGCTTACGACAAGTACCTCGAGTTTGAGCCTTACAGCATTGGCGGCTGGTATAACCGCGGCATCATATATACCAGGATGAATAAATTTGAAAACGCTGTCGACAGTTTTGATCTGGCGCTCGCCATACGTGATGATTTTTCCAATGCATGGTTCAACAAAGGCATCGCACTGGCCAATCTGGGAAAACTCCATCAGGCAATTGAAGCGTTCAACGAAGCCGCGAAATTTGACAAGGACGATGATGCCATATACCTGAATCTCGGACAGATACACGAGGAACTCGGACAGCTGGAAACCGCTGCGGACAACTACTCGCGCGCACTTGAACTGAACCCATACTCATTCGAAGCCTGCATGTCACGAGGATACTGCTATGAGACTCTCAAACAGTACAGTATGGCAATGAAGGATTTCGAATCTGCACTCCTTATAGATGAAAAGTCTGCTGAAGCCATGTTTGCACGGGGTGATGTAAACTGGATGCTGAACAACCGGAATGCTGCTATAGAAGACTACAAGTCGGCTCTCGCAATTGAACCGCAAAACTATGAGATATGGTTCAAGCTTGCTGAAGTATACCTGGAAACCGGACGAGTCAACGAGGGAATGGAAGCCTTTAATCAGTGTCTGAAACTCAACCCGTCTGATGCTCATTCTTACTATGGTAAGGCTAAACTGAACTTTATCATGAGCAAGACGCAGGAAGCTATAGACTGTCTGAAGCGGGCTATTTCACTGGATCCGGAGATCAGGAACGAAATTGCGACTGAATACCCCGAGATGCGGACATCAAAAATTTTCAACAAACTGCTTGATAATAAATCACTGGATGATTCTGTAAATATATGACGAAAGACCGTTTTAATTTAGATACAAAAATTGTCGGATTGATTGGACATCCCATCAGGCATACGTACTCACCCCTGATGCACAATATTTCATTCGATCTGGCAGGATTGAATTATGTTTATTTACCTTTCGATGTTCCGATAAGCAATCTGAAATCAGCCGTCAAAGGCATGATGTCTCTGGGCATTAAGGGTTTTAATGTAACCATACCGCACAAGGAAAACATAATCCAGCTGCTCCATAATATTTCCGACGAGGCAAGTATAGTCGGAGCGGTAAATACCATAGTCAATGAAAACGGACGGCTGAGCGGCTACAACACCGATGTACATGGCATAACGGAAACACTAAGTCCCTACAGGGATGAAATCTCCGGCAGTGAGATTTCTGTCATCGGTTCGGGCGGAGCAGCCCGCAGCGTAATTTATTCCCTGATACGCCATTTCAAACCCTCAAAGATCAACCTGATAAACCGGACTGAACAGAAAGCAGAATCCCTGAAGGAATATTTTTCTGCGAAAATGCATTTTACAAATATGAAGTCATACGAACTGTTTCCGCCGGCACTGGTGGAAGTGTTCAGGAATTCGCATTTGATAGTAAATACCACGCCGGTAGGCATGTCACCAAATACCGACGATACGATTACCACGCTTGAGCAATCGTTTATGAGCGGCCAGATCGTGTTTGATATTATATACAATCCGGTCAGGACAAAACTCCTTGAACTTGCGGCTTCGCAGGGTGCAGTTACACTCGACGGGCTTAAAATGTTCGTCCATCAGGGAGCAAAGTCGTATGAACTATGGACGGGTCAGGAGATGCCGGTAAATAAAATACTAAAGGCACTGAAGCTTTACATTTCCGCAGGTACATAATAACATATCTGCAGGGTGCAGAAATTCCAGATTTATTATGCGACCGGAATCAGGACAAAAAATGTACTGCCCCGGTCCGTCTGGCTTTCAACACGTATAGCTCCTTTGTTCTTTTCTATGAATTCCCTACACAGTATAAGCCCGAGTCCCGTTCCTTCTTCTCCCGAAGTTCCCCTGGTTGAAGTGCTTTTGTCAATACTGAATAATCCGGCCTGCGTATCTTCACTTATACCCACACCGTTATCCGACACGGCAATCTCGGCATACCCGTTTTTTTCACACGAAGTAATTTTTATCCTGCCGCCTGCACGCGTGAATTTTATCGCATTGTTCAGGAGGTTCCGTATAACAGTTGCTATCATATCGCGGTCTGCATACACTGCGGGTATATCATTAAGATCCATACTGATACTGATCTTTTTCAGTTCTGCAGTTGGAACGTATGAGCCGGCCAGTTCTTCTATCAGTTTATTCACGCAGAATTCTGCAATCCTTATATCCATTTTTCCCATCTGTATTCTCGACCACTGCAGCAGGTTATCGAGCATTTTACCGGTATTCTGTGAAAGATCGTAGAGATTGGAAATAAACATCTTTTTTTCGCTTTCACTCGTAGAATCGTAATAATCCCGCAGGAGTTCGCTATAACCCAGTATACCCTGAAACGGATTTTTCAGATCGTGTGCAATAATGGAAAAAAACTTGTCCTTTGTCTTCAGAAGTTCAGTCAGCTCTTTCTGTTTATTCCTGAGCTCTGCTTCGGCGAGTTTTTCTTCGGTAATGTTATACATCATTATCAGACAGCCGATATTGCCCTGCTTTTTATCGGTAAGCCTCTCTCTGGTAACCCTGAAATAACGGCCCCCGTTTTCCAGCTCAACCGGATTTTCCGGTTGCTGAGACAAATAGTCTGTCAGAGTTGGGTATTGCTGAAGAGCAGTCCGGTATTCCAGCCCGACAATTGATCCGGATGTCACCGACAGCATCTCCTCGGCTTTTCTGTTTATATCTACAATTTTTCCCAGACGGTCGATTACCAGCATTCCATCGCGCATGTTCTGAAAAAACTTATCGCGGGCAACCGGAGTAATTTCAAGAAAGCCGTAATGATTGAGCGCAGCTATCAGCAGCAATAGTGCGATGGTAAGTACTATATAAGTAAAATCCAGCGGAATCATCTGCGGTGAAAATGTATATATCAGATGTGCTGCCCAAGGAAATACCGAAAATATTATGAGCAGACGGAACTGTCCCGAATAATACTGAGGGAACCGGAAGACCCCGAAAAACAGCAGTGTTATCGATGCTATCAGGAGTATATTGGCGTATATGCTCATATAAAAGAACCACGGGCCGTGTGTATACAGGGCATTCAGTCCTATAGGAGTATCTTTTATTTCAATGTGCGCCCATATTCCGTGATGGTAGCTGTTGGTAGCAGCCATTATAATAAAGATAACCGGTAGCACAAACAGAAGTGCAATCTTTGTATTGCTCAGGTAAGCCCGGTTCTGTGTAAAGTACATTGCAAAAATAAAAAAAATAACGGGAGCGCTCTGACTTCCGGCGTATGAAGCGACCGACCAGAATATCTTCATTTCGAGAGAAGGGCTCAGGCTTTCCATTACACTCGTGAAGCACCAGTAAGCGGCTACAAGCATCAGCAGCTGCACCTGTTTCCTGCAGGACATCTCTTTTTTAAGTGTTACATAAAGGTACCCTCCGAGAGCAAGGAAGAAAGAGCACAGAGATATATTTCCGTAGAGATTGAAATTCATTATAATTATTTGTTACTAATAAAATATTTTATGGAGCCTTCATGCGGCATACTTCAGCGTTATTCGGCCAGTATTGCGCAGATCCTGTCCTGCCACTCGGTTGCTTTTCTGGAGCTGCCGATGTAACCCTGCATCATTATCGAAAATGCCTGCAGTTCGCCGGCAGAATTTCTGACATATCCCGATAGCGAGCTCACACCGCTTAGTGTACCGGTCTTTGCGTGTACATTGTTATAGGCTTTTGTTCCTTTCATGCGGCCGCGCAGCGTTCCGTCGACACCGGCAACCGGGAAGGAATCATAGAGAAGTGAAAATTTTTCAGGCCTTGCATAATAGATAAACTTCAGTACATTCATGAACAGTTCAGAGGAGACCAGGTTATAGTGCGATACTCCGGAACCGTCAACTATCCTGTAATTATCCTTATTTAGCCCTGCAAGTGTCAGCAGACTGTCTGTCATTACAATTCCGTTTTCGGGAAGTGCGGGCTGACCGAAGAATTTTGCGGCCATTGCCCGCAGTGTCATTTCGGCACTCAGATTATCGCTGGTTTTATTTAAGTTAATGATAACTTCAGAATACCTGCGGTTCTTTTCAGCCAGCAGTTCAGGAGAGCCGGCGAGTTTCTTTAAAGATATATCTCCGGAGAAACCGATACCTGCTTTATTAAGCTTTTCACCCAGCAGTGTGAGGAAATACATTGCAGGATTATAGACATTTATCTCGCTGCGCCGTATACCCGAGGCAGCCGGGTATCGGCCGGTGAATATAAGTTCATTTGTACGGGCCAGCCAGTTGCGGTCCCACTTGAATGTATACGGTGTATCCTGCGCGGTCACGGCAGAATTGCGTATTGAAAAGAATCCGGTTGCAGGAGTTGTGCTTACTGTGAGAGCTTCGCCCGGAGCTCCCGGCTGCATGGTCACCAGCACGGAATTACTGTTAATGTTCAGTGCAGTAAGGTAGGGCGAGTCGGTCGAAGGATCATCGTCCCACATCCATCCGTGTCCCCAGAAGATCGAGTCGGTATAGGTTACATCTCCGTACAGGTTGCCTTCAATTCTTTTTATACCGGCAGCAGAGATCTTCATTACTATGGTATCCAGATCTTCGGTGGAGAAGTCCGGGTCACCGTGTCCCACCACAAACAGGTTTCCTTTCAGCACCGAGTCTTCAACAGCGCCGTCGCGGTAGAACGAAGTATTGAAGCTGTAATCACCACCCAGGAAATACAGTGCAGCAGTTGTAGTGAGTATTTTCATATTGGATGCAGGGCGGAACAGGAGTTTATTCCTGAACGAATAGGTTTCCCTGCCTTTAGTCAGGTTGTAGACACTTACAGATACGCTGGTGGTGTCGAAGAAAGGTCTGGACAGAAGACTGTCTATTCTCGATGCAACAGAGTTCTGTGCCAGCAGTGAAAAAAATGGAGACACCAGCAGGCAGAACAGAATGCTGCCGCTCAGTTTTCCGAAGAAATATTTTCCCATAGTATGTATTCCGGTTTTAAAAATAATTTCTGGTTCTGAAGCTTACCCCGATTTCGGATTGCACAAATTCCTTGGCGCGCTGTTCATCGACTTCATTGAGGCCGACAATGGTCATCACCACTTCGGTATAATTTTTCGCCCTGCGAGCAAAGTCGATCATTTCTGCGTGCAGCTTGGGATCCACTCTCATCAGTTTTGAATACTGTTCCGGATCCACCGAGTTCAGGCTGATGGAAACCGTGTCAATCACTCCTTTCAGTTCAGGTGTAATATCGCGTTTATTTATATAGTTTCCGTGCCCGTCGGTATTCATTCTGGTCTTTCCGCCGTTAGCCTTCACATATCTGGAAATTTCCCTGACCACTTCCCATCTGATTGTAGGCTCGCCGTAACCGCAGAACACTATCTCCCTGTATTTTTTAGGGTCGCCGATCTCGGAAATATATACGCTGGCAGGAGGTTCCATCGACTTGGGCATCTTGAGATTGTAACCCTTTATCACAGCTTCGCCTTTCCTGTCGCAGAATACGCAGTCCGAGTTGCATCTGTTTGTAATGTTCACATACAGAGAATCTCCTATCTCGTACGTGAAACTGACACTGGATTTCTCACCGATTCCAAACAGGCTGAACGCATTGTAGCTTGTAGCCTGCCCCACATTTTCTATAGAGATGTTCTGCAGCTCTGCAATTTTTTCGGCAGCATGTCTGACGTACGCGGGTTCATTTGTCTTTCCCCTGAAAGGTACCGGAGCCATATAGGGGCAATCGGTTTCGAGCAGGAGGTCCTCGACCTGTATATTTCTGAGAATTTCGTGCTGGATTTCCGATTTCTTGTATGTAATATTCCCGGTAAAGGAAATCAGATGATTCATCCTTATGAGTTCACGGGCGTCTTCCAGACTACCGGCGAAACAATGAAACTGCGCGCGCAGACTTGTAGATCCGTATCCGCGGATTATTCTCATCACGTCCTCACCGGCATCCCGGTTATGGATAATGACCGGAAGGCCTTCCTGGAGCGCCAGTTCAAGCTGTGCCTCAAAGGCTCTCAGTTGCACATCTTTCGGTGAATAATCATAATAGTAATCAAGACCTATTTCGCCTACGGCCACTACTTTTTCGTGCTCCGCCATCTTGAAAAGTTCATCCAGCATTGCAGAGGTCCAGTCCTTTGAATCCAATGGATGCACTCCCACGGCGGCATATATCATTTCATATTTTTCGGCCAGCCTGATAGCTTTGTAAGAGGAGTCAATATCGGTTCCGGGAACAACTATACTGTCCACTCCCGCATCCTTAGCTCTCTGAAGAACTTCGTCAATCTGATTATCGAAGTCTTTATAGAACAGATGGGCATGAGTATCAACAAACATTATATTATTTCTTTCAGGTTATTTACAATACAATTTTCAGTAAATAAACTTATGACTAAAATCTTTAAAATACACTCTATTTTTTGTGCGCGTCATCAAACTGACAGCATTCCGGGGAAGTGACTGCACCGGGGGATATTGCATATTAAACTATAATTATATATAATGAGTTCAGAAAAAAAAGTTTTACGAAAGTTCTATAATTAAGACATAATTCTGTATGATAATTCAGCCGGCAAATATCGAATGGCCCGAACGCGTAAGCAACATCAACACTGAGAACCGGGTCAAAGCAGTACCTGAACGCGATTCGGGCGGGGCCGGATATTACGGCACCGGATCACGTATCAACCCTGCAAAAGTCACTACTGCCGGTACGGAAAACAATACAGAAAAAGAAAGCGATAACTCCAGCCTTAACTCGCGGAACGCATTTCCTTTTAAATCCCTTTTCGAACGTCTGCTTCAGACGGTCAGGCCGATGTCTGCCAATGAAGTAACCATAACCGATTCCGGCAGCTACAGGAAAGTCAAAAACAGCGCCACCTCCAGCTCGTCTCCTGTTTCGGGCGGCAGCGGATTTATACTGACAGTTGCTCCTTCAAATTCCTCTACAGACACAGAAGAAACTGAAGCGGCTGCTTTCACGGATATGGAAATGCGCATTCAGAAATCATTCTACCCCGAGCGGTTCATCAATACGGGCCGGTTTGTTAATATCACCGCCTGACGCCCCTTCAGTTCTTCCCTTGAATCATTCACATTTTCGAAATTTCCCCTTTATATTCTAGAATTTATACTTTAATTTACCGCTTTAATATTTTTTCAAAAGTTACGATTATCTATCGTACAGCTTTGCGAGTTTTTCCCTTCCATTTATGGGAGTTTTATTGCATTTTTACTACATTCTGTAGAATCTTTTTTGTATGCAAAAAAATAATTAACTAGGGATCAAATTAAACAAAGTGGTGCCATGAAAAAATATTTTTTTCTGATTCTGTCTGCAGTATTATGTAACGTTATTTTCCCAATAACCAATGGTGCATCCGTGTATACCGATGATCATAAAAATAGTATCGATGTATGTGATGAGCCCGGAAAGATTTCCGGCGAGGACTATGATAAACTCTACAGCGACAAAAAGCTTGGCTCGTTCGTAGAAAATGGAAAGACCTGGTTCAGATTATTTGCACCTTCTGCTGACAAGGTGACTCTGGTTACCTATGATAAGATACAGCAGAAAAACGGAACAGCGTACGAAATGACGCGCGACAGTAAAGGTGTATGGGAGGCTTCTGTTGACGGTGAACGCTTCGGCCTGTTCTACGGCTATAAGGTTTCCGGCGGAGATGTGGATACAAACACTCTTCCTGATGTGGTGTGCGTGGATCCCTACGCAAAGGCAATCGCAACATTCAACACCTATATGAGTCCCAGAAGATCAATTGTCTATAACGACAACTACAACTGGGAGGGTGACAGCTGGATTGAAAAGGACTGGCGCGACCTGATAGTATATGAAATGCACGTGCGCGACATAACTGCACACCCTTCATCCGGCGCCGATAAACCCGGCACCTATACAGCACTTACTCAGAAAGGCATTACCGGCGGACTCGATTATATCAAATCGCTTGGAGTAAATACCGTTGAGCTGCTGCCCGCACAGGAATACGCAAATATTGAAATACCCTACAAGCAGAAACATTTCGGCAAGACAAATACATGGAATCCCTACGAAAGAAATCACTGGGGCTATATGACCGCTGGGTTTTTTGCACCTGCCGCCTACTATGCAGAAGACTGGAATGAGCTGAAATGGAATACATGGATGGGAACCGACGGCTCGCAGGTTACAAAGTTCAAGGACATGGTAAAAGCGTTTCACAAGGAAGGCATCAGTGTCATCATGGACGTGGTATATAACCACGTTTCTGAATATGAACTCGGCAACTTTAAGCAGATCGACAGGAAATATTACTTCAGACTGAATGAGGACGGTTCCTACAGGGCTGAAAGCGGATGCGGCAATGACTTCAAGACTGAGCGTCCTATGGCCCGCCGACTTATCGTGGAAAGCCTGCTCTACTGGATGAAGGAATACCATGTAGACGGATTCCGCTTCGATCTGGGAAAACTTATCGATTGGGAAACAGTCGAGGAAATAATCAGGGAAGCAAAGAAACTCAACCCGAACGTAGTCATAGTTTGTGAACCCTGGGGCGGCGGCTACGACCCGGCTGGTTTTTCTCTCAGAGGCTGGGGCAGCTGGAATGATCAGATCCGCAACGGAGTGAAGGGTGAAAATCCGGGTAACGGACACGGCTGGATATTCGGCAAGTGGTACGGCAACAATAATATCAACCGCATAAAAAGTTATGTCAACGGCACACTCGTCCGCGACAGTCTGGGACTGTTCCAGAAAAAGGAACACTCTGTAAATTACCTCGAATCCCACGACGGTTATACACTCGGGGATTTTATCAGAATAGGTACCGGTGAAGTAAAGGAAAATCAGGTTATAACAAATACCGATAAAAACGCAGCACTTTCACCATTGCAGATGAAGCTGAACAAACTGGGAGCAATGTTCCTGATGACTTCTCAGGGAATGACAATGATTTCCTCCGGTCAGGAATATGCACGCAGCAAGGTCATCCCCCGGAATGTTGAAGCCGAAGATACGAGCAGGGGAAGAATTGATCATAACACTTATAATAAAGACAACGAGACGAACTATATTGACTACAAGCACGTAAAAATCAACCGCGAGCTGGTAGATTATTACAGCGGCCTGATCGCCATCAGGAACAAGTACCCCGCATTCAGACGGGCTGACTATGATGAGATCAGGTTCATAGAATCAAAAGATCACCCCTTCGCACTTGCATATACCGTAAAACACGATAATGATAATTTTATGGTAGTGATGAATGCCGAAAATAGTTCATCTGTCAAATACGATCTGCCTGAAGGTTCATGGAATGTTCTGGCCGATGGTAACAAGGCGGGGTTAAAACCCATTCAAACCCTCAGCGGCAAAGTAACTGTTCAGCCTAAAACCGGTATGATACTCATAAAGGCGAAATAGGCTTAATTAGTAATTATGAATTTTGAATTTTGAATTAAAACGCAATTCAGATGCAGAAATGTGTTCCATTCAAAATTCAGAATTCATAATTCAGAATCATTTATACAGTGCTTTCCTCAGAGAATTTGTTACAGCTTCTTTGAACGTGCTTAGGTTTACAGGTTTCCTGAAAATATACTCCACTCCCTGCTCCTGATATTCTTCGCTTATGTGTCTGTTTATATCCCTGCTCAGTACAATAAACGGCGGCCTGGACTTCAGTTCAGAAGTTCTTGTCTGTTTAACCAGATCATACCCGCTTCCGCCTGGCATATAATGTTCTGTTATTACCAGTGCCGGAGGCCGGCCGGTAATAATTTCATATGCCTCCTCAACCGTTCCGCAGCATTCCACCTTATAGGCCGGCAGCAGGTTTTTGAGAATTTTTGTATACAGCAGCCTCTCGGTTACATTGCTGTCCACAAGCAGTATGCTAGTAGATGAAACCGGAAGTGTAAATATGAAGCGTGTCCCGTGTCCATATTCGCTTTCAACGCGTATAGTACCGCCGTGCTTTTTGATTATATCCTGCACGAGCGAGAGACCGAGTCCGCTGCCCTTTTCGCCGGAAGTTCCGTCGAGGGTGAATTTTGAATCTATCTTGAACAACTTATCCAGGTCTTCCTGTCTTATACCCGTACCGTTGTCGGCCAGTATAAATTCCACGACATTCAGGTCAATATCGGGAACTGCGCGGAGTGTTACGCTGCCGCCCCGCTTAGTAAATTTAACAGCATTTGAAATAAGGTTGTTCAGTACCTGCAGCATTAGATCTTCGTCGGCATGTACAAATACTTCGCCTGCAAGTTCAAGGTCAAGTTCAATGCCCTTCTGAATGGCAGTTCCGGAATTTATATTGAAAGCTTTACGGGCCACTTTGTTCATATTCATTCTGGCCGGTTCGAATTTAATCCTTCCTGTCTGCAGCCTCGTCCAGTCTAAAAGTGAATTCACCATCGTCAGCATATTCTTTGACGATTCGTTAATGAATCCGATGTACTGGTTGCGCTGTTCTTCGGGCAGGTCCTTTTCAGACAGCAGTATATCTGTAAATCCTATTACCGAGCTGAAGGGGGTTCTGAGGTCATGAGAGATGATCGATATAAATTTATCCTTAGTATCATTCAGTGCTTTCAGCGCAACGGCCGAATTCTTCAGTTCCTCTTCGCTTTTCCTGACATTGGTAATATTGCTGGCAGTGCCATAGAATCCTGTTACTTTTCCTGCAGCATTGCGCTTAACGTTGATTACGTTTTTTATCCAGATAATGCTGCCGTTTCTGTGAATTATACGGAACTCAACATCATTGCTGAACCTTGCCTTATCGTGCATCAATGTGCGAAGCTGCTTTTTGACCTCCGGCAGATCATCCGGATGAATTATCTTCAGCCACAGACGGCTGTCGTTTCTGTAAGCCGACTGGTCATAGCCGGTAATTTTTTCTATGGCAGGCGAGTCAATGGATGGGCTGATGCTGCCATGCGAGAATTCGGCAGTCCAGAGGAATGCATCTGTATCTTCAACAAGTTTTTTATATCTGTCTTCAGATTCCTGTATTGCTTTTTCATGCAGGACATTTTCGGTTATATCATGAAAGATCATGAAGCAGTAGTTCTTTCCCTGAATACTGTAACAACCTGCAGTACACTCCAGGTAAAGCCCCGCAGCATCATCTCCATTGCCGTTGGTGCGGCACTGAAATGTTTTAATACTTCCCGGCTCGTTCGATACTGTATCAATACTCTCGTGCAGAAGCCGGATATCATCGTCAATGATGAAACTGAAATCTGCAGGCCGGCCTGTTTCAAAACCAGAAGCGGATGTATTCATTCCATGCATGACGCTGTTTGCATAGCTGACTGCCCCATTTTCCATTATCAGAATACCGTCTTCTATATTTTCAGTTACAAGGTTCATAAGCGATATCCGCTTTTCAGCCTCACATTGTACAGTGGTATCTGTCATTGAGACAATGACATTCCGGTCTGAATGCACACCGGTCGGGACAATTCTCATATTCAGGCACACCGTCTGTCCGTCTGGTCCCGCCATAGTAACACCGGGAATCTCACATTCTCTGCCGAAGTCTTTCTGGCGGTACTGTTCATCCAGAAAGTCATTCAGGAAGGTACCTTTGAGTTCTTCCGGAGTAAATCCGGTCAGCCGGCAGAAAGCCGGATTTGCCACACTGATCTTTCCCGATTCATCGGTGACGCATATGGCGTGAGATGTGTTATAGACAATGTTCCTGAATACCTCCTCGGAAAGTTTCAGCAGCTTTTCCGCTTCGGTTTTCTCGGTGATATCGGTACAATGGAACACATAGATGACACCTGTCGATATCTCTGCTACCGCCGCATTGATGTTCAGCAGCACCGGTCCCCTTTTCTTGTAGGCCGGAATCAGCATTTCGCCGTTCCATTCTCCGGCAGCCGATAATACAGATTGTATGCTGCGGAAATTTTCTGTGTGAAGTTCCGGAATAACGCGGCTGATGCTCTGTCCGAACACTTCGCTGCGCCGCCTGCCGAACAGGGACTCTGCGTTCCTGTTCCAGAATACTATTCGGCCGTCATCATCAGCAGCTATAACCGTCCTGACCACGGCAGAAGTAATACTGCCCAGATCCTTCAGTTCGGTCATCTCGGCGTACAGTTCCCTCTGTTCGTAATCACGGTCCTGTAAGGGTAATGCAGCAGGGGATTTTTGTCCGGGTATTTCCGGGCTGCCCTGGGCTGAGGGGATCTTCATATCCTGAAGCAGCAGAATACCGCCGCGGAATTCAGAGTTGTGCTTAACGGGTGCAGACTTCAGTACAAGAGTAATGCTGCTGTTGGGAGCATCTATGCGCCGTATTTCCTTTTCGAACAGGCCCCCGGACAGTATTATCCTTGTTTCTTTTTCAGAGAGAAAATTTCCCAGAAGTGCAGCGAGTCCGGTTTCAACCAGTTCGCTTTTTGATGAATAAGATATGGAGTAATGACGCAGTATTTCGATAAAGTTATTATTGCAGCCTGTAATGGTGCCCGCTGCATCGAAGCTCAATATACCTGCGGGTGTCGCCTCCAGATATTCGAGCAGTATATTCCTATAGTCATTATCATTTAGCATAGACGAATATACAAAATCTTTCCCGAAGGTGCTGAAAAAAAACCCCGCTTTTACAAAAGCGGGGTTATCAGAAGTGCTCTATATCACCGGACAAAATTAAGCTTTTGCCGGTCCTGAGTTCTTAACGTTTTCATCAACTTCACTTTCAAACTGTTTGAAGTTTTCTACAAACATGTTTGCAAGTTTCTTGGCTGTTTCATCGTATTTTTCCTTATCAGTCCAGGTGTTCCTTGGATTCAGTACTTCCTGAGGAACGCCGGGGCATGAAACCGGCACGTTAAGACCGAAGAACGGATCTTTTACAGTTTCAACGTTGTCCAGTTCACCGTGCAGTGCTGCATTGAGCATGGCGCGTGTATAGGAAATTTTCATACGGCTTCCGACTCCGTAAGGACCGCCGGTCCATCCGGTATTCAGCAGCCAGCAGTTTACGTTGTGTTCCTTGATCTTTTCGCCGAGGAGTTTGGCATAAACTGAAGGATGGTGTACCATGAACGGTGCACCGAAGCAGGTGCTGAATGTAGCCTTGGGTTCGGTTATGCCTTTTTCTGTACCGGCAACTTTTGCTGTATAGCCGGAGAGGAAGTGGTACATAGCCTGTTCGTGTGTCAGTTTGGAAACCGGAGGCAGTACGCCGAAAGCATCTGCTGTAAGCATGATGATATTTTTCGGGTGTCCGGCTTTTCCGCTCGGTTCGATATTATCGATGTGTGTAAGCGGATAAGCTGCACGTGTATTCTCAGTAAGACTGTCGTCATTCAGATCGAGGTGGCGTGTTTCAGCGTCGATAGTGACGTTTTCGAGTACTGTACCGAATTTACGTGTAGTTTCATAGATTTCCGGTTCGGCTTCTTTCGAAAGTTTGATAACCTTTGCATAGCAGCCGCCTTCAAAATTGAATATACCGTCGTTGCTCCATCCGTGTTCGTCATCGCCGATAAGCTTGCGAAGAGGATCTGCAGAAAGAGTTGTCTTTCCTGTGCCGGACAGACCGAACAGTACAGCTGAATCGCCCTGCTGTCCGACGTTAGCCGAGCAGTGCATCGACATAACTTTTTCGAGAGGAAGCAGATAGTTCAGTACTGTGAATATTGATTTCTTGATTTCACCGGCGTAGCTTGTACCGCCGATAAGAACGAGCTTCAGCCCGAAGTGAATCATGACGAATACTTCGGAGTTTGTGCCGTCAACTTCAGGATCTGCGTGGAAGCTGGGCATGTTAATTACTGTGAACTTTGGTGAATGTTCTTTCAGTTCTTCTTTGCTCTTGGCCTGAATGAACATATTGCGCGCAAAGAGGTTATGCCATGCAGTTTCAGTGATGATTCTGATAGGCAGTCTGTATTCGGCATCAGCACCGGCAAAGCAATCCTGAATATAGATATCTTTATTCTGGATATATGCCTTCATTTTTCCGAATATCTGGTTGAACTTAGCTTCTTCTATCGAAGCGTTCACTTTTCCCCACCATACATGTTCCTGGCTTGAAGCTTCCTTCACGATAAACTTGTCGTTAGGGCTTCTTCCTGTGTGCTGACCGGTTCTTACAACGAGGGGACCCAGGTGCGAAAGGCAGCCTTCACGTCTGTAAATGGCTCTTTCGTACAGCTGTGATGTACTCAGGTTGTAGAACACGTCGTTGATGTTTTTTATGCCAAGCTCTTCGAGCTGCTTGACAATTTCATCTTTTGTTCTCATTTAGTGTTTCCATTTTGTTATTGAATGTAACGTCAGTTAAGAAAATCCATTCCCTCGGTACATTACGGGAAAATTTTGTCCCCGGAAGACGTCACTTATCCGGAGTATTTCCTTCATCGTATCCAGCGGTGATGCAGAGAAATATGCATGTACACATTTTTCCACAAAATAATCTTCTAATCTGCAAAAATAACAATTTTTGCGCTCCCGCGCATATATTTTTTCATTTAATTTCAGATTTTCGTTCATATTTTGTTTCTTTGGAAGATTTTTATTTATATTAAATAATATTTATATCCAGCAACCGGGAAAGCCTGATGTTATTACCAATCGGAGACGATAACAGGGACCGCAGATTAGTCCCATTCATAAATTATCTGTTAGTGGCTGCAAACGTACTGGTTTTTGTCTTCCTGCAGGGACTCGGCACAAACGAGAAGTTCACGTATGCGTACAGTGCTGTGCCTGCGGAAATTATTTCCGGAGACGATATAGTGACTGAAGACAGAGAACTCAGGGATCCGATACTCGGTGAAAGCATTATCATTCCGGGACTGCAGCCCTCTCCCAAGCCGGTATACATTACACTGCTGACGTCAATATTCATGCACGGCGGGATTGCGCACATATTCGGCAACATGATATTTCTCCTGATATTCGGTGATAATATAGAAAACCGGCTGGGTCACCTCAGGTATCTTTTCTTTTATCTGATATGCGGTATACTCGCTTCTTTGTCGCACGTATTTGCGACAGCATTCCTGGGCGGCGGAATGCTCATACCCACACTCGGGGCTTCCGGTGCGATATCGGGAATACTCGGCGGCTATATACTTCTTTATCCCCGCAGATATGTACGCATGATACTGTTTTATTTCGTCACAGAAGTACCGGCAGTCGTGGCAATAGGTGCATGGTTTGCATTCCAGCTGATTAACGGGCTGGGAATGCTGGGTGGCGGATCTCAGGAAAGCGGCATTGCCTATGCCGCGCATATCGGCGGATTCATATCAGGACTGATATTGATAAAGGTTTTTGACTGACAGTATCTCGGTGTGGAATTGCTCCTGAATGAGGCCAAAGTCATTACAGGTAAGAGTAATGACTGTTATCCCCTGGTTCTCTTTATTACCATCACGGTTGCGTCGTCTTCCCACTTGTCATTTTTTCCGAAAGACAGCACCATGCTAAATATGTCGTTGAGAATTTCCTGCGCACTCTTGTCTTTGCTCCCGATGATCAGCTGTTTAAGTCTTTCGATTCCGAATTCCTCGCCGATCAGGTTTTGTCTTTCAAAAATGCCGTCACTGAATATTACAAGCACATCGCCTTTTTTCATGGATGCAGAATTGCTTTTCAGCGATATCTCCGGCAGCGCTCCGAAAATGTGCCCGGTGGAGTCAAGATCCTTAATGGATTTTTCTGAAACAAGAATGGGTGCTGGATGACCTGCATTTATATAATTGACATTTCCCCCGGCATCCAGTTCAGCGGTAAACAGCGAAACGAATCTGGAGGAATAGACGCTCCTGTATATGACGTGGTTGAGTTTCTTCAGCATACGTACCATGCGGAAGGAATAAAGTAATCTGGCAAACGTCCGGCTGATTTTTTTTATATGCTGCATTCCCGGAAACTCCTGTTCAATGCCCATTCTCATGCCGGTAACCACATCGCGTACCAGAAGAGCGGCAGGCAATCCGTGTCCGCTTGCATCTCCGAGGCAGACGCCAAAGCTCAGATCATTGAAATAAAAGTAATCGAACAGGTCACCGCCTACCAGTTCTGCCGGAATTGAGCGGGCTGCTATCTGGTAGCCGGGTATCTGAGGAGCTGACTGAGGCAGAAGGCTCTGCTGTATCTGCACTGCCTGCTGCATATCGTTCTTTACGGAATCCGAATACAGTCTGTAATTTATCGATGTCCTGACTGCATTCATACAGAATTCTATCTCTTCCCTTATCCAGCCGCTTTTCAGTTCAAACACAAATATCCATGTATATTCAGGACTGTGTACGTTAAATGCGGCCGGAATGCGGTATTCCTTCTGTCCGTTAATCGTTTTATCTATGGTAAAAGCAGGGTCGTTGTATATATAGCTCTTGTATTTTGATAGGGCTTCCACGGGCTTTGAGTCAACCCGCAAGGCCCCGGCATATGCTGCCGACGGAGTTTCATCACCCTGTGAAATCAGGACATATTCATCTTCATAGAGCTCATAAATTCTGCCGTTACAGATCCGCAGGTCATCACCAAATGTCTTTTCAAATTCATTAGCTATAGTAAAAAGGAAATCTTTGCCTGTTTTTTCGCGTCCTATCTTGTTTAATAACGAATCGAGTTTGCGGTAAAATATTTTCGGTTCAAGCACTAATAAAGCCTCGGTTTTGTAGCAATATCATAAATAATAAATTATTAAAATATAGAGTAAATATATAATAATCAAAGTAATTATAAGCATTAAGAAATAATTAATATTCCTGAGCAGCCGCCTGTGTTTGTTTTCCATAGGGCTTTTGGCACTTCGAATGGTAACCGGTTCGGGTTTTTCCTGCGTCACTTCTTCGACTATACGTCCCTCTTCATAGATCACTTCTTCGACTATATGTCCCTCTTCATAGATCACTTCTTTCAACAGTTCCCCGCTCTCGGAAAAGAACCGCCCCAACCCCGACCGAAGGCCTTTCTCGAAATTCACTTCTTCCTTAATTTTCCCGTTCGGATAATAGAACCTTGTAATCCCCTCTTCCTTTCCCTTGTAGTAATTCTTTTCCCCGAAGAGTGTCCCTCCTTTATAAAAGAAGCAGCAATAGCCGTGGGGCTGACCATCATAGAAATTCCATTCATCTTTTTTTCCGCCATTTTCATAATACGTATTTACTGCCCCGTCGCGTATATCATCCTTCATCGACTCGAATATTTTCAGCACCCCGTTTTTATAGTAAATTTTCGAGATACCGTTCTTTTGCCCTCCGCTGAAGTTCATCTCTGCTTTAAGCTGTCCGTTATCATAAAAAACCTTGGAGATGCCTTCGAGCTTATCATTTTTAAAGCCGAACTCCCCCGTTTTAATACCGTTCTCATTAAATATAACATGCAGACCGCTCTTATCACCTTTATAGTAGGTAATTATTTCAATGAGCTGGCCTTCCTCACTAAAGATTTTCTCCTCCCAGTGAATCTTCCCGTTAACATAGTATTTCTGGCTTTGTACCCTGCCGCTTTCATAATATGTAAGAGATAAACCGCTCTTTTGGATTTCTTGCCCGAAGTACTGATGACTCGAAGTAATACCATCTCTTTTATAGTTGACGATCTCGCGTATTTGTCCCCCCGGACTGTAATATATCTCTTTCAGAAGTATCTGCTCATCGGTATAATACCGTTCGCTCTTGATTTTTCCGTTATCATAATATGAAGCTTTGTGCTGAAAGACTTCCATTCTATCAAGACTATCCGGATTTAAATCGGGGTAATCCATTATATTACTTATTATATGTGTATTTATAATAAATATCTATTCCGATTAAATATAAAATTCCCCCGATGACTTTAAACCATTTTGGGCAGGTAAAAATAATTATTAAGTAATAATTAGTGCTTTATTTACTGACGCTGTGCTTAGAATGTTTTTGGCAGGTACCTTTCAGCAGCAGAAAATTAACCGGGTAATATTTTTTGTGGGGACAATCAGCAGTGGCGACATTACCGGTTTCTTCACAAAGTTCCACATACTGTATTGATTCGGGTTTGGGATAGGGTGGATTATACATATCCTTGCTGCCGCGGGATATTGCATACATCATATGAGCCCAGACAGGAGCACACGCCGATCCGCCGTACTGAAACCCGCCGGAGAGTTTTTTCTGCGGATTGTCGAATCCAGTCCATATAACCGTGCATAACTTCGAATTATAGCCCGCGAACCAGGCATCGGTGGAATTCTGTGTCGTACCGGTTTTCCCCGCTGCAAATCCGCCGTAAAATTTCCTGACAGAAGTTGCCGTGCCGCTGTCCGTCACTGCTCTGAGCGCCGTGGTAAGCAGATAGCAGGAAGCCGAATCAAGCACCGTTGCATTCTCCGGATGTGCACTGTACAGCAGACGGTTATTTGAATCCTCAATTTTTTCTATGCAGTATGGCCTGGCATAGGTGCCTTCGGAAGCAAATACAGAAACAGCGGATGCCATTTCGAGAGGAGTTACTTCCGATGTTCCCAGGGCAATCGAGGGGAAAGATGTAATGGGTGATGTAATGCCGCAGCGCCTTGCAAAATCTGCAACGCTGTCAGGAACAGTCAAAGATGTAATTGCCCTTGCAGCAACCGAGTTCACTGAATGCTGGATCGCACTGAACATTGTGATATTTCTGTTTGCATACGAACCGGTGGAATTTTCCGGACGCCACTCATAAGGAGTACCCTCGTCGATTACAACCGGAGCATCCATAACCGGTGTAGCCAGAGTGTAGCCTTTTTCGAGCAGTGATGCATAGAGAAACGGTTTGAACGTTGAACCCGGCTGTCTGTGGCTCTGTATTGCACGGTTAAGTCCCAGCGGACTGGCTTCCGGGTTACCGCCTATGAGAGCCCGTATCTTTCCGCTTCCGGGTTCTACAGAGGCAAGAGCTATCTGGGCTTCTTTCATTGAAGACGGGAATCTGCCATACTGAAAACTGACAGCATCATCCGCTGCCATCTGGGTGCGGTAGTCCATTGTAGTAGTAATTTTCAGTTCAGAGCTGCTAAGCTTAACATTACGCTTGCTCAGTATTGCAACTGCCTCGCGCCTGACCTCCTCAAGAAAAAACGAGCCGAGACTGCGCCTCATTTTAAGTCCCAGAGGAGTTTTCTTATACTTCTGGAACTCTTTTTCAGTCAGCTTGCCGACCTCAACCAGATTGTACAGCACCTCATTTCTGCGGTGCAGCGCCTTGTCGGGATTTTTTGTGGGATCATATCCGCTGGGAGATTTCAGAAGGCCTACAATCATGGCTGCTTCGGTAATTGTCAGTTTACCGGGACGCTTGCCGAAGTATTCCTGGCTTGCGGCCCATATTCCATATGCCCCATGACCAAAATAGACGGTATTCAGGTACATGAGCAGTATCTCGTCCTTGGAATATTTTTTTTCGATCTTGTATGCCATGTCAATTTCAGTCAGCTTTCTGGATATGGTCTGTTCGTGTGAAAGGAACAGGTTCCGCGCCAGCTGCATCGTAATTGTGCTGCCGCCCTGCTTGCTGCCGGTGAGCGTTTTCAGTATCGCCCGGCCCAGACCTTTGAATGATACACCATCGTGCTGGTAAAAATCCCTGTCTTCCGTGGCAATAAGTGCATTGACCACATGCTTCGAAATTGCAGAAATGCTTTTTACCTTTACCCGGTTTTTCTCACCGTAATATCCGATCAGTTCTCCGCCGGAAGCGACGGCATATGAGGCATAGCTGAGTTTGACAGCCGGCAGGTCCTGTGCACTTGTGCTGGTGACCAGCACGGGCAGTAAAGTTATAAGAATGGCCAGAGTTATTTTCACACGAATTCCCGGGGTTATTTGACTATCCGTACAGTTTCTTGACATTACACTACTACTTTATTATCAAATTATTTCATCGGCACGGTTTACGCTTATCAATCTTAAAAGATTATCGTAAATATTGTGCAATTTTTAATCTACAAACTTACGCTTTCCATTTAAAATATGCCAATATCAGTTTTACCGGCGGCTGCACATGTGCCACCGGTCAAGGATTAACTAAACAATACCGGCAGTGGATATTTGATTTATTGTTTCTTTTTTATATTTTATTACCATATCCATTCCTGTAATCTTTATATTTTCCGTTTTTGTTTTCGGCCTGCTCACCATTTTTAAACAATTAAGTATCAGCAAATAATATGGGACAAATCCTTAGTCTTCTGGAATCAGGGAAAGTGTTGGTTTCTGACGGAGCAATGGGCACAGAACTGTTCCGGCACGGGAAAATGCGCGAAGTTTGTCTTGAGCAGCTGAATTTTACACGCCCCGAACTAATACAGCTAATACACCAGAATTATCTTAAGGCTGGCAGCGATATCATACAGACCAATTCCTTCGGAGCCAACAGGGCACGCCTCGCAAATTACGGACTAGAGGAATGCTCAGCCACTTACTCCAGAAGGGCTGCAGAAATTGCACGCGCGGTCTGCCCTCCAGATAAGTTTGTAGCCGGATCCATCGGTCCTACAGGCGAGATGTTTTCACCCGCCGGACAGATGACTCAGGAAGAGGCATTCAGTATTTTTGCAGAACAGGCGCAGGCCTTGTCAGAAGGCGGAGCGGACATATTATTTATTGAAACAATGACTTCAGCAGAAGAGGCAGTTACTGCACTGAGTGCCGCAAAGAAGACTACAAACCTGTCTGTGGCCGTTTCAATGTCATTTGAGCTTGTCAACGGGCACTGCAGGACCATCTGGGGCGAAGATGCAGCCCGTGTTGTAGCCAGACTGGAGAAGGAAGGCGCTGATATAATAGGCGCCAACTGCGGACGCGGAATAGATGAAATGATCAGTGTCATACGCACAGTCAGACCACTGACCAGCCGGCCGGTAATAGCGCAGCCGAACGCAGGACTACCGGAATGGACAAAAGGCAGATGCGTCTACAGAGAGAGCCCTGCGGAAATAAAAGAGAGAGCCGAGATTCTGATCCGCAGCGGTGTAAACATAATTGGCGGCTGCTGCGGAACCACACCGGAACACATAAGCGTATTCAGAAAAATCGCCGACAGTATTAACAAATCACCCCAGGTACTCCAGGCATAATGCCGTTTTGATTAAGCCGTCCGAATTTCTTATCTTTAGCCCCAACAATTTATACGGAGTTAACCTTGCTGAAGTCTAAACTCGACATTGCCAAAAACTGGCTGCCCCGCTACACCGGCACCACCATTGATGAATTCGGTGATCACATGCTGCTTACTAATTTTCATAACTATGTAACAAAATTTGCCGAACAGTTCAACTGCGATATCAAAGGTATCGGGCGGCCGATGCAGACAGCCACAAACAGCGACGGGTTATCCATAATTAATTTCGGCATCGGTTCACCCAATGCAGCAACCGTGATGGATCTGCTGATAGCAAGGAAACCCAAAGGTGTATTGTTTCTGGGTAAATGCGGAGGGCTGAAGGATACTACGGAAATCGGACACTTCATTCTGCCGATTGCTGCAATAAGAGGCGAAGGCACCAGCGGCGACTATCTGCCGCCCGAGGTCCCGGCACTGCCTTCTTTTAAGCTGCACAAATTCGTGTCAGAAAAAATAGTCAGCCACAATCTGGATTACCGTACCGGAGTGATCTATACTACAAACAGACGAGTATGGGAGTGGGACAGCAAGTTCAAGTCATATCTGGAAAAACTTTCCGTAATAGGCATAGATATGGAAACCGCCACGCTGTTTATTGTAGGACACGTCAATCAGATTGCCCGCGGAGCACTTCTGCTCGTATCGGACATGCCTATGATTCCCGAGGGTATCAAGACAGAGGAGTCTGACAGGGCCGTTACGCAGAAGTATGTAGATCTGCACCTTCAGATAGGCATTGAAGCCATGACCGATATAGGCTTCAAAGGTGAACGGATCAAGCACTTTAAGTATTGACCCGCGAGAGCCGTTTCTTAATCCCATAGATATTTTTCTTCAAAAGGAATATGATATCTGTCAAGGAACATTCTGAATTCCTCCTGAAAAGAGCGAAGCCGGTGATGTTCATACTGATTTTCTATATATCGACAGACATCGTCTGTCTGCATAGGATTTATGGAAAATGCCCCATATCCATCCTGCCAGTAAAATTTCCGGAAGCATTCGCCCTGCAGTTTCATCCACTTTGATGACGATATTTTTACTTCTTTTATCATATCCACAACTGTTATTGTTTTTGAAAGCATGCAAAGCAGATGAATATGATCAGTGTACCCGCCCACCTTTATTGGAATACATTTTATGGAATTGCATATTGCTGCTATATACTTATAAAGTGACGGTTGTATAGCCGAAGTCAAACAGGGTTCACGATGTTTTGTAGAGAATATTGCGTGAATATAGATTTTGGTAAGAGATTGTGACATGTCGTTTATCCCCTTTTTTGAAAACATACAAAATAGGAGAAACTGTTTCAACAACCTTTCTCTGCCGCCCTTTCAGGGCTGCGAAGGGATAGGGCGATCCCTGTACACAGGGCTCGCGCCCTGTGCTGACATATATTTTCCCTTACAGGGAAAATGAAGAACTGCACAGCACTGTATTCTATCGATGAAAAAATATTGCAGCAACAATAAAAGACTGCGGATTGAGTATGTTTACGAATAATCTGTTCTTTGCTCTGTAAGAGCAAACACATGTCAGCGTAGGGCGCAGCCCTACGTACCGTCAGTTCAATTTTGCAAAGCACCCTGTATGGGTGCGTGAAAAGAGATTATCTTCTCTTAAGGAACACAATGGTTTCGATACCGGGGGTGCCGGGAAACATATCCAGCGGAAGAATACGATCGACTTCATAACCGCTGTTTTTCCACTGTTTAAGTTCAACCGGAATGCGCTCTATGCCGCAGAATATGTGGACTATATATTCCGGCGCCCTTGCCGCGACTGATTCAATTACTCCTTCGTCAGTGCCCTGACGCGGCGGATCGAGTATAAATACCTCCGGCATAGCCTCAGATCCCGGCAGCATTTCGGCCAGTTCCCTGCCGGATATCTTCTTTGTAATGAACCTGAATCGTGTCGATGGAAATTTTTCACGGAAGTATCCCGCTGATTCAAGCGCTGAAGTTATGGACGTACCACCTGCGTCAATCCCAACGATCTCCCGGAAAGCTCCTGCCATATGAAAAGAAAACAGTCCGTAACCGCAGTACAGGTCCACCAGCCTTTTTGCGCCCCTGTTACCGAGATACTCTTCCACTGCGCTGAGCATTGCCGGCACAATCGAGATATTTATCTGCGAAAATGCTGTAGGCGAATAGAAATACTTATTGCGGCCAAAGCTGACTGATAGCCGGTCCTTACCAAACAGTTTTTTGAAGGCTATCCCCTCACCCGGTCTGCGGCTTTCGAAATAATAATCAGAATGAGTAGGATCATAATAAATAAATGCCGATACAACATTCAGCTCAGGGCGTTCGAGCAGCGGTATGAAGTTCTTCAGTTTCCTTACTATCTCTGCACTGAGCTTGTGCACATTGAATATAACCGAAAATTCCGTATAGCTGCCGCGGATTATTACATAGTTGAGGCTCTGGCTCAGGAGCCGGTAATTTTCGCTGCTCAGCCTTTTATGGATCAGTTCATATATTCTTGTATGCTCTTCGGGTTCGAGCAATGACGAATTGAACAGCACACCATCTGCAGCCATTCCCCTGCCCTCTCCTGATAACAGAGCGGTGTTCAGGCCGCTTACTACTACTCTGCGTTTTGTGGTGGTGCGGTATCCCCGCGGGCGAGGTGAAGGCACAATACCATTCAGCCGTTTCATTTCATCGTTTGCTAGGAAGCCGGAGAAATAATTCCTGATGGATTTATTTTTCAGTGCAATCTCCTCACTGTAATCCAGGTGAGCCAGCGGCTCGGCTTCACTGCCCACAGAGCTGCCGGCACATTTGAGCAGAAATGCGGCAAACAGGTTCTTTCCCGCTTTATCGGGCCTGGGGTGACTGCCGGAGTATCCAGCAGCAGACTGGTTTTTGGACCCGGGACCCGTTTCTTTTTGAATATTTTGTTTTTTTTGTTTATATATGTTCTGTTTCTTGCGCACAGAGAGACCTTATTTATATAATTAAACTCAAATATAACAAAGAATTACTTGTAATCTGATGACAAAAATAGTTGATTCGGTAAAAACGTATGGAATAATTACTTTTGGTCTGCTGCTGAATGCACTGGCCTGGACAGCATTTCTGATCCCGGCAGAAATTGTAGGCGGTGGCTTAAGCGGTGTGGCAACCCTGTTTTACTTCAGCACCGGATTCCCCGTCGGTGTGAGTTATCTTATCATGAATGCAATACTCATAGTGCTTGCTATAAAGATACTGGGGACAAACTTCGGTATAAAAACTGTGTACGGTGTCCTGGGACTTTCTTTCCTGCTTTCTCTTCTTCAGGCACTGATAAAGCATCCTATAATCCAGGATGATTTTATGGCTGCAATTTTAGGCGGCATACTGGGAGGTATGGGAATAGGAATAGTATTCAGCCAGGGAGGCAGTACCGGCGGAGTGGATATAATTGCCGCAATCATCACTAAATATAAGTATGTAAGCATCGGCAGACTGATACTCATGTTTGACGTTTTTGTGATCTCCTCTTCATATCTTATATTCGGTTCACTGGAAAAAATTGTGTACGGCTATGTCACGATGGCTGTAACTTCTTATGCTGTAGATATGGTAATTGAAGGATCAAAACAGTCAATGCAGGTCATGATATTTTCCGAACAGTTCAACCTGATCGCCGATAAGATCGGCAATGAACTGAAGCGCGGAGTGACGTTTGTGCAGGGAAAGGGCTGGTTTACAAATGATGAGAAAGAAATAGTGATGGTAATAGCCCGGCGCAACGAGATCAGCTCAATTCTAAAACTTGTAAAGGAAACCGATCCCGACGCATTCATATCCATCAACTCCGTGATGGGTGTCTATGGAAAGGGTTTCGAAAAAATCAGGTAGCATCAGGGAACGCTGCCCCGAAAAGGTATTGTTCCCTGACACTCAAATCATCATATACTAAAGAGATAATGAAACCGACAGTGTATAGTTTCTGGGAAGCCCTGACTCCAGATAAACCGGCTTACCGTTTACTACATCAGGATTGATAAATGCCGAAGCTGCATACTTTTTGTCTGTGATATTGGAAACGCTGAACATTCCCTTTATACCCAGATTTTTCCACAGATGAATATCCTGCGTCAAACCTACAGATGCGTTCATAATAATGTATGAAGGCACTTCAATTGAATTTGCATCGTCCGCATAGTATTCCGACATTCCGTTCATGCCGACACCGAGGTATAACTGCGGCAGGAACCAGGGAGTATAAGAAAGTACTGCATTGTAGAAATACTCAGGTATGCCGGCAATCTTGTTCTCATCATATACGGCATAGTGCCCGGCTTTCTTCAGATTATAATGTACTGAATCGACTTTATAATCAGAATACTTGTTTGAAGAATATGTTAGCGACGCCTGCAGACCTATACCCCCCGACATAAGTACATCTGTACCTAACTCAACGCCTGTGCGTGCAGTCTTTCCTGCAGTAAAGAAAAAGCGGCCGCCCTTATAAGGTATGATATCATTATTGGTATTTATATGGTAGATGGCGACATTTACACCCACACTGCGCAGCAGCGAGTTGGATGAAGCACTTGGGATATACATATACCTGTAGCCGGCCTCATACGTTGTGGATCTTATGACATCGAGCAGCGGGTTTATCAGGTAGACCGTATCCTGTCCGAAAGTAGGCGCCGGATCGGTTTCATTACCTGCCGGAGCCTCGACACCCATTGCGAAATTGGCATATACACTGCTGCCTGCACTGATTTTCCAGATAATGCCGGCTTTGGGACTTATTTTTTCAAAAGATTTTTTCTGCAGCCCCGGCCCTTCGGCAAGATATTCGTCGCTGTAGTACGTAATATTGTCATAGCGGAGTCCTGCCATCAAACTAATTTCAGGAGTAATGGATATTTCGTCGTGAAGAAATACTCCCAGGTTATTAGCTCCCTCGCGTTTATTTGTTTTCAGAGTACTGCCTCTGTTATTGTCTTTGGAAAGAGAGTAGAACAAAATAGCACCGTCCTGGTAGGCTTCATCCACACCGAGTATTGCCTTATTTCTCACGCCTGCAACGCTGAAGTTTGCTGTCAGCATGACATTACCGCCTGTATGATAGCGTGTAAAGTCCCTGTATGTTCCGCGCTCTGAGCGCTGGAGGTATTTCGGATTGACAAACGCCATTGAAGACAGGCTGAATACCTGGCTCAGCTGATGGTCAAATGTAACGCCGATGCGGCCCAGTCTGTTGTATCTTCTTTCGTCTCTTTTTTCATAATCCGGGTTTGCCATACGGGCATCCGAATTAAACTGGTCGATGTTCAAAGGACCGGGGATGTGAAATATGCTGGATGCTCCAGTTAGGATTACACCCAGAGATGACGATCCGGAGAACTGGCTGAGCAGACTGACATTCAGGACAGAATGCTTTGAAGCCGAATGCCTGCGCCAGCCGTCGCTGATACTGCTGGAAAAACCTGCGGCTATTTTCATATTCCCTGCATCGACCAGAGAACGCAGATTCACTTTCTGAAATCCGAAACTTCCCGTATAATATTTAGCTTCACTGTACGGAGTAAAATCATACGGGAAAGAGGAAATATTGATGACTCCGCCGGCGGCATTTCCCCAGAGAGCAGATACGTTGGATCTGACTACCTCAATACTGCCTGAAAGCGATGGGTCGATCAGGTCAAACGAAGTCCTGCCGTCCGGTTCGGTCTCCGGAATACCGTCTGTCATTATCCTGATGCCTCTTGTAGTCCCGCTGTTTGAGCGGTCACCTGCACCGCGCGCACCGAATCCGCGTATTACTATCCTGACATCCTGACTGCCAGCGCGGGATTGTGCAAGCACACCTGGGACCGAGTACAGAGCCTCATCCAGTCCGTTGCCCTTCAGGACTGACAGCTGAGCCGCGTCTAAAACAGACACAGCATAAGGCACCTTGCTGATATCCTCCCTGTAGCGTGTTGCGGTAATAGTGACCTGTTCGTGGTAATATACTAATGAATCGGCGGCAGGCTTTTTATCACTCTGACCATGAATTCCCTGCAGAGCACCCAGCAGAAACAACATAAATAGTTTTTTCATTTTCTATTTCTTTTATGGTGAAATAAATATTTTATATAAAACAAATAAGTAAGGATAAATATAAAAATTTATTTTCTATTTTATGCAGGCTATCTGAACAATATGGTATTTTGCAGTGATCAGAAGTGGTGCAGTTCCTGTCCGTGTACGGGCTGCAGGAACTGCACTGCTTTGTGCTTATGCGGAGAGTTAATTATTCTAAAATCTCCAGCGTGAACCCAGTGATACGCTGACTCTTTTTCCCGAGTTGCCATATACCAGCTGGTTCATATCAGATGTGGCAAAGTTAAATTCAATCGGGCCGGTATTGAAGCCCAGTCCCAGCGCCCATGAAAATCCATCCAGTCCGCCTATGGATATTCCGGTTCTGATGTATGGTATCCAGTTCATTGGTTTCCATTCTGTTCCGAGCGACACTCTGGGTTTTGTAGTATTGCGCGGTTCGTTGTTCAGTCCCTGATTGTAATCCAGAGTGACGAGCATCTGTCCCGGAATAAAGGAGCCGAACGGCGCCTCGTCCAGTCTGAGTGACACACCGAACCTGAGAGCAGTTGCCAGGCCGGTGGTAAACTCACCGGTATATCCGCCCTTAGCCTTCATTCTATCTATGAGTGTATCAAGTTCATTTTCATTTGCAACTCCGGTCAGCACATAGCTGGTATCAGAGAAATATCTGGCGGTATTTTTATTCCACGTTATTTTTCCGATATCCGTAACCGACATACCGAACGAGAGATAGTCGTTGACCACACCTGCAATACCCAGATCCACGCCGAAACCTTTGCCGGCAGGCGAAGGGAATGGTGTCTTTGCAAAATTCTTCTGTGTTTCGGTTCTGTCAAAGTCGTACTCTATACCGAAGTCGGGAGAGAACGCAGACAGTGTCGAATAGTCAGTTCTCTGGGTAATCACATTGCTGTTTCCAATACTGAGGCTGGCGTCAGTTTTTTCAGTTCCTGCATATGCAAAACCGTGCACCATCTTAAGGCTTATGCCCGCAGAGAGGTCCCTGAGAAATGACGGGGCAATTTCCTTTAGCGAACGCGCATAGCTGAGTGCATAATTTCTGATCCATGAGCCCTTGATTTCGGTCTCGCGGAAATCGTACGTGCTGCCGGCAGAATCGCCTGAGAGCGCAAGAGATACGAGGTCATCGGGCAGATTTACTTTCATACTTACTGCATCGTATATGGAGAACCCGAATGCTCCGGTATTTTTATTGGCAGTGAATGTCATGGAGAACAATGGAATGTTCATGTCAGAGAATACCAGTCCTCCGTCCTTAAACAATTCCATGAGCCGCTTTTTATCGCTTTGTGTGAGGTATCTGCCGACCTTATTTCCGCGTTCATCTGTTACACCGCCGAAGAAATAATTATATTCGTCGATACTCATAAAATCAGTTCCCATCCTGAAGTTCACGTTCGGCAGGGGCAGCAGGCTTGAGATTTCCAGGTGATTGTCCTCGCTCATGGTAAGATTAGCCGGATTGATGCCTATGGCATATACACCGCGCGATGATGAGGTATATGTTTTTCCCATAGCCGCAGACCTGGCATCAGAGGCACCGATAGAACCGCCCTGTGCATTCAGTGTGCCGGCAGCGGCAAACATCAGCAGTATAATAATTATTTTCATATCAGTTCTCTCCTTCCGTATCTACGTGATAATTCAGCCTTCCGAATATTTTATACCTCATAAAATCCTTTGCGCTTACATTTACATACTGGCTATAATCGTTTCCGCCGTTATAGCCGCTGGAGCGCAATGCTACTTTAATAATTACATACTCTGCCTGATCAAACGCCTGTATGTTATCTTTAGTTAGAACGATCATGGCATTGCTTACGGACGGAGCTGCTACGTTGCCGTCATTGTCCACGTATGCGGGCTGAATATTGATATAATCAGCATCGGCACCGCTGATGCGCGATTTTACAGAGAACAGCGGCCGGTAATTCCGGTCGGTAAATGTGGCACGTGCAATTGCACCCAGTGCAATGTGGTTTTCTATCTCCACACCGAGTGCGGCTTCATTTCCTTTTCTTATATCATCACGCTGATCCTGAGTCAGTTCAATCCTGAGTGTATCCGTAAATTCAGCATTCTTTATTGACAGCTTCATGGGCGAGCTTATATCCATACTGGCAGTAATCTCATCACGGTTGGAAATCGACTGCGTTTCATCGGGCTCGCTGGAATTGCTTTCCAGTACTACATCACTTCCTACAGTGACTACTGCGGGAAAATTCAGCAGGAACTGTGCAAGATTTGAATTTGAAGTGTTAAACTCTATAAGGTTATCCCTGCCGGCGACAATAGTGGCATTGTGATACGGAAGATTGTTAAACTTGAGCTGAACAGGACTGTAGAGGGTACCGTTAGAATTTCTCCGGTATCCAGTGACGGCAAGCCGGTCGCTGATCTTTATATTTCTGAGTGATCCGAGCGTTTTGAGGTTGAGTTTCATACTGACCTCTTTCAGGTCTATATTATCCGCAAAATTCTCCACGTCATCGCCCAGAGATGTTTCAAATGATTGCTCCGTATGCGGGATTGTAGTTTTTTTCAGGCGGCCTGCAATATGATCCAAACCGATTTCATCAGAGTTTACCTCAGTCTTAAATTTCACAAACACAAATGGTGATTCGCTCTTTACTTCAGCGACAAACAGAAAGCCTTCGGACTCCTGGTACTGGTATGAGTTCAGGTCGGTGGAACCTTTCACTATAGGCAATTCCGCATACAGGCAGTTTACGAGAGGAAGCGTAACCTGTGCGGCCATGCCGGCTTCAATATATCCTTCTGCAGTGAGTATTGCTCCGTTGGATTTTGAACGGAAGCCGGGAAGTGTAAACCTGTAGTGCACCCTGCCCGGAGAGCTGTTCTTCAGTTTCAGATTGAAGGCACCTGCAGTAAAAGAGGCAGTATCTATATGATAGTCAGGATCGGGATTATATATCAGGTGTCCTTTTATTGTCTGCGATCCCGGACCGGCAATAGCCAGTGTGTCATCGGGAGCCCAGTGAAACGGTATAGTGAGATTTCCCTGAATTTTCACCGATTTTTCGATATTGTTTATCATCAGCAGGTAAAGCCCGTCTTCCCCGCTTACAGCAATATTCTCCGATGGTTTCAGCAGTTCTGATAATTTCATGGTTTTATCTATAACCGGAATGTTCAGGTCCACATCCCATACCGGCATAACGGACTCAGTTGGCAGGTTAAAGCATCCGCCTGCAAATGTAATGATCAGGCCGATCAATGATGCAGCAATATAATAACGCAATCTTTTCATGTGCATACTCCACATAAAGTACAGTCAATAGTTCTTCAGTTAAGTGTAACGCCCCGGCTGATTAAGAAGGATTTCCGGAGGATAGTGTCGTATTTTCGAAAGTATTCAGACGAATTGTAGTGTTTAATGGAGCAGTGCAGAAAAATTTACCCTTTGCTGTGAGCAGCGCCACACTGTGCGGTGTTGCAGGCGTCTGTAATCCAGGAATTTCCGGGAGACTGTTTCTGCCGGCAGAACGGAATTTTGCATGCACTATTTTTGCCCGCCGCAATGCTGCCTTTCATTTGCTTTTGTACGCGCAAAATAATAGATTATACCTATAATTAGAGATGTTTAACAAATTATCGGTTGAAAGATCGGTTGATCCAGAGGGTGTTAAATAAGGGAGGAACCGGTGTGATCCAGTCCTGCTTTACCATCTTTTTGTTTGCCGGTAATTTTGTCACCTCACCTATATGAGAATCAAGCGACTGATTCAACCCGGGAGGATAAAGTGATGGATATTCATTATTACATGCTTTGTTACCGTTCCGAGGCTCTTATTGCCTCCAACCTGGAACCGGAAGCCTTTGGGTTGTACATGTCAGTTGGCACACACAAGAATACGCGCGGCAACCTGCTGTTTTTCGAGATCGACAACTCACTGCAGTCTTCATACTTCAACCTGACAGACATAGAAAAGCGCTGCCAGTCCAATGAATTCAACCTGATTACCAGAACCAAATACATCAGCATATACCGTGTACTCGAACACCTTGACCTTTCGGTATTTGGAGCGTTGTACCTGAGCACCGCCGACGGACGGGTTATGCAGCTCGGGGCTTCATCTGACTATAATTACACATCCGCATTCAATGAAGTGCACCTCTATCAGGAACTGTGCCCTGTGCCCCCGATGGTAGTTTCTTCACTGGATCCCGGCAGTTTTGTGAAATTTATGACCTCCGAAAGCAACCCGGTTCATGTACCCCGGCTGATCTTTGCAGACATGCTTCTCAACCGCGATGACCGGGGCAGACTTGCCGGCTACCTGCCTTACGAGGATCAGGAACATATAGAAGACTGCATTAGAGAAGTGGAATGGGGTAAGCAGACTAAAACCGTATTTCGCTCGCCCCACCTGCACAGCTTTTTCCGCACTATCAAAAGCGGATTTTATCTGGGAGATCAGTCAGGACTGAAGTTCTACAAATTCCCCAGTCTGGAAGAACTTGAGGTTGAACATTCACAGTGGTGGCATTCTGCTACAGAAAGCCTGTTGGCATAAGAATAGAAAACAATACAATTGATACTGATAGATTTTTCTCTTAGTTCATTTATTCTATTCACAAAATATGGAACCTGTTATGAATCGTCTCAAATTACTTTTTGCGCGTTCTGCAAAGTTCAGGAAGATTTATCTTGTTCTGATGATGATCGTCTTCGGCGGCGGATTTTACCTGCAGACGGGGACTGCGGAAGATGTTGCTCAGACAGGATACGCAGAAACACAGCATTTCTATCCGTTCTCTATGTTTTCTAATCCAAAGTACGATAGTCTCGAAATTACCGCGCTTCTGGTCGTATTGATTATAGCTGTAGCCGGTCTGCTCTACGCATTGATGCTGAGCAAACAGGTACAGAAAGCAGACAGCGGTACAAAAAAGATGCAGGACATTGCCGCGGCTATACGCGAAGGTTCTAATGCATATTTGGGTGCTCAGTTCAAGAGGATCGGGCCACTCATCATTATTATTACACTGCTGCTTTTCGTTACGTATACAGGCACTGAAAATGCATTCCGCTGGGGACGGGCGATTGCATTTCTGGTAGGCGCACTGTTCAGCTGGACGGTAGGTTTTGTCGGAATGCGTCTTGCAACGGCTGGTAACCTCAGAGTTGCCGCTGCTGCTACAAGAAGCTATGGCGAGGCCATGCAGCTGGGGTACAGGACGGGTACCGTTACCGGCATGCTCACTGACGGACTCGGACTATTGGGCGGCACCATGATATTCCTGATATTTGGTGAAGTAGCTTACGAGGCACTGCTGGGCTTCGGCTTCGGCGGAACGCTGCTGGCTCTTTTCATGAGGGTTGGCGGCGGAATATATACCAAGGCTGCTGACGTAGGTGCAGACCTGGTTGGCAAGATTGAAAAGGACATACCTGAAGACGACCCGCGTAACGCCGCCACGATTGCTGACAACGTGGGTGATAACGTGGGCGACTGTGCCGGTATGGCTGCTGACATATTCGAATCCTACGAAGTTACAATAGTTGCCGCAATGATACTCGGAATGGCAAGCTTTGGACATAAAGGCGTAATTTTCCCGCTTCTGGTGCGCGGTATCGGTGTACTCGGTTCCATTATCAGTACATATACTGTAAAAGCCGGACCAAACGATACTTCAGACACCGCACTGCGCAGCGTGCATCGCGGTTTCTGGATCGGATCGGCGATAAGCGTGCTCGGCTTCTTTTTGCTGGGATTCTTCTACCTGCACTTCGATGCTAATTACCTGATGCAGAATCCTATGGCCAGAGCAGGTTTCCCGAACGGCGACCCTGCACAGCTGCCGTTCTTCGCCAACTGGGGAATAGCAGGTCTGGACCTGCGCCCCGCACTCACCTGCCTCATAGGTGTTTTCCTGGCAATCGGACTCAATAAGGTCACATCATACTATACGCATACCGGGCACAATCCTGTTAAGAGCCTCGCCAAGGCGTGCCAGACTGGACACGCAACGAACATTATACAGGGTTTCGCCGTGGGTTATGAAAGCTCTGTAGCAGCTATAGTTGTTATTGCAGCGGCCATATTCATTTCAGTGCTCTGCTATGCAGGTACACCGCCGTTATTCGTGGCTTACGGTGTGGCAATGACAGGTATCGGAATGCTGACACTCACGGGCAATACGATTTCCATGGACGTATTCGGGCCGGTTGCCGATAACGCAAACGGTATTGGAGAAATGGGATATGATCCGGTTGAAATGGAGAAGAACAATAAAGGCAGTTACAAACGTGCACGCCAGATACTGGCAGACCTGGATGCCGTAGGAAATACCACAAAGGCAGAAACAAAGGGTATTGCAATCGGTTCGGCCGTCATCGCTGCCGTATCTCTTTTCTCTAGCTTCATTGCGGTCATTGCTGTGGGCAGCGAGGAAAAGATCGCTCAAATGACAGTGGAGCAGTATTATGAGCAGGCTCACCGTTTATTCATTGCTGATCCAACTGTATTTATTGGATTGCTCATCGGTGGTGCTGTTCCCTTCCTGTTCAGCAGCATGCTGATCAGGGCTGTCGGACGTGCAGCTTTCTACATAGTAAAGGAATGCCGTATTCAGTTCAAGGATGCCGACATATGGGCCGGCAACAAGAAGCCTGATTATGGAAGAGTGGTAAACATATGCACCAACACCGCACAGAAAGAACTCATTGGTCCGGGACTCCTTGCAATACTGATGCCCCTGATAGTCGGTTTCCTGCTGGGTCCTTATGCATTAGGCGGTTTTCTTGCAGGCATGATACTCTCAGGTCAGCTGCTGGCAGTATTTATGTCTAATGCCGGCGGTGCGTGGGATAATGCAAAGAAGATGATAGAAGACGGTATATACGGAGGAAAAGGCAGTGAAGCCCACAAGGCGGCAGTTACAGGCGATACAGTGGGCGATCCGCTGAAGGATACCGCTGGTCCTGCTATAAATCCTCTCATCAAGGTTATGAATATGGTAAGTCTTCTTGCGCTGGGAGTGGTACTGAACTACAATATATTCGCTCCCAGAATTCCGAATGCTTCGGCAATAGGAGTCATAGCAGCGCTTCTCTGTCTGTCAGCCATTGTCTGGGCTGTATGGCAGAGCAAGAGAGAAGGCGATCATGAGGAGATGGAATAGTTCTTTTAATTCTGAATTTTGAATGGAATCTCATTCCTTGCTTTAACGGCGGATGCGGGTTCGAGAATCTGCCAGGACTGCATGATCAGTAATTTAAATTTGGAATTCAGGGTCAAAAAAAAAGCCGTCCGGAACCGGACGGCTTTTTTAACTTCAAGTTTAGATATTATTATCTGCCAAAGTAGGGAGCACTTTGCATCTGGCTCAATACTTTTACTATCTCTTGAGTTGTAAGCGATGATCCATCTGACTGTTTGGTTGCAAATTCTCTTACATAAAAGATATTATCTCCTGCTCCCCAGGTAAGACTAACAACACCGCCTGTGTAGATTTTATCAGCAACCAGTTCCTGATAGAAGAATGAAGAAGATTTATCCGGAGCAATCAAAATAAATGGTTCATAGGTTTTTGTCTTATCGGTACCAGTTACACCTACCAGAAGCGAACCATTTGAAGAGAAAGTAATGGCTGTAATTGAATTTTCGTTGCCATATTTGGTCGTATAATCGAAATACAGTTCTTTCTCACCCAGTGAACTGCCATTTATCTTAAACCTCCAAATACTCTGGACGGAATTTTTTTGTGAGGCTATATAAAGATAATTGTCAAAAACTCTAACAGCTAAAACATCCTCATCAAAAGCAAACTTTTCGATTTTTTTATCATTATATCCGATTCTGTATATGCTGGTATTATCTTTTCCACCAGCCCATATATTCAGATTCTGATCAAAATCAAAATCGTTTATATTTCCAAGTCCCGAAGATACAAAAGGTTTTGTAGAACCTTGGGTTATTTCATAAATCACTGCTTTTCTTATAGCTCCATACAATTTACCGCCGGGGCCTACTTTCATTGAATTAAATAAGTTGACTGCTTTGGGAGCAAAGGATTTATCGACGGTACCATCTGGTGATATTTTCCAGAACCCCAAATTAGCATCGCCTTTACCAGTTACCTGCGCATAAAGATTACCTGAGTTATCAGCAGCAAGCGCATAGTACTTTGTATCTTTCAGCTTGTTAATTTCAGTAACAGCCGGAATCAGTTTAAACTTCACTATTGAATTGCTGAAATTCTCACTATATCGTAAAGCTATTTTTATATCGAGTGAATCCTTCGGATTATTCGGAGCTTTTACTACCAACTGAGTAGCAGATGCGGAAAGCACAGTCCCGGGTTTGCCTCCGAAATAGACGATATTTTCGGCTGGAACAGTTGAAAAACCCGAACCGCTGATCGTCACAATACCAACACCTGCAATAGAAGAGTTATCCGGCGAAATAGATGAAACTACCGGAGCCGGGCGGTGCTGAAAATCTTCGGCATACTGATCACTTTGTGTCGGGCTGGGATCTTCAGCGCAGCCCGCGACAAACGAGGCAGCCAGCAATAAAGCAGCCGCTCCGAATTTTCTGCCGAATGAAAATAATTTTATAGAAGTTTTTTTCATAATTATTACCAAATCTTTAGTTTAATAAAATTCTTTAATTATAGTTCCTGTATCTTAGAGAGACATGTTAATACCAAAACGGTGCAGATTTCCAAAGACACCGAATGCAGTATATGCATAATCGAGCCCCAGTGTATAACCCGCATAGGACTGTTTTAATCCAACGCCCAGATTGTATTCCATTTCATCTGTCGGATTGGTATAACCAAAGCGCAAAGATAAGGTATTAAAGAAAGTATATTCACCGCCGATGCTGATCTGTTCTTTGAAGTCACGCGGTTTGTTAGCGTCAACGCTCAATATGAACGAATGCATCTTCGGGTCGATTTTTGTAAGGTCGATAAGGTTCATCGAAAGACCTATTTTGAATGTAAGAGGCAGCTGGAAACTTTCATCAACATACTCAATTTCCTGCGAAAAGTTTCTTACGTTCATACCGAAGTTAAGGCTCTTGAAACCAGTCTTATAGATAACACCGAAGTCAAAAGCTGCTACGTCGAGATCATAATCCTTTCCGTCCTGGCCGGCAGCGATATTATGATTTCCGAGAGACTGCTTTACATATTTAATGTTACCGCCGACTGAGAATTTGTCGGAGAGTGCCTTTGCGTAACCGATTCCTACAGACAGGGCTTTAGGACTGAAAGTACCGACATCTTCATATCCGCCTGCTACGATCCTGGTGCCGATAAAATCGCCGTAATCCACTGACGAGAAAGTCACGCCGAAAACACCATAGTTGCCGCCGAACGGGCTGAAGCTCGCAGCTGCAAACATATAGTTGATATCTGCAATCCAGTCTGACTGACCTGCATACAGGTCTATCATGTTTTCCTGACGAGCAACACCGGCAGGATTATAAAACAGAGAGGTAGCTCCGCCTTCAAGAGACGTCACGGCTTCTCCCAGAGCAGCAGACTTCGGATCGGCCGACGAATAGTTCAAGAACTTGAAGCCCGCCTGCGCCAGTTTCTGTCTATCCTGCGCATTAGCACCCGAAACGAATAAACAGAGTAATATTATAAAAACTAGATATTTTTTCATTTATATACCTATAAAGATAATTTTTGAATTAACGAATTACTACAAACTTAGCTATCTTCTGACTTCCGGTATTCTTGTCAGTTACTACAGCAATATAGATACCGCTTACTATGAACTGATTCGAGGAAGTTGTAGAATACCAGTATTCCTCGCTGCTGCCGTTGCTATGTTCAATAGTTTTGATTAGTTCACCAAGCTCGGTGTAAATCTTAATTGTACAGTCACCAGTCAGATTAGAGAATGTGATCTTATTAGGTTCACCAGGATACACATTATAACCCTTTGCACCGTTTATAATATAGGGATTAGGAACAACCCTGATATTATTCAGGTCAGGAGCACCCGGTTTCTGTTTGTAAGCCGGTTCATAAGTCTGTGTATAGAATCTTGAACTTCTCAGAGCACCGGCAGGAGTTTTGCCCGCCCCTGTATTCTCTGAAGGATCACCAACAGATACTATGTAGTAGTAATAAGCAAAGTTAAGTGAACCTGAAGTATCCTGATAACTTCTGGCATCAGGACCAACAGTAGCAACCAGATCATATTTGGTAGCCCACTTACCAGCTGAATAGCTGTTCTGATCGTTTGTAATAGAGCGATAAATCTCGAACCCTGTTATCTTTTTGGTATTTTCCGGATATACACCCCAGGAAAGTTCGATCCTGCCGCCCGATGATTTCACATTGAAATCGCTCGGAGGAAGCGGAGCCTGAGGAATATTCCATCCGTTATCATATGCAGCTTTAGCTCTTGAGAATGTAGAAATAAGAGAATCCTTGCCGGTAAGGAACTGGATGTTCTTTTCCTTTGAGGTTATCTGTTTCTGCTTGTATTTCTTTCCAATCTCAATTGCCTTATCTCGGCTGATACCGGCAGCACCTTCGACCTGTACTATAGTAATACTGTCTCCGGGAGCAAGTGTGTAAGGACCATATCCAAGTGCTATAGAATAACCGGCACCGTTTGTCGACTGATTCGAAGGATCACCTGTCGGCTCAGCAAAGTTGCCGCTGGGTTCAATGAAATCGGCATGACGAGGTGATTTGTGTCCTCTGGACATCCAGGCATATTCCTGTGCCATCTTGGGACTGTTGAATGCATCATTATTAAAGTTCACCTGGTCATCAGAACTTTCATAGCTCGTAGTTGCCGGCTGTCCTGGGTTATCAGATTTGTCAGTAGCTGAGACGTCTGCATGCAGAGTAAGTATGCCTGGGAACTGAGGAGCTGCAAGTCTGCCTACTGTATCCGCCTTATCGATCAGATCGCCGAATGTACCTGCGGGTTTGAATATAGGAGCGCCCAGGTTGTCGTAACCTTTTTCGAATGTACCCTGTGTATACCTTCCATGGTATGCATACATGAATCTGAGTCTTTCAGGATTATCGGTATCCTGTTTCAGTCCGTCGCCGCGCGCGTCAATCATGGTGTTTACGCCCCAGCCTGAAGAGTTGCCGATAGGAACGCGTGTTTCGCGGTTGATGGCAATTCGGTACTGATTATAGAAATATACATCTTTCAGTGTAACATTAGGTCTTTCAATTTCGGCATCCTTATCGGTGTTGCCTGTATTGATGAATGTATATTCGATAACTATATAATTATCGTGAAAAGGCTGGCTGAACTGGAATATCTTCCTTTTCATTGTAACACCGATCTGAGTATTTACCTCGTTGTAGTGCATCACATCGCACGGGAGGTTCGGATCCACATGGTCGATCTGCAGATCTTCCTGGTATGTTTCTGCTCCGTCCACATACACCTTGCTAGGTGCAAACCTTGCGTAGGTCTCGAATTTTACAGCGAAGAACTCATTTTCGTTGGTTTTATACGGCCTGGGCCCGCAGTGAACCACTTTGTATTGACGAAAAGTACCGTCTTCCTCTGTGAAATCTTTTGTACCAATCCAGAGACCCTTTGCTGCCTGAACATCCTGATAGTTGAACTGTGCAGGCCACTGCCAGCCATTCTGCTGCTGATTCGCCTTCAGGGCTTCTTCCCTTTCACATCCGATATCTGCATACCAGTTGTGAAGAGAACCAACTGATAGCCACTTAAAGACATTCTGAGCATCCAGCTGTCCGAAAGGCATCAACAATGCCAAGGTCAAGAAACCAGCAAGATAATATATTTTATTTAATCTCATTTTTTCCTCTAATTGAATATTTACTGACAATTAAATTACAGTGTAACGTTTAATCTGAGACCCCAGTATATATCTCTTGGGTTCATGAACGTAAAGTAACTCTGGTTAGGCATATCGATATAAGACTTATTATCTTTCCACTGTGCCTTTGTAGCTTCGTCAGCTGTTGGATCCCATGCATGGTATTCGCCTGTACGGTAGTCACCGGGTTTGTCATCACCGAATACATATGTACCGTCTGTAGAATTTGCATATCCAACGTTGATTGAACCGTCGGAGTTCTTCGGGAAATCTTCAAATACATCCTTTGAAAGGTGCAGTGATTTCATATAAGCATCCTGATCGGCCTTGCTTACAAATCCGTAGGAAGAGAAGTTCTTAATGTTGAATACGTTGCTGATCTGGGCAAACATTTCAACGGATACCGGACCGACTTCGAAGTTCTTGCTTACACGCATATCGATATTCCATGTATCTCTCCACTGAACGTTGTTCGTGATACCAGGAATAGAACCTGTGCCTGTCCATGTTGCATAGCGTCCGTTTGTCCATGAAGCGAGTATATTTAAGTGCCAGTCACCAAGCAGATAGTTGTTTGCAAACTTAGGACCGAATTCCATTGGTGTAAACAGGTCGACGTTCATCCTTGCATATGGCCTCGGGATCGGCTTGTCCTGTTTCTGGTAATCAGTAGTTGCTTCGTAATCTCTCTGCTTGGTTTTGTTTTCATAGTAGTCTCCCCATCCGAATTTACCGCTGGTGGAAACTGAATAAGTATAGTTAATGAAACCTCTTGCCCAGTCACCGCGGTTTCTGGTAAAGGTAGCTTCAAATCCGCGGATATCACGGTACACATTCGGTTCATAAATTGAATAATCGACCTTGCTGTCCTTGTTGTGATAGTTGATCAGCCTGGTTTCGTTTGTAACGTCTTTATAGTAACCTGCTACCCTGATGAGGAACTGATCCATAAGATTCTGCTCATAACCAAGTTCGTAAGCAACTGTCTTCTGAAGAGGATTTTCAGGATCAGCTATACGTGTAAGTTTACCCGTATTTTCGTAGCGGATCATATAAAGGTTATCCGGTGTCGGCAGTGTTCTGAAGTGTCCGTAGTTAAAGAACAGCTTGCTGTTTTCTGTAATAGGGAATGCGACACCAAGACGCGGGCTGATAGTAACCTGAGGATCAACTTCAACCTGTTTCAGTGTAGCGGCAAGATTTCCGCCTGACTGGGAAGAAAGTCCCAGGTCGTATGCTGAATAATCGTACCACATTACGTTAGGATCTGAATAGTCAATTCTCACACCGATGTTGGCGATCATAGCTTCGAACTCGAGTTTATCCTGGATATAGAATGATCCCTGAAGCGGGAAAGTATTCCATCTTGAGAAAGTACTTGTGTTCTTGAACGCTTCATCGTAGTTTGCAAAGTTTGTTCTGTTGTCAGTATATGTAAATTCAAAACCTGTTTTCAGGTTATTGTATTTATCAAGCTGGCTGGTAAGATCAAATTTAACCTTATAGTAAGAAACCTTACTTGAATCTCTTGCAACGCTCATACCGGTACTCATTCTCATACCGTCTATACTTGAAGATGTCTTTGTATAGAATCCGTATGGAGCTTCATCGACATAATAGCTGTCACCGAACTTATATACCCTTGAAGTATCGCGCAGGCGGCCGGGTATAGTGTTGTATTCAGAAGTAAATGTATTTGCAGTTACTTCGTAATATGTATTGGCACTGAGAGCGTGTGTAAATTTAGCACCAATGTTAAAACGTGTTATTTCAGAAGGAGTCCAGTAGTTTATTGCGAACATCCTGGTATCCAGGAAGCTGGTACCGATCGATGAACCTACAGAAAGTTCATTTGCAATAGAGCTGGCTGAACGGAAAAGTCCCGGCTGACCTGTAATGTTATCAACCGTTCCGAACTGCTTTCCATAAATACCTTCAACCATAAGTTTCATTCCGGTTCCAACATCACTGGTCAGTTTAAGTGATGCATTGAAATCGTTATAGCGGTCGCGTGACAATGGCACTACGTACATTTCAGTAGCAGCGCGGTAAGAAGCGAGGAAACGCATGTTGCCGAGCATCTTTCCAATTACAGGAACAGGACCGCTGAAGCTCATATCATAATCCCAATCGGGTTCATCTATGTCGAGATTTCTTCTATGCTGCCAGAGGAACAGTCTCTGAGCTGCTGCAGGGGTAAGATCATTTGTTGGATCGTTGTCTGAAAGTGTTCTTTCAGATACCTTGTTCCAACCCTCGAACACTGCATACTGCTGCTGTGTATATTCATCCCAGTTTCCGCTTGTAGTGCCGGTCCAGCATACAGCGTCATCCAGGAACGAACGCATATAATAAGAATCGAAATCATTTGGTGAACCGCCAAAATGCTTCTGAGTTGCAGGACTGTAGCGGCCCAGGAAGCTGAAATTGTATTTTGCAACGTCACCTTCTTTTGTAACAACATTTACAAGACCCGAACGGATATCACCATATTCTGCGTTAAAACCACCGGTGGTAACCTGAATCTGCTCGACTGACGTAAAGCTGATGCCTGTATAAGGGGCATTGTCGCGGCCGTCGCGCATTGAAATACCGTTTACCATGAAAGCTGTCTGATTTGCATCACCGCCGCGTATGACCGGACGGCCGTAATCATCCTGCTGAATACCAGCCTGCAGAGTAACAACTCTTTCGGCACTGACTACGGGCAGTGTCTTGATTTCAGAAACATCAAGGTTAACACCGCTCGAGGAAACGTCTTTCTGAACTATAGGCGTTTCTGCAACAACAACGACTTCTGAAGTCTGCAGAGTCGTTGCTGACATATTAAAGTTCAACTGTGTGGTCTGATCAATATTTACTCTCACGTCAATTATACTTGTGGGAGCATATCCAATATTTGATGCCTTCATCTTATACGTTCCGGGAGGAACATTAAGAATGGTATAGAACCCTTCCAAATCAGTGGCAGCGCCCAATGACGTGTTTTCAATAACAACGTTGGCGCCTATTAACGCCTCGCCTGTCTGCGCATCTTTTACAATTCCGGAGATCTTACCGGTCTGGGCAAATGCGGCGGGAGCTAATAATAGAAAGGTTAGAAATAGAACGTGTAGCTTTACTCTCATATTTGCACTCTCCTTATACGAGTAACTTCTAAAAGAACATTATAATTAGTAAAATTCAACTGACTTATGTTTTTATTTTACGACAAAAACATAAGAAATCTTACAAGGATTGTCAACATGAAAAGGGACTGCAAAAAGAGAGTTTTTCCGTCTGACGGCAGAATTCCGGTATGTCTAAGTTCTTCTGCTTTTTGAGGTTTGACTACTGACTTCAGAAATTATCTTAACCGCGGTATCAGGGTGAATTTTATCCCCTGATTAATCATTTCTTCGCACAGTAATATATACGGTTAGTTGGGAACGTTGAGCAGTACAGGCTGCACGCCTGGCAGCAAAAGAAGATACAGAAGCCACATGCTCAAACCTATGGAAAGCGGAATCGAAAGGTTATCATCTGCCCAGCCGTAAGAAATATTTTCCACCACAGCACCTATTGCACAGGCAACAAACCCTATCAGATATTCCACCGGATATCCGGCTACCTTGGGAGCGGCCAGTACGACAAGACAGGCAGAAATAAAGAACGCCAGTGTTCCTTCCAGACTCTTTTTCAGAAACGGATGGCGCCCGAACTTGCGTCCGATAAGCGCTGCAGAAGTATCGCTGATGATAAGCACACCAAAGGCAGTAACTACAAACACTTTAGGCAGGATCCAGATGCACAGTACTGCCGACAAAAGGACAAAAGTCGCCCCATTCAGATTCTTTTTCTTGCTGTTACGCTCGTGTTCCCTGAGCATGAATCCGAACGTAAGATAGAAAAGTTCACCCAGCTTCGGGTAGAACTGACGCGCAACATCCACGATCAGCGTAAATGCAGCCAGTGGGATGAGTATTGACAGGGCCAGCTGTTTTGTGATGAAGTAATATACCACAGGAATGGAAAGCGAGAGCATGTGGATTGATTTCCTGACAAGCTCGGATTTATATCCAATGGTACCTCTGTCAACATATGAACCGTTATGAAACATTTTTCCCAATACCCCGAACCGGAATCGTTTTCAATTTAATTTTTAGTTAAACTCTCTCATTCAAAGCTTAAATATCAAAAGATATCCCCGCTCCTCGCCCACATGTCGTGAATTCCGCAATATGCGGGAGAGAAACGGGGATGAATAATAATGACTGATCCGCGGTGCTCTGATAAACCCGTATCAGTACTAATCACTAATTGTTTTCATCGTTCTGCTGCTGCTGCTGTTCGTCTGCAGAATCCTCTTTCTTATCGCTGCCGCCTTTTTCGCGCAGATCCATCAGTTTTTTTACGTGTTCCGGGATCTCGCTGCTGCCTGAAGTATTTCCATTTTTCTTCAGCGGAGGCAGTTCTTCACCACGAATGATCTTGTCTATTTCATCGCTGTCGAGTATTTCTCTTTCCAGCAGTACGCTTGCAAGCTTGTGCATGAGCTCCAGGTTGTCAGTAAGTATCTTTTCAGCCCTGCTCATTCCGCTTTTCACTATTTCCTTGATCTCGTCGTCAATATCCTGAGCAGTTTTCTCGCTGTAGTCCTTGTGCTTTGTTATCTCACGGCCCAGGAAAATCTCCTCTTCCTTAGTGCCATATGCCAAAGGACCCAGTTTTTCGCTCATACCCCATTCACACACCATTTTCCTGGCGAGTGAAGTGGAACGTTCGATATCGTTGCCTGCCCCGGTAGTGTAGCGGTTGAATACGATTTTTTCTGCAGCACGTCCGCCAAGAGCATAAGTGATCATAGCATCGAGGTATTCTTTCGAATATGTATGCTTCTCGTCGACCGGCAGATAAGTGGTAACACCAAGTGCGCGTCCGCGCGGAATGATAGTAACCTTGTGCACCGGATCGGCCTCCGGCAGCATTCTTGCCACCAGCACGTGTCCGATTTCATGATACGAGGTAACTTTCTTTTCCTCTTCGGTAATAATAAGGCTCTTTCTTTCCATACCCATCATCACCTTATCCTTGGCCTCTTCAAAGTCAGACATTGAAACCGTCTGTTTATTTTTTCTCGCAGCCAGAAGCGCAGCTTCATTTACCATATTCGCCAGATCAGCGCCTGAAAGTCCGGGAGTACCTTTTGCCATAGTGGTAAGGTTCACATCCTTATCGAGCGGTATCTTGCGTGTATGGACTTTGAGAATGCCTTCCCTGCCCTTTACATCGGGACGGTCGACTACGACCTGCCTGTCGAACCTGCCTGGTCTGAGCAGTGCGGGATCCAGCACGTCGGGACGGTTAGTAGCTGCAATAATGATCACGCCGCTGTTCTGCTCGAATCCGTCCATTTCCACCAGCAGCTGGTTGAGTGTCTGTTCGCGTTCATCGTGACCGCCGCCCAGTCCGGCGCCCCTGTGGCGTCCGACCGCATCGATTTCATCTATAAATATAATACATGGTGCATTCTTCTTGCCCTGATCAAACAGGTCTCTTACACGGCTGGCGCCCACACCCACGAACATTTCCACGAAATCGGCGCCGGATATGGAGAAGAACGGAACACCTGCTTCGCCGGCCACAGCCCGTGCGAGCAATGTCTTACCGGTTCCCGGAGGGCCCAGCAGAAGCACACCGCGTGGTATCTTACCGCCCAGGCGCTGGAACTTGGAAGGTTCTTTCAGGAACTCTATCACTTCTTCCAATTCGACTTTAGCCTCGTCAGCACCGGCAACATCCTTAAATGTTACTTTTGTTGCGCTTTCAGAGATCAGTTTTGCCTTGCTTTTTCCAAAGTTGAATATACCTCTGGATCCGCCTGCCCCGGCCTGCATGCGCCTCATCAGGAATATCCATACTGCAATTACCAGTATCCAGGGGATGAAGCTCAGCAGTATGTTCAGCCATTCATTTGATTCCTTCGCAAAGGAATACCTTATGCCTTTCTGTTTCCAGACAGCTTCGTTATCCTTGACGAGGTCATTCGGAATAAATACCGAAAACTTCTTCACCTGCACGTATCTGTCGTTTATGTTGACAGTTTCTTCCTGACGCAGTGATCCTTCGAATGTATAGTCGTTGTCGACTTTTACTACCCTGGCCTCCTGAATCTTATCCTCATTCAGGAATTTCTGGTAGTATCCATACGTCACTTCCACATAGTTAGTGGATCCGGAACGCAGGAACTGCAGCACTATAACAGCCGCAACTATGACAGCCCCCCAGCTAAAGACGCTCCGGATTATTTTTGCCCAGTCAAAATCACCGTCGGGTCCCTGGTTGCCGTCAGGACCGCCTTTGGGACGGGGTTTCTTCAACGGGTTTTTATTATTTAATTTGTCAGCCATAGAAAGCTCTCTATATATATTATTCTGTTTAACTAATTCTATACTATATGTTTCACAATTTCAACTAAAATTTCGCCATTAAAGTTTCATTTATAATATAATACAATCGGTTAAAATGTAAATAGTACAAATTCTAACAATTTTCGTCCAGAATATAAATTGATCTCAGGTTTCGGTACTTCTGCGCATAGTCCAATCCGTATCCCAGAACGAATTTATTGGGAATCTCAAACCCAATATAATCAATTTTAACGTCATATTTCAGGCTTTCGGGTTTCATAAGCAGAGAAACTATTTTGACGCTTTTGGGACTGTGTGTTTCCATGAGCTTTTCTATATAATTGATAGACAGTCCGGTATCAACTATATCTTCAACAACAATAACATCACGGCCTTCAATGTTACAGTTAAGGTCCTTGACCATCTTCACATTGCCCGAAGAGATCTTGGCATCACCATACGAAGAAAGTCTGAAAAAGTCTATCTCGCAGTCGAGACCCACATTCTTGATAAGATCAGACATGAACAGGAAAGAACCGTTCAGTATTCCGATAAATACAGGCACGCTGTCCTGGTATTCATTTGTAATCTGTTCACCGATTTCCTTAATTCTTGCCTGAATTTTTTCTTCATGAATGTACATTACGAATTTTTCTTCACCGACATAGATTTCTTCGGCATTGTTGATGTTTATAATAGGCATAGTTTGAGAATCCTCTTTGTATTTTTCTTGATTTTTACGCGATCGTCAATTCTTAAGCCTGCCACCCAGATTATATTTTCTCCGTGCAGCAGCAGTATCTGTTTTTCCCTGAGTGCTATTGGCATTTTGTGTTCACTCAGGAAGTCGGAAATTTTTTTCTCACCTTTCATGCCAAGCGGTACAAAGCTGTCACCCGGTCTGGGATATCTGATGAAAAAAACATCAGAAAGCCCGTCACCCGAGATCATTTCCGAAACCCCTTCTGAAACTCCTGATTTCAGCGGGAACTCCCGCCCCGGATACACAGAAACGGTATCTATGCTGATCCGCCTGCCCTCTACCTCCTTTATTTCTCCGGTTTTTACAGGAACACCTGTCATAAATACAGACTCCCCGGCTTCTGCATTCAACTGTTCGATGATCAGATTTCCGGCGCTTTTATAGGCCCGTATGCCGCCGTGCAGCACCGCCCGGCGCCCGGGCTGGTTGTCGATAAGACCTTTCAGTTTTTCAGCATCGGCATATTTAAATTCCATCCCGAAACTGTTTCTGATAACTGCAGAAAACACTTCACCATACAGTCCGGACGGATACATCTGCAATTTTGACAGATCTATGGAAATACTTTTTCCGGAAATAGTAACCGATTCGTCGATAGCCCTGTCTGTGTATTCGTCCAGTACTGACCTCAGATTGCGGAACACCGCAGAACTTCTGAATATATTCTCCTCAAATGAAGGATTCAGCACCTCCCTTATACCCGGAACTATCTGGTTCCTTATATAATTGCGCTGGTATATATCACTCAGGTTGGATTCATCTGTCCTGAACGCAACACTCAATATATTAAGATAACGAATTATTTCTTCTTTTTTAAGACATAAAACGGGTCTGACGATATTACCCCTGACAGGAGGTATACCGGAAATGCCCTTTATACCAGTACCCTTAACGAGATTCAGCAATACTGTCTCGGTATTGTCGTTAAGGTTATGCGCTGTTACAATCCTGTTATACGAATGCTCATTTGAAACAGTTTCAAAGAAAGAATACCTGAGCATCCGGCCGCCCTCTTCAGTAGATACACCGTGTTCTGCGCAGTATGACTTCAGATCCGGGCGGGAGGAAAAAAAACTGATACCCAGTTCACCGCACATTCTTTCGCAAAATTTTTCATCCTCATCCGATGCTGATCCGCGCAGGCCGTGATTTATGTGGGCAGCCCCGAGGGTCAGTCTGAACCTGCGTTTATATTTGTTCAGAAAGTACAGTACAAATACCGAATCTGCACCGCCGCTGAGTCCCAGCAGCACATGGTCATTTTTCAGTATCAGAGAATCAGAATCAATGAAGCCGAGCACCCTCTGATCTATGGTTTTTATATACGCTCTTTCCTGGTCAGTCATGTTGCCAGCCCCATCAGAACGGGTCATCCTTCAGCAGATCATTCCTCAGAGAATTATCATTAAGGTCCCTTTTTCCCTTCAGCATGCGCGCCACATATTTACCCAGTATGTCGAATTCCAGGTTAACCAGCGCGCCGGTACGTTTATTCTTAAGTATTGTATTTTCAAAAGTATGGGGGATGACTGAAACCGTCAATATGCTGCCGGAAAGTCTTGCTATGGTAAGACTGATGCCGTCGACGGCAATCGAGCCCTCGGCAACCACCAGATCCGAAAACTGACGATCGTACGAAATGTCCATCAGAAAGCTGCCCTGCAGTTGTTTTACACCTGATATGCGTCCTATGCAATCGCAGTGTCCCTGTACAAAATGTCCGCCGAGTCTTGTATTCAGCGTAACCGAACGTTCGAGGTTTACGCTTTCGCCGACTTTCATGTACCGGAAGGAGGATTTTTTTATTGTTTCTTCCACAGCAGTAACGGTGAAAGTATCATGGCTGAACGATGTAACCGTCTGGCAGACGCCGTTTATGCTTATGCTGTCTCCGGTCTTCATATCTCCCATTATCTGCCGGGCCAGGACAGTGATATCCAGCACGCCGCTTCCCGCGGGTTTCAGTGCCCGAACCGATCCAATTTCTTCTATTAACCCGGTAAACATATGTTAATCCGCTTACAAATTTTTATTATGGCCTTACAAGCTCGACCAGAATATCGTCGCCGATTTTCTCTGCCGATCTGATCTTCAGCTTCAGCGCCTTTCTGATCGATGTCACGCCGATTTTATCCACCACGGAGATGCCGCTGCCCAGCAGTTTTGGACAGATGAACAGCAGAATCTCATCAAACAGATTTTGCCGTATAAATGAATTGTATATATTTCTGCCGCCTTCCACTAGTACCGATGCGATATTATTATCAGAGAGTTTCTTCAGCATATCGCTCAGATTCAGCGTACCGTCCTTGTTTTCCTTCACGCAAATGATCTGGACTCCCCTGCTTCTGAGCATCTGAATTTTTCTTTCCTTAGCCATGCTCTTTCTTTTCGTAATGACGATCAGATTGCCGTCGCTGTTATTGGAGAACAGGTGCAGTTTCATACTGAGTTTCAGATCTGAATCCAGGACTACTCTTTTGGGATTTCTTCCCTCAACAAATCTTACAGTAAGACTGGGATCGTCTATTTTTGCCGTAGAATAACCAATAAGTACTGCATCATAACAGCTGCGCAGCGAATGGACGTAGCGTCTGGACTGCAATGATGATATCCATTTTGAACTGCCCGATAGGTCGGCTATTTTCCCATCGAGAGTCTGTGCAGCCTTCAATGCCACATAAGGCATATGCCTGGTTATGTTCTTGAAAAAGAACTTGTTAAGTTCTGCGCATTCATTTTCCAGCACACCCACCTTGACATCCACTCCGGCTTCCTTCAAGCGCTGTATCCCTTTTCCGCTTACCAGGGGATTCATGTCAAGAGTACCTATAACAACCCGTTTTATTTTATGCTGAATAATTGCATCTACACAGGGAGGAGTTTTTCCGAAATGAGAACACGGTTCCAGATTTACATACAGCGTTGAATCTTCTACGGATTGTTTTGCATTATTGATTGCATTTATTTCGGCGTGATGACCGCCATATGATTCATGGTAACCGGCGCCGATAATTTTTTCGTCCTTTACAAGAATTGCCCCGACAAGAGGATTAGGGGAGACTTTTCCGCTCCCCTTTCTTGCTATTTCAAGCGCAAGTTTTATGTATGATTCGTCTGTCAATGTGACTGATGTTTATGTGTGTTGGATTTTTCCGTTAACAGACAATTATTACTGAATTTCGAGAATTTCATATTCGAGCGTTCCGGCCGGAGCCTTTACCTTTACTATTTCACCTTTTTTCCTGCCCATAAGTCCCTGTCCGACTGGCGAAGTAATCGAAATTTTGCCTGCCTGGAAATCAGCCTCTTCAGGAGATACAAGCGTATATTCATAGACAGCCTGGTTCTTCAGATTCTTCACCCTGGCAACCGACAATATATGTACCTGATCTTTAGGCATGTTACCCGTATCGATTACTCTGACACGTGACAGAATATTCTCCAATTTACTTATTCTGAGTTCAAATAAACCCTGTTCCTCTTTTGCCGCATCATATTCAGCGTTCTCGGACAGATCTCCATGAGAACGTGCTTCGGCAATTTTTTCTGCAATCTGTTTACGGCCGTTTGTTTTCAGTTCGGTCAGTTCTTTTTCCATTTCATGCAGTCGTTCTTTTGTCAGATAAACAAATTGTGCGTCGGACATAATAAAACCTATAATTTGGTTAATAGTTTAAGTATAAAAAAATTGCCACCGTTTTCAGCGGTGGCATATTTTCTTACAGACTTATTCTGTTAGTAATGGGTAAATATAAACAATAATTATTTCAATTTCCAGAACAAACTATTTTCGGTATGTTCCGCAGACTTCGGGATTATTATTCTGAAATTCTGCATATCCGCCTGTAGCTGCAGTTTCTGCAAACGGTTTCCTCCCGGTCCTTCAGGGCAGAAAGCTGAAAATCCCCTCTGGAAATCTGCTCTGCATAATAGTTTATATACTTCACTGCCTGAGCAGTGATTTCACGACTAAAATTCACCCCAGTGTCACCGGCGGCTTCAGCAGATTGCTTTCCGGACAGGCTGAAGCGTCCAAAGTCTTTTCTGCTGAATCTTAGTGAATAGATCAGCGCTCCTGTAGGATCATATTCTTTCCCGGTTTTCCTGTTCAGCAGTACCTCCGCCGCATACAGATATGCAGGCAGCTGCAGCGATAACCCGCGCCGAACATCCTTCAGCTGCGGCCGGTGCACGCCTGTTTTATAATCCACCACATTGAACATCAGCTCCTGCTCGTCTAGTTCAATCCGGTCTATCTTCCCTCGGATATTCACCTCACCCATCCTTACAGGAGCCTCGTCAGACAGTAATTTATCTGAAGGCTCATCACCCGGATTTCCAAATGACACTTCAAAATACCTGGGCAGAAACTGACTGCTGCTTTTCTTTTCGCTAATCAGGAATCTGTAAAGAATTGAATTTCTGCGTTTGCCCCTGATGCCGGTAATTTTTTCGAATTCGTAAAATGACATTACAGGCAGTGTCCCTAGCCGACTGATATGCTTATCTGCCAGCCCGAACAGAATTTTTTCTGCCCTGCCCATTACTGTCCGTCCTGCATCAGGAAGACTGATATTCAGCCTCCGGAGTTCTGTAAAGAACTCAAATAATATGCGGTGTATCAGCGCGCCAATTTCGAATCTGCCCGTTTCCTCATCAGGTTCTTTTTCTATTTCTGCCTGCAGCAGTCGCGATATCAGGTATTCAAACGGACAGGCAGCGTATTGTTCCAGCTGTGTTACCGAATAGCTCTGGAATTTCATTTCACTCAGTATTTTCAGTGCTCTTGGCGAATAAGATAATTCAGGCTGCTTTGTTGCATTGGCCGGCAGGTACCGCTGATATTCTTCCTCAGAATAAATATAATTTTTTAGAGATGATTCATCCATTTGTGATACTTCGAACACGGAAATGAAATCCTCCAGAAAACCCGATACTGGCAGTTCGTTCCCGGCTTCGTAGAGAGAAGTTGACAGGTAGAGTGCTTTTTTCCATGCGCACAAAGACTGATAAAACCGGTATCTTTCATATGACTGATGCTCAAGTTCATTTCTCTGAAATGTACTCTGCACAAATATCTGAGGACTGTAGCGTGTTGGCAATACACCGTCATTCATACCTGCTATAAACAGATAATCAAATTCCAGTCCCCTGATTTCCTCAAGTGCAGTAACAAGTACTCCGTATCCAGGCTTCTCGTGCACGCTGTATCTTGCATTTGCAGCGGCCTCGCGCAGCTTATCCATGTAATACTTCAGCGGGTGTTTATTCATAGCATTCTCACCAGCATTATCAAGGGCAGCTCCGGTTTCCGGCATATTTCTGTTTAACCTGCCAGTCTTGGGCCTGTTCAGATCTGACATTGCAATGGGCACTATATCCTCTGCTGTTTCCAGCAACAGCGAGAGCGCCTGCATTCCTTCCTCCTGCATTTCCGGATATTTATTTTTGAGCAGGTTTCCTGGTATGTCCAGCTGTATTATCAGTTTTTTCAGTGCTCTTAAGAAATCCTCCGGCGTCATGGACGGTGTAAAATCCGATAATAAATTGCGGATATGATTCATGAGCAGGAGAACTCCTTCCAGAGCGAGCTGATTTTTTCTCAGAGCAGCTATGTCATTATTGTCTTTGGACCCTTCAATCTCAGATTTGTTGATTTCCATTCTTTCCTTAATGGCTCCGGTAAACAAATTATACCCGGCTGTAATTTTGAGTTCCGATATTATCCGGTTGTAGATGTTCTGGTCGAAATTCTCGATGGTTATCAGTCCCTGCGAAAGTGCCCGGATTATATTTTTGTAATAGAAATCATTCTCCTGAATCTCCACGAAGTTAAGAAGTGACGACACTACCTGTGAATTCTCAAGTTTCTGTCTGTCGGTTATATTGGAGGGAATGCCATAAACCCGGAAAATATCGCGCACATATGGAGTGAATTTTTCCACCAGATTGAACGCTACACATATTTCATTCGGGTGTACATTTTCTTCTATTATAAGCCGTTTTATTTCCTTTGCAATGATTTCTATACCGCTTTCGACGGAAAGCGATTCTATTACCCTGATACGCTCTGCATAATCAGATATCTTCCGACCATATGAGGTACTGAACAGACTTTCTCTCAGTTTCTTCTGAAATTTATTCACTCTGTTTGTTGATTCCTCCCTAATACCTCTGAATCCGGAATTCAGCAGCAAACGGTACGCCGGCTCAATGTGTTCAAACAACTGAGGGTTTTTTGTATGATAGTCAAGTATTACAAATACACCTGAATCACTGATAGAGGACAATTGATTTATAATGTGTATCTCGGGGCCTGAGAACTGATCAAATCCGTAGACTATTATCAGATCAACTTTACCGAAAACATTTAAAAATTGCCCTCTAAATTGCCGTTTATTCAAGCCGTTTACGGCTTCATACTTCTCACCTGCCTGAAAGAACTTCATTTCCCTGCAGCGTCTCCGGAATTCCTTATATACAGCAGATATGTCAGCTGACTTGGCCGCTTCAGCAGTGTTCTGATTCTGAAACTTTTCGGAAAGATCTGTTAATGTAATTCCCTGTCTTTTATACTCAGTAAAAGTATCATACAGCCTTTTAATTGTACCTGCCGGTATTCCGGATCTGTATTCCATGAAATACCGGGGTTTAATGTTATCTATGCATTGTCTGATTATTACGGTTGCTGTCGATTCATTGAGGGTTTTATATTTTAACACGCCGATTAGCAGTTTGTCGCTGAAAGACTCAATAGTTTCGATGTTAAAGCGATTATTCACTGTTTCAGGCTGTATAGAAAGCAGATAATTTGTCATACTGCGCACTTTTCTGTTTGTGGGTACTATAAACAGAATTTCACCTGCGCGGTTATTATTCAGTTTTGCTTTTATTAGTTCATCAATATTAACTTTTTTTATTGTATCTTTAGATAATATCATATTGTAACATGCAACTTATTCTGATAATACTTTTATAACCGGAATAATATTCATATTTCTTTGTCATAAGTGATAATTCATTTTATTAGTATTGACAATTGAAAAATGGGGCGCAATATTTAATTATAATGTTTTTTCCATAATTATCATAAATGTAGCAGAGTAATTATGAAACCACTAAAATATCTGTTTTTGCTGTGTGCATTTCCTGTCATGAGTCTTCACTCACAGACCATAGGACAAATGGCGCCTGAAAAGGAACCTGTAATTTTCCCCAAAAATTCTCTCGGCATCGATTTCATTTTCAGTGAGGGGGGATTTGGTTTAGGTACATTTTACAGGCGTGAAATCTCTCCTTCGCTTACTTTTTTTACAGATATTTCCATGTCGGAGGCCAAGGATGAGCACGAGATCGAATACATTGATTACTGGGGTAATACGATAGTAATTGGAAAGAAAAACCGTGTCTTTCTTGTTCCCTGGAACTTCGGACTGCAGCAGAGGTTATTCCGGAAGTCACTCGCGGATAATCTCAGGCCATATATAAATTTCGGTGTGGGACCGGCGATGGTATTTACTACGCCATATGAAAAAGAATTCTTCAGCAGTTTTTCTAAAGCCCATGCAAATTATACTGCCGGCGGATACATCGGTCTGGGCGCAAATTTCGGCCTGGACAAGAACAGTCTGCTGGGACTGAATATCAGGTATTACTATATTCGTTTCTTTGATAAAGGGGTTGAAAGTCTGGAAGGAAGGTATCAGAAAACGCTTGGCGGATTTTTCCTTACACTAAATCTGGGAACAATGTATTGAATTATGAATTTTGAATTATGAATTCTCGTTCTGAGGTAGTGATTCTTATTGAATTCCGGAGAATATTTCATATTAGATTTTGAGAGTATAATTCAAATGTTGACTTTCCATTCAGAATTCAGAATTCAGATTTCATAATTTGTATTGATTAACTTTCATTATTAACTCAGAACTCAAAACTAATTACACCACTCAGAACTAAAAAAAAAGCCATCTACCCTTTCGGGTGATGGCTTTTTTATTAGAGTCCTATCAGATTATTTTACAAGAGTCATCTTCTTAACGCTTATATATTTACCGGCTTCCAGTCTGTATATATACAAACCGCTGGTAAGTCTTGAAGCGTCAAAATTGACAGAATGAACACCTGCAGACTGAACCTGATTTACAAGAGTAATAACTTCCTGACCCAGCAGGTTATATACCTTCAGGCTTACTCTTGATTCCTGAGGCAAAGCATATTCAATCTTTGTTGAAGGATTGAACGGGTTAGGATAGTTCTGAGACAGACTGTAGACCGTAGGAACAATTTCGTCCGGATCGTTAACTGAGACAGCGCTGGTAATTTCTACTTTTGCTGTGTCATATGCAGTTGCCTTACCGTCAGTTACAGACACGATCAGCAGGTATTTCTGACCTATCATTGAAAGATCTGTAACCCATGTAACAACGCCAGAGCCTGTATTGATAGCAGCACCCTTAGGAGCTTTAACCAATGCATATGTCAGTTTGTCGCCGTCATCATCTTTACCGTCGTAGTTGATACTGTATGTCCTGTTGGCAGGAAATGATGTATCAGCCAGGACTTTTGTAAAGTAAGGACCGCGGTTTACGTTTGTAACTGTAACTATTGAAACTCTCGAAGTATCATTAAGAACTCCGTCTGTAACAACTATTACAACGTCATGTTTTCCGGCCTGTGTATAATCCGGTTTCCACGCAAATTCACCGGTAGTCGCGTTAATTGTAGCGCCTTTAGGTGCCTTTGCGATCTTAAATGTAAGAGCCTGTCCGTTATCGTCTTTGGCTGTATAAGTGAACTTTAAAGCCTGGTTTTCTGCAATAGTAGTATCTTTCAGCTCAGCAGTAAACACAGGATAAACGTTCATTTTTACAGATCCGTCGACATATTCTACGTAATAAATCTGTCCGTTGTCGGAGGTTATTTCGGATTTAGATTTGTTAAATGCTATTCCGCTAACTCCGCCATTGTATTCAAAGTTAATTGAAAGCAGGCTGTCTTTTGCTATATTCAGAGCATTTATGCCTGCCCAGTTTATATAAACCACACCATCTTTTGCATTTGCGACCAGCTGTTCTGTACCTGCAAACTGATCAGAAATACCTTTATATGTAAGTGAAGCTGTATTATACTGTATTTCAAGTGTAATAGAACCAACCTTTACAAAGTTTTCTGCAATAAGCGGAACTTTGATCTGATCACCAATAGTATTATACAACGAAGGAATGGTCAACTTTGGATAAGATCCTTCAGAAGGAATAACACCGCCATTTGTATAAGTCACATTGGTCAAAACGTTACCTGTTACCTGAGCCAATTCACACTGAGAAGCAATAAACGAGAGATTACCATTTCCACCTTTGTAAGTAAAATTGATGTCTGCCAGTTTTGCGCTGTCCAAAGAAATAGCATTTATTCCAGCCCAGTTGATATAGATAATACCTTCGCTGGCATTTGCAACTACACCAGTCGGACCATTTGTTACATCTTTGTATTCGAGTGAATTTGCGTCGTACTGAATTTTCAGTGTAATAGAACCAATATTCTTAAAATTCTGTACGTTTACCGGTACAGCAACAGTTGAATTAACAGGTGCTTTTACCGCGGCGATAGAAACTTTTACCAGATCCTGCGGAACTGGACCAACAGTAGCATTTGCATAAACAACATTAGCAAGTACACTTCCTGTAACGGAAGCAAGCTCGCACTGAGCAGTTAAGAATTCCAGGTTGCTTGATCCGCCTTTATAGTTGAAGTTAATGTCAACTAATTTTGCACTGTCAATGTTCACCGGAGTAATTCCAGCCCAGTTAATGTAAACGATACCTTCTGATGCATTGGCTACAAAGTCAACTCCTGTGGGAGCGTTGCTTACACCTTTGTAAGTCAATACAGCAGGATCGTATTTTACTTTTAATGTTATTGAACCAATATTCTTAAAATTCTCAACAGTCATCGGAACAGAGACATCCTGACCGGTAACTGCCTTCACAGAAGCAAGACTAACAAGTGTTTCTGTACCAGTTTTAGGTGATACAGTTCCATTTGTATAAACAACATTAGCAAGAATACTTCCTGTAATGGAAGCAAGCTCGCACTGAGCAGTTACAAATTCCAGGTTGCTTGATCCGCCTTTATAGTTGAAGTTAATGTCAACAAGTTTGGCAGCATCAATGTTCACCGGAGTAATTCCAGCCCAGTTAATGTAAACGATACCTTCTGATGCATTGGCTACAAAGTCAACTCCTGTCGGAGCGTTGCTTACGCTTTTGTAAGTCAATACAGCAGGATCATATTTTACTTTTAATGTTATTGAACCAATATTCTGAAATTTCTCAACAGTGACCGGAACAGCAATATCCTGTCCCTGTTCACCAGTTACCGAACCCAATCCAACTTTAATTTCACTGCCGGCTTTTGGCCCAACGCTGCCGTTTTCATAAGCAACATTAGTCAAAACTGTGCCTGAAACAGTAGAAAGTTCGCACTGAGCATTTAAGAACTCCAGATTAGCCGCTCCGCCTTTATAGTTGAAGTTAATGTCAACCAGTTTTGCGTCATCTATGTTAATCGGAGTAATTCCAGCCCAGTTAATATATACGATACCTTCTGATGCATTGGCTACAAGGTCAACTCCTGTCGGAGCGTTGCTTACGCCTTTGTAAGTCAGAACTGACGGATCGTATTTTACTTTTAATGTTATAGAACCAATGTTCTTAAAATTCTTTACAGTCATCGGAACAGAGACATCTTCATTCTGATTTGCGGTCACACTACCTAACTTAACGTTTGTTTCTGTACCCGGAATATTTTCTACGCTCCCATTGACATATTGAATATTCGGAATAATTGAACCGCTTACAGTTGCGATTTCGCATTCTGAGCCAATAAATTCCAGATTCCCTTTCCCACCCAAATAAGTAAGATCCAGATCTAATAATTTTCCACTCATAAGATTAATCGGGCTTATACCTGCCCAATTAATATAAATAACGCCTTCAACGGCGTTAGCTACATAACTTACACCACTTACTGCACTTGTAACAGATTTGTACTGTACAGTTGCAGGGTCATACTTAACTTTAAGAGTAATAGATCCCACATTATTAAAGTAGGTAACATTTACAGGAACTTTAACCGACTCACCAATAGATGCTTTTACAGAACCAATGGTCATGGTAGTTGCTTGTGCATAACTCATCGAAGCATATAAAAACATTGCGCAAAGCAATAATATTATTCTTTTCATTTTTCTTTCCTCTCGTATTTTGCACATTCGGTTTTTACAAATCAGGCTGATAGTTTTTCAACTATCAGCCTAGAAAGACATAACTAGAATATGACCATTACTTCATCAATACCATCTTAAAGGTTTTTGTAAAGTTCTTGTCAGCACCTTCTACATTAAGTCTATAGAAGTAAATACCGCTGGTTAAGTTATGTGCATTGAAGTTGACTTTATATGAGCCAGCTTCCTGGATAGCGTTAACCAATGTAGCAACTTCTTCACCTAAAGCATTGAATACAACCAGATTAACTTTTCCGTTCATCGGCAGTTCATATGCGATAGTAGTAGACGGATTGAAGGGGTTAGGATAGTTCTGGCTTAAAGTATACTCTGTAGGAACATATTTCTCTGCAGTAGCAGCTTTAAGAGCAGCGCTAATTACCTTACCGTCTGCATTTACAAATTCGCTGTAGCTGTTATCGAGTTCAACATCGAATTTAGCGCCGGCCTTGAATTCTTCAACCGGAACGAAGTTCAATGTAAAGAGGTCAGCACCAGCTTTAAGATCTGCTGTCTTGAGATCAGCCCAAGCGATAGTGATCTTTCCGTCTTTTGCGTTAGCGATAAGACCGTTAAGATTTGAAGCAACTCCATTAAATTTAACCTGATTTGCATCGTAGTTAAATGTTACTGTCATTGCATTAACGCTCATATCAGCAGCAGCCTTGACAGGCATTGCGAATGCATTTTTCTGAGATATTTTTACTGTACCTTCGTTTGATAACTGAACTGTAGCAGCTGTTTTTGTAACAGATGCTGCATAGTTAGCATTAACATCACCAACTGCCATACCCTTAACTGTTACGTTAGCAAGGTCAGCACCAGCAACATTGATAGCAACTGATTCAAATGTCCAGTCACCTTTTGCGAATGAGTTATCAAGTTTAGCAGCTCTTCTGAGTATCATAAGAGCATCGCTGGAAGTAACTGAAGTATTGTTGTTAACATCTGCAGCGAGTAACTGAACTGGATCAAGAGTAACCATCTTAGCACCATATTTCAGCACTTCAAGAGCATCAGCTGATGTGATTGCTAATGTAGGCCAAGCTGTAGCGCTTGTAGCTGTTACTGTATAAGCACCGTTCTGAACATCTGCAAATGTGAATTTACCCTGAGCGTCTGTTGTAGCAGTTTTTCCGCCAGGAGTCAAAGTAACTGTTACGTTTGCAAGAGCAGCTGCTGCTGAGTTGTTGTATTTTACAACGCCGCTGACAGCAAAGTTGTTCTTAGGAGCAACTGTTACGTTGAATGAAGTAGTTCTGAAGTCGTTGTTAACGTCTTTTGCAGTTACAGAGATGATAGCTGAACCAGCTGCAACCGGAGTAACCTGAAGAGTATCGTTAACTACAGCAGCTGTAGCTACTGTTACGTTCGAGCTCTGAGTAGTGAATACCAAAGCACCTGTGTTACCGGCAAATACTGCAGGAGTCTTGAGGGCAACTTTAATAGCTGCATCGCCAACTGTTACAGTTTTGTCAGCAATAGGATTAACAACTGAAAGGTTAGATTTCAAGCCGAATGTGAATACTGATCCACCAGCGATGAGACCGGCAGTAGCATTTCTAACAACTACGCTTGGGAATCCATTTACTACTTTATTATCATAAGCAAGTAAACTTGTACCACCCTGGAGTAACCACTGGTTGGTAACGTCATTGAGTGTACCGTTTCTTCTTATTATTCTAACATTGTTTATATCATCGAATCCTGCGAAACCGCCAGCACCTAATTCAAGGTCAAATACGATTGAAGGATTGATGCTTGTAGGTGAAGCTGCAATTGACCAGTTGAATGAAGGATATCTGGAAACTGCAACACCAGGAGCAACACCGTCAGCTATAGGAAGACCTACTGTACCTGTCGGGATTATATCGTTATTGCTAACATATAATGTTGTATTAGGAACAGTCGGAACACCATAGTTAGGATTGAAAGTGATAGCAACAGGCTTGTAAGAAGTCTTAGAACCTGTCGGGAATTCACTTCTGCTTTCTGTAGAACCCATTATTGTACTGTTGTTCAGAAGCTGTTTAGCAACCATACCAACGATATGGCTTATAGAACTGTTTGAAACACCAGATCTGTCAAAGCCCTGTCCCTTACCAAATGTAGGAGCATCAAGCTTAACAACGTTTGTTCCGGCATCAAGTACACCGTTCTTGAACCATATTACGCCATCTTTACCCATAGTAAGGTTACCGTTAGCAAGTACAACACCGTCAGCTGATGAATTGTTCAATTCAACATCAACAGGGTTGCTAACCGGAACTACTGTACCAGGCAATACCAGACCAGTTGCAGGAACTGTAAGAGTCTGTTTCTTTGCACCAGCAAATGTAAGGTTAGCTGTTGTAAGAACTGAGTTGTTGAATGTACCAGCTATAACTGTTACATCACCATTGAAAGTAAGAACTTTACCATTCAGTTCGAGTGCGCCGCTTCCGGCTGCATTCAGGACAAAGTTACCATTGAGTGTCAGGCTCTTGTGAAGAGTAGTAACTGTACCAGCTGTTGTAGCTATTGTCCAGTTAGCAAGACCAGCCTGGAAATCTTCGTTTGTTGTTGAAACAGGAACACCAGCACCGCTATAAATAAGGTTGTATGATGTAACTGTAGGAACATGTCCAGCAAAGAAAGCACCAGCAGAACGGTTGATAGTAGCACCGTTTGCCAATGTAAGAGCTTTTGCACCTTCTGAGAATACACCTGAAGTCAGGTATATTGTACCGTTAACTGTTGCATCTGCGCTAAGAGTAATTGTTCCGGCAACACCAGGATTTATGGTAAGATCATTGATCTTATCTGTAGCAACCGGTAACTCTTTTGCTGTGCTGCCGCTGGCTGTAACGTAAACAACGTTTACTTTACCGTCGAAAGCAGGAATCTTAGCGAGCATTGAAATACTTGCATCTCTTGTAACTGTTGCCATGTCACTTAAGTGCAGTCTGTTATCGCTAACAGAGCTTAAAGTACCATTGACAAGTCTGAGATTCTTTGCAACTGTGAAATCAACATCTGCAGATGTAACACCAGCAGCATTGTTAATTGTCAGGTTAGGTATTATCAGTCCAGCACCCTGTGTAAGTGTCTGAGCTGCTAAGCCTTCAAATTTAACTTCACCGTTGTCTGCTGTAACTATACCAGCTGTTCTTACGAATGCTGCAGCCGGAGCACCAATCAGAGAGATGTGGTTGTTGCCGATTGCAAGTTCACCAGCTGTTTCGGTCAATACATCAGAAATAACCAGAGTTTTTGCTGCTGCATTGCTTGAAGCAAATGTAGCTTTTGTTCCGTTTACTTCAACGTTACTGATAGCAACATTTCCAGAAGCTGTCAATGTGCTAGTTGCAGCAAGTATAACTTTACCAGCACCAGTAAAGTCAGCAGGACCGCCAACTGTATTGAATGCCTTGTTTATAGTAATGTTTTTTCCACCTGAAGTAATGCTTCCTGATTTGTGATCAAGAACTTCACCTACTGTCATGTGGTCGACCAATACTGTATTAGCATCAATTCTCAGGTAAGGAATTGTAGCAGCTTTGAGGTCAATATTCAGACCAGCGAGTTTCTGTACCAGATAACCACCGGTTGAAGAATAGATAGCGTCTGCTGCAGCACCCTTAACAAATGAACCAGCTGTGGTCAGAGTAAGATTGCTTGCTGCAAAATCAAGTACGCCTTTATTGTGAGCAACACCAGCCTGTGCTTCAACATCTGAAGTCAGAGCAAAGCTAGCACCACCTAAAGTAATTAAACCAGTAATAACTTTTTCATCTGCCATACCAAGTGTTGTTGTACTTGTAGCACCTGTTGTGACAGTTCCACTAATTTTCTGAATGTCTTTCAGAGTAACAGCAGCGTTAGCAGCAACACTCAGGTTGGCAAGTTCAGCATAACCAGCAGCAGCAACTGCAGGAGCAGCAGCGGTTGTACCGTTAACTGTGATTGCTGTACCATCGAGTGTCAGCTGATGAGCAGCTGTAATTTTACCAGTGATCTGGTGAGTTAAGCCGTTTGTAGAAAGTTTGAATGTATTAGCAGCTGCGCCATTTGTAAGGTCAGCGCCTGTTGATACAGTCAGCATTCCTTTTACATCAACATTGAAAGGAGCACCGTTGTCCAGTGCAAATACTGCACTTGGGCTGAGTGTCATGTTGCCTTTAACTGTAACTGCAGCAGCACTGAGGAGAGTAAGAGTGTTTGCTGTTGTAGATACTGTAAGGTTTTTAACGTGTGCCAGATCGAATTCTGAAACACCGGCAGTAACTGATGCAGGAGCACCTAAAACGCCAGTATATGTCAGATCGTAATCTGTAGGTACATCTGTATTAAATTTACCAGTAGCAACGCCAGGAGCAACGATACCAGTAACGATACCATTAGCACTGCCTGTTGCATTGACATAACGTACGATGGAAGCGCTTGTTCCTGTAGGAGCAAAATCGTATCCGTCATTAACTACGAGATCACCGCTCTTTAATGTAAGAACTCCGTTAAATTTAACTTTAGCAGATGTAACTCTTACATGGTTGGCAGTACCAACGTCAACTGTAATGTATGAGTATGCACCAGTACCGGAAATAGTTGTACCAGTTACAGGAATACCATACTGTACTGTTGTAGCACCACCGAATATAACACCGCCACCGCCAACTGCTGTATAAGTACCGTTATTGACGACAGATGCATTGTTAGCATTAAGAATGATATTGTATGTGCCAAGTGTAACATTTGCACCAGCAACTATAGTCAGGTTGTTAGCAACACGCGGTGAAGCACCAAGTGTGATAACGCCGGTTGTATTTGCAAATGTAAGTTTATCGATTGACAAAAGCGGACCAGGATTGAATGTCTGGTCTGTTGTACCGATAAATCTGATTTCAGCTGTTCCGCCAACAATATTGTATGTACCTGCTGTACGGAAGAAGTTACCCTTAACAGCCAGAACACCATTAGTTGTGCTGGTAGCAAGTGTACCACCGCTCATGGTGAAATTGTTAACTGTTAATGCTGTGTTGGCAGCTATAGAAAGAGTACCTGTTGTAAAGGTAGTATTACCCTTTACTTCAGTACCAATGTTGATATTTGCGTTGGCATTGACCTTGAAGTCATTTGATACTTCAAATGTACCAGCACCTGCAAGTATTAAAGCGTTAGCAACTTCAACTGTAGGCAGTTTAGCAATATTTGCTGCACCTGCATTGTTATTCGTAAATGTTGAAGCAGCACCAACTTTAACTGTACCTGTACCAGAAACAACACTTGGGCCATCAAATGTGTTGGCAGCATTGTTTACTGTAAGTGTATTTGCTCCGAGAGCAATAGTTTTGTTAGCACCATTTGTTACAATACCTGTAACTGCTGTGTTACCATTGATATTGATTATACCGGAAGCAGCAGCTGTATTTGTAAGAGCGCCGCCGATTGTAGAAGCTGCAGAAACGTTAACTGTTCCTGTTGAAGCGTTGACAACTGCACCTCTGATGTTACCATCGAGGCTCATTGTACCAGCTGCAGTATTTGCAGCATTCAATGCAACAAAAGCAGCAGCCTTTGTTGATACAGCAAGATCAGCTGTGACCGTTCCGAGTGTCAGAGTACCTGTAGATGTATTCTGAGCATCTATTGTTACAGAAACGTTTGCATCAGCTGTAGCAGTATTTGGATGAACCAGTGAAATGCCAGCGAATGTAACAGTACCCGTAGAGGTATTTGCTATTGCAGGGAAACCTGCTGCCATAAAGTTTCTGGCTGCAGTAACCTTACTTGTTAAAATACCCCAGGTAGTAGCACTCTTGAATTCGATAGAACCTGAATTCGAGTTTACAACCTGAGCGATATCAGTTTCAGCAGCTGCTGCATCTTTATATGCCAGGTTTACAGCGCCATTGAAAGTAACAGCTTTTGTACCGTTGTTGATAATATCGCCACCCTTTACGTCAACAGCACCGCTGAAGCTAACAGCAGCGTTTGTAACCATAATAGCGTCATTAACACTGGAACTTAAAGTAACATCAGTAAAAGTCGATGTGCCGGCAACAACTGCAATAGTATTAGCAGCTGTAACAGCACCCTTAAATGCATGGTCACCATTTGTGATTGTTATAGCACCCTGAGTAGTAACTGCATAATTGAAGTCAGCATCTCCTGATGTCAGAGCGATGCCTGCAACTTTAGAAATTGCCCAGTCAAAAGTAACTTTTGTACCGGCAGCCTTAGCAACAGAGATAGTACCTGTTCCGAAATCGCCATAGCTGGCTTCTCTGCCGGCCATAAATGAACCTGTACCTGTATAGCTCAATGAAACGTTAGTTCCTTTTTTAGGAGCAGCGCCCGTGAAGGCAGCGCTATTGACTATACTAATTGTTGCAGAAGTCTTTAACTGGAAATTGTTTGAATTAGCAATGTTGACAGTACCAGCAAGCAGGTTGACATCGCCACCCGACAGGCTGACATATTCAGTGCCGTTTGTTGTCACAATCGACAAAGCACCGTCTGTAACATTGAATGTGAAATCACCGCCAGTAACGTCAACTTTATTATTGGCGTTCAACTGACGAAATTCCACTGTGAGATTCTTCACAGCATTCGGCAGCACACCGCCATTAGCCACGCTTGTTATAGCAAGCGGTTCCGCATAGGTACCAGCAGCAACAACAACTTTACCGTTGTTTGCAACCGCCTTCAGACCTTCAGCTATGGTAGCCTTAGGACCCGACCCTGCAGGAGAGTTAGTAGCGTTTTCACCTGTATAAGTATCGGAGCCATTTGTGACGTCAACGTATACTGTCGACATCTGAGCAAACGACATCCCGCTTAAAATCGCGATCAATGCGAACATTGCGAAATTAAGCTTGATCAGGTTTTTTAGATTCATATTTTTCTCCGAAAAATATTGCATAATGTTTTTTTGTTAACTAAAAAAGAAATAAAACTTTAAGTGTTCTTATTCCGTGTTTTCTAAGGTGGTAGTGTGTTTGGCATATATTCCCTCCAACCGCTTATTTATTTAATTAATAGATAAATTAATTAATATTTATGTTTTCCCATCCGTGAAAATCCACAATCGCCTATGCAAATATAGGTGAAATTCATTTAAAATCAATATGATTTCCAAAAGTTTAAAACAATTTTAAACTGCCTGGAGGCTCCTTTCCCGCAGAGCATTGGATAAGTTTTTCCGCTGCCTTATATTCCGGACCGATGTTCCGGTTTGCCGGGTCGTAATCTCAAACGAATATTATTTCAAATAAATATATGTTTATATAATAAATATTTTTAATTTTTTATGATAATAGCGACCTAAGTCTTTATATATATGCAATTATGTGTAAGTAAGTTTGCCGGGCTCCATTTTTCCCCCATTATCAACCAGCCGATACTATGGACAAGTTAAAAGTATACCTAAAATATTACATTTTTTTTTTAATCACAAGCATTTAGTAAAAGTTATTTAAAGTTTTTTATTATTTTGATTTAACGCACATCAGTTAACATAGAGCTGTCGTAGTCTGTTTTTCTGTGCGCATGATTATCCGTATAGCGGCTATTCCCCGTATTCACAGCTTATCGAAGCGGACAGTTTGTTTTTGAAACCTATCTGCTTATTTTATATCTTTATAATTTGAAAGGATACACTACTAAAGTGAACCACATATTTTTTATTCTTATTTTAACAATAATAACAGGATTTGAAGTGTCTGCACAGGATATCCCAAATGTGTTTTACGTACAGCATGAAAATTATACCGATACTCGCATCAGAAATAAGCGCTTCAAGCACGAAGATCTGATCAGAATAATCGAAAAACTCGACTCAAAGGTTTTCAGCGTAAAAACTGCCGGCTACTCTATTGAGAACCGTGAGATCTGTCTCATCAAAGCAGGCCGGGGTCCGCTGAAAATACTTGCCTGGTCTCAGATGCATGGAGATGAATCCACCGCCACTATGGCTATGCTCGACATATTAAATTTCCTTAGCCGCAACGACTCACTCAACTATCTGCGCGACAGCCTGCTGAAAAACGTAACATTCTATTTCGTGCCTATGCTGAATCCTGACGGCGCAGAGAGATTCCGCAGACGGAACGCCGCCGGCATCGACCTGAACCGGGACGCCGCACTTCTGCAGTGCCCGGAATCCAGAATACTCAAATCGCTGCGCGACGAAATTCAGCCTGAATTTGCATTCAACCTGCACGACCAGAGCCCCAGATATTCAGCCGGCAACAGCTACCGCTCGGCAACCATATCATTCCTGGCACCTCCGTTCGACTTCGACCGCAACATAAACGACATCAGACTGAGGGCAATGCAGGTAATTGCACTTATGGACGGCGTGCTGAAGCAGTTCATTCCGGGCCATACCGCGAAGTATTCGGATGAATTTGAGCCCAGAGCTTTCGGCGACAATATGCAGAGGTGGGGCTCAAGCACTATACTCATTGAATCCGGGGGATGGCCGGGCGATCATGAAAAGCAGTTTGTGCGAAAACTCAACTTTGTGGCACTTTTGTCCGCCTTCAAATATATCGCCTCCGGAACATATAAGGGCATATCCACCGATAAATACTTTTCAATTCCTGATAATGAAAAATATATATACGATCTGATACTAAGAAACGTACAGTATGAATTTACCCCCGGAAATAAATTCAGGCTTGACGTGGGCATCAACAGATACGAGGAAGAAGCAGGCGGAAACCGATTCTATTTCAGAAGCATGGTGGAAGATACCGGAGATATGTCGGTGTTCTACGGATTTGAGGAGATAGACTGTTCCGGACTCGAAGTAAAACCTGGCAAAGTATATCCGAAGGTCATTGACACTTTCGCCGATCTGGTCTCCCTCGACTTTGAAGCCATACTATCAGGCGGCTTTACCTCTATAATGGTAAAGAATCTGCCTCAGGAGATCCGGTATTCGGCATACCCGGTCAACCTGATAAATGTCAAGGATGGGCAGAACTCTGCAGCATATAAGTCGACCGATCCCTTTATTAATGCTCCTGCAGATTTTGTGGTCAGCGACAAAAACGGCGTCAGATTTGCAATTGTGAACGGTTTTATTTACGATCTGCATACATCCTCAAACAATGTATATAATGGGATGGTCTATTCTCCTGCAACAGAAAATTGAATAATGCACGATATTTTGGTATAATGAAATAATAAAATATTTTTCTATGTATCCTGAACAATCCGAAAATATTACTCCCGAGGAACGGCAGAAATATGCCGACTTCCAGCGCGAAGCAATTCCGCACATGGATGCCCTCTATACTTTCGCTTACCGTATGACCGGTGATTCGGATACTGCCGATGACCTCGTGCAGGAAACTTACCTGAAGGCTTTCCGATTTTTTGACAAGTTCGAGAAAGGAACTAATTGCAAAGCATGGCTGTTTAGAATATTGAAAAACACGTATATAAATGAATACCGCCGCGAAAGTAAAATGCAGGCTAAGGTTGATTATGAAGATATTGAGAACTTTTACGAAAACATAAAACCAAGCGAGATAAAATCCTCGCACATACAGGACGATGTTTTCAGCAATCTTCTCGATGACGATATCTCCGGTGCAATTACCTCGCTTCCAGAGGACTTCAGAACCGTGATCATTCTGAGCGATATCGAAGGTTTTACATATGAGGAAATCGCTGACTTCATTGACTGTCCGATCGGTACCGTGCGAAGCAGACTGCACCGCGCACGGAAAATGCTGTACGTCAGACTGTTGCAATATGCCAAAGATAAAGGCTACGTCAAAAAGTAATGAGTTATGGAGCTAAGAAGATACGATGGAAATATATGATAAAATTACAGCACTTGTTGATGACCGGATCAGCAATATACACGAAAGAGAATCCCTCCTTCAGCAAATCACTGCTGATCCCGACTTTGAATTTGACTATAACCTGCAAAAATATATCAAACTTACACTCCGGCAGCGATCACCTGTCATCAGTACTCCGGACAGATTAAAGACAATTATACTTGCACAGCTGGGCAGCTCAGAGCCCGCCGCTGCAGTTCATGATATCTCATTAAGACACCGCACTGGCTTCCGGAAAAGATTTATGGATACACTGCTGGCAGATATCAGGTATTCTCCCAGACACGCAGCAGTATCATATTACCGGAAGTACGCTTTCGGTACACTCACATTTATTGTACTATTCGCTTTTCTGGTCTATCCCGGAGTCATCGGCCGGCGCATCGGACTGTTGCCTTCTAAAACAGGACAAGCAAGCCTTATTTTGGGCAGCGATATGCTCGAACAGGCACGCAGAAATTTTACAAGTATACTGGATGGACACCTGCAGCCGCAGATACTCTCGAGCAATGAAAGCACTATAAGGAATTTCTTCAGATCGCAGGGTGTCGATTACAATACAGTAGTCCCTGAATTTAAGGGATGGACACTGTTCGGGGCTGTCATTTCGGAGAATAACGGGACTAAACTTGCACACCATATATATAAAGATAGGAGCGGCAAAATAATTTACTTCTATCAGGCCTCGGAGGCATGCCTGAAAAAAAAGAAAATTCTATCTATTTCAGGTGACCATATGCAGACACTCGACAGCGGTAAGTTCTGCAGAATGAGCGATAACGGCAGATATATGCTGGTATGGAAACGCAGCGGCAATATCTGCGTAGCAGTTTCTAATGAGCCGCTTGAAAAACCGCCCATGTAAAAATATACAGTTCTTTACTTATGGACCACACAAAACACTAAATCCGGAGTTAAAACCTTATGTTCAATGTACGCAGAATTGTTGTGCCCACTGATTTCAGCGATATTTCACTCACTGCCTTTGAATATGCCCGCTCACTTGCGGAACAATACTCGGCAAAAATATACATCGTATATGTTATGGACAAGACACCACCGTTTCTGGCTCTCAGAACACTCGATGTAACTGAAGAAAAAGTGATGGAATCAATGCAGGAGAAAGCAACCGAGTCACTCGAGGAAATATTAGACAGGCTGCGGCTTTCGACCGACGTGGAAATAGAGGGCACGCTGAGAAAAGGCGTCGACTATGAAGAAATCACCGGTTACGCAAACGAGATCGGAGCGGATCTAATTGTGATCGCCACTCACGGCAGAACCGGCGTAATTCACTCACTAATGGGCAGCGTTGCCGAAAAGGTCATACGGTATTCAAAAATACCGGTGCTCGTAACCACCCCTGCGAACGCCGAATGAGTTCTCTCCCGCCTTTGGCGGGAAGTTATGAGTTCTGAGTTCTGAGTTCTGAGTTATGAGTTTTGAGTTATGAGTTTTGAGTTATGAGTTTTGAGTTACTGGCTCTTATTGAATTCCAGAGGTTATTGAATATTAGAGGTTAAGATTATTCAAATGTTGACTCTCCATTCAAAATTCAAAATTCATAATTCATAATTTCATTGATTAACTCAGAACTAAAAAAAGCCATTTACCCTTACGGGTAATGGCTTTTTTAAAATAGCAAACTCAGAACACAATTTGTCGTTTAGTCGTTGTTGTGTGCTGTTTCGCGGCTTGCGCGTCTCTGGGCTTTGATACGTTCCATTCTTTTTTCAATAGAAGGTTTGACGAAGAAAGTTCTTTTCTTGAATTCTTTCAGCACTCCAGAACGTTCATACTTCTTTTTGAACCTTTTAAGAGCTTTATCGATGGATTCGTTGTCTCCTAAGATAATCCCTACCAAATTATTTCACCTGCCTTTGTTGGTATAAAAGTTTTATGTTTAACTAATTATTGATTGCTTCCAAAAGTTTCTTGTTACCCATTTTCTGGAATTCCACACGTATCGTATTCTGCCCGTTTGAAGATATTTCCTTGGCTATAACTTTACCATAATCGTTCCATGTCTTATGATAAATCGAATCACCGATATTGAACTGTTTCATTGGTGAATATTCAGCACAGTTCTCCGTTTCAATATCTTTTACAGAAGGTTTTGCATTTTTCTGGCTCTCGCATTCGGCCGGATCAATGACAAACATCTGCTTGCACTTTTTACACTTAGCCCATCTCTTGTTCTCATTATTCAGGGCACCGTTATCAGTGCATATTTCCATTTTCGTTACAGCATTACAAACAGTACAAAAAGCTTCAACATTCTTTACTTTGGCCATAAAATTTCCCGCTATTCATTTACAGTACCAAAATTTACGGAAATTTTCTCTAATAAGCAAAAACGGGAAATTCTGAATTTTGAATTCTGAATTTTGAATTTAATTTAGAATTCAAAATTTATAATTCAGAATTTTACAGGCTTACTGCTTTTTTCTGGTTCTTGTGCAGGTAATTTTTTTCAAAATATTCCGTTATCTCCCTGAACGCCTCCTGTGGAGTATTGCAGAAAGTCAGCAGCTTCATATCCTGAGGGCTTATCGTACCATAATCAATAAGCGCCTGGAAGTTGAGTATGCTCTTCCAGTATTTCTCGTCGTATATTATCATTTTCAGCGGTTTCTTTATCTTTCCCGTCTGCAGCAGCGTCAGCATCTCCATAAACTCATCCAGAGTACCGAACCCGCCGGGAAATACCACCAGTGATTTTGCAAGGTATGCAAACCAGAATTTGCGCATGAAAAAATAGTGGAATTCAAACGACAGTTCGTGAGGCACATACTGATTTACAAACTGCTCGAACGGAATACTGATATTCAGCCCGACAGAAAATCCTCCCGCCATTTTTGCACCTTTATTTGCCGCCTCCATTATGCCCGGTCCCCCGCCGCTGCAAATTATAAACCTGTGCTCCTCGACAGGCAGGTTGAGTGACCATTCGGTCAAAAGACGCGACAGTTCCACAGTGTCTTCATAATACTTGGACATTTCGACGAGCACCTGTGCCGCCCTGAGCTTCTGCGCAAAATTCGGGACTTTGGCAGGGTCGAGCTGACTGATCTCGTTGTATTCGGCAAGGGCATCCTCTCTCGACTTGAACCGTGCAGATCCGAACATCACTATTGTATCTACAATGTTATGTTTTTCAAAGCGGGCTTTGGGTTCCAGAAATTCGGACAGTATGCGTATAGCCCTTCCTTCAGATGAATTCAGGAATTCTGCATTCTTATATGCCTTCAACGTTTCCTTGCTTTTAGCCATATATCCTCTATAATTTGGACTATAAAAATAACAATTCTCCGCGATAATACAAGAGTTGTGAATCAGGAATTCACAATTCTGAATTCTGACTCTTGAATTATACCACTACCCGTGGCTGCACCATACCATTAGCGGCATAATTTTGGATTGAGCTTTTTATTATCAGACGAATAATGTAATTTTAGGACTTACTTTCTTACTGTTAATTACGGATACAATTTATATGACCAGAATATATACTCTAGCTTTCATTCTGCTGCTTTCAATCACGTCTATGGCCTCAGATACTCTTTTCGTACAGAATATCAGCCGGATACTCGAATCTATACCCGCAAGTTCAAAGTACGGCGTGATGATATTCAACCCGGCAAAGGAAGAGACTCTATTTGTAAAAGATATTCAGCTGCCCGTTGTGCCGGCTTCAAATGTAAAGCTGTTTACCACCGGCGTTGCGCTCTCTATGCTTGGCGGGGATTATAAACTTTCAACGCGCGTTTTCTGTGACGACATCAATACCTCCGACGGAATTATCAACGGCAACGTATATATAAAGGGATTTGGAAACTCTATGTTTACCGATTCCGATATGGACAGTCTCGCAGCCGCACTTTACCGTCTTGGCATCAGAAAGATAACCGGCAGCGTGATAGGCGATGACTCATATTTCGATTCGGTATATCACAGAAAAGACTGGATAATTGAGGAACTCTCCTCTGTTCCACTGCCTCCGGTTTCAGCCATGGTCATCAACCGCAACCGACTTACACTGAATATAAATGCCACCGGCGGCAGCGTACGCAGTTCGATGTATCCCGACTGCAGTCTCATTGATGTCGTGGTTAATGTCAGCAAGTCGAGAAAGAGAAATTCCACGCTGCGCGTATCCCAGGTATGCGACGGGGACGAATACAAATTTATAGTAAGCGGCTCTCTCGGACGCCGCGGCTCTTCACGATCATATTCTTTCGAAATAGACAACCCGCCTCTCTTTGCCGCATATCTGCTGCAGGACAGGCTGAATAGGCTGGGCATTTCTGTCGGTAAGCATCCTAAAGCTGGCATAATGCCCGAGACGGTCACATACCTACTCTCTGAACGTTCTATTGCACTGAAGAATCTTATCAGAGTGATCAATAAGAACAGCGATAACTTCCTGGCCGAATGCCTGTTCAAAACCATCGGTGCGGTATACAGCGAATCGCAGGGCAATGCGTTTTATGCTACACAGGCAGTTTTAACGTTCCTGAAGTCAAACGGCATTTATTCAGAAGGTACCGCTCTGGTGGACGGATCCGGAATTTCTCACTTCAATCAGGTTACCGTTGCTGCGGTCGTGGATCTGCTTGACAAAGTATACTATGATCACCTGATATTCAACGATTACTATTCTTCACTCTCCGTTGCAGGTGTTGACGGTACACTGCGGGGAAGACTCTACGGCACACACGCTCAGAATAACCTGCACGGCAAGACCGGAACACTGCACGGTGTTACCGCACTGTCCGGATATGTAAAATCTAAATCCGGTGATGACCTGATAGTAAGTATGATATTTGAATATAAAAGCGGGTATGTCGGATTGTATAAATCTGTACAGGACAGGATAATAAAGGAACTTACTGAATAGTTTTGAATTATGAGTTCTGAGTTCAGAGTCATTCAAAACTCAAAACTCAGAACTCAAAACTCAGAACTATTTTTGTGTTGGAACTGAAGGCTGAGTGGGAACTGACTGACGGCCTGACTGCTGTATGATACTGTCGCGCTCGCTCATTCCGGCCTGACCAGGCAGGAAGAAAAGATTTATTATCAACGCCAGCACTACGAGCGATCCGGCAAGCCACCAGGTGGCCTTACTCAGAAAGTCTGCCGTTCTTCTTGAACCGAACATCGTTCCGATGTTGCCTGCCCCGCCAAAGGTTCCGGCCAGTCCGCCGCCCTTGCTCGACTGAAGCAGTACAATGATCACGAGTAAAATCGCTATAATTACGGATAAAGAAACCAGTAATGTATACATCTAAATAATCTCCATGGAATTTGGTAGCGGGGGAGGGATTCGAACCCCCGACACATGGATTATGATTCCATTGCTCTAACCTACTGAGCTACCCCGCCGACACTACCGTTAAAATTTCAGAATACTAATATAATTAACCGGTAAAGAAATATCAAGATTATTTTTCCGATTTAATTCCAATTTTTCCCCTTTACCGCCCTGCCCTGCCTTGATAAACTTGCTTAATCTTTATACCTTTATTCTAAAGCTTTACGCCAGTCGGCATTATTTTTTCAGAATCACGCGTGAATGACTGTTGCCGCAAAATTATTTTACAGGATCTTTCAATGAAAACACTTATTCTGACTATCATACTGACCTCCGGCTTCTTATTTTCGCAGAATGTCCGCGTAACAGACTACAAAGTACCAATCAGCCGGGCAACCGATCTGCGCGTCAATGGATTCTGGAACTGGGGACAGCTGGGAGACAGTGTTTCTGGCAATTCCGCAAGTGCAACCGCAGTGTTCAGAAATTTTTATTCTTCCCTGCCGTTCGCCTGGTTTATCAATCTGGATGCAACCGGCGGCAAGAATTTCGGCAGCTACAATCATAATGTGCGCCTTGACGGAAGTATCAGGAAATATATCTGGCAGGAACGCGACTGGTTCATGTTTTCTCGTCTGACTGCACAGCATATAGACTACTATAAACAAATAGCCTCTCAGCTTACTGTAGGAGCCGGATTCGGACGCTACATAAATGCAACGGCACTCGCCAAGGCGGTCAGAATTGAGGAACATCTCATACGCGAGCATGTAATTACCGGATTTCTGCCCAAAGAAACAATGATAAACATAGCAAACATAATAGAACGTCAGGCCGAGTACCAGAACCTCTACGGTGAAGCTTATGAGACCAGATGGTTCGACGATATAGAGCGCGAAATCAGGCTGACCGATGTGATGGAAACCTCTAACATCGGCTCAATCGGCATACTGAGGATAAGACAGGTATTATTCGAAATCAATGAAAAAGTAAATCAGAGATACTACGGGTGGGACGTGTCCACCGGAATTCTTTTCAAGCTTACCACATTTGATAAATCCAATGCTGGTGACCCGAACCTGACAATAAACGGGAGATACTCATTCCCCATAAGCTGGCGCACGCAGATAAACACCGTAGCAGAAATATTCACACCAACCGATACGGAGTTTGCAAAAGAGCTGAACGCCTCGGCAGGAGTGGATTTCATCTATGAAATGAGCAACCGTATAAATTTTGTAGGCGGTTACCGGTTTGGATTCTTCAGGCCTTCTATAGGCCCCAACAGGAATGACAACCAGCTGAGCGCTTCATTCTTATTCTACATTGAAAACAATATTTACTTCGGAATGAACGCAACTTATGAAAAGTTTTCAAGGTCGCCCAGAAGACTCTCGACCAGTATTACCCTCTCATATAATCTGTTCTGATCCGGCGGTGTAGCTGCTATCAGGATTCTTCACCGAAGAGGTGACTTGTACGATTTTTTCAGGGCAAGTCTTTCGCGGTAAAGCTGGCCGATCTCGGCGCCGAGAATAAATAGTATGCACGCATAGTAAATCCAGAAAGCCAGCACGACCATAAATGCGTATGTTCCGTATATCTTATTGAACGTAGCAAGATGTGTGATATAGTATTCGAATAACCTCTTTGCCAGCTCCCACAATACAGCCGCCCAGAATGCACTCAGTGCGGGTATTTTGCTGCCGAGTTTTGCGTAGGGAATAAAAGCGTAGAATACGTAGAAAAAAAGGAATATGAGAAGAAACGACAGGAATGTTATCAGAAAGTGTTCGACAAAACTGAACTGAAGAAATCTCAGGAACCTGATCTGGCCGGCAGTATTTTTAATAATATTGATCGCGGGCAGTATGATTGTAGCCATCAGCACGAACAATATAACAATTATCACCATACCGAAATCCCGCAGTTTTCCTATTACCGCATGTTTGTCCGGCGTGCCGGCAAATATTTTATTCAGTATGGTTCTCATACTGCTGAACAGGCCGCTGGCGGCAAACAGCAAACCGAAACCGCCGATGTATCCGGCAATTGCCTTATATTCAATAACCTCTTCAATCCTGGAGAATAAAATCTTCTGCGCATGTTCGGCGTATTCCTTATACGGTATTATGGTATAGATGAACGTAATGACCTGCTGCTCAACCGAGGCCATTTCAAGAATACTTCCGAGTATGGAAAAAATGATGAGGACAAAAGGGATAATGCATACGAACAGAGAGAATGCCAGACCGCCTCCATAAAGGAATATATGGTGCTCGTCCAGCCGCTTGTACAAACCGCCGGCGTAGTGCTTAAAGAAGTCCCTGACTTCCTTCCCGCCGGACAGTTTGACAATATAACGGTATAATCTTTTTAGGTTGATTATATTCTGCACTTATACGTTCATTATTTTTGATATCGAGTTATAATACAGATCCGACAGCTCATTCACATCAAACGAATACTTTCCGTTTACTTTCAGCATAGCACCGCCGGTTGTCCCGAGCATTGTGATCTTTATCCCTGAATCTTTCGAGAGCTGTTCGAACAGTTCTTTCTGAGCCGGATCAACTGATATGACAACGCGTGACTGCGATTCCGAGAAGAAAGAGAAATCCTCCCTTGTCATTACAGGCAGAACCACATCGGCGCCGACTGGTTTTTCTTCATCTGCGATGCAGCATTCTGCAACTGCCGTAAGGAGTCCGCCGTCTGAAATATCGTGTGCGGACTTAACCACGCCTTTATCGATCAGATTAAGGAGCAGCGAGTGCAGTTTCTTTTCTGTCTCCAGATCCAGCACCGGGCATTCACCGGTAACCAGTCCGTGCTCGACTTTGAGATATTCACTTCCGCCAATTTCTTCTTTGTCCTCGCCGAGCAGGTAAATATAATCTTCTGCTGATTTGAAGCCTGAAGTAACGATATTCTTTATATCTTCAATAAGACCGACCATACCGATCACCGGCGTCGGATATACGGCCGTGTCAGGTGATTCGTTGTAGAAACTTACGTTTCCGCCGGTAACAGGAGTGTCGAAATATCTGCAGGCCTCTCCCATTCCTTCTATAGCCTGACTGAACTGCCAGTAAACCTCGGGTTTGTAAGGATTTCCAAAGTTCAGGCAATTGGTGATAGCCAGAGGCACTCCCCCTGAGCAAACTATATTTCTTGCCGATTCAGCGACAGCGATCCTGGCGCCTTGTTTAGGATTCAGGTATACAAATCTTCCGTTGCAGTCGGTCTTTACTGCTAGTGCCTTTTTAGTACCCTTCACATACATTACAGCTGAATCGCTGCCCCCGGGTCCTACGATAGTATTTGTGCGCACCATAGAGTCGTACTGCTCATATACCCATTTTTTAGAAGCTATATTGGGAGATGAGAATATATTCTTGAATGTTTTTTCTATGTCATCAGACTGTTTCAGTGCAGTTAAATCGAATGCCCGTGTTTCTTTCAGATATTCGGGTTCCTTGGTATCTCTGATATATACAGGGGCTCCTCCGCCCAGTGCCAGGTCATAAGCTTTCAGAGTTGCTTTAGTTTCGCCGTCATATTCGATCGAGAGAATTCCGTCATTTGTAACCGAGCCGATGATCTCGCAGTGCAGATCCCACTTCTCAAAAATTTCCTTTACTTTCGCCTCACAGCCTTTTTTGACAACAACCAGCATTCTTTCCTGGCTTTCAGAGAGCATTATTTCATACGCTGTCATACCTTTTTCCCTGAGCGGGACTTTATTCAGGTTGACCTTCATACCTGATTCGCCTTTTGCGCTCATTTCACTCGTCGAGCATGAAATTCCCGCAGCGCCCATATCCTGGATACCGACGATAAGGTCCTGTCTGATGATCTCAAGTGTAGCCTCGAGCAGCAGCTTTTCCGTAAACGGATCGCCCACCTGTACCGACGGGCGTTTAGCCTCAGATTTTTCGGATATCTCCTCGGATGCAAAAGTGGCACCATGTATACCGTCGCGGCCTGTAGATGAGCCGACGATCATAACGGCGTTTCCTTCGCCTTTCGCGGTAGCAGATGCAGTTTCGTTAGTCTTTACAATTCCGACAGCCATAGCATTTACAAGCGGGTTGCCCTTGTAGGAATCATCGAAATAGACTTCGCCTGCTACAGTAGGCACACCGAAACAGTTGCCGTAATCTGCAATGCCCTTCACCACGCCTTCAAAAAGGAATCGTGTGCGGGCATCGTCGAGAGAACCGAATCGCAATGAGTTCAGAGAGGCAATCGGGCGGGCTCCCATAGTAAAAATATCGCGAAGTATCCCACCTACTCCGGTTGCAGCTCCCTGATAGGGTTCAACGGCAGAGGGATGGTTGTGGCTCTCTATCTTGAATGCGACTGCAAGTCCGTCTCCAATATCCACCAGACCGGCATTTTCCTCACCGGCTCCGACCAGCAGTCTGCCGCCCGAACGGGGCAGTGTTTTAATGAGGGCTATCGAGTTTTTATAGCTGCAGTGTTCGCTCCACATTACACTTATTATGCCCAGCTCGGTGTATGTCGGAACTCTGCCCAGACTTTCCAAAACTTTATTGTATTCTTCTTCGGTTAATCCATGTTCATACGCCATTTCCGGCGTTACAATTGGTTCTTTCATTTAGATATATTCCACTAATTAAGTTTATGTTCGATGCGATATTTTATATTGAAATATAACACTTTATCGCGACCTTTTAAAGCTGCGGACCAATTTACAGGCCTCCTGTCTGCTCAGAACAAGTTCAGATTCATAGCTGTATGCCTCTTGCAATGCCTAAGGCATACTCACTTCCGTAGTCTCCGGAATCTCATTTAGGATTGCTGCGCCGTCTGATGCCCTGCACTAATTTCATAAATATGAATAAAAGAGCGGTAAGAAGTGAAACCGCTGATGCGGCAAATGGTACTATAAGCGGATGCCGTGTATAAAAAGTTTGCCTGTCTTCCAGTGTTACATCTCCGGTCAGGTGAGTCTTTGTATACATACCGGTCTGAGCCAGTGTCCTGCCGAGCGGATCTATAATTGCGCTTATCCCTCCGTTTGCAGCTCTTACCACGCTGCGTCTGTTTTCAACCGCCCTCAGGGCAGCAATTTCCTTGTGCTGATATGGACCGCTGGAATTGCCGTACCAGCTGTCGTTTGTAACGACAGCTATCATCTCGGCGCCTTTCTTGCTGAATCCGCTTACAAAATCCGGGAATACAGATTCAAAACATACGAGTGAATTTATTTTTACTGTATCACTTTCCGAATTCCTCTTCAGCACTTTAAACACAACGGTATCGCGTCCCACGTTCCAGCCCGAAATACCGACATTCCATTTTATCAGATCACCCAGAAATGGCAGTTTATCGACAAACGGTACACGCTCGCCGAAGGGTACCAGCTTCATTTTTCCATAGCGGGATATCATGGGACTGCGGGGAGAAAACAGCAGCACGGAATTATAAGTTGAAAAATAGCGGTCTGTTACGCGGCTGTATTTGGCGTCACCCGGGATACTTTCACCCGGCCGGTGAAACCTGAAATCGGGCATGCCGGTCATCAGATAAATATTATTTTTTCGTATATAGCTGTATATTGAATCAACTTCGCTGTTGTATGAACCATCCAGCAGATAGACCGGAAGTGCAGTCTCCGGCCAGATGATAAGTTCGGCACCATCTTTAACCGCTTTATCAGACAGCTCCAGATAGTTCTTCAACAGAGGCAGCACTCCCCCGCCGTTCCACTTATCCCACGGATCCAGGTTGGGCTGAATAAGACCGACTTTTATGCTGCGTCCCGAAGGTTTATAACTGTTTACATAGCTGCTTCCGTATATGAGCGGAAGGATAAACAGCAGCGCTGCAGTTATGGAATAAGGCAGCATCGCCCTTATACCGTTTCTTTTTGCAATGACAGCTCTGAATAAGAATACGTTGATGAACATGACCGTCAGTGAAAGTCCCAGTGCTCCGAAAATATCGGCTATCTGTATGTAGCGCGTAAAATATGCCAGCCCGTTGCCCAGCGTGACCCATGGGAAACTGGCATCGGTGATCATGTACAGGTATTCGTACGTCACAAAGAAGAACGGGAAAAGATACAGCGCCTTCTGTCTGCTTTTCAGCATGCGCGATGCGAAATAATAAAGAGTAGACGGGATAAGAAAGAATACCGGATTGACGAACAGCAGCAGAAATCCCGAAAGCATCAGGAACGGGTCTGTCTCGCTTCCCCAGCCCCCTACCCAGTATATGGCTATCAGGTTGAAGAAAAAGGCAAAAAGGTATGTAGCCCGGTTTATGTCTATCAGTTTTTCACGTTCGGTTATTACTGCAAAATACGGTACGAGTGCGAAGAACATGAGCAGTACAGACGGGAACGGAACCGGCGGAAAAGAAAGTCCCAGAAGCAGTCCGCCCGCGATGCAGAGCAGTCTGTGCCGCTTGATATTTTTTTTCTCTTCTTCGGTGCGATGGATTGAGCGAAATATTTTCAATTTTTCTTTTCTTTGTTTTTCAGTATTAAATACCGGGCGCCGAAAAATACTATCACCACACCCGTTACAGCAATCATTATATTTCCATACAACGACAGGTATTTATCTATTATCTCGATATTATTGCCCAGTGAAGAACCCATATAGATAATTATTACATTCCACGCAAAGGCACTTACGGTAGCATAGATGAATGTCCTCAGTGGAGCAAGTTCGCTGATACCGGCAAAAAAGCTTATTACCGAGCGGGTGCCCGGCAAAAACCGGTTGGCTATTATCAGTTTGAACCCATACCTGGTAAACCATTTATCGGTTTTATCTATAGATTCCTGAGAGATAAATTTAAGTTTTCCCGAGCGCAGTATTTTTTCGCCGAATAGCATTCCCATGTAGTACATCAGCATGAAGCCAAGCGAACTGCCAAAAGATGTAATCAACAGCACGCCTGCAAATGAAACGTCTCCCGAACCCGCGGAGATCAGCGCAGCCCCAACAACGACCACTATGTCACTAGGGGATGGCGGGAATATATTCTCAATAAAGGAGAAAAAAAAGAGAGTAATATATATCCAGAAAGGGCTGAGCGCACTCAGGTAATTTAATATATCTTCAAGCATCTGGTTAGTAATTTTGAATTATTTCAAATAACATACATTCTGTGTCAGAATGTCATTGTTTCTTTATGAGCACTACTGCAGTTGCTTCGGCACCTTCGCAGCGCCCTACGAATCCGAGTTTTTCAGTGGTAGTGGCCTTAACGGAAATTTCTTCTGCAGAACATTCCAGTATGCCGGCAATTATTTCGCGCATAGCCGGAATATGTCCGGCCAGCTTAGGCTTCTGCAATGATACCGTTGCATCCAGATTGCACAGCACATACCCCTTGTCTTTTACAAGCGAGTAAACATGGGCGAGCAGTAATTTACTGTCTGCTCCTTTATATTTAACATCCGTGTCCGGAAAATGTTTGCCGATATCTCCCAGAGCCAGCGCTCCGAGCAGTGCATCCGATATTGCGTGCAGAAGCACATCGGCATCCGAATGCCCCAGCAGTCCCATTTCGTACGGGATCTCTACTCCCCCGATTATCAGTTTTCTGTTTTCGGCAAACGCATGAACGTCATAGCCGTGACCAATTCTGAACATAATGAGTAGTTTTTTGTGAATAAATTATGAATGACGGATATCAAAAGATCTGAATTCATCTTTATTATCCGACCAGATTATGCTGCAGTCAGATACTTCCGCGTATTCAGGTCCTTTTTGTATCAGGTCGTAAAGTTTTTCTATGCGGTTTCTCTCACCTTCCACCACCGTCAGTACAGCTTCCTCTGAAGAAAGGTTCTGAGTATATCCTTTAAGTTCCAGTTTAACAGCATTTCTGAATACAAAATATCTGAAGCCGACTCCCTGAACCAGACCTCTGGCGGTTATCTCCGCCCTTGCATTTTTATCCATGTTTTCCTGTTATGACTGTGAATAATAAAACACCACTGGCATTTTACGCAGACTAGTCCTCTTCATCCCTGGTATATCCGAACGAGCGCAGCAGATTTTTGTCAGAGCGCCATTTTTCCCTTACCTTGACTCTCAGTTCAAGGAAGACGGGACGCTGAAGAAAAGACTCGATATCCTTGCGCGCATTCTGTCCGAGCTGCTTAATCGTGTTGCCCTGTTTGCCGATAAGTATCGGTTTCTGCGATTCCTTTTCCACAATTATGCTCGCGGTAATAAGATCCTTGCGTCCTTCGCGTTCACGGAAATCTTCTATGAGGACTTCGCAGCTGTATGGTATTTCCTCCTGATACATCTCGAATATTTTTTCGCGTATAATTTCTGAAACAAAAAACCGTTCAGTTTCATCGCTCAGCCTGTCATCCGGATAGAACTTCGGATGAAGCGGCATATATCTGAGCACTGCATCCAGCACCGATTCCACATTGTACCTCAGGAGCGCAGATACAGGAATAATATCGTCAAAATGCTTCAGTCCTTCGAGCTTTGATATGAGTTCTTTAACCCTCACCTCGTCTGAAAGGTCAACCTTGTTTATAAGAAGTATTTTTTTCTTGGTGCTGGTTTCGAGTATTTTCTTCACCGTAGCATCCCCGAGCGTTTTTGAAGCATCGGGATCGCTACTGATATCGACAATTATTACTAAAAGATCTGCATCATTGACAGAGCGTTCGACATAGCCCAGCATTTTTTCCTGGAGCAGATATTCAGGATGCAGTATTCCCGGAGTATCCAGAAATATCACCTGATAATCTTCAGTGGACAATATGCCCATTATTCTTTTGCGCGTAGTCTGCGGCTTGTTCGTTGTAATTGAAAGTTTTTCACCCAGAATTGAGTTTAGAAGAGTAGATTTACCGACATTGGGTTTTCCTATTATCGCTGCGTATCCTGATCTTTGTTCCATGAGCCTCTTTACTGATTTATATTTTGTCTTTTATTTTTCTCTGCCAGAATTTTCATTCAGAGCTGAAAAGTCTGCATATATTTGTCACAGGCTTTTGAGTCTGTTTCTTGTCTTTCTGAAAGAATCATATGCGAAGTAGATGCTGATAAATGAAATTGCGGTAAACACAGCGGCAGAAACAGAAATGCTCCTGCTGAATAAAAGCTTCTCATATGATTTCAGATTCTCTCCCACGCTGCCGTTTATTATATCCATCCAGACCTCTGCCAGCCCTCCGCCCTGTGCATCGGGCATATTGGCCATCACGAATATCATTATTGCAGCAATGGATAATACAAATATAGTAAAGATAATTCTAAAGAAATAATTCTTTTGCACTATTCTTGACGGTACATTCAGCTTCAGCATAAAATCGCGTGCAAAATTAGCCGGAGCGTATTCGGTTTTCTGTATCTTCAGATAATGATCAGCCCTTCTCTGAGCTGCAATTTTTGCCGTGCATTCACCACACTGCTTTATATGTATTTCCGCGGTGCGCATCATGTCCGGTGTGAGTTCTGCGTCGATATAGCCTAAAATTGTCTGGTCATCGAGGTGCGTCATAATACATCCTCCTGGTAATTCCTGCTGATAATTAGTTCTCTTAAAGAAATACGGGCCCGGTGCAGCATCACTTTTATGTTGGACGCACCCAGGTCAGTTGCTTTGCTGATCTCTTCTATGCTCATTTCATTTACATAAAACATGGTTATAATTGCGGCATATTTTTCCGGCAATTTTTCTATCACCTTTTCTATAAAATTATTAGTGTCAGTTCTTTCGTATTCGGACTGAAATCCCTGCATCAGAGCATCATCTCCATGCTGCATCCCAATGCTTTCCTCGCCGGTCACGCTTTCGCTGAAGTCTTCCAGAGATGACAGCAGTCTTTCATCCCTTTTCCTTTTACTGTCCAGAAATGTGAGTGCAGAGTTATATACTATCCTGTAGAACCACGTCGAGAACTTTGCATCACCCCTGAATGAGTTCAGCGACTTGTACGCCTTCATAAAGGAATCCTGCAGCACTTCTTCGGCATCCTGCTGATTCCTCAGCATCCTGCGCAGAAGATTGAATCCCCTGTCCTTATACCTGTCAACCAGGATGGCAAAATCTGAATGATTGCCTTCCAGTACAGACCGGACTATCTCTATGTCTTTTAGGTCATACATACATATAATGACTAAAATAAATAACTAAAGGTTACAAAAAAAGATAAAGCAGCGTACGCAAGCGGTAAAAATTTTTCCAGGCCATGTGTAACCTTTTGATGACCGGATTAGTCATAACTTGCAGGAAGGGAAAGTAAATTTTCAAAATGAGAAGGAGAGAAAAAATGAATCCTGGATTGCTTGCAGTTTTTATACCGATAGTCATGTGCCTGGTAATCGGGGCAGTAAGCATGAGCTACCTGTACTTCAGATACCGTGAAAGACAGATGCTCATAGAAAAAGGTCTGAGTGCCGAAGAGATAAAACTGTTTGTCACAGCCAGGCCCGGCAACAAATACCTGATGACACAGATCGGTATAGTATCGATATTCCTCGGCCTCGGCATCGGTATTGGAATGCTCCTGGAAGACATTACATTCAAGGAATACTGGACGGTTCTGACAATTTTCGGATTCACCGGAACCGGCTTCATAATTGCCAATATCATCGGGCGCAGGCTGAACGGGTAAAACACAGTTCTCTCCCGCCTCTGGCGGGATCCCGCCAAAGGCGGGAAATTTACAGTTCTCAGTTCTCAGTTAACTGAGAACTGAGAACAAATAACTGAGAACTTATAACTGAGAACTGTTTCTAATCTATCCCCTGTTCGCTGAGCCAGCGTTCAGCTTCGATAGCTGCCATGCAGCCTGTACCCGCTGCGGTAATTGCCTGTCTGAAATTCTTATCGGCAACATCCCCGGCGGCAAAAACGCCTTCGATATTAGTGCGGGTTGTACCGGGTTTCACCTGTATATAACCGACCTCATCCATATCGATAATGCCCTTGAACAGCTCTGTATTCGGTTTGTGACCGATCGCAATGAATATGCCGTCGGCGCTTATCTCGGTGGTGGTTTTATCCTTCACATTTTCCAGCACTGCGCCGGTGACCAGTTTGCGTCCCTTCTCATCCACACCGGTTACTTCCCTGATAACATAGCCTGTCATGAATTTTATCTTTGCATTTTTCTTTGCGCGGTCGACCATGATCTTAGAGGCCCGGAACTCATCGCGGCGGTGTATGACCACGACCTCCGCGGCATGTTTCGTCAGATATACTGCCTCCTCCATTGCAGTATCCCCGCCGCCAACGACTATTACTTTCTGGTTCTTGAAGAAGAATCCGTCGCATGTAGCACACGCCGAGACGCCGTAGCCCATATATTCTTTCATGCCGGGCGCGTCAAGCAGTCTGGCCGATGCACCTGTTGCAATGATCACCGAATCAGCTGTATATGTTTCCTCATAGGATCTTATGGTAAACGGACGCTTCGAAAAGTCAACCGCAGTTACCTCCTTAAACATGCACTTTGCACCAAATCTGACAGCCTGCTTGCGCATGATCTCCATGAGTGCGGGACCCTGTATTCCTGTTTCAAACCCCGGGTAGTTTTCAATCTCGGTGGTAATCGTCAGCTGGCCGCCCGGCTGCAGACCTTCAAAAACCACAGGATAAAGGTTAGCCCGGGCATTATACAACGCTGCAGTCAGTCCGGCAGGTCCCGAGCCGATTATCATTACTTTAAAATGTTTGCTCTCCATATGGATATCGTCCAGTATTTGGCTGTTATTAGTGTTTTCCATTATCAGATCCTCGGATTTAATTAATCATAAAAATTTTTCTGTTACTATCAAACTCCCCTGAGAAATGCCGCATTGCGCCTAAGTCCTTTCAGGCGTGCCCTGCTGATGGGGCTTTCAGAAAACCTGCGCCTGAATTCTGAATTCGTCATGCTCGCAATTTCATCAAATTTCAGAAATGGACTGACCGGTTCAAATTCCTTCTTGCCGCAGTCTGATGAAAACTTTACATTCCACGGACAGACTTCCTGGCATATGTCGCACCCGAATATCCAGCCGTCAAACGAATCGCTGAACGATTCGTCTATTTCGTGTTTATTCTCTATGGTAAGGTACGAAATGCATTTGTTGGCATCTATTACACCGTCCTGAATTATTGCATTCGTAGGACAGGCGTCTATGCACCTTGTGCAGCTTCCGCAGTGATCAGTCTCTGCAGCAGAAGCAGAAAATCCGCAATTTGTAATTACGGTTGCAATAAAGAACCAGCTCCCTATTCTGCGGCTGATCACATTTGAATTCTTGCCCATCCATCCCAGTCCGGCGCGTACCGCCCATGCCTTATCCATTACCGGACCTGTATCCACATAGTATACCATTTCGCACGATGGATCGGCCTGCTGCATCATTTCCTTCAGTATCTCCAGTTTCTCCCACATTACCAGGTGATAATCGCGGCCCCAGCCATACCTCGACACTTTACCGCCGGAATCAGGATCGGCATTGCCGTGTCTGTACCCGGTGTAATAATTCATGCCGAGTGAAATTATACTCTGCGCACCCGGCAGTATGCTCCGTACATCGCGTCTTTTCTCGGTGTTATCCGACATATATTTCATACCGGCATTAAAAGACCCGGTAAGCCATTGTGCCAGCCGTTCTGACTCTGTAGTCAGTTCGGTTGCTTCAGCAAAACCCACGAGGTCAAATCCCAGTTTGCGGGCTGAATTTTCCACGAATTCTTTAGTGATGACCATAATTCAACATTTTGCGCGAAATAGTGAGATGTCAAAAATAATAATTGTGAGGTTCATAATCATTCAAGGTTTTCACCATTCCGGACGTTTTTTTTCTGCTTTTACATAGACCATACCCTCAGAGACCTTTACCTCATACGGTGTAAGTCCTCTGCGGCAGCCGCCCAGTTTTCCTGTTTTCAGGTCAAATTTCCATCCATGAGCAGGACAGACTACGCAGTCATCTTCAATTATTCCGTCATAGATCAGCGGTACGTGCTGATGCGGACAGATATTGTCGAGTGCGTAAACCGTTTCCCCCACCCTGAATACTGCAATTTCGACGTCATTGACAAAATACGAGCGCCCCGTTTGTTCCTTCAGTTCATCAAAGCGGCATACGCTGCAAAATTCTTCCAGGTCCTGCATAAACAATTTTTACCTTTCAGCTATATAGTAAGATGATAAAATACAAATAAAGATTCCGAAAGTATTTAAAACAGCAAACCGTAAAGACAAACTATGCGGACTCCGCGGGATCATCTTTACGGTTAAACTTTATATTCCGGAAATCCATCCGGTTTTATAATACCGCAGCTCAGTACGGCAGCTTAATGACGGAAGTTCTGTCCGCCGGAATTTTATCTGCCGAGCTTATCGAGATATTCTTTTTTCTGCAGAAGCTGGTCGTTTTCTTCCTTGTGAGCCGGATCCGGAACGCAGCAGTCAACCGGGCATACAGCAGCGCACTGCGGTTCGTCATGGAACCCAACGCATTCGGTACACTTATCGGGCACAATGTAGAAGCGGTCGCTGTTGAAGAATCCGTCGGCTCCTGAAGGAGCTGCTTCATTTTCGTCAAAGGTCTTGCCGCCCAGCGCCCACTGGTTTCCGCCTTCGTATATAGCTGTATTCGGGCATTCAGGTTCACAGGCACCGCAGTTAATGCACTCGTCGGTTATCATGATAGCCATAATTAAACTCCTGTTTTTATATAAACTTATAGTGTAAAATAAATAAAATACAATTTTGCCGCTTTAGTTTAACTAATTAACACGAAAAATTCAAGGACACACAGCGTCTATTTTAAGACATACCGTCTTTTTACCAGCTTCCGCTCGATCCGCCGCCTCCAAAAGAGCCGCCGCCGCCTGAAAAACCGCCGCCGGAGAATCCTCCTCCTCCGCCGCCCCAGCCGGAGGAGCCGCCTCCAAACCCGCCGAAAGAGCCGCCGCCGCGACTGAAAGGACCGCCGGGGAAGAATGTAATTCCTCCGCCTCTGCCGCCCCTTCCGCCTGAACGGAATATAAAGCTGAATATCACAAATATTATAATAATTATCCAGATAAGTATACTGAATATCCCGCCGCCGCGACTGCCGCGCGGCTTGGCTTTATATTCACCCTTTACCGCGGCTTTAATGGCGCTTACCCCGGCGGAAATACCCTGATAATAGTCACCCCGCTTGAAATGCGGTGCCGTTTCGTTGCGCAGAATGGAATTCGATATGGCATCAGGCAGCGCTCCTTCGAGTCCGTAACCGACTTCAATGCGCATTTTTTTGTCGTCCTTGACTACGAGGAACAAAATACCATTGTTTTCCTTCGAACCAATCTTGTTTTTTGCAGATGTTTCATAGGAAAAATTCTCGAGCGGATATCCGTCCAGTGTAGGAATGACGAGCACTACAATCTGAGTCGATGTAGTATCGTAAAATGTTCTCAGGTCATTTTCCAGGACAGATATCTCTTCGCTGCTGAGTGTACCTGTATAGTCATTCACCCACCGCTTCAGCTCGGGTATTTCCACCTGGGCATGCAGCAGTGGTACAAAAACAAAAGAAACAAGGACAAATAATAACAGTGTAATTTTTTTCATTGTTTGATACTCAGCTTCTAGAACTGAACTTTGGGAGCATTCTCAGAGCCGGGAGCGCTCCTGAAATACTGTTTCTGCCCAAAGCCGGCCATACCGGCAAAAATGACAGCCGGGAATCTTTTAACTTTTGTATTATACTCCTGGACCGTCTGATTAAATTTCATTCTTTCAACCGAGATACGGTTTTCAGTACCTTCCAGCTGAGCCTGCAGCTGCAGGAAGTTTTCATTGGCTTTCAGCTGCGGATAGTTCTCTACAGTTACCAGCAGTCTCGAAAGTGCACCGCTCAGATTGGCCTGTGCCGACTGGAAGCGCTGAAAAGCCTGAGGGTCGTTCAGAAGCTCAGGAGTTGCCTTTATTGAGCTTACGCTTGCCCGGGCTTCAGTAACCTTTGTAAGGACCTCTTTTTCAAAGTTTGCGTACCCTTTTACTGTATTAACCAGATTGGGTATGAGATCCGCCCTTCTCTGGTACTGATTTTCCACCTGACTCCAGCTCTGGCTGACCTGCTCATTCAGTGTAACCAGGCTGTTATACACTCCAACGCTCCACATTACAAGAATTACAACGAGCAGAAGTACTGCACCGGCAATTGAAAGTCCGACCAGCATTCCTTTTTTCATTAGTCCCTCCGATAGTTTTCAAAATTTTAATTTGTCAGACTGCGCATAGGAGCCGGAATTCTTCCGCCTCTGAGCACCAGACGGTCGCACCTCAGTTCCCTTACAGGCATTACAGGTGCTTTTCCAAGCAGTCCGCCGTAATCCACAAAATCGCCCACTTTCTTTCCGCATGCGGGGATGATCCTGACAGCTGTTGTCTTATCGTTTATCATACCTATTGCGCATTCATCGGCAATGATACCGGCTATAGTTGTAGCAGGGGTATCACCCGGAATAGCAATCATATCCAGGCCCACAGAGCACACGGCAGTCATCGCCTCGAGTTTTTCGAGTGACAGGTAGCCTTTTTCGGCGGCATTGATCATTCCGGCATCCTCGCTGACAGGAATGAATGCGCCGCTCATTCCGCCGACTGCAGTAGAGGCCATAAGTCCGGCTTTCTTCACGCTGTCATTTAACATGGCCAGCGCAGCAGTAGTTCCCGGCGCTCCCACGTACTCAACTCCCATCGCCTGCAGTATATCTGCTATACTGTCGCCCTGAGCGGGAGTCGGGGCAAGTGAAATATCCACTATTCCAAAGGGCACACCGTGTCGTTCTGCTACTTTGCGGCCGATCAGTTCGCCAGCGCGTGTTATCTTAAATATCGTCTTTTTTATCACTTCAGCCAGTGTCTGCATATCGGCATTTCCGGCAGATTTGATTGCATCCAGAACAACTCCCGGGCCGCTGATACCTACGTTCAGCACTACCTCCGGTTCGGTTACACCGTGGAATGCGCCGGCTACGAAGGGATTATCCTCCGGAACGTTGCAGAAAACCACTAGTTTTGCGCAGCCTATTGAATCCCTGTCCTTTGTTTTTTCGGCAGTATCTTTTATCATCTGCGACATAAGGTTGACTGCGTCCATATTTATACCTGCTTTAGTAGAGGCTACGTTAATGCTCGAGCAGACTTTTTTGGTCTCTGAAAGCACGTAAGGAAGAGATTTGATCAGCTCGAGTTCACCATTGGTAAAGCCCTTCTGGACCAGAGCGGAATAGCCGGCGAGGTAATCCACTCCTACTTCAGTAGCAGCCTTGTCCAGTATTTTTGCAATCTCCACCAGCTCTTCCATTTTGTAGCCATCGGCAACAATAGACAGCGGGGTGATTGAAATTCGTTTATTTGCAATAGAGACGCCATATTTTGATTCGATCTCTCTGGCAAACCTGACGTGATTTCCGGCAACCGATGTGATTTTGTCGTAAATTCTGCGCTTTGTTTCTTCGAGGCTGCGCGAAGTGCAGTCGCGCAGGCTTATTCCCATTGTAACCGTTCTTATATCGAAGTGTTCGATCTCGGTCATTTTAATGGTTTCAAGTATTTCTTCAAATTCGTACAATTTAGTCTCCTTCGTACAATTTGGTCACCGCTGTTTACAGCGAATTACTGAACAGCGGTCAATCCGGGGTTTCATATCCTGTGCATAAACCTGAAAAGATCCTCGTGCTGCAGAAATATCTTAATGTTGAGCTCCGAGGCTATCTGGTTCATTTCTTCCTGAAGTTCTTTCAGGTCTTTGCTTGCATTTGTAATATCTACCAGCATTATCATGGTGTAGAATTCCTGCATTATCTTCTGGCTGATGTCCTGTATGTCGCAGTCAGCCTGGCTGAGTGCACTGGTAATGCGGCTGACAACTCCCGGATGATTGATGCCGAAAGAAGTAATGATAATTCTTCCGGCGCCATTGCTTCTGGACTCACCCGTCTGAATATCATCCTCTGCCTTGGTGACAGCTTTCTGCACCACCTGTTTAACCAGTTCCGGGCTGGCTTTCTCGCCCAGTTCGCTTATTGCCGCGAGAGTAATGCGCCTGATCTCATCCTCTGTTAATTTCACGGTTTTGGTCCCTTAAAATTGTTCTGTAAATACTTTATAGTATCGTTATCTATTATAATATTCCTGTCCTCTGCAAATTCATCGGCGTTTTGCACGTTGCCGCGGTGAAACCGGAAGAACAGTCCGGTAGTTATTGCACCGTCAAATATCCGGTCTGCACTGAACGAGCGCACCGAAAGATACGCGAGCAGCGACGTCCATGCAAGCGACATGAAGCCGGAGAGGTAATGACCGGTATAAAACTGCCCTGTTCCGGGTAAAATATAAGAAATTAGTTTGGCAAAAAACACAGAATATTTCCTATTGTCAGCGCTGTCAGCCGTTTTTTTCAGCTGTGCGGCATAACCGGGTGTATCGCTTCCAATACGCGAAAGGCTGTAAGATGCCTTATCCCACCGTCCCTCGAATATGTACGCCCAGGCTTTCCAGTAATTTACCGAGTCTCCATATACCGCTCCGGCTTCTTTCCCAAGCTCATCGAGTTCATGCATGGCCTGCGCTGTCGAATGCCTGAGTATATTCAGCTTAATTATCTCCATTCTGATACGAAATTTTTCTTCCTTTTCCAGTGTAAGCTGGAGGCTCCGGGCCATATATTCGACCGCATCATCGTATTTTGCCCCGCCTTTATAGCAGTAAGCTATTTTCTGCATAGCAGTTTGTGTATATTTCCCTCCGGCGTCAAAAAAAAGAAGCCTTTTATATTCGGTTATGGCATCGAAGTACTGTTTTTCGTTATACAGTTTCTCCGCATTTTGCCAACAGTTTTCCAGACTGCCCTGAGCACTTGCTGAACTGAAGACCAGCAGCAAAAGGAACGGGAATATGTACTTAATGTTTTTCATACCGTGACACCTTCATTTCAGCAGTGATTCGTTGTGTGGCATAAAATAATTATGCAGTTTAAGAAAATCCCGGACATCAATACTGAATACCAGTGCGGCCTCTGCGTTATACAGCTTTGCCGCAGCTGCACTTCCATACACATTCCCGAGATAAAACCAGCCGCCGGCTGCGCTCAGCATCCAGGCCCTGAAATCATGTCCTGCCCTGAAATTATCGTATGCACCGTAGATCAGCAGTCCGTTTACTATTGCGGCAGTAATTCCTTCGGCAATCCTGCCCGAATAAATTTTACCGCTCCCGGGAACTACAGCCGACATTATCGCTGCGGTCCAGGGAGACCTGTAAGGAGGATTCATTCTGCGTTCAAACAGTTCAGAAGCGGCGGGTCTGAGGGCGGGCGGGAAAGGACGCACGAACTTATCCTGCCGGGGCAGGGATTTATCATGCAGCAGCAGTTCTGTATTCATCAGCATCTGCACCGAATCTGTCCTGAAAAGCTCAGGATACCTGTTACTCCACTTAATATTTTCATCAATATCGCCTTTGAGCAGTGCCAGCCTCAGCAATCCAAAAGCAGCTGCATCCCTCAGTCTCCCGGTACTGTCTATACTCTCCAGGTACTTTTCTGCCTGAGGGTAATCTTTAACAGCTTCGAAGGAATATGCGATCCTGAAAAGCAGTGTATCCCGTTTTTCATAACCCGGAACGGATTTATACTCCCCGATAGCTCTCAGATAGTCGTGATTTTTGAACAGATAATTCGCAAATTTCAGTCTGCTGCTTTCCGAATAAATATTATCCGGCTGCTGAGGCAGAAGTTCTGACTGCAGGAAGATCATAAATATTACGAAGAGGAAACAACGGTTATTTGCATTCATACAGAGGATTATCTGGAATTGTGAATCTGGGATAATTTAATTTTTGCATCATTCAGAAGATAGTTTTCCACGGGGTCGTAGAATCTGTTCTGAGGAGTAAGCGGATAAAGGTTTATTTTCACAAAGTTCATATCGCGTGTAAACCGGTCGGCAAACATCAGCATTCCCTGGACCAGATTAGTCGATTGCACTGACTGCACGAAGAATTCGGAACAGACGGGTGTAAACGGGCAGTTATCGCCGTCCAGGTCGGAAATAAAAAATTTGTATCCGGACTTCAGAATGCCCAGCACCCCGGAATTATCCGTTCTGGCTGTATGTGTATGGCTTTCCGCACCGCCGCGGACACTATACGCCGGTTCTCTGGCCTCCCAGCGCACCAGGTCGGTCTGAGCACGGAGTACAGATGATAATGCGGCAAGTATGATCAGATACCTGAACATGAATAATAATCCCGTAAATACTTACCATAATTAAACAAATTCCCGTCTATTCTGCAATTATTATAATATTCTCCGCTCATAATCACTGCTACAGCTGTCCGGCCTGTGTCTGAAGGGCGCGCGCTATCACCAATTTCTGGATTTCAGAGGTACCCTCGTATATCTCGGTAATTTTAGAATCCCTCAGATATCTTTCCACCTGATATTCCCTCACGTAGCCGTAACCACCGTGTATCTGTATAGCATCAAGAGCAGCTTCGACTGCAATTCTGGAGGCATACAGCTTGGCCATCGCTGCCTCCATGTGATAATCCCGCCCGGCATCCTTCAGTGAAGCAGCCTGGAGCGTGAGCAGCTTTGCCGCATCAGTTTTTACAGCCATTTCAGCGATCTTAAACTGAATAGCCTGCAGTCCGGCAATAGGTTTTCCAAAGGCTTTCCGTTCATTGGCATACTTCACCGATGAATCCAGTGATGCCTGTGCAATTCCAGTTGCCTGTGCAGCGATCCCTATTCTTCCGCCGTTCAAGGTATCCATAGCGTAATTAAATCCGCGTCCTGTCTCGCCGATTATGTTTACCGCTGGCACCTCGCATCCGGTAAATGACAGCGAACACGTATCAGAGCTGCGTATGCCGAGTTTATCCTCCTTCGCACCGTGTTCAAATCCGTCCCATCCTTTTTCCACCAAAAAAGCTGTAATCCCCTTGTGGCGCTGCGACTTGTCGGTACTCGCCATGACTATGAAGTAATCGGCAGTAGTGCCGTTTGTGATCCAGTTTTTCGAGCCGCTCAGTATATAGTAATCGTCCTGTTTTTCGGCGGTGGTTTTCTGCTGTGTGGCGTCGCTGCCTGCCTCCGGTTCAGACAGTGCAAATGCACCAAGTTTTTCCCCTGCTGCCAGCGGCCGGAGATATTTTTCCTTTATATAGCTGCTGCCGTATTTTTCAAGTCCGTAGCACACGAGTGAATTATTCACCGACATAATTACGCCTACCGAGGCATCGACACGCGAGATTTCCATGACTGCCAGCACATAGCTCACTGTATCCAGTCCTGATCCACCGTGTTCGGGCGGAACCATCATACCCATAAAGCCCAATTCTCCCAGCTTCCTGACTATATCGTGAGGAAATTCACCCTTTTTATCGCGCGCAGATGCATCGGGCAGGATTTCCGATTCCGCAAAATCCCTTGCTGTCTGCTGAATCATCACTTGTTCATCCGTCAGGCTGAAATTCATCTTATCCTCCTTTATTCATTTATTCTGTTATTACATCAGTCTCCTGCAAGGTGTTCATACTTACGGCACCAAATTCACCCTTATTTATAAGGTAATACAGTTTGGCGTTATAGCAAAATTTTTATAACCGTTATGTTTTTGCAGTTTCGTATATTTGTAATATTCATAATTGATCAGTTGTTAAATTTGATGAATGATATTACAGAAAGAACAGATACGATGGAACATAATCAATCTTCTGACAGGCAGGAAGTAAATAACGCCGGCGCACACGCGGAATCACGCCAGATCAAAGGAATGCTGATTGAAGAAATCCGGGAATTCCTGACAGAAATTGGCCAGCCGGCATACCGGGCAGGACAGATATTCAACTGGATGTACAACCATACAGTAATGGATTTCGATGAAATGCTCAACCTGCCCAGGACGCTCCGGGAATATCTGAAAGAAAACTGCTCCATTCAGTCTCTGCACCTGACAGAACTCCAGTCATCGGGCACTACCGGTACTAAGAAATTCCTCTTTACCACCGGTGACGGGCGCAGTATCGAGTCGGTGCTCATACCGGATGGAGACCGCGCGACGCTTTGTGTTTCGACACAGGCCGGCTGCCCTCTCGACTGCAAATTCTGCGCAACCGGGCTGATGGGTTACAAGCGCAATCTCACCACCGGCGAGATCGTCGATCAGTATCTGATTGCCGCTAATGAATTCGGGAAAGATAAAATCACCAACATTGTCTACATGGGCATGGGCGAACCGCTGTTGAATTATAATGCAACCGTCCGCTCGCTCTCCATTTTCACTGATGAACTTACAAAGGGCCTGAGCAGGAACCGCATCACCGTTTCGACTGCCGGAATAACTCCGCGCATTACAGACCTTGCTGATTCCGGCATCAGGGTAAAACTTGCCCTCTCGCTGCACAGCTGTTTTGACGACGTGCGTACCACTATAATGCCCATTAACAAAAAATATCCCATTAAGGAAACACTCAAGGCAGTAAAATATTTTTCAGCACAGACAAACACGCGCATTACATTTGAGTATACTATGCTGAAAGGTATCAACGATCGTCCCGAGGATATTAAAGCACTTGTAAAACTGTGCAGGACCATCCCGTCCAAGGTGAACCTCATACCGTTCAACAGCATTGCGCACATGAGTCCCGGCGGTATTTCCGCAGAGCTCAGACCGACACCCGTCAGGGAAATCGAACTGTTTGCCGACACACTCAGAGAGAATAACATTACAGTGCTGCTGCGCGATACGCAGGGCAGCGATATCTCAGCCGCATGCGGACAGCTGGCGATCACAAAACAGAATTAAGGAAATATTTATGGCGTGGATATATCTTTTTATTGCAAGCGTATTCGAGATCACATGGGCAGTCGGACTGAAATACAGCGAAGGACTCACCAGATTGTGGCCTTCAGCCGTTACCATAATTGCAATGCTGTTGAGTTTCGTATTCCTGTCACAGGCGACCAAACAGCTGCCTATTGGAATGGCCTACGCTATATGGACAGGAATAGGCGCTGCCGGAACAGCTGTGTGGGGCATGATATTTTTCAATGAACCGCGCGAGGCAATGCGCATAGTTTGTCTGATGCTGATAGTTGCAGGTGTTATTGGTCTGCGCTTCACATCGGCTGAAAGCTGACATCCATTTTATTGACTAATTTTCTTACTTCCATATTACAATGATTAAACTTACACACGATGAAATTGCGGCTACACGCAATACACTTGAGACAATCCAATCGGCTGACAGGATGCCGGTATACGTTCTGCTGGACAGTATCCGGAGCAACTATAATGTGGGTTCAATTTTCAGGACTTCAGACGGAGCGATGATAGAAAAACTGCTTCTGTGCGGATATACGCCGCATCCGCCTAAAAAGGAGATACTTAAAACTGCCCTCGGCTCTACAGAGAGTGTCAGCTGGGAGTATGTGAAAGATCCGGTTGAAGCAGTATTGAAACTGAAATCCGAGGGAGTCAGTATCTGCGCACTCGAACAGACCACAAAAAGCAGGAAATACTTTGATCTGCCGGCGCAGAGTTTCCCCCTGTGCATGATAGTAGGAAATGAGGTTACCGGTGTGCAGCAGCCGCTGATAGATCTGTGCGATTTTTCTCTCGAAATTCCTCAGTTCGGAATTAAGCAGTCTCTTAATGTGGCGGTAGCTTACGGGATTGCAGTGTTTGAACTGAGAAAGCAGTATCAGCAGAGCAGGCAGTAACACGCATCAGGCGGCATACGTAAAGTACTCTTCTCCGTTATCTTTCATATGTATAAGAAGCACATTGGCGCGCACGAGTTTTACGAGGGTGCGCGATGCCCGCCTTTCGGATATATTTGCTATGTGACTGAGTGTTTTTACAGTGATGGTTTCATTCTTGTCAAGATACTCGAATATGGTCTTCTCGTTCGGACCGATGGAATATTTTATCAGTTCCTGGTCCGCAGTCGCAGAGCGCAGTATCCTGATCATCTCCTTGCTGGCCAGCATGCTCTTGTCATTTACCCGTACGAATACCTGCGCTTTATTTATATCGAAATTCAGCTCATAATCCTGAAGCCGGTGTGGCTTCTGAGCGGATTCAAAAATTTCAGCTACCACGATTTCCTTTCCGAAGAGTTCTATGTATTCAATATTGTATTTTACCGGCGGCTCGCAGTATTTTTCAGCGGTCTCAATTATCAGTCCGGCTTCACCTTTCTCGCTGTCGACACCCACGACATTTTTGTCATCGTCAACACCGACTATCAGGTAACCTCCGCGCGTATTTGCAAATGCGATCATCTCGCGCGCAAATTTCTCGTGCGTGGAGAATCTGAGCTTAAATTCACAGCGCAGATTTTCGCCGCCGGCAATCAGCTGCAGTAGTTCCTTGTGTCTCATTTTTCAGGTATTGTTACGTCGTCGTAGCGGCCTCTGATTATAGACGAGCGTCGTTTAACGTAACGCGAATCCTCATTGGGTTTGTATAGCAGCGGAGCTGGTATGACCGCAGCGAGGCGCGCAGATTCACGCAGTGTCAGTTCGGAAGGTTTCTTGTCAAAATACTCGCGTGCTGCCTCCTTTATACCAAATATGCCCTCGCCCCATTCCACCGCATTTACATAGTTCGTCAGAATTACATCCTTGCTCAGTTCCTTTTCCATTCTGATGGCTATCACCAGTTCTTTGCCCTTTCTAATAAAATTCCTGTCAGTACGCAAATAAAGGTTTTTTGCCAGCTGCATCGTTATCGTACTGCCGCCCCTGGCCACTCTTTTTCTGCGCTTGTTCGTCTTCAGAGATTTTTCGAGCTCCATCCAGTCGATGCCTTTATGACCGAAAAACCGGCCATCCTCCATCGATACAATCGCCCTGAACAGGTTAGGATTGACATCGCTGAATCCCGTCCATGACTGCCGGGGGTAGAACAGGAGTAAACTTTCTATAGCCCTCTGTTCCATGAGCGAAGTTATCCGGAAATGGTTATACTCCAGGAAAGGAATATTTGCCGATGGAACACTGAGATAGAGTACAGCTATCAGCACAGTAGCGGCGACACGAAAAGGCCTGGCCCTGTAGATATCCAGAAACCTCTCATAAAGAAATCCCAGCTCGCTAAAATTCAGAGTATTCAATTTTAAGATTTTCCCGTTTAAATTATTCTATCACACTAACGCCGCCGCTCGTTCAGCGTATCGGAACGGACCGGTGGGAACTTAGGTGAAGCCGGAACGTTCGCACTGTCCGGTTTTTCCACCGGATCAACGGCCGGAGTATTCAGCGTATCGGTGTTTGTATTACCAGGTTTTGCTGCCGGACCGGATTTATCACCCGGAGCCTGCTTGTCTTTCATCTGCGTCTGATCACCGGTTTTTGCACCGTTTGTAACATCTGCCGGCGGGGCATTTTTCTGAGCCGCAGCAATTGAGTCCTTTTTCATCAAGGTGTTCAGTGAATCCTGTCTTGCCTTCAGCAGTCTTGCCTGCTCGGTTTTGAAGAAAGTAACTTTAGTTCTGACTTTGCCAGAGTAAACAGACGCGGGATACTTTACCGTTATTGTGTCGTACACTGCGGCAGCCGAGTCCGGCATGTTCAGTTTATTCTCGAGTATCCATCCGCTGGCATATAAAGCCTTTGGTGCAAAAGAAGACTTGGGATATTTTCCTGTCAGCGCATAAAATCCGCTCGCTGCCTCGGTGTACTTGCCTGAATCCATCTGTTTTTCAGCAGCAATGTACAGTTCTTCGGCAGGATCGTAGTCCAGGTTGATCATAGGCTTCTTCAGCTGATTTGCAGCAGCGTTTATGATGCGGTCATGCTTATAGTTGTCATAGACTACATTGAACAGGCTGTCGGCTTTCAGCGAATCGTTCTGCGTCTGATAAAAGCTGCCCAGAGCATAGAGAGTTCTGGCAGTATAAGGAGAATTTGGATAAGCCTGGAGTATATGCTCGTAATAGTAAAGTGCAGAATCCGGCACGTTCAGTTCGGTAAAGAAGAGTCCTGCAAGTTCATATTCATTCTTCGACAGTATTGTTTTAATAGAATCAGCCGTTATCGTAGGTTTCACCGGTGCCGGCCGCTGAATGGCTGAAGTAAGTGCTGCAGATGAAGCCGGTCTGCTTTCATCCTCATCTTCATTTCTGTCCCTGCCGCGCCCTCTCCTTTCATCACTGCTGCGGTCTTCATCCTGAGTCCGTCTTGATTTATCAGTTCCGCCGGATTTGGCTTCCATTTTTCTGAGACTGTCACGCAGGGCAATTTCGTTTGCATAATCCGTAGAATCCTTTTGGAATAGTTCCGGATTCTCTTTGTAAATAAGCATCTGCCTGCTCTGTGCGATCTGTTTGGAATAATTCTGATAATTTGCGAGCGACTGCAGTTTTTTAGATATAAGCTGACTGTATTCTACCGGCATGTTTGCAGCTGAGGAGGCCCGTTTGTAGTAAACTGCCGCACTGTCAAAATCGCGGTACTGAACCTCCATCAGGTGTCCCAGGTGGTATTCAGCAATGCCGGAACTTACGCTCTGCCTGTAAGATGTATCGACCAGTGTAAGCTGTTCGAATGCCTGGTCATACTGTTCCAGGTCGTAGTGGGCAAGACCTATCTGCAGATCGGTCTGGTCCATAAACTCTTTGTAGTTGGATTCATCCCTTATATCGCGGAAAATGTCGAGAGCCTCGCGCGGGCGTTTCAGTTCTCTTTTTATTTTTCCGTATTCTAATTTCGATTTATATTCGATCTCAAATCTGGGCGAATAGTTCAGTACATCGGCAAATGCTTTTGCTGCCATTTCCGAATTATTCTGTTTCAGATACAGGCGTCCGAGCTCATACGTCACTTCAGCATTTATTTCCTCATCATCGCTTACCTTGACCAGCTCATTCATTTCGGTAATTGCGGCGGTGTAGTTCTGTTCCGAGATCAGGTAGCCGATTTCCTCGAGATACGCCTGCACGAGTATTTCATTTTCATCTTCGCCGGCAGCTTTTTTTCTTGTATCCTGCAGTATCTGAATTGCCTGCTCAAAATTTCTGAGTTTGATCTGGGTTTTGCCGCTCCACAGCTGCGCTTCCAGAACCAGCTTGCTTTCAGGGAATGTGGTGATCAGTTCTGTGAATTTCCGGAGAGCTTTCTGATAGTCCTGCTGGTAATAGAATGATTTTCCGATCATCAGTAGTGCATCGTCTACAAAGCTGCTTTTAGAGTCGAACTGCAGGAGCTTGGAGAGTTTCTCAATGACCTTAGTCAGGTTGGTATTCGATGTATTGCTCTTGGTGGTCTTTTCCTGTTCAGGAAAGAGTTCTTTTTTCTGCTTGAGGATGTCAGCTTCGGCATCCTCAAAAAGAGTGGATGCGTTGTAATACAGGTTGAAGTAAGCCGTAAAATTCCGCCACAATCCGCAGCCGGAGGAGAGAAATATGACAGGCAGCAGAACCAGAGTACCGAAATTTTTACCGATTATTTTTTTCATAGACGATGAAGTTTAAAGTTTTAAAGTAAAGAGAATTTTTTACGTAAAGAGAATTTTTTACAGCGATTTTTTCCGCAGCCGGCGTGTGCAGGCACAAACAAATCCCCTCGGGCGACCGGAAGATATACGGGTTCATATTGTCTAATGACCGCACTAAGTTATACAATTTTCTGCAGAAAACAATAGTAAAAATTATCCTATAGACTGCTTCTCCATATACTTTAAGGACTTCATTTATGCACCAAAAGCACTTTCTCAAGTCAAAGGACACCCCGAATCAAAGGGCATCCTCGCCGGATTCATCGGTCCTGATGCGTATAACGTCGCGCACGTCGGAGATGAATATCTTGCCGTCACCCACCTGTCCGGTCTTGGCCGTCCTGAGTATAGCATCCACTACCCTCTCGGCCTTGCTCTCCTGGACGACCACTTCAATTTTTATCTTAGGGACAAATTCTATCTGATACTCGCTGCCGCGGTAAGTTTCCTTGTGTCCCTTTTGTCTTCCGTAGCCCCTGACTTCGCTTATGGTAAGCCCCCTAATACCTTCTTCGAGCAGGGCTTCCTTGACCTCGTCAAGTTTGAACGGGCGTATGATAGCTTCAATTTTTCGCATATTCAAGACCGGAATTACTTGATAAATTAAATTGTGTTACATGCTTCCGTGGCAGTTTTTATATTTCTTGCCGCTTCCGCACGGACATGGTTCATTTCTTCCGACTTTCTCTTCCACGTGTACCGGCTGGGTTCTGCCGCTGCGTGAAGCTTCATCATATTCCTGGGACGCGCTACCGAGTCCCATTTTATCGGAATCTTCCTTTACCTCTCTGACACGGCTCTGCTGAACCGGGCGGCGTCTGGGCGCCTGGACCTCTTCGGCTACATGGGGCCAGTATTTGAAGCAGAAGTACAGTGTTTCGTTGCGTATCATACCGAGGAGAGAAACGAACATGTTATAGGCTTCGGATTTATACTCCAGCAGCGGATCTTTCTGTCCGTAGGCTCTGAGTCCGATACCTTCTTTCAGGTCGTCCATCTCGCGCAGGTGTTCTTTCCATTTATCGTCGATAACGCTGAGTATAGCAAAGCGTTCGAGTCTGCCCAGCAATTCGGCGCCCACCATATCTTCTTTTTTCTTGTAAAATTCACGGCATGCGCTTGTTACCCGGTCTTTTACGCCGTCGCTGCCCAAAGCCCTGAATTCTTCCGGATCCATTTTGATTTCTACAAGGAAATGCTGGAGTATATCCTCTTTGATTGCATCCAGTTCTGCATTATCGAAGTGCTGATCGACTAGTTCATCCACGTATTCGGTGAGCCATTCGAGCAGTTCGCCTTTCAGACGGTCACCTTCCAGAGCGTGCTTGCGTCTTGTATAGATAACTTCCCTCTGCTGGTTCATTACGTTATCGTACTCGAGCAGTCTCTTTCTGATAGAGAAATTGTTCTCTTCGACCTTTTTCTGGGCGCGTTCGACAGATTTTGTGATCAGAGGGTGCTGGATTACCTCACCTTCCTCTATGCCCATTCTTTCCATTACATTGGATATTCTGTCGCTTCCAAAGAGACGCATAAGGTCATCTTCGAGCGACAGGAAGAATTTACTCGTACCCGGATCGCCCTGACGGCCGGTACGTCCTCTGAGCTGACGGTCAATACGGCGCGATTCGTGTCTTTCGGTACCGAGTATGAACAATCCGCCTTTTTCCTTGACACCGGCACCCAGTTTAATATCGGTACCGCGGCCGGCCATGTTGGTTGCGATAGTAACCGCACCTGGCTGACCAGCATAGGCAACCACTTCAGCTTCTCTCTGGTGCTGCTTTGCATTCAGTACGTTGTGCGGAATACCCTTTCTTTTCAGCATTCGGCTTATAGTCTCCGAAACTTCGACCGAAGTGGTACCCACCAGTACCGGTCTCATTTCCTTGCGGAGTTCCTCGATCATATCCATGACCGCATTGTATTTCTCCCTCTTGGTCCTGTATACCGCATCATCCTGATCGTCTCTGATGACAGGCTTGTTTGTAGGTATAACCACAACGTCGAGTTTGTATATCTCGAAAAATTCGCCTTCTTCTGTTTCTGCCGTACCGGTCATACCGGCAAGCTTATTATAAAGCCTGAAATAGTTCTGAAGCGTGATGGTTGCGAGCGTCTGCGTATCGCGTTCGACCTTTACGTTTTCTTTTGCTTCAATAGCCTGATGCAGTCCGTCCGAATACCTTCTGCCCGGCAGAACGCGGCCTGTAAACTCATCGACAATTGCGATCTTGCCTTCTTCGGTGATAACGTATTCGACGTCTTTTTCGAACAGCGCATAAGCTTTCAGCAGCTGATGCAGTGTATGTAGGCGGTCGCTTCTTTCCGAGTAGAGAGAATAGAGTGCGTCTTTTCTTTGGACTTTTTCTTCCGAAGGAATTGTTTCGTCATTTTCTATGTGGCTTACTTCTGTGCCCAGGTCGGGCAGTATGAAATATTCCTTTCCCTCGCTGCTCCCGCGTGAGAGTTCCTCGCGTCCTTTTTCAGTCAGATCTATAGTGTTGTTCTTTTCATCGATGGCAAAATACAGTTCGTCGTCTATCTCGTGCATCCTCTTGCCCTGTTCGCGCAGGTACTCGAGTTCTGTCTGCTGCATGAGTTTCTTATTCGAAGGTTCGCTGAGCAGCTTCGCCAGTTTCTTATTTTTCGGCAATCCCCTGTAGGCTCTCAGCAACGCAATTCCGGCCTCAGTTGCAGAGTTCTTCTCGCCGGCATTCAGATGATCTTCTGCTTCCTGTGTGAATTTGGCTACCAGGTTGGACTGCAGTCTGAACAGGCGCTCTATGCTGGGTTTCATTTCGTCAAACTTGTGTTCGCCTGAGCCCACAGGACCTGATATGATAAGAGGTGTTCTTGCCTCATCAATAAGGACCGAGTCGACCTCATCGACGATAGCATAGTTGTGTCCTCTCTGAACCATCCCCTCGAGGTCAGCAGTCATGTTATCTCTCAGGTAATCGAAACCAAATTCATTGTTCGTTCCGTATGTAATGTCGTTCAGGTATTGTCTTTTGCGTTCATCAGAGCTCATGGTATTAAGTATACAGCCGACTGTCAGTCCATGGTACCTGTATATCTCACCCATCCATTCGCTGTCGCGTTTTGCAAGATAATCATTGACTGTAACCAGGTGGACGCCACGGCCCGTCAGAGCGTTCAGGTAAACCGGCAGTGTAGCCACAAGTGTTTTACCTTCACCGGTAGCCATTTCTGCAATCTTACCCTGATGCAGTACTATACCGCCTATCAGCTGCACGTCGTAGGGAACCATATCCCAGGTAACTTTATTGCCCGCGGCATCCCAGCTTTTGCCAACAAGCCTGCGGCATGTATCTTTCACCACCGCAAATGCTTCCGGCAGTATTTCGTCGAGTATCGTCTCGTATTTCTCGTTCAGCTCATCTTCAAGCCCCTGCAGCTCGTCATAAAAGCCCTGAGTACTTTCTTCAGCATCATTCGAACGGAGTTGTTCCTTAATCTGTTCTATCTTCTCGCGGATCTCTCGTGTTTCTTCCTGAATTTTCTCCTTGAACTGAACCGTTTTACCCTTCAGCTCTTCGTCTGTAAGATCTTTGAGCTTTTCGTAGTGTTCGTTGATCTCCTCAACAATCGGCAGCAGTTCCTTTAGTGCACGCGTATGTTTATCCCCGAACAGTTTCTTTATTATACTTAACATCTAAGTTAAATCCTCCGGATTTCGATTAACTAAAAAATACTCTTTCAAGCTTAAAAATTACTTAATGGCTCTCTCAAATGCAATGAATCTAAAATTGCATTCTGGAAATATAATATTATTTTACCATAAATAGAAAGGATTTGCACCGCTGCCGTTGCACCTCTCGCTCATTTACGATATTTTAGAATTGTCTGATTTCATTGAATGGATTATCCTCCAGAAAAGCAACATAACGGTTATCAGCGAATAATGAACAGTACTCACTTTTCCACACAATTTACCGGAGAGATCAGCAGGACAACTGCGGGTTTTTTGTCTCCTGACGAACTGGACAAACTGTTCAGCATACTGGAGAATGAAGCGTCCCTCCATCATTTTTCCCAGTCTTCCGAAGTAAATCTGCTGAGAATACTGAATGCACTTTACGATAAGGTGTCATTTCTGCAGGACTGCATAAAGTATCCCCGGTATGCGAGCATACTGGTGTCGTTAGCCTTTAACAGCAACTTCCTGACAGATGTAATTGTGCGAAATCCGGAATATCTCTACTGGGTAACAAACACTGAAACGCTGGAAAATATTCCGGATGAAAAAGGATATAGAAAATTAGTCAGGGACTCGCTGCTGAAGTACCGCACGTTCCAGGCCAAGATAAATACCCTTCGGCTTCTGCGTTCGCGCGAAGTACTGCGTATCGGCATACGCGACATACTGCACGAAAGTACGCTGCAGTTTACTACATCCAAGCTCTCTGAGCTTGCACGTGTTATCAACTCCGAACTGTTTGAACTGTGTCTTCAGGAAATACTCGACAAATACCAGATAAAACGATTCAGCAGACAGTACTGCATAGTGGCGTTGGGAAAACTGGGCGGAAATGAACTCAACTACAGCAGCGACGTCGACCTGATACTGTTCTTCGAAAAAAATACACATATAAGTTCTGCCGGCAGAGAATACTATGAAATACTCACCGAAGCCATACAGCTGTTTATACAGACATCCTGCGACATGACTTCACGCGGGTACATATACCGCGTTGATTTCAGACTCCGGCCCGACGGACGCAATTCGCCGCTGTGCCGCACTTTGAAAGATTATCTGCGTTACTATGAAACCAGAGGCGAGGACTGGGAACGACAGATGCTGATAAAGGCGGGATTTATCGGCGGCAGCGGTAAGCTGTTTGACCGGTTTACCGGCTACCTCAGCCATTACATATATCCGTCCAGTTTCCTCAACTCCCCTCTGTCACAGATAGCATCGATGAAAAATGCCATCGAAACCCGCAGCGGCAGCGAAAGCAATGTTAAATTATTCGCCGGGGGAATACGGGACATAGAGTTTTCAGTTCAGGCCCTTCAGCTTCTGAACGGAGGACGCATAGCCTCGCTGCGTACCGGCAATACACTCGAAGCCATGCATATGCTGAAAGATAACGGACTGCTCAGCGGGGATGAGGCAATTATATTCGAAGATGCATATGTCTTCTACAGAAGGATCGAACATTATATGCAGCTGATGAATGATACACAGACACACCTCATTCCCGATGACGAAGAAATGCTCGGGAAACTCTCCGTGTTTCTGGGGTTTAAGAATGCTGCGGCTTTCAGCAAAAAACTCGACTCGTACAGAAAACAGGTGCGCAAGATCTTCACTTCTATAGTAGGCACTGCGAAAGTCAAAGAGAATAAGGCTGTTACGGAAATAGTGATTTTCAGGGAAGTTAAACGCGCCGCCGATAACTACAGATATCTCCAGACGGGTCAGGGGCTGCTGGAACAGAAGAATTTCGACAAGCATACCATGGATGCCTTTGCCAGAATAGAACCGGAGCTGCTTGACTTTCTGCAGACTGCGTGGAATCCCGACCTGGTACTCGAAAATTTTTCGCGCATTGTAAAGTCATACCCGTTTCCCTCCATCTGGTTCAGCGAATTTTCTGATACGAAATTTTTCAGGGCATTTCTTAATATTTGCCAGAGCTCGCAAAAAGCAGTGGACCTGATGCTGCTGGAGCGTTCGCTCGGCGACCTGCTGCTGACACGACAGGTTCTGATACCCGGCATTCCCGATTACAATATGCCGGTCGTATCGATGATCTTCGGATTGTGCGTACGATACAGCCTGGGACTTATTGGTCCGGCAGAATTGTCAGAAAGCCTGAGCCAGTTCATAGAGCATAAGATACGGCAGAAAGCAGAAGAGATGAGTTTTGATTTCAACTATTTCATAATCGGGCTGGGCAGCTTCGGTTCAGGTGAAATGACTTTCAATTCGGATATTGATCTGGTAATAGTGGCTGAGGACGTAAATTCATACCCGTTCATACAGATGCTGTTCCAGGATTTCGTCAATGAAATCATCTCAATGATAAAGCCCTTCGAAATCGACTTCAGACTGCGTCCAGAAGGCAGGAACTCACAGCTTGTGTGGGATATAAAGAACTATTTCGGGTACCTCGAAAAAAGGGCGCAGATCTGGGAATTCCAGGCAATGACACGTATGAGGTTTGTCTGCGGGAACAGTACACTCTTCGGCAGTTTCCTGTCAAAGGTTAAAGACCACGCCGGTCAGCTGGAGAAAAACAGACTGAAGGATGATATCGCGGATATGCGCAGGAAGATAGACAAACAGAATGCCGCCATCCCGCAGAATAACTTTCCCAATTTCTTTAACATAAAAAAAAGCCGGGGCGGACTAATAGAGTCAGAGTTCATTGCACAATTTCTTATGCTGATGAATAAGGATCTTTATTCATCTGCACTTGGATCCGATACCGGCGGAATACTGACAGCGGCAGCGGAATACTATAGCAGGCCGGAACTCTCCGGACCGCTTGCCGAGTTATATACTTTCTTCCGCAGACTGACTATTACCAATCAGATATTATTTAACTCAGGGCAGAATTCGCTGCCGCTCGACAATTTCAGGAGATATCTTCTGGCGCGGGCAGCAGGATTCAGCGATCAGAGAGAATTAGAAGATAAACTCAAGCAGAGTATCAGGATAAACCGGCAGTATTTTGAGAAAATAATTTTAGAGAGCTGATAATGAAAAGAAGAATATCCGCGCTTGTTCCGCCGGCACTCTTTATTTTTATATTTTCCATATACCTCACTACAATCGCTCCGACCATCGTACAGATAGACTCCGGAGAACTGGCAGCAGTTCAGTATCTTCCTGGAATTGCTCACCCGACCGGATACCCCCTCTTTACTCTTGCAGGATACGTATTTACCAGAGTGCTATACCCCCTGCGGCCTGTGTTTGCATCAAATCTGCTGGCAGCATTATTCTGCTCTCTCGGAGCTGTAACCTTTTATTTTTCGTCATTGCTGATACTCAGAAATCCGGATGTTTTCTCTGCCCGTAAAATTAAGCCGTCAGACCGGAAGAAGAAGAAACCGGATACAGAACCGAGCCGTAAGATCTCTCCTGACGCTGCGGCACTATATTCGACTGCAGTCACAGCAGCACTCATGCTGGCATTCAGCAAGACCTACTGGATACAGAGTACTTCGGTTGAGGTCTATTCCCTGCACCTGTTCCTTGTAAATATCATAATTTTTCTGCTGCTGAAGTTTTGCGTATCTGCGCGGGAAAATCTTTACAGGAGTTTTATTCTGCTCACTGCAGCACTTGCCGTTGGTTTTACTAATCACATGACCACAGTTCTTATACTGCCTGGTGCGGCATATCTGATGTTCAGCCGGTTCCACGGGGAGACCGGGCATAATCAGATACTGTTTTTCAGAGAAAAGCGGCATATGAAAAAACTCGGTATAGCGGCGGCTGTTTTCTTTGGTATACTGCTCACCTTCTATTGCTACCTGCCGCTGCGTGCTGTTCAGTCCCCTGCTGTAAGCTGGGGCAATACCGTTAACCTCCGCGAGATACTAAATCACATATCAGGAAAGCAATACCAGGTCTGGATCTTTTCATCTGCAGATGCTGCGAAAAAACAACTAACTGGTTTTATAGATAACCTCCCCGAGGAGTTTGCCGTGGTCAGTCTGCTCTTCTCCATCGCAGGAATTATTCTTTCCTTAATAATGGCCCGGAGACTGTTTGTGTTTCTGACTATTACCTTTTTGACAACAGTTTTCTATTCGGTCAATTATGACATCTCAGATATAGAGCCGTATTTCCTTCTGGCTTATATTGCCCTTTGCTTCTTTGCTCTCTTCGGAATAGCAAGAATATTTATGCTGTTCCGCTCCAATGACAGGACCGGGCTGTTCGTCCCGAACATTGCTGCATTTGCCATACTGACAATATTCATTTCATCGCAGATATACATCAACCACAAAAAAGTCAGCGCGGCAGACCAGTACATATTTGAGGATTATGCTTTATCAGCGATCGGTCTGGCCGCACACAACAGCATAATTTTCAGTTATCAGTGGGATTATCTGATTTCAGGTTCATACTACCTGCAGTTTGCCGAAGGTTTCAGAAAAGATGTAGCAGTAATAGATAAGGAACTGCTCAGAAGGAGCTGGTATTTTGACCAGCTGAAGACTAATTATCCACTGATTGTCCGGCGTCTGAAACCTGAGATAGATCTGTTCGTCTCTGCAGTCAGGCCTTTCGAACGCGGTGAGGAATACAATCCGGCGCTTCTGGAAACCCTCTACAGAAACATGATGACACAGCTTGCAGCCAAATTTGCACCGGATCATACTGTTTATATTGCGCCGGAACTGGTGGATAATGAAATTGCCTCAGGTGAGTTTGTTCTGCCTGCCGGATACTCACTAGTACCCGACCTGTTTTTTTACAGGCTTGTCAGTACAGACGGATATGCCGGGGCGCCAATGCCAAAGTTCAAAATACGTATGCCTGCGGTAAAGAACCGGTACTCGGAATATATTGTAAATTCACTCGTGTGCCCGATGCTGTTAAGGCGTGCAATGTACGAAAGGAAATTCGGTTATCCGGATAAAGCCCGAATATATCTGGATAAAATAAGACAGGATTTCCCGGACTACCAGCTGCCTCCGGAAACAGAAAGATAATACGCGGTCATTACTTGTAATTACAACTTTACTTCGCTTTCCGGTCCGTAAACAGAAGTGAACCGGGGCTCTGTGTGATCAGCGCCCTTTTCCTTCCTTTTTTTGCCGCACTGTTCCGCGACCTGAATTTTTCCAGACCGGAAGTTTCCGCAAAACTAATAAGTGCAGTCTCGCTGCTTTCCTCATCATTTTCCACTGAGAGATAGTACATTGAAAAGTTTTCTATCCCTTCGAACTTTTCTTCCCATTCGGGCAGAGAGTTCTGCAGACCCAAAACACCTTTAATGAATTTTATCTCCCTCACAGATTTCTTCAGCGACTCTGCAGTAAACACGGCAGGCAGGCTGATACTGCTCCGGCCTTTCAGCATAGCCGCAATTACTGCTGAAATATCTCCGGAACACTTTCTGCTCAAAGCACTGCTGTCTTCGCCGGTAATCGATATATAAAAGCTGTCAGCCGCTGCAAGGAACTGGTATGGAGAGAATATATGATAGAACGGGATACCGGATGATGTATCGGCCACTCCTCCGGAAATACTGTAGATGCCGAATGCCGATTCCGGAGATGTCATCTTAAATAATTCAAATCTGAATTTTTTACCACTGACTTCTATTTCCTGGAAGATCAGTTTTGAAAAACCATACTCAAGGTACAGGTCAGCAGCACCATCCATATACCCCCAGAGTGATCTGTGGTCATAGTACTCGGTGCGCAGTACCTTCAGACCCGGGACATCCCCATCCTTCAGCTCTGGTGATGCGGCATAAATGCCCGGACACAAAAATAATAACAGGTATATTGAGAGTAGTCCGAAGTTTCTGGTCATCGCTATAGCTGTATTTTTTGAAGTTTGATTTTGCTCAGGTCTGCCGTCCCCAGTCCGAGTTTTTCGGCCATATCCAGAAATTTTCTGGACTTAGGTATATCCTCTTTCTGTATCTTTTCTTCTATGCGTTTTTTGAGTATGATTTCGTATCCAATCCTGTCGATGGCTACCGGATCGGTAGAGATCAGTATGGTATTGAAGTTTGTAATGAACTGTGCGTTTGCGGCCGGGCCTCCCTGGTAGCAGCCTATAAGTCCGTCTGCAATGTTAAGTACCACCTTATCCCTCAGGGGAGGAAATGCGTTGACTTCGGCACAGGTATCTGCCCAGAAATTCTTGTGCAGGCGCCCTGTATTTGATATGCTGCCGTATGCCAGGTTTTTCAGTGCCAGTGTAACAGAACTGCCGGCATTTTTCAGTATAGGTATATTGATAATTTTATCCAGCTGCTGTGTCACGATTTTTGAAAAGTAAGATTCTTTCCCTTCATTTATCATGTACGGCATGGTCTCGGCGTCGTACTTATCCTCGCAGTCAGCGCGGTAGTACCATGTTTTATCTATCATCTCCTCGCCGTAGAGCTTTCCCTGCGCATCATAGAAGCTGCCGTTTTTATCCTTTCTTTCCGTACCGGTAATAGTGATGCCGGGATAGTTTTCAGGTGTAAATCCCGTTTCGTACATTTCGAATTCGCGTCTGTCCCAGATAACCAGATTCGGCCTGGGTATACCGGCTTCTTCAAGCTGACTGATTACCGCTTTAACCACTGCGTGACTTGTGGACAGCTGCACACCTGCAACCGGATTGATTTTCAGTCCGATCCGGTCTTTTTTGTTTACGAACTTTCGCCATGCTTTTTTCAGATCCTGTTCTCCGGTCAGAGCGAGCATGCCCTGTTTTATCATAAGATATGCAGCATCATAATCCGGCTGGCCGTTTTTAACGGAATTTTCATTTCCCACCTGCACCACTCTGGCCGGGTATTTGCCAGGCATCGATGTGATTGTCCTTGGGTATTTAAGGGCATCGGCAATATTGGTTTTTGCCGGCTCCTGGTCATTCAGAATGGAAGCCGTTCCATGAGCTTTTGCATTTTTTGCAGACAATGCGTTGCCGAACAAAGTTTTCGGGATATGAGTTTTCGGCAGCAATACTGTCCCGGCAGCGCTCATGGTGAACAATTTCAAAAAGCCTCTGCGCGAGGCATCGGGTCCGTCCGGATTTTTCTTTTTCATATTGTTTATAAGTAAAATTATAGCCGGGAGTATGAGTATATCATACTCCGTAATATTTATCAGACTGCCAGCACTGTATCTGAGATACCGGATGCGGGTGATTGTCTGCTTTCCTGCAGCAGGTGGCGCAGTACGACAGAAGCGCAGTATATACCGAAGACGGGCGGCATGTATGATATTGTACCGACAGTGGATTTTTTATTCCTCTGTTCAGTCAGCATTACCGCTTCCTTATCCACCTCTTCGGGTGAAAATACCACTTTGAGACCTTTTCTTACACCCAGCCTGTTCAGGCTTTTTCTTATTTTTCTAGCAAGCGTGCAGTTATAAGATTTTGATATATCCACAACCCGGACCAGTGACGGGTCGTATTTGCCGCCGGCGCCCATAGAACTTACCACAGGCACACCTTTTTTAACACAGTTATAAATCAGATTAACCTTCGGCGAGAGAGTGTCGATTGCATCTATAACGTAGTCATAACCGTTGTCGACAAAGCTTTCCATCTCCGTATCTTCAATATATCTGTTTACGACGTTTAATTCCAGCGCGGGATTTATGTCCATCAGACGCTGCGATACCACCTCAGCCTTGGGTTTTCCAATAGTACTTATCAGAGCCGGGAGCTGCCGGTTGCGGTTGCTGGGTTCGACCCTGTCTCCGTCCACAATAGTCATTTTCCCGACTCCGGCCCGGCATATCTGTTCTGCCGCATAGGAACCCACACCGCCAAGCCCCATTACGAGTATGTTTGCGTACTGCAGCCTGCTTATATTTTCGCTGCCCACGAGAAGTTCAGTTCTCGAAAGCCATTCAGTTTCAAAACTATTCACAATATTCCTGTTAAAATAAAAATCAAATCAAAAAGATTATCGAAAGCAGGATGGAAATATAAAGAGCAAAAATTAAAGATTCAAACCGTACTTTATCTGTAATTCGGGCACTGGATGATCTCACCGGTTAAAGACGCTGTGGAAATTATTCCAGACAATGGATTTAAGCTCTTCAACCGGTACGGATGCGAGAGATGAAGCCATGCCGTATACATCTTCTATCGGAATCCCGGTATCGTCGCTTTCGAGAAATATCATATTTTTGTCTACCGTCCTGAAAACGTCCCGCACCGGGGACTCATCGCGGAACAGGAATTTTCCGAATGACAGGTATATGCCGTGTTTTATCAGCTGTTCTGCCGTTTGAATATTGCCCGTAAATCCGTGGAGTATGTATGGCATGCTGAACCGGTTTTTTTTCCGTATTGAAATTATCTCGGGCACCGTCCTGACGCAATGAAGAATAACAGGTTTTGAAGATTCCTCAGCTATACTCAGCTGAGGCAGCAGGTACTGCATCTGCAGAGTCAGCGGAGTACTTACCGCGCGGTCCAGTCCGCATTCTCCTATAGCCAAAATGCGCTCATCCTGAGCTGCACTTGCTGCAATTGCAATGAGGCTTTCGTCAAAATCTCCTTCGGGAATATGCCAGGGATGGAGTCCGGCTGAGTAGAGGCCATGGTTGTGGAAATCATACTCAGGATAGTCCTGCACAAAAATGTTACACAGAGCCGGTTTTTCCTGCTGGAAATCCCGGCTGTGTGTATGTATATTCAGGTATGGCTGCATGTCACAGCTTCCGACCGCTCAGCCTTTAAGTGCCTGCTGAGCTGGTTTCCGGACAGGCAGGTAATCAATATGGAAAGTGAAACCCGGAAATTTCTTGGGCAGATGTATTATGTTGTATATCATCACGCCTATTGACATTCTGTCGAGCCAGCTTGACAGCGGCCAGCCGAAATGCACGTGCAGAGTTTTATCGGGTATGCTTTCATATTCCAGTGTTTTCAGCAGCGCATATATCATATCGAACAGGTTCATTTTTCTCTGTATGGAAATCCAGTAATGATTCTGTCCCAGTGACTGCGGCGTCTCAAAACGGGGTGAATAGAAACTTACATAGATCGAATTCCTGTTGTCCTCCAGGATTTCGTGTTCTGAAGGGCGTCTGAAATAAATATGCATATCCGGACTCTCGACCTCCATAAGTGCAAAGACCACATCCATCGGTGTCTTCGTTGCACGTCTGACCTGTATCTCCGGAGCTCTGGCCTTTGCAATCCTGATTCCGGCAATGAGGAACAGCACTGTAATTACAAACCAGAGAAGTGTTCCGAAAGGCCTGTGCACAATGATATAGAAGAAGGTACTCAGCAGAACTATGAACAGTATCAGTGTTCCTATACGCGAAGTATGATATGTAATCTCCTTTGTACCGCGCGAATAGCGGTACTTGAGCAATGATCCGGTATTGATACAGAAACTTGCCACCAGACCAACGGCATACATCTCTGCAAGTATAGCCTGGCTGCCGTTCGTTATAATGAGTATGATCGAGTAGAATATTCCGTTGGCGATGTGGATCCTGTAGAGCGACTGTTTCTTGTTTGTTGTAATCAGCCAGTGATAGTTATACCGCTCGGCAACTTTTTCAATCAGTTCAGCACTCGCAACCATTGCAGTATTGACTGCCATGATAAGAGTAACGCTCGCAAGCAGTGCGACAAGCATACTGAAGATAGGACCGTTGACGCTCGCCGCAAAAGCAGGAATAAGGTCGCTTTCGTGTTTTGCAAGATCGATATTTCCTGAAAGCGCAAAAAGAGTGATGAGAGGAGTAAAGATGCCGACTGTTACTGCGAGGAACAGGTATGCCCGGCGTATCTCCTTCCAGCTCCGGGTTAGCGAGGCAGTCTGCAGTACAGACTCGATACCTGAATACGCGAGGATACAGCTGCCTATACCGACTATCAGGTTCTGGTAAGTAAACAGTATCGATCCGCTCGTATAATCAGCCGTAAACTCACCCAGACTCTGGTGCATACGCGATACTACGTTTGTATCAATATGTGTAATGCCGCCTATCAGCAGGTTTGCCAGTACAAAAGATGCGAAAACAAAAATAATGAACGTAAATTTTGCATTTTCCTTGATACCGACTATATTAAGCCAGGTTATGAACCAGATGACGCCGAACTTCAGCAATAATTTCACAAACTCCGACATCTGCAGAAACGACGTGCCGTTTTCGACCGCACTCACAGTTGAGATTGCTGCAGTAAGGACGTATGCAACTATAATAGAGGCTATTGCGACAAACGATACATTAGGTCCCAGCACGAGGTATGCAAAGGAATAAACTCCGCCGCCCTTTATATTGTTTGCCTCCAGTATTTCGGAAATCTCAACCATTCTGGTCGACAGGAACCTGATGAGTATTGAGGTCAGTGCTATATAAAAAATAGCTTTCAGGCCTATAAAACGAAATGCTTCAAAAGGTGCATAATAGATACTGGTAAGTTCGTCCATCAGAGTAATGATACCCACAGCGAGCCATGTCAGCCACCATCGTCCCCCCTGAAGATAGGTCAGAAAGTCTTTCTTTACCATCAGACGGATAAATAAGAAAGCGAGCACGACATTCACAACTACAAAAAGCGCAGTTTCCATTTTTCCTTTATCACTTTTACATATAATTTATAATATTAAGAACAAAAAAGCACAAATTAGTAGATCGCTTCCCTTATTCTTGCACTGATATAATCCATTACCCATACAACTATGGCAATCATTATTACAATAAGTCCAACTTCATGCCACTTGGCCAGGCCCTGATACTGCATAAGCATTGTACCTATACCGCCGCCGCCTACAAGACCGATAATTGTAGCCATCCTGATATTGATATCCCATCTGTAGATTGTAAATGAAAGGAATGGCAGTACTATCTGCGGCACAACTGCGTACCATATGACCTGCATTTTATTTGCACCCGTTGCACGAATGGCCTCAAGCGGACCCTCTTCAATACTTTCGATGGCCTCAGAATACAGTTTTGCATTTGAAGCGATGGTGTGAACCAGCAGCGCTATCATACCGGCAAAAGGACCGATGCCCACCCATACAGAGAATATTATAGCCCAGATGATCGGTTCGAGCGAACGGATAAAGTTCAGTATTAAGCGGAGCACATAATATATAGAGACCGAAATTTTATTGTCCTTCATCAGGTTTCTAGCAGTAAGGAAACTTATGAATATGGTCGGTGGAATGGAAATTACTGTGGCCACGAGTGAAATAAAAATTGTTTCGATCATTGCGTTCAGCGCATCGTCGAATATCCCAAACTGAGGTTTCAGCATGGCACCGAATATTCGCTGTGCGCCCTGCACACCCTCACTGCTGAAAAATGAAACAACTGATATCTTTGTCACTATCCAGCCGGCTATAAATGTTATGGTGAACAAAAACCACCCGAACAGCTCTGTAGTCCAGTCGGTTACACTGCTCTGACGTCCTATACCGAACAGCTTGCATGACAGTGTAGTGCGGGTATATGCCCACATACTGCCCAGAGCAATACTAATTAGCAGAATCACTCCGACTTCGCTCCAGGTAAATGTAATATCGCGCACTTCCATTATATATCTGTACCATATGATCCTCTGTACTACGAGGATCGAATAGAACACAAGGAATATATCGAGCAGAGTGGCTTTTACAAATTTATACTTATCCTCTTTTTCCTTTTTCCTGCTGATGATTTCTGCAGGGTTCGATGTAAGTTCCTGAATATCGATCATCTTATTTCCACCTCCTCTGCTTCTTCACCATAAATTATCTTAAACCATTCCTCATCTATATCGTGTGGAAGCCCTTCATAAACCAGTTCTCCTTTCTTCAGAGCAATTACCCTGGTAGCGTATTTTCTGATAAGGCTGAGGAAATGGAGATTGCAGATTATGGTAGTTCCAAGTTCCTTATTGATCTTTTCGAAGTACTGCATTACGCTGTTGGATGTCGCCGGATCAAGCGAAGCAACGGGTTCGTCGGCCAGCAGTAGTTTCGGGTTCTGCATAAGACTTCTTGCAATTGCAACCCTCTGCTGCTGTCCGCCGCTGAGAGAGTCAGCGCGTACATCTGCTTTTTCTTCTATGCCAACTATCCTGAGGCTTTTCATAGCATCATTGTATACCTCTTCAGAAAAGCTGCCGAGCAGCGAATCAAATGTACTTATTGATGCCAGGCGGCCGGTTATGACATTACTCATAACGCTGCGGCGTTTTATAAGATTGAACTGTTGAAAGACCATACCTATCTGGCTCTGCAGTTTCCGTAATTCCTCTCCTTTTACGTGCGTCACATCCTGTCCCAGGAAATAGACATTCCCGGATGTCGGTTCTATGAGTCTGTTTATTGAACGCAGCAGTGTGGATTTCCCGCTGCCGCTGAGTCCGATAATTACCAGAAATTCGCCTTCCTTTACATCGAAACTCACTCCCCTCAGCGCATGGGTGCCGTTGGGATATACTTTATGCAAATTTTTTACCTTTAATAGCATCTATTTCACCAGATCTTTGATTGAATAATTGAGGGTTGAGAGCATTTTTCTTAAGACGTCGTAATCACTGTCCTTTGCCGGAACAAGTCCGGTGACGCTGTAAATTTTCTTCAGTGCTGCCACACCATCGGGTGTTTTAACAAATTTCAGCAGCGCATTTACTATTTCCTGCTTCATGTGTTCAGGCAGATCTTTCCTGAATATGCACGGATCATTCGGGATGTCCTGTGTAAAGCCAATAATTTTGATCTGCTGCAGTACATCCGGAAACTGTTTTAGCACGCGCGTCCTGGCATCCTTGATTTCACCGGTTTTCCTGTCGGGCGCGCTGTAGAATGTTGCACCGGCATCAACCTGTTTCTGGTAGACCATAGTAACTACGTTGTCGTGCTTCATAGCGAATGTTTCCTCTGCGGGTATAATGCCCTTCTGTTTCAGCAGTGATTTTGGAAGTATGTACCCCGAAGTACTGGAAGCATCCACGTAGGCTATGCTTCTGCCGTTCAGGTCAGAAAGACTGTCTATTCCGGAATCCACTCTGGTAATTATCTGGCCGCGATACGTAGCCTGGCCATCGTTTCTTATCACCTTGAGTCTGGCCTCGGCACCGAACTTTGCATTGGCAAGCAGATAAGAAAAGCTGTTCAAAATGGCAATGTCAGCCTTGCTGGTTCCGAAAGCTTCGACCACTGCCACATAACTTGCAGGAACTGCGGTAACGAAATGGTAACCAGTTTCCTTTTCAAGGTATCTTACGAGGACTTCTGCATTGTTGGAAATTGTTTCGGCGTCTACTGAGGGATTAAAAAATAATTTAATGGGGTTGGATTTTGTACCTAAAGCTTCTGACTGCATCTCTTTGTATATGGTAGAAAATACAAATAGCAATGTAGGAAGCAGATACAAACTGAATTTAAGCAACTTATACTTCGGATTGGTACGCATATTCATCTTTAATTATAAATAAATAGACTATAAACATTCGGAAAAATGCTGTGCCAAATATAACAAATTCAGGGCAAAAAAAAACAGGGATGATGACAGCTAAAGATTATTCGCCGTTCATCATCCCTGTTTTCAAGTTATCAGAAACAATGTTTTATTTCTTTTTAGTATTCGTGTTTTTAAGGGCTTCCTTTGCCTGTGCATTTTCAGGATCATACTGGAGTACTTTTTCCCAGTTAGTTTTGTATTCTGCTTCCCAGGTATCCTTGTACTGAGGATCGTCTCTCTTCAGATAATAGAAATATCCGAGATATGCATGAGCCTGTGCCAGATTCTTTGTATACTTTTCAGGAGTTTTGCTTGCAAGCTCTATGAATTTTTCGTAGTGCGGCTTTGCAAGTCCCATTTCCGATGTGGAATCTATACTGGAGTTGACAATTGCTCTCCACAGATGTGCCTGAGCAATATCATCCTTTATCTGAGTGATCTTACTGAATACCGTATCTGCCTTTACATATTCCTTCAGGTGAAAATATGCCTGCCCGAAATCAAACAGATCCCTGATATCCCTTACCGACAGTGCTTTGCTTGAAGAGTTCATTTTTGCTTCATAGTACTTTGCAGCGCTGCTGTAATCTTTGCTTCTGAAATAGATACCGGCTATATCACCGTAAAGATCTGTTCTGGAAGAATCCAGATCAATTGCCTTTTTGTAATAATCGACTGCTTTTGTTTCCTGTCCAGCCTTAACGAGCATTTTTGCGTAATATTCGCAATCGGTTGCAGAAACTTCCTTATCAGTTGCGACGGCGAAGTATTGTTCAAATGCAGGGACTGCATTGGCTGCATCATCGAGCGAATAATAGGACCATGCAATTACATGTTTAATTGTAGCATTTTTAGGATCTTCATTCTCTATAGCCTTCAGTGCAGCAAGACTTTCCTGGTAGTTCTTCGAAAGATAAGCTATCTGGGCATATCTGATTTTTGATGACAGGTCAGCATCCGAATACTGAATGTACTTCTTGTACATATCAGCCGACTGAGCATATTTGTTCTGTGTATAGTAAAGCTCAGCGAGTTCCTTATATGCCGGGGCATAAGTCGAATCGGCCTGGAGAGCATTATTCAGATAAGTTTCTGCTTCACCGTAATTTTTAATTCTTACATACACGCTTCCGACACCCACATACGGGAACAGAACGGAGCTGTTTGCATCTATTGCATTCTTGTAGTTGCTGATGGCCTGTGAATAATTTCCATGTTTGAAGTACAGGTCACCGAGTTTTTCATAAATACCTGCCTTCTGAGAAAACTCAATTTTCATATTGCTCTTTATTTTTGTGAGCATATCAACTGGTCTTTTCAGGTTCCTGCTTTCTGTCAGCACATATGCGTCAGCAATATTTTCAATTACCTTCAGATCCTTAGCCTTGACCTCATCGATTGCCTCGTCAAACTGTTCAAAGGCATTTGCAGAATCGCCTTTCACCATAGAGGCGAATCCCTGAGCGACGTAGAAATACGGACTTTTTTTGTCTGCCTGGGCAGCTTTTCCAAACATTTCTACGGCCTGGTCTTTTTTTCCTTCTTTCAAATCTATTTTAGCGAGATAAAAGAGTGCCTGAATATTATTGGGCTCCTTATTGAGTATCTGCGTAAATGTATTCCGTGCATCTTTAATTTTGTCAGCCTGGATCTGTTTAAGACCCTGGTCGATAGTCTGGGCCAGCAGTGAAGTCGAGCCCAACAGCACAAAAGCAACTACTTTTGCGGCACCAATCATTTTTTTCACGTTATTTTTTCCCATTATCATCATTAGTTATTTTAATATTGCTTTTTTTGAGTTCAACCAGCCGGACAGGAGCTATTGCAGGAACGAGACCGGATTTGAGGAATATCCTCTGACCTTTCTCACTCGCGATGAAAGTGGTAAAACCGCTTCCCAACCCCATTCTGGCCTCACGGCTGATTATATATACCTCCCTGGTGAGAGGATAAACTTTTTGTGCTATATAAGCCTGAAAAGGCTGATAATACTCGCCCGGTTCTGCATTTGGAGCAGTAGAATTAAAGCCCATCACGCGGACCTTTTTCAGAAAACTGAGTGCGGTACTATCGTCTTTGTCACTTATCCAGCTGACCCCAATTACACCCACAGCGTTTTTATGTTTCGCCACATAATCTATTACTGCGCTGTTTGTCTTGACTGCAAAACCATTTTTTGTCAGCTGACCATTATTCATTTCCTTTACGTGCCGGACAGTACTGGAATTCTGATTGTCAAATATTACCTGAATATCTCCGAGTCCCGAGCCCGGGAACGCCTGGTTCCATTTAGTAATTTTTCCGCTCAGAACATCCTTAAATTTCTCATAATCCATGAGAGTATCGCGGTTTGAGGGATTGACAATTACGGCAATGGCGTCGTAGCATATTTTCACTGTATGGGGAATAATCTCGAGCTTTCTGAAATGGGCTTCTTCATCCTTATTGAGCTTCCTTGTAACGATTACAATACGGGAACTGTCGTTAAGAAGGTCATTGATGGCCTCAGCTTCCGGTTTGTAGCTGGCGTCAATTTTTGCATCCTTGTAAATGCTCTGGAATGTATTTATTTCAGAAGTGATTATCGGGGCGAAAGTTTCATCGACGGTAATATGAACTCTGCCGGATGTAGCGGTATCTTCAGGTGTACCGTTTTCACCCGAATTGCAGCCCGATATACCGAGGAGTGTAGTAACAAAAAATGCGCCTGCGAGGCACATAGTAGAAAGAACCATCATATAGATGGTTCTTTTCTTAATTTTTCCGGATTTAGCGATCATTTGCATCATAATCCTGATTGTTTTTTTCTGCTTTTAATTCAGTGTACTTCTTATATGCCTTGTAGCCGCGGTAAGCGCCGTAGGCAATAATCAGAGCACCGAATATTGTTCTGTTTGTCTGGCTAAAGTTAACCAGTATGGAATTAGATATAATAACTATAACTCCAACAGCAGCATAAATAAAAACCATTATTATGCCGCTAATCACTGAAAAGCGGTCATAGGCGCTGATGCCCTTCATAATACTAATTCAGCTTAAATGTAAACGGAATCAGCACTCTAACTCTAACCGGCTTGCCATTCTGCTTACCCGGTTTCCAGTTGGACATCATCTTAACGACTCTGAGGGCTTCCTCATCGCAGCCGGCACCGATGCCTTTAGCTACTCTGACTTCAGCTATTGAGCCGTTTTTCTCGACGACGAAACTGACATAAACCTTACCTTCGACGCCAGCTCGTTTAGCTATTTCAGGATACTGAACGTTTGAAGTAATAAATGCCATAAGGTTTTCATCGCCGCCCGGGTAACTGGGCATTTCCTCTACATAAGTAAAGGGTTCCTCTTTTTTCTCAGGCGCTTCTTCTACGATCTCCTGCTTTGTGGCTTCCTGGACTTCGATAAGACTATAGTCCACACCACCTGCCTGACCTTCCTGGGTTTTTGCACCCGGGTCGATATTTTTGAGTTCCTCTACAGTAGGTATGTATTCCTCTGTCACCTGTTCATCCGGTTTTACGACCGGAGGCAAAAATTTAATTGTTGATTTAAGTGGAGGCGGTGCCTCGACCTGCTGCTGTATCTCCTGCTTTTTATCAATCGAAGGCGGTTCCGCAAGGTCAGTAATCTGAATAATCCTTTTGCGGTTTAGTGTATCCGTCTGCTTTGGTTTGATCTTGCTGATGAGAGCCGGCGCAGTTGTCACCACAACGAAAAACGCAATAGAAGCCCAAACAGCTATGGTAATATACTTATGATATCTTTTGCGGAGGTCATAAGCACCATACTCTTTGTTCTTATTGGAGAATATGATTTCGTTAAGGTCTACTTTATAAGAAATCTGGTTGCTCATATTTTTAGTTATAGATTAAAGTTTTAAAGTTTCTTAATTAAGTCTAGATCAGTAGGTGTTATATCAACCAGCGCATAACGCTTGATGCCGCAGATATTCATTTCATCGAGCGCATCAACCATGTTTTTGTAAGTTGCTTCATCGCTGGCCTTTATCAGCACTATCAGATTCTTCACTGTCCGGTTTTTCTCCTGGAGCACCGTACGGATACCGTCTTTCGAAAAATTGGACGCTTTCACATCTGCTTTTGCATCACCGACGCCCTGATAATAAAAAACTTTATTATCGCTGCCCAGCAGTATTGTCAATGATTCTGAAGCTTTAACACCCTGACTTGCCTCTTCAACGTCGCCGCCCTTAGGTTTCACCGGCAGGTTGATTTCCATCGTCTGCGGTTTGCTAAAGGTAGTAGTAAGCATGAAAAATGTCACGAGCAAAAATCCCAAGTCAACCATAGGGGTAAGGTCAACTCTGGTAGACATCTTCTTGCCTTTTTTCTTACCTTTACCATGTTTCCCGCCTTGCGAGGTATCTAGTTCAGCCATAGTTCACAATTCCTATAATTTATTGGGATTTGCTTCCAAATCCGTTATTAAGTTAAACTTGTTTACATTTTTATCCTGCAGTGTATTCATAACCTTCTTGATAGTAGGATATGGTACCTGCCCGTCACCGGTAATGGCAATTCTTATATTTGGATTTGACAAACGGCCCTGGATAATCCAGACACCCAGTTCATTGTTAACCGAATCGATGGGAACACCCGGCATGTTGAAGCTCTTTCTGTCCAGCTCTTCAAGTGCCAGCCATCCTTTCAGGGCGCTGATCGGAAGACCGATCGATGATGTAAGCCTGAAAGCTCTCATTTCCTCGGCGGTGAACTGAATATTGTATTTCTGTCCGATTCTCTCGAGAAGTTTTTCTCTCGCGAAGTTCTTGTTATCAATTCCAAAGAATACTTTGCCATCCTTAGTAACAGTAATATTCATGATGTCGGTATCCGGCAGCTTAATATCCGATATTGAAGACGGAGTGTCTACAACTACTGAATTGTCTGCCTTAAACTGCGTTGTCAACATGAAGAACGTCAGCAGCAGGAACGCAACATCGCACATGGCGGTCATGTCGATCGTCGTGCTCTTTCTTGGTACTTTTACTTTTGGCATGGTTCTATTTCAATAATTTAATGTCTGAAAAAAGATTAATTATGTTTTGCTGCGAAGTTCTGGACTATAGCGACACCGGCTTCTTCAATGCTGTATGTGATCTTGTCTATTTTTGTAGTGAAATAGTTGTAAGAAATAATAGCAAGAGCTGATGTACCGATACCGAGAGCTGTATTGATAAGAGCTTCAGAGATACCGTTTGACAGAGCTGCTGCATCAGGTGCACCTGCTGTAGCAAGAGCGGAGAATGCACGGATCATACCGATAACCGTTCCAAGAAGACCCATAAGTGTAGCGATAGAAGCTATAGTAGCAATGATAACCAGATTCTGTTCGAGCATAGGCAGTTCCAGACCAGTTGCTTCTTCGATTTCCTGTTTGATAGCGAGAACTTTCTGATCCCTGTTGAGAGTTTTTTCAGTGATCATTTCCTTGTATTTGAGAAGACCGGCTTTGATTACGTTAGCAACAGAACCTCTCTGCTTGTCGCATTCGCTCATAGCTGTATCTATATCGTCTGTAGAAAGTTTTGTGTGAACTTTTGCAACGAAAGCAGCTACACTGCCTTTTCCTTTTGCACGGAAAAGAGTGATATATCTTTCAATAGCAAATGTAAGAACCATCATTAAGAGTGACATAATGATTGGCACGATAATTCCACCTTTGTATACAATTCCGAGTGCGTTACCTGGCTTGGGGTGATTAGCCGTGTTGTTGCCCTGGAAGTTGTTTGGATCACCAAGTACAAATATAAAAATAAGTATTGCTGCAACAATTAAAGTTGGAATCGCAATACCTGCAAAACCTGTAAAAGCAGTTTTGAATTTAGATGATTTCACGTTACGCTCCTAAAATTAAAGAATTAAGTTTTTATTAGATGATATTGTTTTGTTTATATTCAGCATACACAATAGCCATTATTTTCCCCCAACATTCCTTCTCAGCACAGCCACCGAAACACCCCTGTCAAACAAAGACACCAATGGCTAAACAAACTTTTTAAAGCAATGTCCTAAATTATTCTATTCTAATTAAATTTGCAAATAGATAATTCCATTGCTCGTGCAAATACTTACTTTTTGAATAGATATTTAAAAAGAGTATCGCAAGTTTTTGGTTATTTTTTAATCATATCCCGAAGGTTCATCTTTTCAACAAAAATATCTGATATTTTGTTTAAAATCCACATCATTTATTATACACGCTCTTACCATTCCACACATAAACATCCACTCAAAAACGGGCAAGGAAGGCATACTACACAAAAAACGCGGCTTTTTCCGGTTTCCCTAAAATCAGCCGTGTTTGGCTAAACGAGGCTGTTCAGACCTGCCCTGAAGGGAAATTCCTGTATTTTCTGCCGGATATTCAGTCTATCTTACAAAATAATTTTCAAAAAGTTCCATTAGGACGACGCCGCTCCCGATGAGACCCGCCGGCCGTATTACAGTAACCCCGGAATTCCAAACGATCAAATTTTCGCGTCAATTTTCTTTCCCTATGGTTTTTACGCTTCATTTGTTATTTTTTTACTTTATATTTAATAAATTTTTTCCATAGCCATAAGGTTTGATTTTCAATGGACCAGAAGATTTACAACAACGGGCTGTTTAACTATAACAGATATGTCACGCGTGAAGTTCAGGTGGGCGACGTTCCGCTGGGCGGGAATAACCCCATACGCATACAGTCAATGACCACTACAGATACAATGAACACTATTGCTACTGTCGAGCAGACCATACGCATGGTGGAGGCAGGGTGTGAATACGTGAGAATTACTGCCCCGAGCATAAAGGATGCACAAAATCTGGGAAATATAAAGGATGAACTGCGCAGACGCGGATGCCGCGTACCCCTGGTGGCCGATATACACTTTACACCGAATGCCGCAGAAGTTGCAGCAAGAATAGTCGAAAAAGTAAGAGTCAATCCGGGCAACTACGCCGACCGGAAGCGCTTCGAAGTGATCGAGTATTCTGACAATGAATACAACAACGAAATTGACAGAATTCGCGAGAGGTTTTTACCCCTGGTAAGGATCTGCAAGGAATACGGCACCGCAATGCGCATCGGCGTCAATCACGGCTCACTTTCTGACAGGATCATGAGCCGCTATGGCGATACTCCGCTCGGAATGGTGGAATCGGCTCTGGAATTTCTGAGGATCTGCGAAGATGAAGGATATTTCAGCATAGTCCTCTCAATGAAATCCAGCAACCCTCAGGTGATGGTTCAGGCATACCGGCTCCTGGTAAGCAAAATGATGGCTGCGGGGATGAACTACCCGCTCCACCTCGGAGTTACAGAAGCCGGGGACGGACTGGACGGCAGGATCAAGTCTGCCGCGGGCATCGGCACACTTCTCGAAGACGGACTTGGCGATACCATACGCGTTTCACTTACGGAACCCCCGGAGAACGAAGCACCGGTCGCCTTAAGACTGGTACAGCGCTATTTGAACAGGGCTTCTCACAGACCAGTTGATGCTTCTGTCAAAATAAACCCCGTGAATCCATATATATATAGTAAGAGAAAAACCACCGCCGTACTGAATATGGGCGGGACCAACATACCCCGGGTATTCTCAGACCTTTCCGCCGTTTCCACAAGCGACAGCATCACTCCCGGCATACTGAAGAGCGCCGGATATACATACGATCCGGACATTGATAAATGGAATGTATCGGACATGGCAGCCGATTATATCTATTTAGGTAAACTCAAAGCCCCTGACTGTCTGCCCGGCGGACTCAATGTCATATATGATTCAGCAACCTGGTCCCAGCTTGAGGACAGGAAGAATGCGTTCCCCTATTTCCGCCTTGCAGATTATAAAGCACCGGTAAAATCAGACGTAATGAACCTGGTGGAAATTACTATCGACGACATAGACCGGCTCAGCGCCATCTCCGGGGATAAAACAGTCGTGGCAGTACTTGCCAGCAGCAACGCACATTCAACCGGTGAGATAAGGCGCATACTCTATGAAATGTCGGACCTGGGCATCACCAGTCCCGTAGTGCTAAAGAACACTTATCCGCAGAATATAGAGCGCGAAGACATAATACTGCACAGTTCAACGGATTTCTCTGTACATCTGTTTGACGGATTCGGAGATGCAGTGTGGATTGCCGCACCTGAGGGTTGCATGAACATACAGTCTGACGAGATCAACTCACTTCTGTTTGGCATACTCCAGTCGGCACGCCTGAGAATCAGCAAAACAGAGTACATTTCCTGCCCTTCCTGCGGCCGCACTCTGTTTGACCTTCAGGAAGTAACCGCCAACATACGCAACCGCACATCTCACCTGAAGGGAGTAAAGATTGCCATAATGGGGTGCATAGTAAACGGACCAGGCGAAATGGCGGACGCCGATTACGGCTACGTCGGCTCGGGAATTGACAAGATAACACTATACAGAGGAAAAGAAGTCGTCAAAAAGAACATCCACTTCTCTGTGGCAGTCGATGAGCTGATCAACATCATAAAGGAAGACGGCAACTGGGTGGAAAACAACTGACACCATCTACGCAAAACCGGCGGCACTAAAACAGTTGATTTTCTTGTTGAATATAAAATTTAAATGCTTTATATTTGGTAACAAGAAACACTATGAACAAAAAATTAACAATATCACCTTATCCCGTTGCATTTTTTTTAAATTTTAGATAAACGTGAGATCTTAAAATGCACTTCTCTTAAAGAAGAGAGAAGTGCATTTTTTTTCATATGACTTGCAAAGAAATCATTAAATATTTAGAATACTGGGCACCAAAAGGAGCTGCCTGGGCCAAGGATAATCCCGGGCTTCAGGTCGGTTCTGAAAGCAGAGAATTGAAAAACATTTTTCTCTGCCTCGAATTAACCGATGATGCCCTCATTGAAGCTGTCAGGCAAAAGTGCAACTTCATTTTCACTCATCATCCGCTGATCTTTCAACCGTTCAGGAAAATCAACTCCGATACTGACAGAACCTCCAGACTCCTTGAACAACTCATTAAAAACGACATAACTCTTTATTCGGCACATACAAATCTAGATTTCACACACCAGGGCGTTAGTTTCCAGCTGGCACGAAAATTAAATTTAACCGGTATCCGTTTCCTCAGGAACCAGGAAAGCAATCAGCTTAAACTGACTGTTTTTGTTCCGCATAGCGATCTGGCAAATGTATCAAATGCCATTTTTGCCGCCGGTGGCGGAGTGATAGGAAATTACGAAGCGTGCAGCTTTTCATCCGAAGGATACGGCACTTTCCGCGGAAACGAGCATAGCAATCCTGCAACCGGTACTGCAGGAAATTTTGAAAGAGTTGCCGAATCGCGTCTGGAAGTCCTGGTGGACAGCTGGAAAATAAACAGTGTAGTCAGCAGCATGCTGAAAGTACACCCATACGAACAACCGGCTTACGATATCTACCCGCTGAACAGCCCGAATGCCAACTATGGTTTCGGTGCAATCGGCACACTGACTAACCCTCTGAGCAAGGATGAGTTCCTGTCCCTGGTCTCAGAATCCCTGGGCACCCAGTGCCTGAAATATTCCGGCGGCGGCAGCACCGAGCATATTTCACGCGTTGCCGTGTGCGGAGGCAGCGGCAGTGATCTTCTGGATGCCGCAGTTGCCGCAGGTGCTGATGCATTTGTGACCGCCGATATAAAATATCATACATTTTTCGATGCACTCGACAGCGGCCTGCTGCTGATTGATGCAGGCCACTATGAGACTGAGGTGGTAGTACTCGACGAGGTAAAACGCCGGCTGGAAGAACTGACCGGCAGTCATGATCCGGAAATAAAAGTTTACATATATAACGACACAACTAACCCTGTAAAATGTTTTAATAAATTTAAGGAGTAATAAAAAATTGATAAATCGACTCAAAACCTTGTATGAATTACAGATTATTGATGATCAGCTGGATGAATTAGAAGAACTGCGCGGGGATCTGCCCAATATGGTCAATGAACTGAACGACCGTATTGAATCACTGAAAAACCAGATTAACCAGAAACTGCAGGAGCAGAAAAGCTCCACAGATAAGATCATGGTCAATGAAGATGAAATTGAAAAACTTAAAGACACACAGAAAAAGTTCAAAGCTCAGCTTTTCCAGGTGCGCAACAATAAAGAATATGACGCACTGACAAAAGAAATTGACCATAACGACGAACTAATCGCGCGCCTCGAGGGTGAAAACAAGGCACTCGAGGACCTGGCACAGAAGATGAAAATTGAAGCCGCTGATATCGAACCACAGCTCGAAGCGCTGAACAGCGAATTGAAAGTAAAGGAAACCGAACTGCGCGAAATCATCAAGGTAAACGAAAAAGAAGAGGCAAAACTCAGAACCAAACGCGGCGAAGTTGAGGCACAGACAAAAAAGCCTGATTACGCAGTATACATGAGAATCAGAAAAGCAAAAAACGGCATGGCCGTGGCCACCATTAAGAGAACTGCCTGCAGCGGATGCCATAATGTCGTGCCCCCGCAGAGACAGCTCGAAATAAGACAGAACCGCAGGCTCTACAACTGCGAATACTGCGGAAGAATACTTATTTCGGCTGAAATAGCAGAATCCGTAGAAGGATAATGCACTGGTAAGTTTTCAGTACATCTTTTTGTCCGAAACTGGGGTATGCTCCTGAAGCATACCGCAGTTTTGTTCTCCTGTCATTACCGATTATTTTACCTTGAATCCGTTTTGCACAAGGTTCGTCCTGGCCTGTGCACGCGTGTATTCGGTCAGGTCCATTCCGCACTGACTGCATTTACCAGGCTGGTCTGAAAGCACATTCCAGTCCATCGCACACTCGAATACTTTTCCGTCCTTATTGGCATCGATCTTTTTCAGATCGATTATTCCGGTGACAGGCCCCGTCTTTGGTCTGACTACCGCAGTACTGTCTATCACTGCAACCGAATCGCCCGGTCTCAGCTCGGGAATTTTCGCATCATCTGTATTTCCCTGATTATCCTTCCTGCCCTGACAGCCATAGAGCACCAGAATAAGCAGCGCCGGCAATATATATTTTTTCATCTTTCCTATCCGTTTCTCTGTTTTTTATATTTAATTACACTGTGTTATTTCCCTGTATAATGATAAATATACCGTAATACCGGATATTTTCAATTCCTCTCCGCATGCCATCGGTCTGTTTGTGCAGCGTTTATGGCCTGGACAGTATCGTTTCTCGGCCTCCGCAAAATCCGCCGATTTGGGCCTCTTTTAAATAAACATTTTAGTGATGACTTAACTATTTATTTTTATTATATTTGTGTAGTTTTTGCTTAATAGTTAAATTAGGCGAATTTTTAGTATTACTTTCTACTACTCTACTACTATACATATAAAGTTTGAATAAATAACAGATTTAATAAATATACAATCAAATAACAATTCAAAGGTAACTCAGGTTGGGTAATTGCTGTCTAATACTTATGTAATGTTTAAACAATAGTTATCATGCGCGGAACCCTTTTCAGGGAATTTCAGCGTGGTAAGCTGTTTATGACAGAGGAAAGTCCGAACTCCACAGAACAAGGTGCCGGGTAACGCCCGGTGGCCATCCGGGAAACCGGCTGGTTAAGGAAAGTGCCACAGAAAAGATACCGTTCCGGTTTATTGCCGGAATAAGGGTGAAAAGGCAGGGTAAGAGCCTACCGCTCCGCTAGTAATAGCGGGGGTACCGTCTGATAAACGGTATTGTGCACCGGATAGCGCCGCATATATGCTGTTTACGTATTTCCGTCCGGGAATACGTTGCGTGTATATTTACCGGCATATTGGTGTACAACATGGTAAACCCCACCTGGAGCAAGATCAAATAGGGAGAGCTCTCTGCTGACCGGTTGCGCATGCAGCCGGACTCCGGACCGCAGTTGTTCGCTGCGTACAGCTTTCCGGGTAGATCGCTTGAGCATGCGGGTAACCGTATGCCCAGATAAATAATTACCACTCTGTCGTATGTTTCCGGAATAATTCCCGGAGAGGTATGGTCAGGGCTACAGAATTCGGCTTACAGACCTGTTTTGCATTTGATTTGTTTGCTGGTTGTCCTTTGGACACTTATCATGGTAAAAAAACGCTGGAAACACAGAGAGAAAGGCGATGAAAAAGTAATAAAAGCTATGGCCTCTTCGCTCAATATCAGCGAGGTGCTCGCAGCTCTGCTGGTAGAACGAAAGATCGATACATTTCAGAAGGCCAGGGCTTTTTTCCGTCCCTCTCTCGATGATCTTCATTATCCGTTCCTGATGAACGGTATGGAAGAAGCTTCTCTGAGAGTGATAAAGGCAATCACGAATAATGAAATTATCTATATCTACGGGGATTATGATGTTGACGGCACATGCTCTGCCGCGCTGCTGAATCTCTTTCTCAGGGAATTGGGTGCTTCATCAGAGATCTATATACCTAACCGGCTTACCGAAGGTTACGGCGTATCAAAAGGCGGCATAGAAATAATCAAGCGCAAGGGCGCCTCACTGATCATTACCGTGGACTGCGGTATTACTGCCGTGGAAGAAACACTATTTGCCAGATCGCTCGGCATGGACGTGGTCATCTGCGACCATCACCAGCCGGGTTCGGTCATTCCTGATGCATATGCGGTTCTGGACCCGCTGAAACCGGGTTGCAATTACCCGTTCAAATACCTTTCAGGCGCCGGAGTGGCATTCAAGCTCGCTCAGGCAGTCAGCGAAAGAATAGGTAAACGCCAGCTTCCGCTGAAGTTCCTGGACCTGGTCGCAATAGCCGGAGCTGCAGACATCGTTCCGCTTGAGGATGAAAACCGGGTTCTGGTCAGAAAAGGTATGGAGCTGGTAAACACCAGTCCCCGTCCGGGTATAGCAGCACTCATACGCAGCGCCGGCATGGAACCGGGAAACCTTACTGCTGGCCACGTCGTCTTTACGATCGCTCCGCGCATAAATGCGGTCGGACGGCTTGGAGACGCTATCAGGGCCGTGGATCTGTTCACCACACTCGACGAAACTGAAGCAAAAAAACTGGCAAGAGTACTGGAAGGCGAAAACTACGAAAGAAGAAAAATCGACGAGATTACGTATTCACACGCAATTGACCTGGTGGAAAATACACTGAACCTGGACGACGAGATTGCAATAGTGCTCCATGAGGAAAACTGGCATCCGGGCGTGATCGGTATAGTGGCTTCCAGACTGGTCGAGAAATACTGCCGGCCGGCTATAATGCTGACTACTGTAGACGGCGTGGCTAAGGGCTCTGCCAGAAGCGTTACCGGATTTAATATATACGAGGCACTCAAGCAGTGCGAGGATATACTGATACAGTTCGGAGGACACGAGGCGGCTGCAGGACTTGCGCTCGAAATCTCGCGCATAGAGGAATTCAAGGAACGCTTCAACAGGATAGTCAGAGATACGGTAAAGGCTGAAACAGTATCGCCTGAAATAATCATCGATGAGAAAATTACGCTTAACGACCTGACTCCTAAGTTTCTGCGCATACTCGACGAATTCGCGCCGTTCGGACCCGGAAACCTGCGCCCGGTATTTCTCATTGAGAATATACGCATCTCTAATAACCTGCGCATAGTCGGCAGCAACCACCTCGTTGCAACCGTAAGGCAGGATGGATGCGATAAATCCTTTGACGTCATCGGTTTTAACCTGGGGCATTTTGTTCCCCTCATAAACAGACACAAAGATATACTTGATATTGTTTTTACAATTGAAAAGACTACGCGCGACAACAGGACTTTCCCTCAGCTCAGACTGAAGGATATAAAAATACACGAAGACTGTGCGAAAGAAGAATCTGACAAAGTTTTAATAAAGGCAAAATAAAATCAATTAGGAGAAAAAATGTCCGGTCACTCAAAATGGGCAACAATCAAACGCAAAAAAGGCGCTCTTGACGCCAAAAGAGGTAAACTCTTCACAAAACTCATTAAGGAACTATCAATTGCTGCACGCGAAGGCGGCGGCGACCCGGCGGGAAATCCAAGACTCAGACTTGCAATAGATAATGCCAAGGGTGCAAACATGCCTGCCGATAATATTGACCGCGCAATCAAAAAAGCTACCGGAGAACTCGAAGGAGCCGCTTACCTCGAACTTACATACGAAGGTTACGGACCCGCAGGAGTAGCAATACTGGTGGACGTGGTTACAGACAACAAAAACCGTACGGTTGCCGAGGTCAGACACCTGTTCAGCAAATACGGCGGCGCAATGGCTGAATCCGGATCTGTTGCCTGGATGTTCGAACGCAAGGGCGTCATAACCATACCGGCACAGGGCAAAACAGAGGATGAAATCACTGAGATCATACTCGAGGCCGGCGCAGACGACGTGAGGACAGAAGAGGATTTCTTCGAGATCACCACTTCTCTCGAAACTTTTGAAGCCGTAAGAAAAGCACTCATAGACAGCAAACTTACTGTCGAAAACGCTTCACTGCAGAGAATCGCCAAGAACATGATCAACGTTGCCGGTGAAGACGCAGAGAAAGTGATGAAACTGATAGAAATGCTGGAAGATAACGATGACGTGCAGGATGTCTATTCAAACGCTGATATAGACGATTCAGCACTTCAATAATTTTTGAATTTTTCTCTGCTTTAGCACAGATACCCGCGTCTTTTACGGGCGCGGGAACGGATTTTTATGATAATAATTGGTGTTGATCCGGGCACTATGTGTACCGGTTATGGTATTATTTGTCTCGATAAGAACAGAATGTCCAGAATAACCAGCGGGTGCATCTCCGTCGGGGCCGCTACACCGGTTGCCGAAAGACTCGGCAAAATTTATGACAATCTGAACACTATACTCAGACAGTACAAGCCCGGCGAATTCGCACTGGAAACTGCATTTTACGGCAAAAACGTGCAGTCAGCGCTCAAGATCGGCTTTGCCAGGGGTGTATGCATGCTGGCAGCCATACACAACGGCATTGCAGTAAGCGAGTATGCACCGAGAGAAGTAAAAAAATCGGTTGTAGGCAACGGCTCCGCATCCAAAACCCAGGTACAGTACATGGTGACGAGTATTCTGGACCTGGATGGAAATTTCAGCAGCATGGATGAATCCGACGCTCTGGCCATCGCTATATGTCACGCTTTCAGACTTCAGACTCCGGGATTTTCGCACGGCAGAAAGAAAGACTGGAAAGCTTTCGTTGAGGCAAACCCCGACAGGGTTCTCTGATAACCCGCTGGGGTCCTCTGATGACCGGCTGGGGTCCTCTGATAACCTGCGGATATAATAGAATTACACTATCCAATTTCAGGAAGTATATATATGATCGGATTTTTGTCTGGCAAAATAATTTCCAAGAAACCTACACAGATACTCCTGGATGTTCAGGGTGTGGGATATGTGATCAATATTTCGCTGAATACTTTTGAACTCCTGCCCGATGAAGGCGAACAGACACGCCTCTTTACTTACCTCAGTGTCCGCGAGGATTCACTGACACTATTCGGCTTTTCTGCACAGCCCGAAAAACAGATGTTTGAACTGCTGATTACCATCAACGGTATTGGTCCCAAACTGGCTCAGAGCATCCTTTCCGGGATCCAGATAGATGAACTCAGATATGCCCTCCGATCCGGCAACGTCACACGCCTAGTGGCTGTCCCGGGTGTCGGGAAAAAGACCGCCGAAAGAATGGTGCTCGACCTAAGGGACAAAGTTGACAGTATCAGCGAAGAGAAGGACATTGCCGGTGCTTCCTTCAAGATCAAAGATGACGCTGTTGCAGCTCTTACCACACTCGGATTCAGCCAGAAAACAGTTGAGAAGATTATTCGCGACGTGCTCGCCTCCCAGCCCGATATTTCTCTCGAGGACCTTATAAAAGAAGCGCTCAACGCTCTACGCTGATATTCCAGGCCCATAAGGGTTTTCACATAGCGCTGCTGTTTCAGCAGATGCTGTTTCAGCAGATGCTGTTTCAGCAGACACTATTTCAGCAGCACCATCTTCCTGACTGCTGAGAATTTTTCTCCCGAGACAGTTCCCGTTGTAGTCAGCTGATACAGGTACATACCGCTTGCACTATGTATTCCGGATCTTTCCACATCTAACTGCAGAGTGTGCACGCCTGCCTGCTGATTTTCATTTACCAGTACGCACAACTGCCTGCCTGTAATATCATAAACCTTCAGCTTCACAAATGCATCTTCCGGAAGACTGTACGAAATTGTGGTCGAAGGATTGAACGGATTGGGATAATTCTGCATCAGCTCAAACGCCGACGGCGTTCCGGCGCGCAGTTCTACTGTCCCGGAATATTCATATGCGCCGTCAAGATCTATCTGCTTCAGCCTGTAGTAAGTTGTTACCAATGGTGCGGCGTTATCGGTAAATGTATATTCAGACTCAGAACTGCTGTTGCCCTTTCCCGGTATAAAACCCACCTTATTCCACGATTGGGCAGACGAAGGACTTATACTCTTTTCAATTTCAAATCCGTAATTGTTTATTTCCGTTTTTGTCTGCCATTTCAGATTCACCCTCCCGGACTGTATTGCGGCTGTAAAAGAAGTCAGTTCCACCGGAAGCATCGAACTTGAAAGCACTGTATTTATATTTATTCTTCCATACCCGTTATGGGAATCCAGTTCTCCGTTCTGCGATGCATGTGTACGCGCAATCATGCGCGCCTGTTCGACCGTGCAGTTCATTTTATTTGCCAGATAGCAAATTTGTCCGGCAATATAGCCATTTGAAAAACTCGAATAGTCCGGTTCAATGGTTACCGGATCCGGAGCGAAAAATTCAACACTGTAGCCGGTTTCACAGCTGTCGTCACCTGCACCGGTCACAATCACCCTATTGTTCTCTATGTTTCCGCTATATATATTCACATAGCTGTTGCTGCCTGCAGGCAGAAACGCCTTTATATTGGGATAGCTCTGTGAAGTCGTTCCGGCAGATGTAACACCCTTGTATGAGCGAATAATAACCTGATAGCCATTCTTATCTGCATAATCAAATGAGGAAGCAATATATGCGGATTTATCAATAAACTGCGTTACGGTTCCAGGAAATACCGAACCGTCATAACTCGCATAACCGTCCCTGAATGACTGTTCGACCGACATGTCGTGCGAGGCGTACGTTCCGCCGTAGCCCGAAACCAGCACTTTAGTCACCTGCTGCGAATACAGATGCTGTGAAAACATTAACAACAAAACGTACAGTATGACGCGGAAACTCTTCATGCCCACCTCGATAGTTCATAATTCCATTCTTCGTATTCATCGGCACAATAGTTACAAGACTGATCTTTTTATACCGGTATTATCGACAGATGGGCTGATGTCATTTAAATCTGGCTAATATTAGCCATCAACGGGAGGATTGGGCTTTCCTTTAAGGGACCAGTGCAGGTTTTTAGGATTTAATTTTCATAAATGAAAAATTATCTATAATTTTGTTTGTAAAATTTTGTCCAATATCAATGGTGAACAATATATGAAGTTTAGCTTATTACCAAAGGAGTTCGAATTCTTTGATCTATTTGATACCCTGGGGAGACATATCGAGACAGTAATTGCACGCTTTCAGGAGATCATCGACAAGGGTTCTGTAACCGATGAAGATGTACAATCCATCCGGGAAATTGAACACACCGCAGACAACGTAACACACGAAATCATAGACAAACTCAACAAAACATTTATTACACCATTTGACCGCGAGGACATTCATGTCCTGGCACATGAGCTTGACGGTGTAATAGATATCATACTTAAGATGTCCAATCTTATGCGCATATATAAGATTTCCGGGATAGACAAGAAATTCATTGAAGTGGTCGGTCTGATAAATTCTTCGGGTGCTGCACTGGCTCAGGCTGTCAAGGGACTGCGCGATTTCAAGAACTCAAAACCCATCATTGACAACTGCATTGAAGTCAACCGCCTCGAGAACGTAGGTGATCACCTGCGCAACGAAGTAATCGGTGAGCTGTTCAGCAATAACAACGATGCAATTTACATCATGAAGTGGAAAGATATTTTCCAGAATGCAGAGAAAGTGCTCGATCAGTGCGAACGTGTGGCAAAGACAATTGAAGCAATATTAGTTAAGCAGGCATAAGATGATAGCATTAGTAGTACTTCTGATATTATTGGCCCTGCTGTTCGATTTTCTGAACGGATTTCACGATGCTGCCAATTCCGTAGCCACAATCGTTTCCACAAGGGTACTGTCACCAAGGGCGGCGGTCCTGTGGGCAGCACTCTTTAATTTTATTGCATTTTTATTCTTCGGCCTTCACGTCGCCGGCACAATAGGCAAAGGCATTGTTGATATAGGAGTAATAGATTCGGCAGTTATATTTGCAACCCTGCTTGCAGCCTGTGCATGGAACCTGATCACCTGGTATCTGGGTCTGCCCACCAGCTCATCACACGCGCTCATAGGCGGCCTCATAGGAGCAGCTGTAGTTAAGGGCGGACCGGGAACACTGGTCTGGAGCGGAATTTACAAGACTGTGCTATTCCTGTTCATCTCTCCTACACTGGGACTGGTGCTGGGCGTTGCCATTGGAGTAATAGTCTACCGGCTTTTCCGCAGACGAGCTCCGCAGGATGTAGATCACATATTCAGAAAGGGCCAGCTGGTTTCTGCTGCATTCTACAGCCTGGGACACGGAGGCAATGATGCACAAAAAACCATGGGAGTTATAGCAGGACTGCTGTTCAGTGCCGGACTGCTCGGCGATAAATTCTACATACCATTGTGGGTAGTCCTCTCGTGCCATGCTGCAATTGCGCTTGGAACCATGTCCGGCGGATGGAAAATAGTAAAGACAATGGGACAGCGCGTTGCGAAGCTGAGACCTGTAGACGGGTTCTGCGCAGAACTGGGCGCTGCAATAACACTATTTCTATCCACCTTTCTCGGAGTTCCGGTCAGCACCACTCATACAATCACCGGATCTATAATGGGTGTCGGATCGCTCAAAAGACTGAGCGCAGTGCACTGGGGTGTTGCAGGACAGATCATCTGGGCATGGGTGCTCACCATTCCATGTTCAGCATTGATTTCTGCTCTCGCCTACTTTGTAACCGAGCTTTTCTGATACATCTTCTGTTTTTAATCTGACTCCGCTCTTTCTCGGGCGGAGTTTTTTTATGCCTGGTTTTTTCGCTGCTTGATTTAGTACTTCATTATTCTTACTCTTTAAGAAAGATGAAGGATTACGACATGAAAACCGTCCGTGAAATGCTGCAAAATAAGGATCAAAACATCTACTCAATTTCCCCGGATGCCCGGGTATTTGAAGCACTTGAGCTGATGGCACAAAAGAACGTCGGGGCACTGCTTGTAGTTGAAAACGGCGAACTGACCGGTATACTTTCTGAACGCGACTATGCACGCAAAGTGATTCTGCAGGGCAGGACATCACGTGAACTGCTGGTGCGCGAAATAATGACGCACAAGGTAATATTCGTTTCACCAAAGCGTAACGCCGAAGAATGTATGGCGTTGATGATAAACAAACACATCAGGCATCTTCCTGTAATGGAAAACGGAAAGCTTACTGGGATAATTTCCATAGGCGATGTGGTAAAGGCAGTTATAGAAGACCGTGAATTTGTAATTGACCAGCTGTTTCAATATATTACCGGCACTCCGGCACTGCAGGGTGAAGCGCCGGCCCATTCAATTGAGCCTCCTCCTGTGTCCGGTCATTCTGAACACTGACAACATATACGCGACGGGATGATCATGCCTTACCAGTTTCTCGAACACACAGCAGATATTGCAGTATGCATCAGCGGAGATACACCGGAATCACTGTTTACATCAGCCGCCGAAGCCTGGATGGAAGCTGCAGCTGAGGTATCCGGAAATCCGGCAGCTTCAAATCATGCGATTGAATTATCTGAATCCACAGCAGAGGAACTGCTGGTAGCTTTCTTAAGTGAACTGAATTTCCTGCTTCTCACCAGACACCGTTTCTGTACGGCTGTAAACTCACTCAGCCTGAATAGGACGCCGGACAGCTGGAAGCTGTCGTGCAGTCTTAGCTGTACGGATGTCGTGCAAGGTCAGGTGATATTAAAAGAAGAAATTAAAGCCGTCACATTCCACAAAATGGATATAACCTTCAGCAACGGACTCTGGTCCACATATGTAGTATTTGACATATAATTAGCTAATGAACGATGGAAATAAAAGGAATAAAGCTCGATAAAATACACGATTATCTCTGGGAGATCCCCAAAACCGGCAGAATGCAGGTACCCGGAAGGATTTACATATCTCAGCAGATGCTGCTCTCAGGACTCGATGAGGCACTCACACAGGTAGTCAACGTAGCTCACCTGCCCGGGATACAGAAATACAGTCTTGCAATGCCCGACATACACTGGGGATACGGTTTCCCGATAGGCGGAGTTGCGGCAACCGATCCGGATGACGGGGTGATTTCTCCAGGCGGAGTGGGTTATGATATAAATTGCGGCGTCAGACTCGCAAAGACCGCGCTGACATATGATGAAGTGCACCCGCGTCTGGAGAGACTCGTAAATGCTCTTTTCAGCAATATTCCCACAGGAGTCGGAGCCAGCGGCGCAATAAAAAAAGTAACTGCGGGTACTCTCGCCGAAATAATGCGCGAGGGTTCTGCCTGGGCAGTAAAGAACGGGTTCGGTGAGTCTGAAGATCTTATGTTCACCGAAGAACATGGTGCTCTTAGAGATGCAGATCCTGCCGCCGTCAGTCCGCGCGCCGTCGAACGGGGACTCGATCAGGCAGGGACACTGGGGTCAGGGAATCACTTTCTGGAGGTCGATGTGGTCAGCGAAATATTTGATCCGCAAAAGGCCGCAGAATTCGGATTGTTCAAGGATCAGATAGTAGTACTGATACATACCGGTTCGCGCGGATTCGGCTATCAGGTATGTGACGATTATCTGAAGATATTGCTGAAACTGGAAAATAAATACGGCTTTCAGCTGCCCGACCGGCAGCTTGCCTGCGCACCGGTCAGATCGGAGGAAGGACAGAATTACATGAGGGCAATGAGGGCTGCAGCCAATTTTGCCTGGAACAACAGGCAGATAATAATGCACCTTGCCAGGAAAAGTTTCATGGAAGCACTCGATATATCCGCAACCTCGCTTGAATTCCGCCTGCTCTATGATGTGTGCCACAATATAGCAAAAATGGAAGAGCATGTTGTGGATGGCAAAAGGAAAAGCCTGTGCGTGCACAGAAAGGGTGCAACCAGAGCGTTTGCTCCGGATGATCAGCAACTGCCGCTGGCATTCAGGCATACCGGTCAGCCGGTGCTAATTCCAGGTGATATGGGCCGCTATTCATATGTTCTGGCAGGTACACAGAAGGCAATGCAGGAAACGTTCGGCAGTTCCTGCCATGGCGCCGGCCGCTCGTTCAGCCGCCACCAGGCAATGAGAAACGCCTCGGGCCGCGATATCGCAGATGAGCTGTACAGAAAAGGAATTGTCATCCGGGCAAAAGGGAAAAAGACTCTCGCCGAAGAAATGCCCGAAGCATATAAAGATGTCTCAGACGTAGTGGATGTAATGCACAACGCCGGCATCACGGACAAAGTAGCAAAACTAAAGCCGGTCGGTGTAATAAAGGGATAGCACAAAACTATCCCGGCCGGCTGTGCGGTCTTTTATTTCCCGGACAGGGACAATTACTCTGATAATCAGCGGCAAAGAGATTTATTCAAACAATCCTTCGACAGAAAGATACCTCTCGCCCGTATCGTAGCAGAAGGTGAGTATTCTGCTGCCCGAAGGCAGTTCCGGAATTTTTTTCGCAACTGCCGCAAGAGCAGCTCCGCTGGAAATGCCTATAAATATTCCCTCTTCCCTGGCTGCCCGGCCTGCATATTCAAATGCCTCATCCTTGCCTACGGTAATCGTTCCGTCCAGTATGTCGGTTTTGAGTATGGATGGTATAAATCCTGCGCCCAGACCCTGCAGCGGATGAGGTCCCGGGGCACCGCCGCTTATGACTGCCGACAGTTCAGGTTCAACCGCAAAGACTTTCAGGTCCGGCATCTTGGGTTTCAGTATTTCAGCGCAGGCAGTAATATGTCCGCCCGTACCGACTCCGGTAATCAGGCAGTCGAGTCCCTCGGGGAAATCCCCGAGTATTTCCATAGCCGTGGTTTCGCGGTGCACTTTTACATTTGAAGCATTGTCAAACTGCATAGGCATCCATGAACCTGGAATTTCCGAAATCATTTCCTGAGCCCTTTGTATAGCGCCCTTCATCCCTTTTTCACGCGGAGTAAGTTCGAGTTTTGCACCATAGGCAGCCAATATTTTGCGCCTTTCAATTGACATAGATTCAGGCATGACGAGTATAATTCCGTAACCCTTCACCGCAGCGACCATGGCCAGTCCTATACCTGTATTACCCGAAGTGGGTTCTATTATAACGCTGCCTTTTTTCAGAGCACCCGATTTTTCCGCATCCTCTATCATAGAAAGTCCGATGCGATCCTTTATGCTTCCGCCCGGATTGCTTCTTTCCAGCTTCATCCAGACTTCCGCTTTATCACCAAACAGCCTGTTTATCCGCACATGCGGAGTCTGTCCGATTGTATCAAGTATGCTGTCAGCTTTCATAGTTCCCTTTCCATAAAGTTGTATATACTTTAATGATAAAAATTTCCGGCTATATTACAAAGTTTATCGGTTCGTCATCGCCTTCGCGCGTGCTTCTGACGCGGATTTCGCTTTTATGGTATACAACAGAATATGGCGGGATACTTTCAGTAAGCCATACGTTACCGCCGATTACGCTGTGGTGACCTATTACAGTTTCACCTCCGAGTATCGTTGCCCCAGAATAAATAATTGTATCATTTTCTATAGTCGGATGACGCTTCGAGCGAGACAGTGACTTACTGACACTCAGAGCTCCAAGAGTAACCCCCTGATAGAGTTTAACATTATCGCCGATGATGGTGGTCTCACCGACAACGATACCGGTCCCATGATCAATGAAAAACGAGTTCCCGATCTCGGCTCCGGGGTGAATATCTATGCCCGTCTGCTGATGCGCGTATTCGGTAAGAATTCTGGGGAAAAGCGGGACATTCAGCCTGTACAATTCGTGTGCAATTCTGAAAACTGCTATTGCATAAAAGCCGGGATATGCTAATATCACCTCATCCATGTTCTCAGCCGCAGGATCGCCTTCGGTTATAGCCTGAGCATCACTCATCAGTTTCTCGTGTATATCCGGTGTGATCATGCAGAACTGTTCTGCAATTTCCTCTGCCGGTGTGGTCAGTACCGACTGCAGCGGGCGGAGTATATGCAGCAGGTTACCCTTCAGGTCCTGCAGTTCTCCTTCAATTTCACCAGGCGAATAGAATATTTTTTTTCCGAAGTGCGGGAAAAGCAGTGACAGAAGTTTATCGGCAAAACTCTGCACCTCGGATTTTTCTGGCAATATGCAATGCGGGGGTTCGCGCAGTTTAAACAGTTTCTCGGAAAATTTTTCAGCTCTCATACATTTTTCATTTCCGCTCATAAGTGAATTTGTCTCCCGGAATAAATTCTATTTATCAATAGTCCCCATAATCCGAATAAAAATCAAGTATATTCCGGTCCCGGACATCCGCATTTTATTCATAGCCGTGCCTGTTTAACGCACCTCCAATACAGCGCCAGAATTAAATCTGGAGATAAGTTTCTGCAGTGTCAGTATTTTATCGTTCAGTTCATCTGCAGTTTCCGCAATCTGTCTGGTATTTACAGCATTGTGTTCCAGAATTGTACTGATGCCTTCAATATTCCGGCTTATCTCCGAGGCTGTAGCTGACTGTTCTTCGCTGGATGCTGCTATCTGTCCAATCATATCCTTCACATTCTGATTCCCTGCAGAGATCTCATTCAGTGAGTTCTCCACCTGCCTGGTCAGTTCCATACCCGCACCAACGGCCGCTTCAGCCTGCTGCATGGATTCGTCTGCACTCTGGGCTTCCTCTCTGATCGCCTTCAGGTTACCGGCAATTTCTTTTGTAGCACTCGTAGTACGTTCAGCCAGTTTTTTCACTTCATCGGCGACCACAGCAAAGCCCCGGCCCTGTTCACCTGCCCGTGCTGCTTCAATTGCTGCATTGAGCGCGAGCAGATTTGTCTGATTGGCAATATCGTCGATGATCCGCGCCATCTCCTCAATCTGCTGTATCTTTGCAGTAAGCGAGTTGATTTTCTGTCCGGTCTGTCTTGCAGCATCGACTATTCTTGACATGCCTTTTTTTGTGTCATCCAGTATGCCGACACTTTTGAGTGCATTCTCACTCGCCGATGCCGCACTCTCCGAGGCCCTGGCAGTATTGGCAGTGCTCTCCAGTATAGTCTTTGTCATTTGTTCTATTGCCCCTGCGACCTCGATAGTCTTTTTGCTTTCCTCGTCAGCTTCGTGTGCCATCTGTTCGCTGCTCTGGTGAATATCCTGGGCGGCTTTCACTGTAACTTTAACAGCCGACGAAACCTCACCTACCATAGCGGCAATACTTTCGACTGTTGAATTGAACGAAGTAAACAATTCACCAATCACACCATTTTCCTCGACCTTCAGTCTGACGCGCAGGTTTCCGGCTGCGACCTGTGACTGGGCATTTTTTATCACTTCCACACTTCTGGCCAGACGTAATCTGCCATTTTCCGAGTCTGCCACCGCCTGTTCCACTTTCTGTTCCACTGCCTCTTTCTCGCTGCGCAGCTCTTCCATGGCCGCCTTGACAGAGCGCAGCATTTTATTCATTGCACCCGCCAGTATTTGTGTCTCATCGGCGCTCTCTACTTTTATCTCTTCCGAATAGTTTTCGCCCGCAATTTTCTTTGCAAATGCGGTCAGCTGTGTAACAGGTCGCGAAAGTCTTGTAGTAAAAAAGTACATAAACATTATGAATACAACCAGCACGCCAAACCCAATCAGCAGAGATGAGAAAAGGGCCTTATTCAGTATTTCGTTCAGGTCTGATATAAACATATCCGCACCTATAACAAAAACTTTTCCGTTCGACATTGTGACCGGATAGCAGATTGATCTGTATGTTCCCCACTGGTCGCTCGCCTCCTCATATTGCAGCTTGTTTTCGCGAAATACGCGGAACAGTGACTCAGTGGCTTCCGGATAGGACATGAAGAAAGGCGAAGGCTCACCTTTTTTCTCCTCTTCTTCGGTCATACTGGTACTGGCAAACCTCACTGAATCACCGTCCAGAACCATGGTATACACATATGCAAGGTCGAACTTGCGGCTCAGTGATGTCAGCTTTCTGACGATTGCCATATACTCATCCTGAGTAAGTGAAGTATCGCTTACAATCTTTTCGTGGAAATCCGCACCATACATAAAATTCACGGCATGAGCACAGGCAAGCAGTTTGTCATCGACTGATTTGAGGAGTATTTGTTTTTCATTATAGTAGGTTGAGACCGAAAAGGCTGCGATAAGAATCAGGAAGAAAAAAGAAGTGATGGACAGTATTTTGCCCTTGATTGATCTCTGTATAAATCCGGGTAATATTTTCTCCCAGTGCATAAATTCCACCCCAATATATAAGTTATCGAAATATATGTAATTAAATCGCTGTATTTCCACCCGGACAGGTATTTCCGGATTCCCTTCAGGGAATCCGGAAACCGGTATATTATTCTTCTTCTTTTGCTCTGAGGGAATCCCAGACCATATATGCACAAAGGAGAGCAAACATCATAATTGCAACCAGTTCGGCTGTATGTGATTCGAACCATTCAGCATTTACAAAGTTGATATCCATGAACCTCAGGAAAGCGCTTACCACACCCATCAATGCACCTCCTGCGATGAAACCAGATGCAATCAGAGTGCCGCGTTCGCGTCTTGCGTTGTTCAGTTTTTCATTCTTGCTCCTCGTTGAAACAAAATAAGAAATTATTCCGCCAACCAAAAGCGGCGTATTCAGTTCGAGCGGAATATACATTCCGAGTGCAAAGGCCAGTGCCGGAACCCCGAGCATGGTCAGTATGAGTGACATGAAAGCACCTGCAATGTAGAGCATCCAGGGAGCCGGCTGGTTCGACATCAGTGGTTTTATTACTGCAGCCATAGCATTTGCCTGCGGTGCAGCAAGGCTGCTGCCTTCGCCGAATCCGTATATCTTATTCAAAATAATTATTACAACACCAACTGATGCTGAGGCCACCAGAGTACCGAGAAACTTCCAGCTCTCCTGTTTGTAAGGCGAACTACCGATCCAGTAACCGATCTTCAGATCTGTAATGAACCCTCCTGCCATGGAAAGTGCTGTACAGACGACACCGCCTATTATCAGTGCAGATACCATTCCGGCCTCACCGGTAAGTCCAACCGATACCAGTACTATCGATGCCAGCAGAAGTGTCATCAGAGTCATACCGGAGACGGGATTTGTTCCGACTATTGCAATTGCATTGGCAGCCACAGTCGTAAACAGGAATGAGATTATCAGTACTATCAGAAGTCCTACTATGGCATGCATCAGGTTATGAACCACACCGAACTGAAAGAAAATGAACAGCAGTACCGCAGTAACTATTATACCGCCGGCAATTATTGCCATAGGCAGATCACGCTGCGTACGCAGCTTCTGATCGTCACCGGCTTTCTTGCCGAATATCTCCTTTACGGCGAGTGAAAATGCGGAGACAATGATTTTTGAAGAACGTATAATGCCTATAAGTCCAGCCATTGCAATTCCGCCTATACCTATGTGTCTTACATAGTTGGAAAATATCTGTTCAGGCGACATATCTTTAATAAGCAGAGTTACGTTTGCTCCCAGCGGTACGCTGAGACTGCTGCCTATATAGTTAACCACGGGAATAAGGACATACCAGGATACAAATGAGCCGGCGGCAATGATAGCCGAATATTTAAGACCGACTATGTAGCCCAGGCCCATTACTGCTGCGCCAACGTTCATGCGGAAAACGATCTTGAAATTATCCGCGAGCTTCTGACCTGCATCCACAACCCGCGTAGTGAAAACCTCGCTCCACCAGCCGAAGGTTGCTATTATAAAGTCATATATACCGCCTATAAGACCGCTCATTACGAGTACGAATGCCTGACTGCCGCCCTTCTCTCCCGACACGAGCACTTCTGTAGTTGCAGTTGCTTCAGGGAACGGGAACTTGCCGTGCATTTCAGATACGAAATATTTGCGGAAAGGAATAAGGAATAATATCCCGAGAAAGCCGCCGAAAAGCGAGGCGAGAAAAACCTGATAGAACTGAGCATCGAGGTTCAGTATGTAGAGTGCCGGGATGGTGAATATGGCACCCGCCACAATTACGCCTGAACTGGCGCCTATTGACTGAATAATTACGTTTTCCCCCAGAGCACCCTTTCTCTTGAATACCGTAGAAAGACCGACGGCCATAATAGCTATAGGTATTGCCGCTTCAAATACCTGTCCGATCTTCAGTCCCAGATAAGCTGCAGCAGCGGAAAAAAGAGCAGCCATGAACAATCCCCACGCGACAGACCAGAGATTTACTTCCGGATAAATCTTTGTGGGAATCATTATCGGATGGTACTCCTCACCGGCATTCAGTTCCCGGTATGCATTTTCGGGTAACCCTGCCTTGGGGATTTCATTTTGTACTTCACTCATAATCAGATCATCTCCTGTTATATGAATTGTTTATTGTTCGGTTATAGAATTTTCATACTAAAATTATTCGAGTGTAAATTCTTTTTCAAGCATAATTCCTTTTTCCGTATCATCATCAGGAGAACTGATGACTATTACACCCGTAAGTCTGGCATGCGGAGGCAGAACATTTTCATTTTTTACAAAATAATTTAACGTTTCGGGCACATACGGGTACATTCTGATTCTTCCCGATCTTATCTCGGGAAATGTAAGTGGCGTCTTCACATTGAACAATGTCGATTCAGTCACTTCGAGAGAAGCCGAAGTGCCATAACCCGCGAAAGCCGGAGTCAGCAGCAATGTGTATTCCGTACTGTCTGCTTCAGGAGAAGAGTTGCTGATACTGATTTCGCCCTCCTCATACTCCATTGCTTCTTTTTCCACTGCATCGCCCTGCACGTTTAGTATCAGCATAGAAAAATCAGTGAGCTTGTTGTAATCTTCTTTTGAGAATTTCAGGTGGAACACCCTTTTTTCTTCTCCCTTTCTCAGCATGAAGCGGATGCTTTTTGAATCCTTACCTGATATATCGTATCTATGTACACTACTGTAACCTGTGACACTCCCTTTAACTATAGCCGGCATCACTTTACCGGAGTAATTGGCGAGGGTTACAAAACCGCTCTTACTCATTTTTGCAGACCTTTCGTCATTGCAGTTTTTGCCGGCCCAGGCATTCAGCAGGTTCGCCTGTATTGAAAGTTCATATGCAGAAACATTCCGGGCCAGGTAGTTCCCATGCACCACGACCTCGTATACTCCCGGCTTCAGATCGTACAGTGTGCTGCTTTCTGCAGCTTTAGGGCCTGAGGTGCTCAGCAGGTCAGATGTGAATATTTTTTCTCCATCCGGATCGAAAACTCTGAATATACTTTCCGAATAATTTTTTCCGTCAGACGACAGAGAAATGGTAAGTCCGCCTGCAGCCGGAGGGACCTTAATAAAATAACGCTTATGCATTCCGGGTGCAAGTTTTTCGTTCTTAAAATCCAGTCTGAAATTTTCTTCCGGAGAAAACTGATATGGAATCACCACCGATACCAGAGTTTCAAATGCAGGCAGCTGCTTCTGCCCTTCTTCAAACGCTGAAATACGCGCGGTATAAAGTCCCGGTCCGGATATTTTTTTCATATCGGGCCTAAGGCTGATATATGCACCCTGTGATGCCCTGAAAAACAGTTTTTTCTGCACCGGATTCAGCCAGCCGGCATTTGATGAAAGATTAAAAACTGTATGTTTCGCCGATGATGCCGGACTGTCGGCAGATACAAAGATTCTGAACTGGTCGTTTTCATCCAGATACGACCCGTCGCGTATAAGCAGGTTAGGAGCCTGATGCCTGGGGAAATTCGGAGTTTCTGCTATTACGGTATATTCCTGCAGCGGGACGACCGGCAGTTTCTGATAAGACTTCAGTGCCTGGTATGCCTTAACAACGTTTATATATCCTGCGCCCTGATCCAGATCGTTATAACCCTCCATTTGCACGGCACTCTGTCTTATTATTTTATACAGCAGCTGAGCCGGCAGTTTCTGGCCAGGCTGCTCCTTAGTCCATGCGCTGAGCAGAAGCGATACCACTCCTGCCGTATAGGGTGATGCCATACTGGTGCCCCACATCCTGTCGCTGAGTGACCAGTTCGGCACAGTAGAGACACACGCACCCGGCGAGCAGATATCAGGTTTTGCAGTTTCCGCACCGCGCGCACTGAAATGAAGTATAATATCGCGGTCAAGACTGGCCCCATAGAGATCACGCCCCGCCTCCCTGGTCAGCACTGCCCCTGACGACAGCACGCTGTTAGTGGAGGCCGGAAGTCCTGATGACGAAATACCCGGTCCGTTATTGCCGTTGGAAGTGCATACATAGAGGTAGGGGTTGCGCGACAGCAGCGAATCGAGAAATTTTTCCATTTCAGACTGTCCCTCTATAACGCTGCCTATGCCGAAGCTCATGTTAATAATGCAGGGCTCTTTCATGATCCTGGAAAGTGAGTCTGCAAACAGATATGCCCTTCGCATACTGCCTGTAAGTGTAATTCCATTTAGTGTATTATCGCTGATCTTCACAGCAATGATCTTTGCACCAGGGGCGACCCCGTTAAAAGATGCTATCTTTCCGATTCTGTAGCCCGCTGCTATACCGGCAACATGTGTACCGTGTGCGCCATCATCAAAATACAGGCTGACTTTCTTATCTTCGGGCAGTATGTTCACTGCAAAAGTAAAGTAAGGATTTTTTGAAGGGTTCTGGATCTGAAATGTATCAAAATTTTCCCGGTAGCTCCTGAGCGGCTTTTCACCTTTCAGTGATCCGTTGCAGTCCAAATCAAAATATGCGACCCAGTAGTTCTGTGTGCCGTTCTGTACGCGGAAAACAGCAACAACGAAATCATCGTCCGTCCTGCTGTTACCATTCAGGTCCCTTACGGCAGATGTAGAATTTCTCAGGCGGTTTTCATTAAAACTGCCTATATAGTATTTTCCGTCTGCCGGCTTTCGCTCCAATTCATCTATACCATTTACACTCAGACCATGTGCCCGCAGCTGTCCGCCATCATTTTCTGCCTCAAACAGCTGAATATCACCCTCACCGCTGAAATCACGCACATCTATAATCTTAGTGTCACCCGCAGGTGTCAACTTAAGTCCTTCCACTCCCGGATCGACGCCAGTATCGAAAACAAATATTATCGTACCCCGTCCGTCGTATTCAGGATGAGTCTTCAGGAATTCGGAAACACCGGTGGGGTTCAGAGGAATGAATGTTTGTGTGGTATCCTGTGCATAAAGGCCGCAGCTCAGCATGAGCGAGGCAATTAGCAGCTTTATATTCATATTATTACCTTTCCATATTCAGATTCGCCAAATTAAACAAATTGTTGTATAAAAAAAAGATTCAGTCCGATATTTGCCCTAAAGTTTTGACACTAAAGCATTTTTTTTCTATTATAAAGGTAACACAAATTTAATTGTTCAATATGCTCGAAAAATATGCAGCCAAGCTGACTAACTGGCTGATGTGGGTAATTCTCTCCTCTATTGCGGTTGCTACCGTTTTATTGTTTTTTTATCTGAGTGCTGATTCAAAAAAAATAGCACAGGTCAGTTTTGACTACAAAAACATTCAGGTAAGGCAGACAATACTGCAGAGGATGATCAGCTACCGGCAGATGCTGCGCGGCGGGGTCGGGCTGTTCGAATCAAGTGGTGATGTCACCAGGCAGGAATGGAAAACCTATATCGCTACGCTGCAGCTGCACAGAGTTTTTCCCGGCATACTTGGTGTCGGATATACGGTTTATCTGCCTGCAGATAAGAAAACAGAGCTGGAAAGAAAGATACGCAATGAAGGTTTCAGCGGTTTTAAGGTCTGGCCGGTATATGACAGACCCGTGTATACATCTATTATCTATCTGGAACCGTTTTCGGGAAGAAATCTCCGCGCATTCGGATATGATATGTTTACCGAACCGGTAAGGCATGAAGCAATGTCAACAGCCCGCGACAGCGGGAAAGTTGCATTAAGCGGAAAGGTAACTCTTGTACAGGAAACTGGAAAAGATGTGCAGGCCGGATTCCTGATGTATCTGCCTGTATACGGCAAGAACGTCCCTCTTGATAATGTACTGCAGAGACGCGATGCGCTTCAGGGTTTTGTTTACAGCCCGTTCAGGATGAACGATCTCATGTCCGGCATACTGGGAAATGTTTACTCTGACATGAGACTGAAAATATACGACGGAACTAAACTGGACAATAAGAGTCTTTTATACGACAGCAATCCCGGCAGCAGGCACACGCCTGTATTCAGCAAGCTGACGCGCATACAGGTCGACAACAGAATCTGGGCACTTGAAATATCATCACTGCCCGGCTTTGAAAAAACCGTCGACCGGAGCCGCCCACTGATCATTCTGTTTGCGGGTATTATAATAAGCATACTGCTCTATATTGTAATGAGAACACTGAACCTTACGCATGCCCGTGCTCTCGAACTCTCAAGAGAAATTCAGGAACGCAAGAGAACAGAAGAGAAGCTCAACAAGACGCTGAGGGAACTGGAACGTTCGAACAAGGAACTGGAAGAATTTGCATACGTCGCATCGCACGACCTTCAGGAACCGCTCCGGATGGTGGCAAGCTATACACAGCTGATCTCGAGGAGATACAAGGGAAAGCTGGACGAAACTGCCGATGAGTTCCTTGATTTTGCATCCGAAGGAGCACTACGCATGAAACAGCTCATTCACGACCTGCTGGAATACTCGCGCGTTACGACAAAGGGTAAGAACTTTAACGCAGTTGACTGCAATAAAATACTCGATATAGTACTGAAGAACTTAAGAATACAGATCGAGCACAACAAGGCAATCATAAAAAGCACCGGACTGCCGGTCATAATGGCAGATGATACTCAGATGATACAGCTATTCCAGAACCTGATAAGCAACGCGATTAAATTCAGACAGCAAATGCCACCTGAGATACATATATCGGCAGTGCTGAAAAATAATTTCTGGCTTTTCAGCTTCAATGACAACGGCATTGGAATTGATCCGAGCTTCAGGGAAAGAATATTCATCATTTTTCAGCGCCTGCACGAAAAAAGCGAATATCCGGGCACCGGCATCGGACTCTCGGTCTGCAAAAAAATTGTACTGCGGCACGGCGGGGATATTTGGGTTGAATCAGAACCTCAAAAGGGTTCAACATTTTACTTTACAATTCCCAATAAAATAATATCGTGATCACAATGAAACCTGACAACAGCCATAAATTAAAGCGGATACTCCTGATCGAAGACAATTCGGGTGATGTGGTGCTGATCCGCGAGGCACTGAAGGAAAGTAAATTTCAGTGCGACCTCACTGTCGTCAATAACGGCAGCCAGGCAATCGAATTGCTGAAGGAGATCAGAAAAAACACAGATACGCCACTGCCTGATTTAATATTGCTTGACCTGAATCTGCCGCGCAAGAACGGCCGCGAGGTTCTCGCAGAGATCAAATCGGACAACAGGCTGAGAACAATTCCGGTTATAGTACTGACTTCATCGGAAGCCGAACAGGATATACAGAGCAGTTATCTGCTGCACGCCAACTGCTATATCACCAAACCAACTGATTTCGATGCTTATATTCGAATTATAAAAATAATTAACGAGTTCTGGTTCAACACGGTAAAGCTTCCGCCTCACTCTGTACATAACGGGGACTAAACGTCTGGCGGTAAATGCGAAATAATCTGCAGGGGAAAGATGATCAATTATATAAAAGTGTTGCTGGTGGAAGATAATCTCGCAGACGCAAGACTCCTGTACGAAATGACACAGGAGTTACAGGGTATCGTAATTGATTTTACTAATGCAAAGAAATTGTCAGATGCATCCGAAGCACTCAATGGTGATCAATTCGACGCAATTCTGCTCGATCTGGGACTGCCGGACAGCCTTGGACTCGATACACTGCTCAATATTATACCTCATGCAGGGAATTCAGCAATCATAATTCTTACCGGTTCAAGCGATATGGAACTGGGAATCAAGGCTATACAGTCGGGAGCACAGGACTACCTGGTAAAAGGCGAAATAAGCGCTCCTATACTGTACCGTTCTCTAAAATATGCAGTACAGCGCAAAATGAACCTTACTGAACTGGCACAGGCTAAACTCGAAATCGAAAAAAATGCACGAATGCTCGAAGAACTGAACACAAACAAGGATAAGTTCTTTTCTATAGTGGCACACGACCTGCGCAGCCCGTTTTCCTCAATGCTGGCATATTCGGAATATCTTTCTCACGAGCTGGAAAACTTGTCTGCCGATGAAATAAAGACCTTCGCAATGAATATCAACAAATCGCTGAAGCGGATACTCGGACTGCTTGAAAACCTCCTCGAATGGTCAACACTGCAGTCCGGCAGACTCCAGTACCTGCCTACTTCCTTCGATGTCTCGGCTCTCGTGGAAGAAATTACCGAACTATACCAGATAAACGCCGGAGGCAAACAGATCAGTCTTAAATGCTCCTCAGAAGAATCATTCCAGGTACTTGCAGACAAAAATATGATAAAGACAGTTTTGCGAAATCTGTTGTCCAACGCCATTAAATTCACGCCCGAAAATGGAACCGTTACTGTGACCACGCGGAAAGGCGGCGAATTTGCAGAAATCACCGTATCAGACACCGGTATCGGTATGACCCGCAGCGACGTGGAAAAACTGTTCAAGATACAGGAAAACACCAATTCGATCGGGACAGCCAAAGAACGCGGCAGCGGACTGGGACTCATACTGTGCCGCGAATTCGTGGAGAAAAACGGCGGCGAAATCCGCGCAGAAAGCACTCCCGGCCGGGGCAGCAGTTTCATTTTCACTATCCCCCTGGATCGCCATAACCCCGACACCACCGGTTGAATATTTTTCCGTCCAGAATCAGATCTGTCCATGATCAGAGCTACTGCCGAGATATTCGCTAGAATGCACCCTGTCTCTCCGAAGCCGGCAAGGCGCGGTGTATTGCATCTTCAATTCAGATTCCTTAATTGATGCCGCTGCTAAACTATCCGTCCATTTATCCGATAATTAATTATAGAATTATGCACTTGTTTTAGTTCTCATTTTTTCTGATTTTGTGGAGCATATATTTTCAGCCGACTTAACCGGAGAAAAAATGGAAACTCCTGAAGCAACAGAAGCGAAAAAGATTTTAACCGATAAGGAAATGGATATGGAAAACGTTGCAGAGAAAAAGATTGAAGAACTTACATACGACTATTCACACGACATTTCTTCCGCAAAGAATAATCTCGAACTGAAGAAGCTGAAAAAAGCCGGCCTGCTGAATATTATTTCCTGGATAATATACGCTATTATCTTCCTGTTCCTCATTATTAAGATAACAGCATGACTTGTACAGGGTGCATTGCACTAAAACGACTTGAGCGTGTATAATACCAGCAACGCCGCAAGCGGCAGCGCATACGACAGGTAACTCAGCAGTTTTGTAAGATGAGTCTTTATGTTGATGATTATCTTGTACCAGATATAGAGAACAAAAGCCTCCAGAAGACTGATGCTCAGGAAACAGTTGAAATCATAATTTAACACCTTATTCAGCACAAACGTCAGAAGCACAAACACAATCATTATCAGATCTATCCCCGAAAGCAGTACGGGCCTGCCCGGAAGTATCCTCCCCCTTGCAAACAGAAACATCACCAGCAGCACAACCAGAATGAAGAAACTCAGTTCATGTATGTTCTTCCCGAATACCGACTGATAGTACACCGGCAGATTTATGTCCGGCAGACTAAGTTTCGAAACTATGAAAAATATGGATATATTCAGGAATACGTTTATATGTGCTATGTTATTCGTTTTCTGCTGCTGAAAATACGCCAGCAGCAGCAGGACAATACAGGTCACTATCAGGAAAAGCAGTTCATTATTGGCCAGAGTCGACTTCAGCGGAAATGATATCACTATTATATAAAATATCAGACCGGTGGACATTCCGACAAAAAACCGTTTCAGGAATGTAATATTGACAGAAGGAACCGTGGAAACCCTGTAGAACAGGCGGCTGTAGCTTTCAGAATTCCTGAGCAGCCTGAGAAATGGTTTGACTGAAACCAGAAGCACCGAAAAGATCACGAAGAGAACTGCTGCCCATGTCTTGCTCCCGGTAACATACATAAGTGAAAGCGATACGAACACTGCAGCAAACATCTCGATGAGAAATACAGTGATTTCATGCTTTATATTGCTGCTGATAATTATATGGTGCAGATGGTTGTTATCGGGCGAAAACGGATTTTTCCTCGCAATTATTCTGCAGAAAAACACTTTTATAGTATCTATGATTGGTACTGCCAGCAGCATGACCGGGACGGTCAGATCGAGCGTATATTTCGTAATGTTCAGCGATGTCATCAGAGATGTAAGCACCAGGAAATAACCCAGCACCAGCGATCCGGTGTCACCCAGAAATACAGTAGCCGGGAAGGCATTGAATCTGAGGAACCCGATAACGCTTCCGATCAGACTTATAGATAGTATTATAAGCAGGGCATCATTGTATAGTATCGCAAAAACGAGCACTGTCGAGAATACAAGCAGTGAGAACCCGCTGGCCAGCCCGTCAAGCCCGTCGAGCAGATTGACTGAGTTAATGGCACCGACAATAAATACGAGAAGGACAAAGTACTCCAGCATTTTCGGGATCATCACACCGAAGAGCACCATATTGTCAAATCTGGGCATGAAATAAAACATCATTATGACAGCAGAGACAATGTCGAAGCCGAACTTGACCATACTGTTCAGACCTATGATGTCATCGACTATTCCGCAGTATAACAATACCAGCAGCGAAAGGGTTATCAGACTGGTGGAATATATATCCGATGTAAACGTATTGAGCATCGTCAGTACCACCAGAAATATTATCAGTCCGCCCATACGCGGAACTATGCGTGTATGTATTCTTCTTCCTCCCGGCACATCCACAACGTTTATCTTCTTGAGCAACGTTATCAGGTATGGAGTGAGAAAGACAGTAAAGATCAAACTCGTAAAAAACACAAGTAAATAGGTCATTTTTCACCTGTTACTTCTGTAGCTGTATATTTATTATTTCTACCGGAAAAGCTATGGCAGGAGCTGTGCCCTCATTATTAAATATAAACATTCGCTTATATTTGTCAATCATTATCGCTTTAATGACTAAAATATTTTTCTGATTTGTTCTGCCGCACATATTACAGCAATGAATTCAGTCAGATAAACTTCAGTATCTGATCAGATAGGAAATACTGATGGGTGGATTCTTTTCCGCGTATATATTTATCACTTTGTTCTGCAAACGCACTCCGAATTCAGGGCAATACCATCCGGTCTCTGTCTTAAGCTGGCCCGACAAAGGAATTATTTTCAGAGAACTGATGCCACGGGATATCTTTATTCCGTCACCTGAAGCAGCTATACTGACAGAGGGATGCAGATGCAGTCTGCTTTCTGCAAGATGACTGCGGCTGCCTTCAACAATATCGGTAATTCTTATCTCCCTGCTGCGTTCGTTCAACTCCACAGTCCTCGTATGCACCAGAGAGTCACCGATAAGTTTTGAGTAACCCGTAAACTTTCCGGAAAATCTTTTGATACCGTCGGCTGATTCAATAAAGCTGACTGATTCGGGCTTGTAGCGCCTGGCCACCCTGAAGCCGCCCCAGCACTCTGCCTGATCGCATCCGTCAATCGTCAGAGTATTGTGCGCGGAAGTAGACCTGCAGTAGCTGCGCATCTCGCCGGGTATATATTCATACACCCCGCTATCCACAATAAATTTTTCACCGCCTGCAGACAGTTCATAATTGAAAATGTCTGCGTGAGCATGTGCGGGAATATTATCAGGCCCCAGTTGCCCGCCGTCGATAATGAGGAAAATTTCACCGTGTCTCATTACATAGTGCCCGGCATTGCTGAATTCATTTTTCAGTACAGGTTTATAGTTCAGTATTTTTTCTGCATATGTTATCAGCTGCCGCGGCGGCGGAGCAATCTCGTGAGTTGAATCATTGAATAAGGGCAGGGTCCCGTCGGGATGAGTTACAGAATACAGGTAGTCTGTCATTTTTTCAGCAGCAGCTGTGAGTGATTTTCGGAACGCCGCAAGCCGGCTGTCACCGACTGCCGGGATAATATTCAGCAAATCCAGATACCCGTTCAGTATAATGGAGTGATACATTGGGGTCAGTTCAAAATAAGCTCCGTCTTCATGAATCTGGCGTCTGTTTTCGGTATCGATTATCTCCACCCCCTTTTTCAGCCACTCTCCGCTTTCTCCCGTTCCGTCAAACAGCAGACCCGCAAAAATAAGGGCTTTTGCATTCTCGAGGTAATGGTTTGCCGGATGGTAGAATTCAAGATGCCTGTAAAGATATGCTGTCTGCCTGTAAAGACTGCGCAGAATCCGTTCATCCGAAAATCCGCACTTGCACCAGTTTACTATTCTCAGGGAAAGCGGATATGCCTGCCAGCCGGTAGTATCTGTATTCTTATTTTGCTCTGTCCAGCCTGCGCACAGACTGATTTTTTCCTGTTCAGTCAGTCTGAACAGATAGTTGAAATAATGCAGATTATAGCTCCACAGAAGTCCCGCATCACTATAGGACCAGTTGACACCGGGATATCCGAGCACAGCACACCTGTTAAGAAAAGTGAATGTTCCCGATAAGATATTCTCTCTGCTGTTCCCCGTATCGTGATCTATGAAATCTGTAAGAATCTTCAGCGGCCGGCTTTGAAGATTACCCGGCGGAGTATCGGGAATTTTTGCTATAGGAAGTTTTTCTTTCAGAACCGCATACAGGCGTCCGAACGTCTGCACTGGCTGCAGGTATTTCACAGTATGATAGTATTTCAGAGCGGTTCTGGCAGTCATGCATTATCGTGATGTTTTATCTGCATAAACGGGTATCTGATCTCTTCCGTCCCGGCCTGAGTCTCAGTGGTATCTATATTTCCCAGCACTGCGTCAATTGCTCTTCTGATCTTTACGCCGGTTTTCTCCCACGTATAATTCTTATTTACTATCTCATAACCTGCCTCACCGAACTTTCTGCACCTTACCGGATCTTCTATAAGCACCAGAAGTGAAGCTGCCAGTTTATCTGTTTCACCGCTTTCCACGAGGTATCCGTTTATACCTGGTTTTACAAAATCAGGGATAGCTCCGATTTTTGTAGAAACCACGGGCAGTTTATGCTGCATGGCCTCGAGTATTGCTATTCCGAATGGTTCCCACTTTGAAGGCAGACAGAACACCGATGCCCTGGAGAAATAATTCTCCAGCTCTTCAAGTCCTACTTTTCCTACAACCGTACAGTTTTCGACATTCAGTTCGGGCGAAGCGCCGATAATTGTAAGTGTTGCCTCGGGTTCCACCTCATGTATTTTTTCAAAAGCAGCAATAAGTTCCGGCCCGCCCTTTCGTTCCCAGTAGTTCCCAACGAACAGAATATTTTTGTTAGAATAATCCCAGTTGTTCAGCTGCCTTACATTCTGCGGCATGGCATTGCTGCCCGCATATACGCATACTACTTTTTCTGCGGGACAGTCATAGTCGTGTATTATAGAATGCAGTATATTAGAGCTCCTGGTAAAGCACAGAGTTGCATTCTGATAGATCGTTTTTTCCAGGGCTATCCACCTGTCGCTGTAAAGATCTTTTCTGGAGTATCCGGGATATCTGAGATTTTCAAGGTGACTGTGATCCGTATAAATAAAATGCGGCACTCCGGGAGTCGATGTATCGAATACCGAGCCTATCTGGAATGAAAACACGCAGTTCTGAGCTTTTACCATTTCCGGTATTATTTTCCTGACTTTCTTAAAAATAAAAGTGGTTCTGAAAAAGCAATTGGACAATGTCTTCTGACGCGATAGTATCTGTGAACCGTATTCCTTTAGAGTAAACAGAAAATTCACCATCAGGAACAGCGGTCGTTTTTTCAGTATATCCACTATCTGAAGTGTTACGATATTGTGACCCGGGAATATATCCTTAAGTGTATTGTAGGTGCTATCCACCGACGGATGCTTATGTGCAGTGATAAAAGCTATTGTATTATTCATATTCCCTCCTGTTTGCAGTTACCGGTTGTTGCCTGCGTGAAAGCCTGCCGAATCGTTTTTTAGTCCTGATTTTCTTTTCAGTCCGTGCATTTCCCGAAATTATGTTCAGGTAGTCGTTTGTAATGACCGTACTGTCAAAATTCTCAAAGCTTCTGAAGGCTTCCTTTGAAAGCCTGTCGTAATTTTCCTGGTCGAACCACTGTATGGCCTCGAGCAGCTGTGCAGAATTCCGCGGTTCCACCAGTCTGCCCTGCACTCCGTCGGCACAGATTTCCATAATGGATTCAAGCCGCGTGGTAATTACTGGGATACCTAGCGAATATGCTTCAATTACAATTCCCGGATATCCTTCCTTGTAGCTGGGCAGCAGCAGTACATCATACCGGCTCAAAGTCGGCGCCACATCCTCAAAGCTCAGCTCTCCTCTGTATCTGACTATTCCGGAGTTAAGAGCCGCAATATCTATATCGCTCTTGGGAACCGGTCCGTACAAGTCAATAGTATAACTGTCATCCAGACCGCGTGCGGCATCGATGATCTCATTTATACCTTTTTCCTTTATTATATGGCTGATAAAAACGAATCTCCTGTCGAACTCACGGTGCCGGTATGTGGCAATTTTTCGTGTGCGCGAGTTCGGGAACCAGTATGTAGAGGAATTTTGCATGAGCGCAATACTTTGACTGGCTTTGGTCTCCACAAACAGATAATTGACCCGGCGGACTATCCATCTCACCAGCACACCGAGATACTTCCGCTCCATATCGCACCCCATATTGCCGCCGAACTTGCGCAGACTTACTTCTGCATTCAGTATCCTGGCTATCAGAATCAGCAGTGGTGCTATTATAATATAATCGCTTGATGAATGAAGAGCAATATGCCGGCATTTGCGCGCCTTGCTGATAACCTCAGAGATTATATGCATATATGCGGATAATACCGACCTGTAATTTTTCTTGTTTGTGTCTATCACCTCGTAGTTATCTGTGTAAAGACCAATGTTATTCAGCAGCTCAGAAAACAGGACTATTGCCCCGCCGGTTTTCTTTACGTTGAACCGGTTTGCCATCGGGCCCAGCAGCAGCAGGCGGTCTGGTACAAACGATTTAAAAAGGTTTAAATGATCATTGATTGAATTTTCCACGCTGAATTTATTAGCCCTTTGTATCAGCGAAGACTTATCCTGTCTGTTTTCCAGCGCATTCAGTATTGCACCGGCCATTTGTTCTGCATTGCCCGTTTCCACGAGCGCACCAAATCTGCCGCCGTCAAGAATTTCTCTCGGTCCGCTCGGACAGTCAGTGCTTACAACCGGGCATCCGCACGCCATTGCCTGTATGAGCACGCCCGGCAGACCTTCATAAAGCGAGCTCAGTACAAATACTGAAGAACGCCTCATAAACGAATAGGGATTTTCCATAAATCCGGGCAGGCAGATGTGCTCCGAAATCCCAAGCTCTGATGCCTGCAGCAGGAGCTGCTCTTTTATGCCCTCTGCGTCCGGGTCATCGCCCAGTATCATCAGACGCACATCGGCTTTTTTCCTTACCAGGCTGAATGCTCTCAGCAGCGTCGGATAATCCTTTGATTTTGTAAGCCGCCCGCAAGCCAGTATCACGCGGGGTGAATCTTTTGCAAACCATGGATGGTCATTTTCTTCGTTGGACTTCGCATAGAGCTGGTCATTGACTACCGGATTGTAGATAACGCTGATTTTTCTTTCGGGGATATGAAATGTTTTGTGCAGATCTTCTGCTACACCACCCGATACCGCGATATACGCGTCTGCAAAACGGTAAAATAATTTTGAGGCCATAGCAACAGCCCTGCCCTTGAGAGTTTTTTCTCTTTTTGAATGGATCGAGAATGTACTGGCCTCGCGGAAAATGAGTGTCGTCTTCACATGGCTCAACTTCACTGCGGCCAGCGCAGCGATGTTGACGTGCACCTGCGTGGATATAAGAACATCAGGATTGTTTTCGTGCAGATAAATGCGAAGCTTTCTTATACTTGCCATAATGCGCTGTGACTGCAGGTCCACGAGTCTTACCTTTCCATCCAGCTGTCTGAGGTACGGCCCTATTGCAGTACCCAAAATAAGATCGACTTTGTATCCCTGTGCAGCAAATCCGTTAGCCAGGTTTACCATCATTTTCTCAGCACCGCCGGGATTCAGTGTAGCCACAAAAAGAGCGATCCTGAAATCCTCGTGGAATCTGTATCCATTGTCCGGCAGTATTTCCTTGCCGTCATCATTTTTTTTGTCGTATTTTCTGTGCAGTTTTACAGTATCGTTATCATATACATTTATGTTAAACGTATCATTTTGCCCATAGCTTTCCTTTAAATTATTCATTGCCTGCCCTCTCTGATGTAAATAATTCCGCATTATAAATGCGGCGCCCTCCTGTACCAATTATAGTTTATATCAACCGGCAACAGACAGATAAATCTGTTTCATCACAGGAAGATATTTCGTTTTCGAAAAGTTCTGGTGGCCCTTCACCGATATCTCCTCTCTTTTTAAGCTTGCGCAGCCGGCGCGGAATTCAGCGAACTTCTGCAGATATTCCGCTTTATCCTTCAGGTCATTGATGACAATACCTGTCTTGTTCAGTCGCACGAACGCGCTATAGTCCCCGATGTTTTCGGATATCATTACAGGCAGTCCCGCTATCATATACTCGGCGAATTTTGTAGGCGAAGCTACTTCATTAAGCGGATGATCCTCGCGCAAAAGCAGTCCCATATCCGCGGCCATCAGATATCCGGGCATTTCGCTGCGGGCCGCACTGCGGATCATATACCGGCCTGCGGGCAGAAGTCTTTCCGCATACACCGCTGCAGCCTCCAGATCTGGTGTGAGTATAATGAAAAATACATCATCATTCGAATTCAGTACTTCCGCCGTAAGCCGGAATACCTGCTCTGTACTGTGCCAGCGGCCTATTCCTCCCGGATACACCAGCGCAAATTTGGCCTCCAGTTTCAGCTGCTTTCTCATTTTTCTTCTGAGTACCGGGTTGTATGAAAACCTGGAGGGATCAGCCAGGCATGGTACCACAGTAATTTTCTCTTGCCGGATGTCATAATCTCCGGTTAGTTTTGATTTCAGGACATTAGAGACACAGAACATATGCGAGGCATCCTGCATGATCTGCTTCTCGCTTTCGGCTATCTTGCCGAGTATTCTCATCCTCTTTTCATCCGGCATATTTGTCTGGCGCGAGAGGTAATCAAATTCGGCAATATTGTCGCCTCTTACATCATATATGAACTCTATGCGCCGGTTAATTTTTTTGACTTTTGCAAGAATATTGCTGCTGAATCCGCCGCGCGAGTGGAATACCAGGCGGGAATTATGGTTCTCCAGTTTCAGCCTTAAAGCCATAAGTATCGAAGACATCAGTATGCCGAACCAGTTCTTTGAAAAAAAACCAGCATACATTTCCGGTGTCTCTCTGAGCAGTTCCGCTATGTGTTTCTGAGAGGCTTTTAACTGTTTACGATTTTTTATATACTCTTTGAAAGAAAGAATAAAGATGGCCTTAAAATCGAGTCCGTTCTTCCCGAAAAATTCGGCAAATTCCACTATCTGCGACATCACTACGTTTTTCGGTGGTTCGGTTACCAGGTAGAAATATTTCGTATTATTAAGACTCACCGGTCATCCCTCCTTATTTTTACAGAATAGCTGTTACCAAATTCAATTGTGTCGCTGAAATTTTCAGTCTGGATTGTCACCTCAAGTTCGCCTTCTCTCAAGACCAGTTTTGCTGCTATAAATCTGTTTAAAAACTCCGGAATGATTAGAGTAACAAAGAGCGCAGGCAACTGAATTTCAGACGAAAGCATCGCTATGGTCGCCGCGTGTTTCTCGCCGTATTTCAGAGAAGCCCATCCTTTAGGCGGATGCTTCGCACCTTTTATCAGCCGGAAAGGGATATGAGTATGATTCAGCGGGATAAGCCTTACTGTTTCTTTGGCACCGCTACGTTCATGCATTATACTGACCGAATTATGATCTTTACCGTCTGCTGAAACAGTCAGGTCGTCAAAATTGAAGTGCCGGCTGACAATATGTTTTCCCATTCCCTCAAGTTCATCGACTATGAGTATGTAGCTCTTTTTCACGAACAACAGGCCGCGCCTGTGTGTCACACCCTCTTTGATATAGCCGTAATGCGACATATCGATATAATCGAATTGCTCTGTCGACAGCTGCGCATTTAATTTTACGCGCGGAATTTCTCCCACTCCGAATCTGCCCGAAGTAACATCGTACTGATCGGCTGAATCAACTGTAACGGTATTATGGCTTTCTGTTTTTCTGAACACATGCCTCCACTCGTCATCCGCGTTATAGAGATAAGTACCGGGATCGACAAAAAACGCTTTACCACGATACCAGTATTCGAAGCTCAGCAGATCCGCATGGTTGTGGCTCGTGGAAACGGCCTTGCGTTTTACCGGCGCACTTCCTCTGAATATCAGATATTCTTCCGTGTTGTCCCAGCTGTCCCTGAATATTGCCAGTCCTGTCTGACGAAAGAACTTCGAGGATTCAGAAGGCTTCTGCGGCACGAGCGATTCAAATCTGTCATATCCTTCTGCCCCAAGCAGCCACAGCACTTCTTCACGGCAGCAGCCGGAAACATATTTCATATCGCCCCTGCCGAAGAGTACAGCAGCCAGCGCAATAATACCGCGCCTGTCCTGCGGTTCAGCCTCCGAGAGTCTGAACGCCCTGCCCGAGTCATTATCTCCCAGAGCAGGTATAGTGCCGTCCGGCCGTATCAGATACATAGTAAAGCCGGCCATGTTCAGTACTCGATCCTCAACATCTGCAGGAATTCGGATGTTGTTTTTCTTCAGGAGTATTAACAGCTGCAGTATAGATTCCATAACAAACAGGTGATAATTTGATGCAGCCTCAGCACTGAATCCCTCTTCCCATATCTGCTTCAATACCTCACGGTAAAGTATTCTGAGTGATGTATCGAGCCATCTGGCTGATTTTCCGAACTCAGGAAACATTATGCTGAATACCGCCAGCCCGCATACCTCGGTAATTATGTGGTTATGTGTAACTACCCGTCTGGAAAGATTGTGATACGTAAATTCAGCGTGCAGGTACAGCATCTTCAGGAATTGTATTTTCTTATCCGGAGTGAACAACGGTGACGTGTGGAAAAAGTAATAGGCCCATATCCAGCTTACCATCCTCAGTGCTGTTTCCTGAGAGTGCAGCCAGTTCACGGTGTATGGAAACGGATTTTCAGTTATCCAGTCTGTCATCTGTCCGAGAAACTCTGCTGCATACTTTTCGTCACCCGTAAGGTAATAGGCTTTACCCAGCGTTGTAAAATACTGATGTCTGTTCAGCTCCCACAGCTCGCGGATGTCTCCGTTGCGCTCACTGCCAGAATACTTTATATTCATAAAGAATTCATCTTTCCAGGCATTCTTATTCCGGAGGTTTTTCTTCCACCCGATCTTTCCGTTATATGAAGGACTACCTGGCAGGAGCCATGAGAATTCGTGTCGGCATATTTTGTCCGCCGTTAAAACAGCTGCATCCATCTGTTTTTTGAAATGACTGTTCATCAGTTTCCTTACACGCTCATCTCCGGGTTCAAGAAAGAAAAGCGGGGCGGATCTGATGTCAAAAAATCGGCATATCTGTTCAGCGACCGGTTTGCGTTCATGCTTCCCGAATATGCCGGGTCTGAAAAGTCTTATCAGTTCTGCATCAGAAAGTACTACAGGTCCCCTGGAATACTTCCACCTGACGTGCCGCCTTTTCAGCGGCCGGTAGATACGGTAATAAAGCGAAGCCGAGCTCTCTCTTAGTCCCTTGCGCCTGAATCTCTTCAATATGTTTGTCACTGGTTCAGGCATATTCGTGTTTCTTCTCGAGTTTATATGTGCCCTGCTGAACGGGCAGATACGGCACAAATATACGGCCCTGCTGTCCGTCCTGATTTTCAAGTTTCAGTTTCTTTCCGTCAGGCAGGTGAAGTGTGTGTATATTCTCAGCAGTGTCAATGAACACCGACAGATAATTTTCACGGAGCTGCCTGCCGGTATAGGTGATTGCAAATGAAAGATCGTCAGTTATTTTGATGCTGCTTCTGTTATACATCTCGAAATAACTTGCTATTTCGGTTGCTGTTGCGTACCAGCAGTTTCTTTTCTTCAGAAATGAAAAAATGAGTTTTAAGCTTTCCGCATCGTCATATATATTAGGAGTCTGGCGTTTATTATCGGTTCTGGCCGGTGATGAATGTTCCTGTATGCTTATTATCTGCCTGTGCTTTATAAGATTTTCAATCTGCGTCAGGCCCGATTCAATGATTTCATCGTGTGTATAACTTTTTCTTCCCAGCATCTTTTTGACTTTTTTTCTAAACCTGCCTTCTTCCTTAAAGTTAAAAAGACTGCCGACTATTGTAGACGGCATATCTATGACATGGTTATCGCCGAAGTAACCCAGTTCGAACCTGTCGGTCTCACATTCTCCGTTCTCCACGCTCAGCGAAGGGCTCCAGTGCCTGCACCACCACAGGAAACTGCTCTTGTCTATACTTTCGTCTGAAAACGCATTCTTTTTGTAGCCGCAGTATTTACCCCCGAGAGGATAATAGCCAAATACCTCTCTGAACATTTCTCTGCCGCGTGCCGTCTGTTCTACTGCCTGTTCTACAGACTCAAACGATTCCCATTCCTGTATAAACTTCCTGTTTCTGTTTCCGCTTATGCCATGAGTAAAGCCATGATAAGCTGCTTCAAAACTGGGCGTATGGAATGTCGTCCTGAAAAATTCCAACACTTCAGGTGTTTCCTTTATTGAGGCGAAGTGTGCACTGAGCTTATGATCCGAAGTTTCCGGTACACGGTTTACCGGTATAAAAAAAGTTGTCTTTACATAAGGATAATCCCTGAGTATTTTCTCCTTCAGAAAATATACAGGAGAAATCCTGTAGTCATCTGCATAGCCCCAGCTTTCGCCATGATCTATTGAATTATTGCCGTTTATATCTACCCATGCATTGGCCAGATCATCGATCATCAGCATTACGGGTGAATCGGCGTTGTTAAACCATTTGCATTTTTCGACTTTCACAGTCGGTTCCTCCTGATTGACAAAGAATTAAAAACCGGAACAATAACAATTGATAATATCTGCTTCAGTTTGGCTATCTCCTCCCTTCTAAAGAAGCCAATAAGCAGCAGTATCAGCGGGAATGAAAATCCAAGCAGCGCCTTAAACACTATAGGCAGCACTATACCGGATCCGAAGAAGTTCATATATGTGCCTGCCGAGACCAGCGTAAATGCAAAAAATATTTTAAATATTCTGCCGAAGTCATGATTGATAGGATAGAATTTCTGAGATACCACCAGATACATAGAGTCCAGGAATATGTACGAAATTATGGTGGAAAGTGCCGCACCCATCATGCCCAGTCCGGGTATAAGCAGGAAGTTAAACAGCAGATTGATAGCCGCAGTGATAATAAACAGCAAGCCGGCGTACTTAGTTTTTTTCGTAATATGCAGTCCTGCAACCATTATCTGCTCAATACCCACCAGGATGTATGAGACCACAATTATAGGTACAATCTTGTATGCCCCATAGTACGCGCTCGTAGCTACTATCATCAGCGCTTCGCGTGAGAACAGCGATAGCAGGCTTCCGACCCATGCCGCTACAAAAAGGTAGTAGACAAGAACGTTTTTGTAAATTTCCGGAGCATTCTTTTTTTCAGCAGTCTTGAACATGTAAGGCGGCCAGGCCATATTAAAAGGCTTGGTGACGAGTATGCTCAGCATTGCGGCAATACGGTATCCCAGAGAATACAGACCCACATCTGAAAGTGATGTGTAGTGTTCAAGGAAATACCTGTCGGACAACGACAAAGTGATATCTGCGATGAGAGCCGGTACCAGTGGTATACCGAAACCCAGCACTTCCTTAAGCTTAGAAAAAGAGAGACTTAACTTCTTATCGCGTATCGTATATATGGCGTTTCCAACTGCGATCACAAATGTGGCTATAAGTCCTGCCTCCAGTACCCCGGCGACTTTTCTTTTCAGTACTACAACGAAGAATATGTTTAGCAGCATGGTAAGTACAAGACTTGTGGTGGTGACAAATATATACGCCTTAGATTTTTCCTCTGTGCGCAGCACGGCAAGCAGATTACCACCCAGTATTGAAAACACAATACTGTAGGATACAAGATCAAGTATATAGTAACACTCCTTGACATTAAACAGTCGGGGAGCTATATACGGGGAAAATATATGCAGTGTCAGCGAGAAGAGAATGGAGACTGCAAATGAAAAAAACAACGACGTAATGATAACCGAATCGCGGTCCTTCTTTTCGCTGTATGTATAGTAAATCCTCATTATTCCCGAGCGTATGCCAAGCCCAACTACAGCCGTCATTGTAAGTGTTACGACGTTTGTCAGTGCAAGTACTCCGTAATCCTCCGGTGTAAGGAAGCGCGTATAGATGGGCAGCATGATAAAACTGATCAGAGGTGATATCACTGCACCCACTCCGTAAATGGAGGACTGTTTCAGCAATTTTTTTAATTCGTCAAACATCTGTTATTCCTTGAACTGATACTTTAATTTTTCGTAAAATTCACTAAAACTGGTTTTAAGGTTATTTTTCTTTATTGCAAAAACGTAGTTGTTGGTTATCTTCTGAGTCCACTTGAATTTATACTCTTCCGCACCCACCATCAGATCAAATTTTTTGTAGCCGTTTTCATAGCAGTACTTTATTATTTCATATACTATGATTCTGCCCGGCGAGTACTTGCTGTATTCCAGAGAAAACGAGGTGTTCCACGCATAGATAATATTGTTGAAGCTGAATGTAATCTCATACGTAATTATCTCTTCATCAAGCTTCAGGACAAATACCTTCAGCCATCCTTTCGAGGAGAGTTTGGGAAGCACTTCGCAGATGAATGCAAACTTCCTTTTATCCAGCAGTATGCTCCTTCTGCCTGTTTCTGAATTTCTCTCTCTGTTTATTTTCAGTATGCCCTCCATAGTGCGTTCATCCATTTCGTCGAGAGCCTCAAACCTCAGTTCACCCAGTGTCTGTATGCTGCGTATGTATCGCTGCAGCTGTTTTTTGAACTGTGAAGAGAGTAAATTCAGGTAGTCCTGAAATGACCCGCCAATTTCCACATAAGGGACCATGATGAGCATGCTGAAGGATTTCTTCAGTTCATCATTTATGGGCAGCACCTTCTCGAGCATTCCGTTCTGAAGAAGCGGATACTGGGGTGACTCGGAATTCACCTGCCTCAGGTTTATCTCGTCCCACTTATTTTTGTGCTGATAGATAAACCGGAAGAATAACTTTACAACTTCATCCCTGTTGCGCTGAATAATAAAGTCAGCATGATCGGTAAATCCCACCCCCAGGAAAGACAGGCGTTTGAATTTCATGAGGTTATTGTAAAATTTCCCGACTTTATGGATTACAAGAGGAGCGATACCGGCTATACCTGCTTCGTCTTCCGCAACCAGGATAAAAAGAGAGGCGTCTTCGCCAAAATGCTTCCACCAGGTATAGAGCCATTCGAAAGTCGACTGCACGTGCGGCAGACAGCTGTCCAAAAGAAGCTCATTCCAGTACGGCTCCAGTGCGATAAACTCATCTTCCGAAGTAACAGCTCTTACTCTCATCTATTTCTCCTCTTGATGCTGGGACAAATTTTCTATATTATTTCTATCATATGGATTAAGGCCGGCAAAATAACAGATCCCTTCAGACGGTACTTGAATTTTTCGTAGAACAGGCTGAATTCAGTTTTTATGTTATTTTTTCTCAGTATAAAATCATAGTTGTTTGTCAGTGTGCTGGTCCACCTGAATTTGTATTCTTCGCCTCCGGCCATCATGTCCAGCTTTTTGTACCCGTTTTCATAGCAGTACCTGATCATCTCATACAAGATAATTTTGCCCGGCGAACATTTGGAATAGTCCAGGTCATACGAAGTATTCCAGTAAAATATCGCATTCCTGAAAGAAAATGTGACTCCGTAGGCAATGGTCTTTCCATCGAGCTGCTGCAGAAAAATTTTCAGCCAGCCTTGTTTTGCCAGCAGCGGCAGCACTTCGTTTATAAAAGCGTACCTGTTTCTGTCGAGAAACATGCTGCGCCTGCCGTTTATCCTGTTGCGCTGCCGGTTAATTCTGAGAATATCCTTGAGTATGCTGTTGTCCATGGCGTCAAATGCCTTCAGCTCCAGTTTCCCCGACTTCTCAGCCTCCCGCATGCACCTGTGTATATCTTTTCTGAGTTTTTCCGGGAGCGACTGAGTATAGTCAGCAAATTCTCCTGTTGTATCCACATAGAGAAGCTCGGTCTTCGGTTCAAAGAATTTCGTTATCCGGTTTTTGCTGCGCAGCGCCAGATCGACATACCCGTTATTCAGTATCGGGACATGGGGCGAAAGTGAATTCAGCTGCTTCAGATTAACCTCATCCCACATGTGTTTATTTTCATATATGGTATCAAAGAATGCCCTGAGGACTTCCGCACGCCGTGATCTGATTATAAAATCAGCATAATCTGTAAACCCCACCCCCAGAAACGCAAGCCGCTTGAATTTCATAAGATTTCTGTAGAATTTTCCCACGCTGTGAATCATCAGGGGCGCAATCCCAAGTATGCTGCCATTATCTTCTGCGACGAGTATAAACAGCTGCGACTTTTGGCCGAAGTGTTTCCACCAGGTGTGCAGCCATTCGAATGACGACTGCACATTTGCAGCTTCACTGCCGAGCAGTATTTCATTCCAGTGCGGTTCCAGTGCGGCAAAATCATCTTCAGTGCTCACAATCCTTATTTCCATATTTATATTCTCCCTCCCGTATATTATTCTCAGCCATCATAACAGCATTCCACTACTGTCCCGTCCCATCTTTTCTCATCTTGGATGACATCCGGAACCTTAGACCTATCAGATTGATTACCATAACTCTGCTGGATTCGACAAATCTGTTGTTGATAAAAACTCTTCTGGAGTGTTCATTATCCGACTCATAAGCTACCAGCGCCCTTTTGCACCCCTTTGTTTTCAGGTGCCTGAGAAGCTGGCCAGTCAGATAAGTCTGAATTTTGTTTCCCCTGTAGTGAGGCAGTGTGTAAATTTCCACGATTACTCCATCACCCGGACCAGCCTTAATAGTCATTCCCCTGTTTGTATCAAATCCCGCAGCAGATACTCCGAACCCGGTCATATTTCCGTCATTCAGAGCTACAAACCCCGTGCACCCCTTTTCCACCCTGCGCCTGAACGTCTCAATCTTTCGCTCGGATATTTTCCCCTGCATTATCGCCGTATCCATGTCCCCTATCTGACGGCATACGGTATCTATTAGTGCAGGCATTACCTTTATCTCATCCTCAAGGCTTCTTACCGCGACGCGGTAAAATTTCACAGATAATATATACCTCGCCCAAAAATTGGCGGCAACAGCTAAAGCTGACTTCATAAATGACAATGGGTTTTTCCTTTTCAATGGCTCATGAAACAGAAAAGGTTCGGTCAGTGTTTTTCCGTTTTTCATATCACTCTCATTGAATTATTTTTATTTTCAAATACTTTCATACACCGTCAGTATTTTACTCAGATAATCATAACCTGACTTCGGAATATCATTTGCGTTCTCAAGACACTCGAGCGTCTTAAGGAACAGGCTCTCCTGTGAGTCTGTGTCAAATACCATACTGCCTGAAGGGCGTTCAACCGCATCGCTCACAACAGCCGGAACCCCAAGATACAGCGACTCGCGCACAGACAGTGCATCACCATCTGTTGTAGTTGGCCTCAGAAAGACATCACTCTTCTTCAGTACCGGGAAAAAATCGCACGGTTCGGTTACAAACAGAAAATTATCTTCCAGTGCATATTCCCTGATGAGCCCCTGCATCTTTTCGTAGTACTCCCTGTCATCAATTTTAGAAAGACAGAAAACCACACCGACTCTGGGGAAGTTTTCCTTCAGCCTTGCGCACAGTTCAATAGTCCTGCGTACTCCGTAAATCTCTTTCCCGGCTATAATTCTGAGTCCCGATGCATTTGCAGAAAGTACGGGTTCACGCTCCCCCATAAACCGCTCCACATAAGCAGGCAGGCTGCCAATGTTGCCGTCCTGCGGGGGCAGAAATGCCGGTATAACCGCTATTTTATTCCTGTCGCCTCCCCAGCTCTCAAGTTTGTCAGCAATCCGTTCGTTAACCGCAATCAGGAATGATGCACGGCTGAGCGCATACTTCAGGCACAGTCTCTGCATTACCGGCAGTTCCCTATATTCATCCCTGAGGCTGTGTATCGTAAACACCGATCTGGCGTCAGCATTCAGTGCACAGGCAAGACAAATAAGTGCCCGGTATTTCCAGTTCTTAGTATGATAATGAACTATTATGCGCTTCTGCCTGGCTTTGTCCGAAACAATAACCGACAATAAAGAAGCAATACTGTTCAGGTATCTGACATTTCCGTTTTTATCACCGCTCATACTCTCCTGCCGGGTTATTAGTCTGGGCGATCTGCCAAATAGTCTCTTCAGACTCAGGCGCAGACTGCGGTGTATCAGTGCCGAATCCTCATATACGGTTACTTCTTTACCGTGGGCGATGAGGTGGTCACGCAGTCTTTGCAAGTGCACGGAAATGCCTCCCGCCGGAGGCGGCAGGGGTCCGGTCAGATATATGGCTACCGGTTTTTTCATTCAGTATTCACCCGAGTTTTATCATCATTATTGTTTTTTATCTGTCCCGTAAGTATTCTGCCGCTGAGCGACATGGAAATGCCTATCAGCAGTCCGAACAGATGGTTCAGTTTATACTGATTTCTGAATATCGGTTCTGTAAAACCCATCAGCATAAACCCGGCTATGAACAGAAGCAGGAATACCAACGCCTCTCTCGATTCAGTTTCCTTTGTCTTTATATAGGCCTTAATATTTGATGCTATCACTCTTCCGACTATGGAAACGAACACCGCCAGACCGGCAAATCCTGTCTGAGTGATCATTTCGAGATACATATTATGGGGATTGGACCATTCCATATTCGCATAGTACCTGAGCTTGATCGCATAATTGTGAGTAGAGAGTCCGATGCCGAACGGATTATCCCTGATTATAAACATAGTATAGTACCATATCATCTCTCTGGGAGAATCGGTGCCTTTCCTGGATATTTCATCAAACGCCCTCTGCAGATATTCCATAAAGAACTGGTTGAGAAGGCTGTTGGCCACAAATACCACGGCAGCTACAAACAGCAGGCCTCCTATAATTTTCTGCCACCCTATCCTCAGATAGAATAAGGCCACAATTATTCCCAGTGCCGACCAAAGAAGGCCACCGCGGCTTGCGCCCAGAAGCATGGATATCAGCATTGATATCATGGCCACTGCGGCAATCACTTTTTTGTACAGCGCCCTTTCGCTGAACAGCATGTACAAAGAAGCAGGGATAAGCATTACGTAAAAGGCAGACATCGTATTGACATTGCCCAGAAATCCGCCATACCTCCAGTTGTTCTGCGACAGATCCCGGCTTTCAGCTACTGCTTCCTGGCCCCTGAGCGATTCGAGGTTTGTACCCGTAGTGATCGCAAATATGTGGGCTACTGCAGTTATGATACCGAAAACCACGAACAGCAGCAGCAGCTGTTTTACTTCTCCGGAACTCTCAAACGCCCTGTATCCGAGATAGAAGAACAGGAAAAATTCAAGATAGTAAGTAATAAAATCCGAAACATTGCCGGACAACAGACCGAAATCCACCGAACCGCCAATTACCATAGAGGCAACTGCAAGCCCCAGAAACAGCAGCCACATTGGCGTCATATATCTGGGCAGCCTGAACTTTTCCTTGTAATACATGAAAGAGCATACCACAGTGAGCGCAAATATGAACGTAACACCCAGTCTGAAAAAAACCGCCTGGTCATTCATATACGGCACTGCAATCGCAGGGATCCTGCTTATTATGACGTTCTCGAGAAATATGAGGGTAAAGATCGGTGCCGCCGTCTTATACACAGGATTCTTCCACTGGAACAATACTATCAGCAAGAACGGAGCTACAAAAAAGTACGCAGTATACCTGCTTATCAGGCTTCCGAACATCTGAATATACAGCCAGAATATCAGTGCAACAATTGCATTGAGCAGCATTGCTGCAAGCAGCTGCTTACTAAACGGGTTCGGCACACTCAGTCTCATAGCTCTTCCGGTACAAGTTCCCTGGAAGCTGACTTTTCCGTTCTGCTCAGGTAACTCCTGATCGTAAGCTCAAGTCCTTCTGCAAACTTTACAGAAGGCGTAAATCCGAGTTTCTCGTTAATAAGAGATATGTCGGCGTAGGAATGTTTGATATCGCCCGCCCTGGGTTTTTCGTATACCGGTTCTATATTTTTTTTCAGGTACCGGTTGATCTCTTCGGTCAGTCTGTTCAGTGTAATCTGTTCGTGGCATGCACAGTTAAGCGCAATTCCTTTTTCCACTTCAGCTGTTGCTGCCGCCAGATTGGCTTCCACCACATTTTTTACGTACGTAAAATCGCGGCTCTGCTCACCGTCTCCGAATATGACAGGCCTGGTATCATTCATTATAGCCCGGATAAATTTTGGTATTACGGCTGAATACTGGGACGTGGGATCCTGATTGGGACCGAATACATTGAAATAACGCAGTGCAACTGTTTCCAGGCCGTAGATCCTGGAGAATACGCTGCAGTATTTTTCGCCCGCCAGTTTTGAAACGGCGTAGGGCGAAAGAGGATTCGGCGTCATAGATTCGTTCTTGGGCAGCACCGGATTATCACCGTAAACGGATGATGAAGATGCAAATACCAGCCTTCTGGTCCCTGCATTGCGCGCCGATTCAAGTACATTGAGTGTACCCATCACGTTTACTTCGTTAGTGGTAATCGGATCAGCTATGGAACGGGGTACAGACGGAAGGGCAGCCTGGTGCAGAATTACCTCAACTCCCCGCACCGCCTTTTCGACAATGTGATAACTGCGTATATCTCCCTCTATCAGTTCAATATCATTTTTGAACGGCAGCAGATTCTCCCGTTTTCCGGTTGAAAAATTGTCGAGTACGCGCACCTGATGGCTGCGCATCAGAAGCTCGGATACCAGATTTGACCCAATAAACCCGGCACCTCCTGTTACCAGAAATTTCACATTGCCCTCCTTTTACCTTATATTTTCTTTTCAGCTTATTTGTTTGTAATACGGTCGACAATCAGCGCAATACTCGCCAGCACTGCTACCGGCGCACTGATCAGCCCGAATATTTCGCGCCAGTCGATCAGAGAGCTGTACTCTATGATCACTGTATCTTCATCATAAAGACTAATAAGAGTTTCTTTTACTTTCGCGGGATCTTCAAGGTCCACTTCGATTATCTGTCTGCTACCATCATCGCGGAGCCTGTAGATCTTAATATCTTCCATTACGGCGTGTTCTTTCGGTCCGCCGGCATATGTAATCAGCTGGATCAGATTTGTCGACAGAGGCACCTCATATCTGCCGGGCCTGTTTATATAGCCCCAGAGGTTCACCTTCTTGGTCACCTCCCCTTCAATATCCTGTATCTTAAAATAACCGGGATTATTCTGTGCCCGCAGTCCGGGAGCAGACATACAGCAGACAAATAACAAAATGGCTATAATTTTCCCGCGGATGATATTCATCTCGAGCCCCTCCTTTATATTTTTTATACGATATACTCTAAACGCCTTTTAATGTTAAGATCAGGACGCCTGATTATTCTGGTCATTTTTTTTCTGACTGTCACCATCTGCATCGGGTATAAGGTCCTCAAACTCGGAGGCCTCCACAAACCCATCTGTCTTCAGTATGATCCTGTTGCGTTTGTTGGCCTTCTTCCTTCCCCACCTTGTACGCGGTTCTTCCTGCGAATAGTAACCATAATACCTGCCGTAATAATGATACAGCTTCTGGTTCTCAAAGTCGTTCAGTACAACTCCGCCTATTTTGACGTGGAACTGTTCAAATAGCTGGCTGGCGCGGTTCAGCTCCTCTATATTGGTCTTATTTGCTCTCGCTACCAGTATCACTTCGTCGACTTTCTGTGCCAGATGCACTGCATCAGTAACCGCATTGACAGGCGGCGTATCGAAAATGACATAGTCATAGATGTTCTTCACCGTCTCCATAAACTGCTGCATTGCCTCACTGGTAAGAACAAGCACCGGGTTCTGCGAGAATTCTATGCTCGTAATGATATCAAGCCCCCTGACATGAGTCTGCTTGGTCACCTCTTCGAGAGATTTTTTCCTGAACAGGTGATGCAGAAGCGACGGCGAGGCCTGAACGTTGAAGTATTTATGCACCGCAGGCTTGCGCATATCGCAGTCGATCAGCAGCACTTTTTTGCCCGAATTTGCCAGTGTAACCGCCAGGTTAGCAGCTGTCGCGCTTTTGCCCTCTCCGGGACCCGCACTGGTTACAACGAGTGTCTTTATTTCCTTATTCAGGAACCCGTACGTCAGATACAGCTGCAGCCTCTGATAGGATTCTATAGCCGTCGAATATTTTGATTTTGCAGACAGCAGCCTCTGCTCGTTTTCACCATTGCCCTTGCCAAGCTTTTTGACATCTCCCATATGTCCCTCAATCTTGGGAATAGTGGAAATGAGCCTGAATCCCAGTGACTCCACGTCCTGAGGCGAGCGCACATAATTAAAAAAGAAGTTAAGCGCGAATGCATTGAATACGCCGAAGATAAGCCCCAACAGCGCGCCTACAATAAGGTTGCTTACAACCTTAGGGCTCACAGGTTTATTGGAAACAGTAGCCGGATTCAGTATCTCCACCCTGCCGAATGTGGATAGTTCCGAGAGCAGTGCCTCCTGGTACTGTTCGCCGATTTTCAGATACAGTTTTTCGTTGAATTCCTTGTCACGCGTCAGACTGGCAAGTCCTATGCTCGCGCGCGGGAAGGAGCTGAATTCGGATTCATACCGCTGGAGTGTCTGCTTGAGTATTCCCCTGCTGGATTCCAGCGCCTGCATTTTCAGCTGCAGGTCCTGGATGCCTGACGACAGTGAGGCTACTATATTGCCCCCCTCTTTACCCACCGCTCCGCCGCCATAACCATTCATCGACTGCTTGACATATTCTTTTGTACGGCTTGCCAGCACTGACTTCAGCGAATCTATGGTTTTGCTCCTGCGGTTGATTTCCCTTGAATATTCGGGCCTTTGAGAATTCGGATTGCTGACGATCTTGGAGACATCTCTCTCTGCTTCGGCCTGCGCAATGGTCTTCTGCAGTTCCTGTATATACATGTCATCTACGTTCACTATTTTCTGAGTATATTGCGGGACCACGCGCTGCAGTTCTTTCTTGTATGTATCCACAAGAAGCGCATTTTTCTGGTATTCCAGCTCGTTATTCTCAAGCTCGCTCTCCAGTTCGGTCATTTTCTGTATTACCAGGCTGGATTTATCGTTGAGCTTCATCGCTCCGTTGGACTCCATGTATCCCCGCAGCACTCCCTCGCTTTTCTGCAGTTCTGCCAGCCGCTGCATGCTCTGGCTTTCCAGAAATCTTCTCACCTTTGTGGCGTTTGATCTGCTGCGCAAGAGGTCTTTCTCATAATAAGTCTCGGCATACACATTGGCAATTATCATAGCCTCTTCAGGGTTAGTGCTGGTAATAGAGATTTTTATAATATCCTTCTCCCGCCCAAGCTCGAAGCTGCTGGCTTTTGCCACATTACCGAGTATCCTGTCTATCAGCCTTGGATCCGAAGTATCGCTGATCCCCAGACGCTGCATCGAACTTTTTACTATAGAAAGCGTATCCCGCCTGCCTACAGTATCTATATAAAACCTGTGCACCAGCTTTTTAGTAATTTGAAGCAACAGGTCTCTTGATCCGAGTATTTCGAGTTCATTCTGAAGGTTGCGTGCCGCAGTTCCCGACAGATCCAGTATTCCAAGGCCTTTACCGATGTTATCTCCCTGAATTATTACCGAAGCTGTAGAAGCGTATACTTTTTCCTGCTTCATCGTATAGTAAGCCACTAAACCTGTCACTATTAATATTGTCGATAGTATTACCCATTTCTGACGATACACGATATCAATTATGCGAAATATCTTATTCCTGTCATCCAAAGGTTTAGAAGAATCTTTACCTTTCATTTCGGTTTTGCCCTCTATATAATGGATAGATTTTTATGTAAGATCGAATGAAGGGATGAGAATACAAAAGATAAGCGGAAAATACATTTGCCCTCTGTATTGTTTTGCCCTCCGATTTCAGGGATATTCTTTTTGCCCTCAAAGACACCCCTTGTATTTAAGTTAACAGATTATTCATCTAACGCAACATTTTTTTTGGCCGGATATGAAGGTGGGTACCGCAGAACGCATTCTTCAAATTATTCGTTATATTTGCGATAATGATATTATATTTCAGAAACTTATATGAATTACTTAAATCCCATATACACCGAAAAAGCGGACTGTCAGGACTGCTACAAATGCGTCAGGAATTGTCCCGTCAAGGCAATCCGTGTCGAAAACGGCAGCGCCACCGTGATATACGAACAGTGCATACTCTGCGGCGGCTGCGTGGAGGTATGCCCACCTGGTGCAAAGAAAGTGCGCGACGACCTGCCGGGACTCAGACAGATAATTGCCTCGGGCAGAAGGGTGATACTGTCGCTGGCGCCTTCATATATAAGCGAGTTTAATCAGACCGGGATCCCTCAGATGATCACAGGACTCAAGAGACTGGGATTCTTCGGCATATCTGAAACTGCCCTGGGTGCACAGGAAGTATCGGCCAACTGTGCACATCTGCTGAGTGAGTCGCAGAACGCTCAGAAACGAATATTCATATCCTCAGCCTGTCCTTCTGTAGTCGAGTACATACTGAAGTACGAGCCGTCAAAGGCCGGATATATTACACCGTTTCTGTCGCCTATGCTGTCTCACGCCCGGATGCTGAAGGAATTTTACGGCAGCGATACCAGCGTAGTTTTTGCAGGTCCCTGCATTGCAAAGAAAAAAGAAAGCGATCTGTTCCCCGATCTTGTAGAGGCAGTAATTACGTTTGAAGATCTGACCAAATGGCTGCAGCAGGAGAAAATAGATCTGAACAGTATCAGTCCTGAGCCCGATGCGCAGTTCATACCCCGTCGTGCCTTCGAAGGAGCTTTGTACCCGGTGGAAGGCGGGATGAATGCAGGCATAAAAAAAGACGCTTCGGCAGTCAGCAGCACATTTATGAGCTTTTCGGGTATACCGAATATTTCCCGCGCCCTGAATGATCTGGAAAATTATCCGCTGCGCGAAAACCTGTTTCTGGAACTGCTTGCCTGCGAGGGCGGATGCATAAACGGGCCCAAAACAAATACTCCCTCATCCACAGTCATCAAACGCCTCAGCGTTATCGACAATGCTGTATTACCGGACGAACCATCACACTTAGCACCGGTCATGGATATTTCGCGCAGATTTGATAACACGGAAGTCAAACACTTGCACTACGGAGAAGACGACATACGCAAAATGCTGCAGACCATAGGCAAAACAGTTCCAAAAGACGAGCTGAACTGCGCCGGATGCGGCTACAACACGTGCCGCGACTTCGCGGTATCTCTCCTGGACGGCAAATCTGAGACAAAACAGTGCGTTTCATATATGCGCGTGCTGGCACAGAAAAAAGCAAATGCGCTTATACAAACTATGCCCTCGGGTGTGGTGATTGTGGACGATAAACTGAGAATAGTGGAGTGTAATAAGATATTCGCAACACTCATGGGTGAAGAAACAATGATGCTATATGATGTGCGGCCCGGACTCGAAGGAGCTATGCTGCAGAAAATAATGCCGTCATATAAACTTTTCCAGACTGTACTCGAAACCGGTAACGATATTGTAGGCAAAGAACTCAGCTTTAACAATACCGTGCTGCTGTTCTCTATATTCACTATCGAAAAAGAAAGGATCGTCGGCGGCATTTTCCGCGACATTACCGAACCCTGGGTGAGGAAGGAGCAGGTGGTCAATAAGGCAAGAGAAGTCATAAAGAAGAACCTTTCCACCGTGCAGAAAATTGCATATCTGCTGGGTGAAAATGCAGCCGAGAGTGAAGTCATACTTAACGGCATCATTGAGTCATTCTCAACAAATAAGATTGACGATATTGAAGATGAGTAGTGCTGAAGACAAATATTTCGACGCTCCGCCTGCAAAGCGGAACGAGGACTGTTTCGTTGAAACGGACTATCATCAGAGTTTCAAGTACAGCCAGCTGACAGGCGGCGACGTATTCCTGTCAAAGAAGATCTGCGAGGATAACCGCATCATATCCGTACTCTCAGACGGACTCGGCAGCGGTATAAAGGCGAACGTACTGGCAACACTTACTTCCACCATGGCCATTAGCTTCATCTCAAACAGCAGGGATATAACCGATACGGCAGAGACCATTATGCGCACTCTTCCGGTCTGCAAGGTCCGGAAGATCAGCTATTCCACATTCACCATAGCCGATATAGACAACGACCTGAACGTCAGAATAATCGAATACGACAATCCGCCTTTCGTGCTCCTGCGCAAAGGGAAAATGATCACACCTGAACGACAGACGCACAAACTGGCATACAGGAAAAACAAGAGTAATTCGCTGCTCTATTCAGAATTTACCGCCGAACCGGAAGACCGGATCATATTTTTCACAGACGGCGTGAGTCAGGCGGGCATCGGAAGCAGACAATACCCCGAGGGCTGGGGCACTGAAAATGCTTTCCTGTATCTCTTAAGACTGATTGCAGAAAAGCCCGGCATTTCTGCGCGTCAGACTGCTGAGGCTCTGGTCAACAGGGCTTGCGCAATAGACTCGTACAGGCCCAAAGATGACATCACCTGTGCAGCTATATATTTCCGCAAGCCGCGCAAACTGATAATTGCCACCGGCCCGCCTCACCTGAAGGAAAACGACACACTTATGGCTTCCATACTGGACAGTTTCGAAGGCAGAAAAATAATCTGCGGCGGTTCGACTGCAAACCTGATTGCACGCGAACTGCGCCGCGACGTGCAGACCGACACTTCTGACCGCGACCCGGAGATACCACCCTGCTCACTCATGGACGGAATTGACCTGGTTACAGAGGGTTCGGTTACTCTGGAGAAAATTTTAAGCACTCTTCAGGAAGGAACACACCACCAGGTACTGCGGTATAATGCTGTAAAAAGGGCGGTGGACCTGCTGCTCGACAGCGATATGATCCATTTTATAGTCGGCACCAGAATCAACGAAGCGCACCAGGATCCGGATCTGCCCGTGGAGCTGGGGTTAAGACGTAACCTCATAAAAAAAATAGCCGGAGTACTGGAAGAACGCTATCTGAAAAAAACATTCATCCGGTATATCTGACCCCGGCCTTTATTATTTCATTATTTTATTATATCTTTGTTAAATAGGACTAATAAACTTTCTTACTTAATGAAGACCGGAGAAAAGCTATGAAAAAATTGTTTTTATTACTCTCATCGCTATTTGTATTTGTTTTATGTAACACCTCCTCTGCACAGCAGGATTCTACATCTGCTGCCCAAATTGATCCGGCTGCCGCCATACACATCAATAAGGGAATCCTTGCTATGAAGGCGAACAATTATGCAGATGCTCTGGCGAGTTTCGATTCCAGCCTTCAGATTGCAAAATATCCCAGGACTTACATAATGAGGGCCGACGCCCTTACCAAGCTGAACAGACAACCCGAAGCAAAGGATTCATATAAGTCTGCTCTCGGTCTCGATCCTAATAACGATGTTGCTTACAACGGACTTGGACTGCTCAACCTTTCTCTCAAAGAGTATGACGAAGCAGAAGCCAACTTCAAAAAGGTACTTGAAATCAGTCAGAACGAACAGCTGAAACTGCAGGCACAGGACAACATTAACTTCATCACCAATGCAAAAGCCATTGAATTGTACAACACCGGTAACGAACTTTACAAGGCCGGCAAGTATGACGAAGCTATACAGAATTATGACAAGTCTCTCGCTATCAATAAAGACTATAAGACTTACTTCCAGAAAGGTCTCGCCCTTACGAAGCTGGAGAAAAACAAAGAAGCTATAGACATGTTCAACAATGCTATAGCAGCTAATCCGGAATTTGAAAATGCATATCTCGCAGTTGCCGGAGCCCAGACAGCTGAAAAGGATTATGAAGGCGCACTGAAGAATTATGAGCAGGTAATAAAGATATCCAAAAACGATAAAATCAAACAGAGTGCTCAGGATGCAGCCAGCAGAACGTATTTCATGCTCGGCAACAACGCCTACAAAGCAAAAAAATACGATCAGGCAATAGAAAATTTCACAAAGTCTGCAGAAGCCACTGGATTCGATCAGGCTTATGTATCGCTTTCAAAGGTATATACTGATAAGAAACAGTACGATGAAGCTCTGGGTGCGCTCGATAAAGCCTCACAGAACAAGAAAACTGTCACCGACGGAGCCATCTCATACTATAAAGGACAGATATACAAGGCTAAAGGCGATATGAAAAAGGCAGCTGATGAGTTTACGGCAGCACAGTCTGACCCGAAATTCAAGAAAGCAGCCGCTTCTGAAATTGCTCTCATGAAAGCAAAAGCTGCACAGGGCGGCAAAAAATAGGATTTACAGCCATCGGTATTAAAGCCATTCTGTTCACAGTCAAGAACAGAATGGCTTTTTTATTTTACTCACCTATATCTTCGTTCCACACTTCCGGATGGGCCTTTATATATCCGGCCAGCAGGTCTTTGCACTTCTGTGAATTCAGATTTATCACCTTTACACCGTTCTCTGCCAGCCAGTCTGTACCCCCGTTGAAGTTTTCATTCTCGCCCATTATCACGGTCCCGATCTTAAACTGGCGCACCAGTCCGCTGCAGTAGTAGCAAGGTGAGAGCGTGGATACCATAATCTTGTCCCTGTATGAACGCTGTCTGCCTGCTTTTCTGAAAGCATCCGTTTCGGCGTGAACAGACGGGTCGTTCTCCTGGACTCTCCTGTTGTGTCCGCTTCCTAGCAGATTGCCATCTGAATCGAACAGTGCGGCCCCGATAGGGATTCCTCCTTCGGCAAGACCGGTTTCGGCCTCCTTTATGGCCACTTCAAGCATTGCGTTGTAGTCAGGTGTCGGCATAATAATTCTCCGGATATAGTTGATATAAAGAATTCTTCTGCCGGCAATTTATGTAATTTCCGCCGAATAAAGAAATGCCCGGGGATAAGAAATATCAGGAGATGACATATGCATATTGACATCAATACCAGGGGGGAAAAATGACTACTGTAATCTGATTTCTTATGTTATTGAACATAATAATAGAGTATCCTTTTCCGTTGAGGGTCTGTTAAGATCATCTCGTTAGTATAACTAACTTACGAAAAGGATACTCCATTTTTTGTCATAAAAACAATTACTGCGCGTTATTCAACTTCCGGAAGCTGTTCGAGGTATCCGTTGAAGTATTCATCCTCCGGAACCGATGCATCCAGCTTCTGCCTCAGATAAGAATCATAAGCTCCCAGATCCAGGAATCCGTGTCCTGAGAGATTAAACAAAATGGTTTTGGCCTCTCCGCTTTCCTTGCACCTGAGCGCATATTCCATAGCAGATTTTATTGCATGCGAACTCTCAGGAGCCGGCACAATTCCTTCAGCCCTGGCAAATATTCGCGCAGCGTCAAATACTTCTGTCTGTGCATAAGCCTCTGCAGTAATATAGCCGTGATGATAAAGGTGTGATACCAGCGGTGACATACCGTGATACCTCAAACCACCTGCATGAATACTGGGCGGAATGTAATTGTGGCCAAGCGTATACATTTTCATCAGAGGCGTAAATCCTGATGTATCACCGAAATCGTAGGCAAACCGTCCCTTGGTAAGTGAAGGACACGATGCCGGCTCTACTGCGATTACTTCAAGACCCGGCTTTTCGCCCGATAGTTTATCCCTCAGGAAACTGAATGTAAGGCCGGAGAAATTGCTGCCGCCGCCAGAGCAGCCTATCACTACATCCGGATAGTCGCCGGTTTTTTCCATCTGCAGACGGGCTTCCTCGCCGATAATTGTCTGGTGCAGCATTACATGGTTTAACACGCTGCCGAGTGCGTAGTTTGTATCTTCTCTCTGCATTGCAACCTCAACAGCCTCGCTGATGGCAATCCCGAGTGATCCCGGTGTATCAGGCGTCTTCGCAAGTATTGCACGTCCTGATTCTGTAAGGCTGGAAGGACTTGAAATAACGTCAGCACCAAAGAGCTGCATGAATGATTTTCTGTACGGTTTACCCTCATAGCTGACCCTGACCATAAAGACCTGACAGTCCATACCGAAGTAATTGCAGGCAAGCGACAGGGCTCCGCCCCACTGTCCGGCGCCGGTTTCAGTGATGAGTTTTTTTATGCCGGCCTTTTTATTGTAGTATGCCTGAGGTATGGATGTATTGGTTTTGTGGCTGCCTGCAGGATTTGTACCTTCATATTTGAAATATATCTTAGCCGGTGTATCCAGTGCTTTTTCGAGCCGGTAAGCTCTTATAAGCGGTGTCGGCCGGCTCAGTGCATAAAAGTCGAATACTTCTTCTGGTATTTCTATGAATTTCTCTCGGCTCATTTCCTGTGCTATCAGTTCGTCCGGGAATATTGCAGACAGATCACCCGGGGCAACCGGCTGTTTGGTGGCCGGATGCAGCGGCGGTGCCATAGGCTCCTTTATATCAGCCTGTATATTGTACCATTTGCGCGGCATTTCGGCTACTGATAAGAATATTTTGTTCTCCCTGGTATTGTACGTTGACATGGCAGTATTCCCTAATTTATTATATGATTCGCATTTAAAAACAAAAAAGCCGTGATATTTTTTCACGGCTTCTGATATTAAAACAAAAAAGCCGCGGATAGTTTTCACATTCCGCGGCTGTAAACTTTATATTTATATATACTACTGAGCGGTCAGTGAAATTTTGTTATTCCACCACCAACGCCAGCTGTTGTTTTTCGATATGTTTAATGAATTTTTCATTTGTATAAATTTAACAATATTCACACTCAATTACAAATATCCCTGAAATATTATTCTAATATTATTTCACCGGCTTTATTTCTCAAAGTGCTGATAATCCTTTGAGCTCCTCCATTCACCGCCCCACCTCCAGCCGCGTTTCTTAAACTCTTTTACGATCCGCGATCCGGCAGTCAGGGTTCCAGGCTGGTCTTTTCTGTACACAGCTCCCGCCGGAGAATATTTTCCCCGTTTAAAAAACGGATTCTGCTGCGGGTTTATATCGATTGCCCGTCCATACGAATGCTTCGACATTATGCGGGTTCCCTTTACACGCCTGTAGTTGAATGCAGACGTGTTGTTATCCTTCATTGACAGCTCGTCCGACCAGTCGTATCTCTGAACAGGAATTACTCTGGCTATGGGGAATTTTTCTTCCAGCATTATCTCGAATACTTCGCGCACATCTTCGCTCACAGAACGGTGGACCACCAGCTGTCCCTTGTGAATCTTTCCGTCAAAAGAATAATATTTTACGTCCAGCAGGTTAAGTTCACGCTGAATATTATCCGGGATGCCCTGACCGGAGAGAGCCTGAGACAGCGTCATATCGCTGTCTACGATCTGAGCCCTTAAGGCAGGAGTTGTGATCAGGAAGCAGAGCAGTATATAAAAAAAATACATGCGCATAATCATATAGCCATGCCGTCCTTTCGGAAAAGGACGGCAATTATATTTGTTATTCTCAACCAATACCAAAATCGTTCTATTTATTCAGCAGTTTCACAGTAGTTTTATTTGACTGTGTCATAGGGATGATCATATTATTTTCACCAGTGGTAGCCATAGTCATATCCAGGTCTGTCAGAGTTTCGCTGAATGACATTATCCCGGCTTTTTCATCGAAGTAGAACGTACCGGATACTTTTCCGTTTCCTTCTATAAACAGTTCCTGGCCCATCATACTTGTTTTTCCGTTGGAGGTTATTTTTCCCGTAAACGGTATCTTGAGACTATTGTGTCCGGCCATAGTTTCGCTGCCCTGAATCGACATATCCATGTCTGAAACGTTGACGATCTTTCCGCCCATCATATCGAGTGTATCGGTTTTTGATGATTTCCACGAACTTGCAGCATCGCCCGAAAGGATGAAGAACTGAGCCAGCTGCATCTGAGCCATAGAAGCCATCTGTCCGTTTTCCATGGTATCTACTATTTCTCTTTTGAGCACGTTGCCGAGCTTGTCCATCGTGATCCTCGTCCTTTTTCCTGCAAAATTGTCGAGGCTGATGGTGGTATCCTTCATCGGCATTTTTGTACTTACACGGCCTGAATCCATAGATGCAAGCAGAACAATATTTCCATCCTTTGTAACGTCTTCAATTACGATCCTGTTTGTGATGAGTACGTTGGTCGTAATTTTCATTTCCTGCCCCATCATGGTCTGTGTGAAGGAACCGTCGCTCAGTATTTCATAACGGTAGGTCTTTCCTTTCTCCATTTTGTACTGCAGTTTATGTGCAGACTGTGCAGAGACAAATGCAGGCAGCAGCAGTAATAATGCAAACAGAGACACGGTTAATTTTTTCATAGATCTCCCTAAAAAAATGATTCTTGATAATTATTTATTGTTTTTATAGTGCATGTTTTCGTTTGCTATCCTGTAAGCAGTAAAAAATGCCAGCCTGGTGACCTCAGCAGTCTTGTCTTTATCGATAAGACTAAATTCATCGCTGACCTTGTGATAATCCGCGTGTGTTCCGGTAAAGAAGAACAGAGCAGGCACACCTTTTTTCTGGAAATTCGCCTGGTCGCTGCGGCCGGAAAAATCATCTTCAAATTTTATTTTAAAGCCTGTTTTTTCATTTTCCTTCATGGCAATGGCAGTAAGTTCAGGTTCGGCGTTTGCCCCTACAAGGAACAGCTCATCCTTTGAATTGCGGCCAATCATGTCCAGATTCAGCATAGCCACTGTATTAGACAACGGGAACAACGGATGGTTCACATACCACTGCGAACCGAACAGCCCCAGTTCCTCTCCGGCAAATGCTATAAAAAGTATGCTGCGTGCCGGTCTTTTTTCCATTGAAACAAAAGTCTTTGCAATGGCAATCATTCCCGAGGTGCCCGATGCATTGTCATCTGCACCGTTGAATATATAATCCTGATCCGGCTGATGACTCTTTTTATATCCCACATGATCATAGTGAGCGCCGATAACGAGAAGTTCATTCTTCAGTTTCGGATCGCTGCCTTCCAGAAATCCCACAACATTCTTAGCGGGATTTTCCTTTATTTCACTGCGTGCTACGCGGAGATCCGTTTTCAGGTCAATCTTTTTTCCCGCTATAATGAAAGAAGCCGGTTTTACATTCTTATCTATAGATGCCTGAATATTTCTGAGAGCCTCTACGCTTCCGAACAGACCCTTGACTACCTCCTCACCCGCCTGTACTACTGGAATTTTCATGGAGTCGGGTGAATCGATCATTACCGGAAGTGCACTCTTCGGAATAAATTTCGACAGCGACGGCCATGGAAATCCCTGAGGCGAAAGCGATGTATGGTTTAGCGGATCGGTTACAATAATAATGGCTGCAGCTTTGTGCTCTATTGCGTTTGAAACTTTTTCAGATATTTCCGAATGGATGCTGGGCTTTGTCCCTGCGAATACCGATGCAGTATCATTTTCCCCCGGTTCGTGCTTCAGAACTATAACTGTCTTACCTGTCACGTCCAGGCCGGCATAGTCATCGTAACCATATTCAGGTGCGGTGATTCCGTAGCCCGCAAATACTATATCTCCCCCGACACTCCGGCCGGCGGTCATTTCAAACGGCGTGAAATCAAACTTGATATTAAAACTCTTTTGAGAATTATCATTTTTGTCTTTTATCACGAGGTGATTGTCCGCGCCGAGTTCCACCACAGTAAGGCTGAGCGGCTGAAAGTAGCTGCCGTTAACCGGCTGCAGGCCGAATGATTCGAACTGGCGCTGAATATATGCCGCGGCAGAATCAAGTTCCTTCGACGGAGTACTGCGGCCTTTGAGCGAGTCAGAAGAGAGATATTCAATGGTGGAACCGACGTATGAGGCATTGATAATTTTTTCGGCAGCTGCCTCGGGTGTGCGCGTTGAACCGCAGCCTGATAATACTGCTGCCAGCAAAGCGGCTGCTGCAGCTATGCGGACCGGTTTGATAAGATTTTTTTTTAGCATGTAAGTTTTCTGTTTTATCTTTATTTGTTTAGGTTTATTTTATAACCGGTGTTTTAAATTAAACAATAATAATATCTTTATAAATAACATATGAAATTAAATTTAGGCTGCGGAAGGGATATCAAGGAAGGCTATATCAACCTCGACATAGTGGACTATGGAGGTAACATGGTCTGCGACATCACCAAATTCCCATATCCTTTCGACGACAATGTATTTGACGAAGTATATGCCTCACATGTTCTGGAACATCTGGATAATTTTCATAAAACAATTTCAGAACTCTACCGGATACTCAAACCCGGAGGAATTCTGGTCGTATATGCACCATTTTTCCTCAACACAAAATACTTCGGCGAGCCCGATCATAAGATCCCCTTCTCTATTCGTACATTCGACAACTATGAATTTATCGGGAACCGCAAACTGAAGTTCTACGAAAAATGGAAACTGACGCACAGAACGAATTATGAGGGGAAGGCGCAGTTTGAGGTGCTGGAGAAAAAATTCATCACATCCCATTTTGCACTGCTGAAGTGGATGGATCTCTTCATCAATCTGGAACCGGTAATGTACGAAAGGTTCTTTGCCGGAATCTTTTCACCCGAGGAAGTTTATTTTAAGCTCAGGGCGGTAAAATAAGGGCAAAAAAAAACTGAATGTTCAATGTCTGAAAAAGACAATTAAACATTCAGTATTTTACGTTCGGTCTTAACGGCTTATTTTTCTTTCTTAGCCGGAAGAACTGCATCTTTTGCAGCTTTCGCAATCTTAAATTTCAAAACTTTCTTTGCCGGTATTGTTATGGTTTCACCGGTAGCGGGGTTTCTACCCTGTCTTTTTTTGCGGCTGGAAACTTCGAGTTTTCCGAGTCCGGGAAGAATAAATGATTTTTTAGCTTCTTTGTAAGCGAGCTGTACAAGCTCTTCCAGGAACTGGCCGGATAATTTTTTTGTAGTACCGGTTTTCTTTGAAAGATGATCAATAATCTGAGCTTTTGTCATTGATTTGCTGTTAGCCATTTTATACCTCAAAAATTATTGTGAATTGTACTGCAAAATAAAAATTTTTTTTTATAATACAAATATTTATACTGAAATATTTTAAATATAAAGCTTATTTCACCTAATATTTACAGTAATTGTGATATACTACACATTGTTTTGACCAATATTGAGCGCCCGGTGCGACTTTCCGCCAAATCACAGATGCAGATACAGTCCGCTGATCTAGTTTAAAAATTCCCAGGACACACCCAGCCGCATACCCCTTTCAGGCATTATATAATACGGAGTAATATAGTACTTTTCATCAGTAAGATTTTCATACCTCAGGTAAATGACCGCACGCTCCCGTATCTGGGCAGTCAGGACATAATTCAGTACAGCTGCAGGTCTTACTACCAGCTCCGGAGTTGCCCCGGCTATGAACAACATCTTCCTCTGAGGATATTCCCTGTCATAGTAGTATTCATTCTGCATTCCGGTCAGCGAAGCACTGAACCCCGTTTTCAGTCTGAGACTGTTATCAAACATGACATCGGTATAATACAGCCCCATTCTCGCAACGTATTCAGGCATCAGATACATGCGTCTTTCAGTATTGTTCAGCACAGGCCTTCCATCAATTATTGCAACTGCTGCAGGATAATTGCTCCAGCTGTAATACATCGCTGAGGTGCTTTCAAAAAGCATCTTGCCGTACCGGGCATCGAGCTTCAGCGACACGCTGTATGTTTTTCTGTATACGTCATCAGATACATAATACAGATATTCGGCCAGCGGATTGTACCACAGCAGATCCCGGTTTTTTATATAACCGAAATTCAGTTCCGCCTGCATTCCTGATGTCTTATAGTCAATCCCTGCCTCGGCATTGGTTATATAACCGGTGAAACGGCTGCCTGCAATGGGCGGAGCAGGTGTTCTTTTATAACTCGATGCTCCGAGATACACACTAACCTTATCATTGACTTGATATCTTACATCCGCACCCCAGCCGGTATAATTATCCTCATCAACACGTGTATATTTTGCAAATACAGATGGAATAAGTCTGCCCTGCAGTAGTTTCATCGAATAAAGGCCGGAGGCGAACAGGTACCTGCCGCCTGAAATGAAATATGCGTCTGTATCGATATTATCGTATCCGGCAGAAGCTGTTAATTCAGATATGCCCTGGCGCAGAGTTGCCTCTGCCAGAAAACCGAAATTCGCATAATCGTTATTTCTCATACTGCCAGGTCCGTATCCGTATTCATCTTCCTGCTTCTGATAATACAGTGCTGCCCGCGTACTGAGGGCGTCAGAGATCTCATTAAGCATACGCAGCGTGTATTTATGAGATATAACTTTCTCGTGGAACTGTTTCGATAATACAGGCGCCTGCGCATCACCGGCCAATGATTTAATACGGTCATAGAAACTGCCGACATCCCTTCTGGCCATTCTGAATACCGAATCCTTGTCGAGTCCAAAATTCATGTGAGTCTGGTCATGGAGTAAATCGTATGAGAAAATAATATTGGTCTTATTGTCCGGCATATATCTCAGACCCGCACTGGCCATCCAGGTCCAGAATTCTTCGTTGTAGAATGAGGAAGAAGTTGAGTCTTTTTTCTGGTTTGTAATTTCTGCAGACACCATAAAGTTGCGGGTTATATAAGAATTATACACGAAATTTATCATAGCCTCTTCACCAGGTGCCTGATAATACCTTATACGAGTGTAGGGCAGCTTGGAACTGTCAACAGTAGGATTGTTACGCGTTATAAAATTCACCGATGCCGAATTGCTGAAAATGCCATGCATAAAGCTGCGCGGTGCCCTCGAAACCTCGATAGAGTCAATATTTCCCGCCTGTATCCCCGTCAGATAGAACACGTTTGTCAGGCGGCTGTTCAGAAGAATGCCGTCCTGCATATATGAAACGTTGCCGAACCCCTCACCGTACACAGTTGTTTCATGGGGATTTCCTGTCTGGCCCTGATAACGTGTAAAGACTGCAGGACTATAGTCCAGAATATCGCCGGCGTAGTTTTGGTAGTTGAAAAGAACTTCACTATGGTTAATGTAGCGAGACGGAGACTGCCGCTGAATTTCTTTTGGAAGCGGTATGATCGCCGGTCGTTTTTTTTTGATCAGAGAATCTGCCTTTACGGTAATTGCTGCAGAGTCCATGACCGCTGCGGTACTGTCCTGCATATGCCGGACTGACCCGGCATACGACTCGCCGGAAAAAGGAAAGACCGACAGAAATATCAGCGCAGGCCCGATGCATCTTTTCCACATGTTGTATTTCCCCCGTTTGAAAAGTATCATTTGCGTTTTCCAGAATTTGTAGCTATTAAACAAAAATACAATATAAATCCGAAACCGTGAATTTTTATCCCCCGGTACCACCGGTATGTCTTTCCGGCCGCCAACGTGCATACTTAAATATTTGTGTCTACAGGTTATCGATGACTGGTATCGCTCCAGTACAGCCTGCCACAAACGAACCGGCCCTGTTGGAGCGTTCAAGAATGCTCATGCTGTCTCTGCCGTCCAGTACTGACTGAATGAATGCTGCAAGGAAAGCGTCTCCGGCCCCAACAGTATCCTTTACCGCAACGCTGAACCCGGGATGTTCGGTCCATTCTCCCTTATGCCACAGTGCCGCGCCATTTTCCCCGCGTGTAATGCATACAGTTTTACAACCGAATACTTCGGAAATTTTTTCTGCACCTGTCCTGATTACCTCAGGCAGCCCGAACCATGCAGCAATCCTGTAGAACTCGGTCTCATTTAATTTTGCTATGACGGATTTCATAAGCGATTCGCGCACAATTTTTGGATCATCGTACGGAGCCCTAAGGTTCACATCAAATACCCTTAAAGGCACAATATCCAGCAGCTTGTTTATCGTCTCCCTGCTTTTTCTGTTCCGCTGTGCAAGACTTCCGTAGACAATAACACTGCTTTCGGCCGCAAGCTCCAGCAGTTCCTTTTCTGCTTCAATAAAATCCCATGCCGAGGGATTGACGATATTATACGACGGATTACCCCAGTCGTCAATGCGTACGCTCACCAGTCCGGTCGGACGGGTTTCATCCTTCTGGAGGAAGCGGGTATTCATGTTTCTCTTTTCCATTTCTGCAAGAATTCCCCTGCCATTTTCATCGTCTCCAATCCTGCTGACCATGGCCACGTCTTCACCCATGCCGTGCAGATGACAGGCTGCATTGAAAGGGGCCCCTCCTGGAAACATTCCGGCCGGAAGCGAATCCCACAGCACTTCACCCACACACAATATTTTTCTATTTTTCATGCCAGTCTATTCCTTCATTATAAAATACGATTCTAAATTAACTATCTGGGAACATCTGCTACACAGACATTCATCTCGCACTTTGAACAGTCGAACCTTAGCAGATAACGGTGACCGGCGTTCCTGATATAAAGATCACCTGGGACCTCAGTTTTATTTTCTTTCCTGCACATATCGAGCTCGCGT